>JAIERW010000001.1 GCA_019746485.1 Candidatus Babeliales bacterium | reverse complement strand
GGAGACGAGCCGGAAAAATAGGTACTGCCAGGTTTTAATTAAAGCCGCTAACTGCAAAGTTAGCGGCTTTTTTCTTGCCTATATTTTGCCAAAACTATCTCGATGTACCTGATTTTTGATGGTAGAATTACCGTGTTGTGTTTTGTTTGGTGAGTTTTTGTTCAACTTTTAGGTAGGCAGGGATTTTGTATGGTGCGCAATGTACACTTCAAGTTTTTACTGGTACTTTTATTTGTTAATGCTTCGCTGTTTTCACAAAAATTCTCCAAAGATTTTCAATGGGGTACCGCTATTGCGGAGTTTCAAAACTCCGGTGCTGCTACGCTGCCAGATTCCAACTGGGCTCGATTTCAAGAACGAATAGGTTTAGTTTCTGGGAAATCAGTTGATCATTGGAACAAATATCAAGAAGATATTGAGCTCATGAAAGAAATAGGGATTAACTCTTTTAGGTTTTCTATCGACTGGAGCAGCATTGAACCAGCGCAAGGCATGATTAACGAGAGTGCGTTACAGCATTATGATAATTTGTGCATGGCCCTGCTTGCAGCAAACATAACGCCAATGGCAACCCTGCACCACTTCGTGCATCCGGCGTGGTTTGATGATTTAGGTGGCTTTGAACGAGTTGAAAATATTCAGTACTTTGTACGATTTGCGCAAACTGTTTTTGCGCGCTTTCATGACAAGATTCAGTTGTGGTGTACCATCAATGAACCGGCGGTTTATGCATTTGCAGGGCATTTGATTGGTATTCACTCGCCAGGTAAGATTGCCGTTAAAGATGGTTTTCGCGTGTGTGGTGAAGTTTTGAAAAATCTTTTAATTGCGCATATTGAAATTTATCAAGTGCTTAAACAAATGTCAGGTGGCGACAGAGCACAAATTGGTATTGTGCACAATGTATTAAAGTTTCAACCTCGTTATTGGTTTGAGCCAATCGAAGCATCAGCTTGTGCTTTTTTAACGCCAATTACCAACGATGCAACTATGAACTTTTTACGAACTGGTGAATATCTTTATGAACCATTTAGCACCTTTTGCTGTAAGCCCTTGCGCATTGTTTATCAGGACGATCGTGCGCCGCATTCGTTTGATTTTATTGGTTTGAATTACTATGCAACGGCGGTGATTGGCTTTAACAGTGATACTATTTTTGGTTCAGCTTTTTTTCCAGGACAAATTATGGGCGATATGGACTTATCGCTGGACCCACAAGGTTTTGCTACAGCAATCAGAGAAGTTGCAGCATTGGGCAAGCCTATTTACATTACCGAAAATGGTATGGCAGACAACAGCAAAAAAGATGATCAGCGCCGTCAATTGTTGATTATGACTTCGTTGGAAGAGGTTGAAAAAGCGTTGCAAGAAGGTATTGATATTCGCGGTTATTATTATTGGACGCTTGTTGATAACTTTGAATGGCATAAAGGCTTTGATGCAAGCTTTGGTTTGCATGACAGAGAGCGCAACAAAAAACCAAGTGCTGATTTGTATAAAAATCTTATTGCTGAGTATTCTAATCGAGCTTTTTAGTGGGCTGAGTTCAAAGAAAAGATAATGAGCTATCTTTTCTCGATCAAGATTAAAAAAAAGGGTAGTACCAAAAGTACTGCCCTTTTTTGCTTTCTGATATCTACCTACTCCGGCATAAAATTCTAAAAAACATGCAGAACTATTGCCATTTTTTCAAAAAAAGGGCACCATAACCCTGATTCAAAGATATTACTTTTTTGAACAAATAAAAAATAAAAAGATTTAGGGTAAAAAACGTGAAAACAAAGCTTGAGCAACTAGTTGCTGCACATAAGTCGCTCGAAATTATTGTTTGCGATATTCCAACAAAAACATCAGAAAGCGCTGCAGAGTTTTTGGGAGTGCCATTGAGCAGCATTGTTAAGACGCTGGTGGTAAAAGCAGACACGCAAAAGTTTTTTGCTTTTGTTTTATGCGGGCATGATCGACTTGATCGTCACGAAGTTGTAAAAATTTTAAACTGCAAAAAATTTCGTTTTGCCACACCAGAAGAGACTTTAGTGGTCACCAGCTACCCGCCTGGCGGCATCCCGCCAATCGGCTTAAACAACGGTCTTGAAGTTTTTGTCGATGACAAAGTAATGCAGCATGATGTTGTTTATGCTGGCGGAGGTCAAGTTGATAAGCTTTTAAAAATTCAGCCCGAACTTCTTGTTGCGTTGAGCAGCTGTCACATTGGTCAATTTTCTTTGGAGATTCAAGAATGAAGAAGAAATTGTTGTTACTCGCATGTGCTATTGTTATTAGTAATGCGCAACTTTGTGCGCAAGAGCAAGCTACTCAGTTTTCAGAAGAAATCGAAATCAAAATAAAACTTACCGAAGAACAATCTACTTTGTTGGCTAACTGGCTTGAAAAGAATGCTCGGCATTGTGGTACTGTTGAGTTGACTGACAGTTACTTTCAGCACCCATCAATCTTGACTACGTTTCGTAATCCAGAAGGCTTTGATGATGCGCCCGTGTACTTGCGCGTGCGAACACAGCCAGGTAAGGCATCGGTTTGTTGCAAAACGAGCGGTGAACAGCTAGAGCGACGCATTGAAGCGGAAACGGGTGTCTCTTCAAGTATCGAGATGGTTAACATTCTTTCTTTGTTAGGTTTTTATCCGCACGTAGAAATCAAAAAAACGCGCGTGAAGCACGAAGTTGAATTTGAAGGCTCTACGCTTGAAGTGGCGCTTGATCAACATGTGCAGGGTTTTGTTGCTGGAGGAGATTTGGTTGATTTTGGTAATTTTACTGAAATAGAAATCAAAGGCGGCAACAAAGAAGTTGCGGTTCTGTACAACTTTTTGCAGCATGTTGGCATTAGTGAATTTCAACTTTCTACAAAAAGTTATTATCACATCGCGTTAAATCCAACGCATAATTTTTATGAAACGAGAGTGTTAAGTCCACACGAGAGGGCCTGTTTTGCTGGTTCTCCCGTGCCTATTGTACCAGCGTGCTTATTGCTTGCTGCTCTTGCTGCCGGGGCAGCAGCGTCTACTTTTATTGGTTATTGTATGACGTATTTATTTACTGTATTGAGCGGGGGTGAAGAATTGGGGCAAGGAGCTCAGCAACTCATGAACTAAGTAGGTAAAAAATTTGGACTAGTCATTATCGGTAGCATCTACGCACTGACTAGTGATTCAGCGCTTTATTTACAGATGGCTCCCTCTGCTGTTTAAACTAGCTCCCGACGTAGTCGAGGTTAGTTGGTGCGCATGTACTGGGAGGGAGTGTCTATGAAGTCGCTTGTTGTGTTGATTATTGTGCTGAGTGTGTGTGGTGGTATGAGTCAGGGAAAATCTCATGAAGTGCAGACTGGTATAATGCAAAAAGATGAAACTATTTGCCCAATACTGCTTGCAGATTATGGACAAGAAGAGCTTGTTGACTTGATTGCTTTTTTGCGTGCTGATCACCCGGAGAGCAAGGCGCATTTCATTGAAATTATTTCGGCATTTGAGGGGGCTGCGTTAGCGCTTGGCATAGTTGCCATTTTTGTTGGCTGTGGGTATTTCTTGTACAATTACTGGCCAAATTCACTACGCGCACTTTGTTTGTTGGAAGAAGTATAGGTTGTTTTGCATCTTGTTACACAACGGAGTTTTTTATGAAAAAGATAATGATGTTTGTTTTTGCGTTGTGTGCTTTTCAGGTACACGCTACAACGCCGTTTGAAACATGTGTTGAAGAAGTTGTGGCGGCATTGTCGCACAATGATGTGTTTGTAGCGCAATGTCTTTCGTTTTACAAAAATGGCGAAACGCCTGAGCACATTGTTGGGCAATTGGTGCAGGAAGATGAAAAGCAAGCGTATTTGGTTGATGCACTTCTGATGGTAACGGGTTTTTTTGGGCTCGTAATTGTGACGACTGCCGCTTCTATTATAGTAGCCGAACTTCAAATTAGTGCAGATCGAGAAAAGCAAAAGCGTCGTCAGTCGTAAGATGCTGCATAGAATTTTTTAAGACGGGTATCTCACGTGATGAGGTGCCCACAAGTTGTATCGTTTCTTATTGTTTAATGCACCAAAGAGTGCAAGAGGATTCTCCCCATGAAAAGAGTAATGTTATTAGCAGTGAGTTTATTGAGTTTTCAAGCACAAGCCGCAACGCCGGTTGAAGCACAAGTTGCGGCGTTGATGCAAGATAGTGAGCTTATGGAAACGTGTCTTGTGCTGTACAAAAATGGCGAAACGCCAGAGCAGATTCTTGAGCAGTTGCTGCAGCATGATAACAAGCAGGCACATGTGGTACATGGCATGACGCAAGCTGCCTTCGATACTGCCATAGCCGCGATTTTGGCAGGGTTTTTTGGATTCGTAGGTGGGATGTTCACTGTTTGGGGCATTCATGAGGTTGTTAACGCGAGAGGTCAAGATGAGAGACCTCGACAACCGATGACGTATGATATGGAACAAAGGCGTTGGGTTGCTGCTCCAAACACGAGAAATACTTAATTTTTGAACGTAGGCACTTCATACCAATCATGAGGTGCCTACAAGTTCTGTATCGTTTCTTATTTTTTTAATATCGCAAAAAAAGGTGCAAGGGAGATTTTCATGAAGAGAGTACTTTTGTTGGCTGTCTGTTTGTTTTCTTTGCAAGTTAATGCAACAATATCTGCCATGGCAACAGTGACCACAACAGAGCTAACGGCGATGATAAAAGATCTGTTGCAAGACGAAGAGTTTGTAGAAACGTGCGTTCAGCTGAGCAAATGCGGAGAACTTTCTGATGTAGTTCTTGGGCTTGCGCAGAAAAAGAAAGTTTATGGCAATGCTTTAGTGCTTGGTAGTTTGGCTGTGGTTACGTTGTTGGGTATTTTTTTGTGCTGTAACCCCGCATTGGTAATAAATTTGTATGAAAGTACTGGCTCTTTGTGTAGTTGGTTTTTAGACGATGCTACAACTGAAGTTGCGCAGCATTGTTCAGATATTGTTACTCAAGTTTGCAATAGTGCTGATACATGCTACGACTATTTCAACGAATGTGCGTTTGAGTACGGACCAACAAAACTAGTTGAAATTGCACAAGATGGGATGCGTGAACCAGTTAGTAATCTTACTATATGCCCAGCAAATCCTTTTGCTCAGGTAATCGATGTGTGTCGTCAGGTTTCCGGTACATGGTTGCCCGACCGAGACTGCTTTGCCCAGTTTTGTCCAGAGAGTATGAATATAGCTACGTGCGTTGCGACTTTGGAAAATTCATATTCGCAGTATGAATACCTTTAATTTTTTGTATCATTTCTTATTTTTTTATCGCACCAAAAGAGGTGCAAGGGAGATTTTCATGAAGAGAGTATTTGTGTTAGCTGTTTGTTTGTTTTCTTTTCAAGCTCATGCAACAACATCTGTTCAAGCAGATGTTAACGAGGCTGTAGCAACGTTGATGCACGATAAAGCTTTTGTAGAAAAGTGCTTAACGCTTTACCAAAACGGTGTGGCTCCAGAAGAAATTATTGAACAGCTGTCTGAAGAAAACAAAGCGCATGGTGGTGTAGGTATTGTTTTGGGTGTTGCGGTAGTTGTTCTTGGTGTACTTTTGTGTCAATACCCAGGAGTGTTGGTAAATTTGTGTGAAGGTGCCGGGGCTGTATGTACGTGGCTGTTTAACAATGTAACCAACATTACTGATCCGATTACCGAAGGTGCTAGCCAGTTGAATACTTTTATTCAATCAGGCGGTACCAGCGTAATTCCAGATGGCAGTTTGTTAACAGAGGCCGGTGATTTTATCGATTTTGCGTGTGATGCCGCTGGCACCTGCTACCCTTATTTCAACGAATGCGTGTTTACGCAAGGTCCCGCCGCGTTGGTCCAAATTGCGCAAAATGGGATGAGTCAAGCGGTTGGCAATACTACTCTTGGCCTGTGCCCCGCAGAGCCTTTTCAAACAGCACTAGACGTGTGCCGTCAGGTTTCTGGCTGGGCTTTTCCGGATGTGGCATGTACCGCTCAGTTTTGTCCAGAGGGTATGGAAGATTGTCTTGGAACCATGTTACTGAGCTCAATGAATCATGCGGGCTTTAATGTAGGAGATATGGTTAATTCAGGCGTATAAATCAGTTTAAGCTTCTTCAGGTGTTGGATGCAGTAACGCAACAACCTGCGCGTCCGACACTTGCGGAAACTTGTGGTAGTAAGTGCTGATGGCGGTAAAGTGGTCAGGCGTGTGCAACACAACAACATGGTCGGTCGCGCGTTTGAGTTGTGTGAGTGCATCGTGTGAGGCAACTGGTACGGCAACAATAGTTTGCATTGCACCAAATTTTTTAACAGTGGCAAGTGCTGCCAACATGGTAAAGCCCGTGGCAATGCCGTCGTCAACTACAATTACTGTTTTTCCCGTAAAATCTTGTTCAGGCAGGTCGGCTCGGTAGGTTTCTACTCGTCGCTCTGCCTCTTTTTTTTCAGCAGCAATCAACTTAGTTAACGTTTCTTTATCGATACTCAATAAATCAATTGTTGCATCATCAATAAATGTTTTCCCGTCTTGGCTGACCGCGCCAATTGCAAGCTCTGGGTTACCCGGTGCGCCAATTTTTCGTGAGACTACAATGTCGAGTGGTGCGTTTAGCTCGTGTGCTACCACTTCAGCTACCACTACGCCACCGCGCGGTAGGCCGAGCACGAGCAGGTTTGCAACATCTTTATAGTCATGCAGCGCGTGGGCAAGTTTTTTTCCAGCATCGTGACGATCAAAAAATGGCGTCATGAGGTTCCTTTGGTTTTTTAAATTTAGTTTTTTGCTTCAATGGTCAAATTATGATCAAAAGCTAACAGTCAAAGCAAACTATTGATTTCAAAGCAAACTATTGATTTCTTGGCAAGAATTATTCGAAATTATAAGAATACTGCGTGCATTGTATCATCAAAAAAAATCGCTATAACTTTTGTAAGATTTAGGGGGAAGTATGATATTTTCTACAGCAGCCGGAAAAACGGGTGCAGAGGTAGTAAAAGAGCTGGAGACGTCGCTTGAGACGGGGTTGTTTTCGCTTGAAATAAAAAAACGGCGCCAACAGTTCGGTCTTAATGTTTTGCAGTCTAGCAGCAACAAGTGGTGGCACATGCTCATGCGCCAGTTTGCTTCATCTTTTGTCTATCTACTTCTTATTGGTGCCGTGATTTCATTCTTTTTGGGTGAATATTTAAACAGCGGGATGATTCTATTTTTTGTAGGCATTATGGCGGTGCTTGGTTTTTATCAAGAGTTTTTTGCGCAGCGCACCATGCAGATGCTTAAAAAATATGTAACGTACGAAATGAAGGTGTTGCGCGACGGTAAAGATATGCTTGTTGACAGCTCGTTGCTGGTGCCTGGCGATATTGTATTTCTTGAGCCGGGTGATTTAATTACGGCTGACATGCGGCTGATAGAAGCAGAGCATGTGACTATTGATGAATCGAGCTTGACGGGAGAGTCGGTTCCTGTTGAAAAGTGTGTTGATCAGCTTGAAAATATTGAGCAGGTTTTTGAAGCAAAAAATATGGCTTTTACCGGGACCACGGTAGTGAGCGGTCAGGCAAAAGGGGTGGTTGTTGCCATTGGCGCTGAAACAACCTTTGGTCGTGTTGCGCGTTTAACTACCAAGTCGGCACCATCAAGCCGCTTTTCACAAGATATCAAAACAATTAGCACGTTTATTTTGTATTTGGTTGTACTGACGTTGGGCATTGTTTTTTTGGTTAACTTCTTGGTAAAAGGCGATGAGTTTGACTTTGTGCACATGCTCATATTTTCCATCAGCTTGGCGGTGGCAGTAATTCCAGAAGCGTTGCAGGTGGTGATCAACTTTTCGCTGGCATATGCCGCGCGTATTATGACGGCAAAGCAGGTGGTGGTCAAAAGGCTTTCTGCAATTGATGATTTGGGCAGTATCGAAATTTTATGTACCGACAAAACCGGTACCATCACCGAAAGTATTATGGAAGTTGCCGATATTTTTGCTCATCAGCCGTACGATGAAAAGCAGGTGATAGGTTATGCCACGTTTGCAGGTGCACGCTTTGCGCAATCGCATCAATCATTTGACAACGCGTTGGTTGCCTATCTTGAAAAAAATGGCAGCAGTCATGTTGAAAATATCGAGCGGCTCGATTATTTGCCGTTTGACCCGCAACGTCGTCGCACCGCCAGTTTGGTAAAAGAAAACGAAGCGTATCATTTGATTGTACGTGGTGCGTATGAAGATATTTTTGCGCTGTGCAATTTTAAAGAGGATGAGCAAATACTGGCGTGGATTGCCGAGCAAGGCGGCGAGGGCAGGCGCATAATTGCCATTGGGCACAAGCAATTTAGTGTTAAGCCGGACGATCTGTTGCATGTTGAAAAAGAGGTAGATTTTGTTGGGCTTGTTTCTTTTTCAGACCCCATTAAAGCTACCGCGCACGATGCTATTAAGCGTGCCGAAAAGTTGAAAATAGATATCAAAATTTTGTCAGGCGATGCACCGGAGGTAGTGGGCGCGGTTGGGCATAAAGTGGGTCTTTTGAAATCACCGCACGATGTTATGCTGGGCAGTGAGTTTGGTGCTATGTCTGAGCCTGAGCAGCGCGAAGCGGCAGAAAAGTATCATGCGTTTGCGCGCATATCGCCAGAAGATAAGTATCGCATTGTAACATTGCTCAGTGAAAAATATACTGTTGGCTTTTTGGGTGATGGCGTGAATGATGCCCCCGCGCTTAAGCAGGCTGCGGTTGGTATTGCGGTGCCCAACGCGACCGATTTGGCCAAAGATGCGGCTGACATTATTTTGTTGGAAAATAGGATTGGCGTTATTTTGGATGGCGTGGTGGAAGGGCGCAAGGTATTTTTTAACACCTTAAAATATTTGCGTGTCACGCTGACATCAACGTTCAGTAACTTTTTTACTATTTCTATTGCGGCTCTGCTGTTGCCGCACTTGCCCATGCTGCCAATCCAGCTTTTGTGTTTAAATATCTTGGCAGACTTACCGCTTATTTTTATTGCAACTGACACGGTTGAAGCGTCAGAAATTACCCGCCCCGAGCGGTATAACATGAAGTCGTTATTTATTTCAATTACCACCATTGGCTTTGTCTTCAGCTTGTTCGATTTTTCATTTTTTTCAAAGCTTTACAAAGAACCGGCGGCAGTTTTACAAACGCATTGGTTTTTGTACAGCATTGCTTCTGAGCTGTTTTTATTTTTTGCCCTGCGCAGTAAAAACATATTTTTTAGAACAAGCAGGCCGTCCAATTTGTTGCTTACCTTTTTATGCGTTGCTGCCGCTTCGGCAATTACGCTCCCGTATACCTATTTTGGCCAGTCGATTTTGAGTTTTGTTACGCCAAACCCTGCTTTCTTGCGTTGGATTATGACGGTGGTTTGTATGAACTTTGTGGCTCTTGAGATTGTGAAAAGGGTTTGGAAGACGGTGTTTCATAACACTGAAGTTGTGGAGAGAAGAAGACGGTAGCGTGGTCATGTGTTTTTTGAAAAGTATGTTTTGCAGAGAGGGTAGTTTGATGAAGAAGAGAGTATTGTTAATTATTTGTTTGATGAGTGCGGGGGCGGTGCAGGCGGCTGTTGATCCTGCAATTACTGATGCAATTTATAAGAACAATGACGTTGCTCTTCTGGCTGCATTAGGTACCTATAAATTTAATGGGACCGAAGAATTTTATTTTGATTCCAACGAAAAGTTTGTTGCTCATGACCCAGCAGCATTTAAAAGAAAAGAAGAGTTTAATATTTGGTCTTACCTAAAGCCAAAACTTTTGCATTTTGTTGCTCAAAAATCTTCAATTGACGTTTTTAAAATAGTTTTTGGCAATCTTGCGAATACCGATGTTTTGAAGATTTCTGATAACAGTAATCGCGATATTATAGAATATGCTTCGTCTGAGCGCGACAAAATTCATTGGCTTGGTATTACTTTTAAAGATTTTTTTAAAACTTATAAGGGTCATGGCGGTAGAAATATCTTACATTATGTTGCTGCATTTAATCTTGCGCATGACCTTGCAACGCAAGCATTGCAAAAATTCTTTGGTGATACGGGACAAGAGTGTATTGATATCGCTGATTTTAAAGATCTCGTGAATCAAACAGATGGACAAGGTATAAGGCCTATTGCTGTTGCTGTTAGAAAAAATACGGTTATTACAATTCGCAAATTCTTAGAAGAGGGTGCTGGGGTAGAGTTTAAAGTTAAAGGCTATGATGATTTGGCCGAGAAACCCGATGGGTATAGCAACTTTATGCAGGCGCTTAATAATTTAGTATTAACGAAGTCTATTGAGTACAGTCAAGCATCATTTAATTCAATTTTGGCCTCGAGATACCCTTTATTTTGGTTCTTAAAATTTGATGGTCAACATGGTATTAGCTTTGAAGATGCGTTAAAAAATCCTGAATTTCAAAAGAACATTAATGATTATGATTATAATGGCCAGACACTTTTGGTGCAAAGAGCTGGAGATGTTAGCTACGACCAAACTTTGCTGGAGCTTGTTCTTAAAGTACCAGGCGTTGACGTGAACAAAGGAAATCCATTGCATAAAGCTGCGGAAACGGGGTGGGGTATTGCGTGCGAGAAATTAATAGATGCTGGTGTTAGTGTTAACGCTACAGATAGTAATGGTAATACGGCATTGCATGTTGCAGCACAAGCTATAAAATCGCAAGTATGCATAATATTGGTTGATAAGGGTGCTCAAGTGAACGTAGTGAACAATCTTGGCAATACACCGCTGCATTGTGTTTTTTTACAAAATCCAAACAGTTCTTTTGCGGCTGGTCAGCAAGTTAGTATTGTTGATTATTTGATTTCAAAAGGTGCCAAAAAAATTAAAAATAAAGCTGGTGATGATCAAGAAGCTTTATTAAGCAAAGGTTCCTTCGCTGTACATTTTAAACATAATATGAAAGGTGGGTCCGATTTAGATGGTTCAGGTGCTCTTCAGGCGCTAAAAGATAAATTGCATGCTCTTTCAGTGGGCGTGGGAGTACTGACAGGTGGCGGCGCGGGTACGGGTGCAGGTTCTGGCGGCGCAAAAAAATCAAAGCCACTTAAACAACTTAAAAAGTCACTTGAAGCACTTAAAGCAAAACTTGCAACGTTGGCTGGCAAATTGGCAGCGCTTTAATAATTTTGAAAATAGTACTTCTGGCGCTTGCTGGCCGCACCATTAAAAAGATAGGTTAGTTTTTAAATTTGGAGATGCTGCTATGAAGAAGGTGTGTCTGGTGTTCTTTGTTTTACTCAGCATTGGAGCACGTGTGGCAGCTGCCGGTAGCACACCGTTGCATGATGCTGCGCATGAGCTTAATGTTGCCAAGTGCCAGCAATTGATTAAAGCTGGTGCCGATGTGAATGCACAAGATGCCAATGGCAACACGCCGCTTCATATTTTACTTGCCCAGCTTAAACCTCTTAAAAACAATGCGCTTGACGCGCTTGCAAGCAAGACGGGACAAGAGACGTTGACCAAAATTGATGCGATACAAACTATTTTAGAGAGCGTGCCTGCTGGTAAAGCAGAAAACAAAATAAACAATGCGGGCATGAGCGTACAACAAGTGCTTGACGATGCATTAGCCGACAAAATAGCAAAAGGCTGGGCCGTTGCGCACAATACATTGCCTGGCATCTTAGCAACGGCATTAGGGTTGCCTATGCCAAAAAGTGTTGGCGGTGTGAGTGACACAGGCCCTGGTGGCTCTGCAACGGGTACGGGTGGTGGCACAAGTGGGGCCACTGCTCCAGATCCAGCTGAAGTTGTAAAAGCCATTGCCAAAGTTATTTATGCAGGCGGTGCTTTGACCACAACATTGGCTCATTTTAGCTATGAATTTGATGGCACTGAACCATTTACTGCGTTGGGAAAGATGGGGCGCAGGGGTAGGGCTGAACCGACTAAGAGCCAAAAAGATTTTAATGCTATGTTTAATGCGAATAATCCAAATCTTTTGCACTATGTTGCTTATGCATCACCAGAAAAACTTTTTACAGAAGTTTTTAATAACTTAAAAAGCGATGCAGCATTAGATGCTGTTGATAGTGCAGGCAATTCTATTTTGTTTTATATTAATAAAGAATGGTCCACAGACAAGGCTGAAAAGCTTGCGTTTTTGGCAACAAAATTTCCTGTCCATAAATACCCCGAGCCAGTTCCTGCGCCACCGTCTGGTGGCGCAGGAACTGGCTCGGGAGTTGGTAAACCCAAAAGCGGCACAAAAACGCCTCTCAAACAACTCAAAAAGTCTCTTAAAGCCCTCAAGGCAAAACTGGCAACGTTGGCTGATGAGTTAGCAAAAGTTAAATAATGTTTTACGGGCGGGCTTTGGCAAACCCCTGTAGCCGAGCCCGCCCGTTTTTTGTATCTCTGGCAGCTTGTTTTAATGGAATTCTTACAAATTCATCAATCCAGTTGCAGATTTGTAAGAATTGTGCTAAGATAATGACTAGATCGATATTTTAGCTCAAGACGGAGATTTTGTATGAATATTCGCCGGCTACTTGCAGATTCGCTCATGCAAGCCGCCAAAGGCTTCAAGGTTCTTGCTATTTTGGGTCCGCGGCAGTCGGGCAAAACAACCCTTGCGCAAACGACCTTTCCTGATTATACCTACGCATCGCTTGAAGACCCTGAAACGTTGCTGCGTGCGCAGCAAGATCCGCGTGGTTTTTTGCACGACGTATCGCAGGGTAAGGGAGTCATTTTGGACGAATTTCAAAAATTCCCCGTTCTTTTGTCGTACCTTCAAGGCATTGTTGACGAAACGCATCGACCTGGTTTTTTTGTGCTCACCGGTTCGCAAAATTTTCTTATGAATCAAGCAATCACGCAAACGCTTGCCGGCAGAATTGCTATTTTTACCCTTTTGCCCTTGTCAATTTGCGAGCTTGCACAAGCCAATCTTTTAAAAGATTTAAACCAGACAATGCATGTTGGTTTTTACCCGCCGTTGTATCTGCCAACACTTACACAAGTTGAGTTGTGGCATGCTTCGTATATACAAACATATCTTGAACGCGATGTGCGTGACCTTAAGCTTGTCGTTGATTTAAGTTTGTTTCAGCTTTTTGTCCGGTTGTGTGCAGGGCGCATTGGCCAAGTGCTTAACGTTACCTCGCTGGCAAATGATTGTGGCATTTCGTCAAACACTGCCAACGCCTGGCTTGGTATTCTTGAAGCGAGTTACATAATTTTTCTTCTCAGGCCACATTACAAAAATTTTAGCAAGCGTTTAATAAAATCGCCCAAGCTTTATTTTTATGATGTTGGACTTGCTTGTTCGCTGCTCAACATAGCACCTGAACAACTGAGTACTCACTATTTGCGTGGAGGTCTTTTTGAGTCGATGGTTATTGCTGAACTTCACAAGTCTTTTTACAACCGCAGCATGCGCCCAAGCATTTATTTCTGGCGCGATCACGTGGGACATGAAGTTGATTGTATTATTGAAGGTGGGCTTAAACTCATTCCTATCGAGATTAAATCGGGTAAAACAGTTGGTGGAGATTTCTTTGATGGACTTTCTTACTGGAACAAGCTTGCTGATGCAGATTCTACCAATGCTTCAGTGGTGTACGCTGGAGATCAAAATACCAAAGGAAATAAAGGAAATATTGTTGCTTGGAACAATGTTGACAGTATCATTTCTTATAATTTGTAGGCATTTTTTCTTTTTTTGTGTTTGTGATATAATAAAAAATATGTCGAGAATGTTATGTTTTCTCGTGCGATCAGATGTTTTTTAAGATGAAAGGATATGCCATGGCTCATTACGCAGTACGCAGCCATAACGCTTTTTACCTCAGACCGCTGGTGGTCTCATCTTTTTCATGTCTTTCTTTCTCTGCTCTTTCTTGGCGCTGGTGGCGCTAATTCTATAATTTTTATCAAATTTTTGTTTCTTTTTTTGTGTTGTGTATTGTTAATATACACTGCACACTGTTAACGTTTGTTTTATAATTTTTTAATTAGAAAGACCTCATCATGAAAAAAATATTACTTCGGCCTCCACGTTTGTTTAACTGGCTATTTGGCGTACCTGCTCTACGCACCAGAGCCAAAAATTGTGCACGCAACAGCAACGCGCACGCACCGCGTAGCAATTTTAACACCGGTAACGCACCCAAGCTTGGAACAAATTGAGCAGGGCTTTCGTAAAACATTGCAACAAGATACAACCGCAAATTATGAATGTACCACGTACAATGCCAATGGTAATCGCTCGCTCATGCGCTCGCAAGTTGAAGAAATTTTGGCAGGTAACTATGACTTGGCATTTGCTATTGCACGCCAACCGGCCCAAATGCTTAAAGAAATAAGTATCAAAAAACAACAGCTCGTGCCGATTGTTTTTGGCGCAGTTTCCGATCCTGTTGGTAGTGGGATAATTGATGCTGAACAGGCTTCAAATAATAATGTGACGGGCGTTATTGAAGTAACTAATTATGAATTGCAGCTTGCGCTGTTGCGCACGCTTAAACCAAGCATGAAGCGCATGTTGCTGGTGTACGACCCCAACAGTGGCTTTGGCAAAGATAAAGAAGAAATTGTTCGCTTGGCTGGTGTGCACGGCATTGAAGTTATGGGCATGGAAGTTTACGCTGCCAGTGAAATTTATGGCAAAGTTTCTTCCGCAATGAGCACGGTTGATGCAGTTATGGTGCTCAAAGACAACACGGTTGTTTCGGGCTTGGAAGGCTTAATAAAGCTGTGCAACCAGCATGGCGTAACGCTTTATGCAACTGATTTAGATTCGCCGGCAAAAGGTGCCGCTCTTGGTTTTGGTGTTGAAGAATATGACTTTGGTGTTGAAGGTGCTAAAAAAGCGCTCTTAATTTTGAACGAAGGCAAGAACCCAACCAACATTCCGTCAACGCCGCTGGCTAATAATAAAATTAAGTTAAATACGCAGGCTGCCGCTGCGCAGGGCTTGCCGTTGAGTCGTGAGATGGTATTTTTGATGAACTCTGGGATTGTGATTTAACCCCTCGATACTTTTTTCTTGCGAAAAAAACTCGGGATGAAAAAAATAGGCAGAGTTTTTGGTTTTTATAGACATGGTCAGTAAAATCATCTTGAGTAGTTGTTAAGGCGTATCAAAGCTCGCTCATCCCGAGTGTTCTACGAAGCTTTAGCGAAGTAGAATGTATCGAGGGATACTGAATAGAAGCAAAAGAATAGATCTTAAATTTTAGGAACGTAATGTTTAACGTATCGCTTATTATTCTTGAACAATTATGCATGTATCTGCCACTCATTCTTGGCGGGTACATTGCCTTCTCGCTTTTAAAAGTGCCCAACATTAGCATAGAAAGTGCGTATGTGTTTGGTTCAATATTGGCGGCAAATTTTATGTTTGTTGGCCAAGGTGTACCCATGTTTTTGTATGCGCCGATTATTTTTTTGTTAAGCTTTGCTGGCGGCATGTTGGTAGGGCTGGTGACTGCGTTGCTGACGCAGTACGGCCGCGTGCCGCACTTGCTTTCAAGCATTTTAACGATCGGTATTTTTCATGGTGTGAATCAATTTGTTTTGGGCAACGCGCACCGCTCGCTGAGTGGCTTGCGTAACCCGCTCGTTATTTCTGAATATTTTGTAAAAAATCCAGAGCTGATTATGTTGCTGGTGGTCTGCTTGGTGCTGCTGGTTGGTTTGTTTTTGTTGTTACGCACACAGCTTGGTTACGCATGCGCGGTGTTTGGTTACAACCCAAAATTTTTCGAAAATTATGGTATCTCTACCAACTTTGTGGTGCTGACTGGCGTGGCACTTGCCAACGGGCTTGCCGGTGTTTCGGGCTATTTGGTGGCACAATCAAGTGGCTTTGTAGATACTAACGCTGGTTTTGGTATGGCGTTGTTTTGTATTACGGCGCTTATTTTGGGAAAATCATTGTGCTTTTTTGTGCGTTCATTTTCTGTCAATGTGCCGCTGGTTGGCTTGGTTGTTTATTGTGCGCTGCAGCAGCTGCTGCTCAAAGTTGGTTTTAATTTAAAATATTTTACCATGATGCAGTCGCTCCTGGTTTTGTTGATGGTTATCAACCGCTTTCGCACCAGCCGCACGAATAAAAACGTTAATGATTTGGGGGTTTAAACCATGACATACGCACTTGAAATTAAAAATCTTAATTTTAAATTTGCACCACAAGCGCCAGACTTTTTCAAAGATTTAACGGTTAGTTTTGAAAAAGGGCGCATTCATTTTATCAGAGGTTTTAATGGCGCGGGTAAATCTACGCTGTTTAGATTGCTGCGCGGCAAGCTGGAAAAGCAAGAACTTGTTGAGGGCACGGTGGTTGTTGAGAGCAGCGTGCAAATGCTAGCGACGGGCAAAGAGCAATACGACGCACTAAATACCATTAATATGGTTCAGCAAAAGTTTGATGTCATGCTGGCTGATCAACTGTCGTTTGAACAAAACTTGCGCCTTGCTAATCTGCCGTCACAACCCGGCTTGGCTGCGTTGCCGGCCCACAAGCCAGTGCCAGCTTTTGTAGAGCGCTTTGGTATTGATATAAAAAAACCGGTACACTTACTTTCTGGTGGGCAGCGGCAAATTTTGGCAATATTGATGGCGCTACAAAAGTCGACTAATATTTTGTTGCTCGACGAACCAACAGCGGCACTTGATGAGCAAAATGCTGAGATGGTAATGTCGTTTTTACATGATCTGGTGCAGACTACTGGGCTTACCGTTTTGATTATTTGTCACGACCGCGAGTTGGTTATGCGCTACGCGCAGCAAAGTTATTTTGAATTAGTTGTGGATGCGCAGGGTGTGCGGTCGGTTGTGGTGCAGCGGTTTCAAGAATAAAAGTAAGAAATAAAAAAGGCACCGCAATTTTGCGGTGCCTTTTTTAACTAAACTTTTTTACCAACCTTGTGATGGAGCGATTTCTGCAATTAAATTTTTAAACTGCTTGCTAAGGTTGCGTAACTCGCCGCTGGTTGCAGATTGTTCTATTCTATGCGTTTCGCTGGCGGTGACCGATGAGCTTTTCAGAGTTGAATTATAAGATTCGATTAGTGTTTTTATCTTTCCTGCTATATTTTTTGCTTGAGCAATTTTCCCTTCTCGTCGTTGTGTGCCTTTTGGTAAGCCTGGGCCATTGTTAACAAAGCACCCAAGAAAGAACATAGTCTCATCACGTCGGGAAGCTACCTTGACCATAGGGTAGCCAGTGCGGCATTTATCAAGAGCTACTCGTATTTCGTCAATAATGTTATTGACTGCGTTTTGCGCTGGGCCGGTAATAATTGCTGGCTTAGGCATAATGTCTAGAGCGTTCAATTCGCTACCAACTGCTGTTGCAACGAGTAGAGCAAGGGCGGCAAGTTTTAAGTTTTTAGAAAAATTCATAATAAATCTCCTGTTTTTTACCTATTTTTGATTATCGGGCGTGTTACAGCTTTGCAAGTTCCGTTTGAAGTTGTTTTATCAAGTTCATAAGTTCTGGTACGGCTGCTACTGTTCCTGCGTAATCACTGTTTATGTTGTAGGTATAAATAACTTGTCTCAACTTTCTCGATAGCTGTTTTGCCACGGTGTACGCCGGATTTTTTTCATCTTTGAATTGCTCTGTGAATCGGTTGATTGGCCCGAAGGCACCATTCGTTCCCTGAGGAGAAAGGCAGGTAGTGGCTACATAGCCCCTTGTCTGCTCACTGGTCAGAGGCCTTTCTTTGTAATATTTAAGAATAGCATTAGTCATGGTGACAAGAACTATTTGTAGTTTTCTTTCTGCAGTGTCATAATCTGACGCTTGAACGTGGGTATTTATGGTGAGCGCTGCAACAACAGCGAGCATGGAGATTGATATCCTTTTGAATGTTATCATTATCTTTCCTTTCTTATTAAAGTAAAATTTCGATTAATGTTGTGTTGGCGCAATTTTTGTGATTAAGTTTTTAAACTCATCAACAAGCTGGCGTAATTCTTGGCTAACAACATTGTCTTGCTTAGCTTGCTCGAGCCCTGATTTAAGTTTTTGAGCGATTTGTTTGGTTTTCTTTGTCACCTTTTTATTTGGCTTGTGAGTGTTGTCTGGAGAAAGTCCTGGGCCATTTTCAATGAAGTAATTAAGAAAGAACATGGTGGCGTCGTATTCATTTGCTACTTTGACCATTGGGTAGCCGTAAGAACATTTGTCGAGGGCTATCTTTACGTCGCTGATCAATCTGTCAAATGTAAATGTCCTTGGTATTGTGGGTGTCGGCAGGCCATATGGCTTGGTCATTCTTCCGCTTACCATTGCATCAACATCAGATTGGAAATTGCTCAACGGCCTTGGGTCTATTAAAATGGTTGTTGCAGGCCCAGATGAGCTTCTTGTGCTGAATGAGTTTACTTGTTTGTTAATGCGGAGTTGAAGAGCGTCGCGTTCTTGTTCGTCGGGATTTTGCTGAAGCTCTTGCTGTATGGCCTGAAGTTCGTTATACGAAGTTTGTAAAAAGTTGCGCAAGACCTGTGCGGAGCTTTGTGCTGCGCTCATTGCTTGCGGGTTAAGGTTGGTTGAGCGTGGTCCTTGCTCAATAAAAGTTTCTAAAAAATTGATGGTTTCTTGGCAGTTAGTTGTACGCGCCACAATAGTAACGGGAACTACGCCGCAAAGATTGAGTGAGTTGTCGGCTTTCGAGCAGAGCATGTTGAGCTTATCTTGATTATTGTTAGCACTTTCTTGCAACGACTCAAGCGATGCAGCTGCATTGAGCTGACAAGCACTAGCTGTTGCAACAAGTACGGAAAGGACAGTCATCTGTAAATTTTTTACAAAGTTCATAATAAATCTCCAGGATTATGGTTGTATTGGCGCTGCTTGTGGCATTGTTATAGCTCTCACTGACTGAAAAAAACCTATCGAAAGTTTACCCAAGGCGCCGGTTGATGCGGTATCGCTTATTACCTTTTGAATGTTGATGGCGGTTTTGCTGTCAAGATAACCTTTATCAAGCGCAATCTGTGTTTTAAGATTTTTTGCTGCCGTTTGAGCTTGTGCAACTGCTGTTTGGTTTGCATTTTGTAGGTCTATATTCAGACCATTCTGAATGAAAGCTGTTAAGTTTGCTAGAGCCTGTGCGGTAGTTGTACCGGTATAACCAACGTTTTTGAGACTGCTATTTGTTCTTGAAATTATACTGTTAAAAGCATTGGTGGCGACAGTAATGTTGGTACTTGTTGCTGCAGGCTGAGCCTGGCTGGTAATTGCTGCTGCAATGAGCAGGGCAAGGGTGGTAAAGCGTACGCTTTTGGCACTATTCATAAAATCTCCTTTTGGGTATTTTTTACAATTAATACGTAATTTTTTGTGTTATTACTTATTATAAAGACTCATAATAAACAAAGTCAATAATTCTATTAGAAAATATTTCCACAATCCCCCAAACTCATTTTTAAGGCTTTTTGGTTGTAAAAATAAGGGCTGTAAAGCAAAGAGAGGCTGCTTTAGAATTTGTCTAAAGCAGCCTCTCTTTTAAAAAAACTATAAAATTTTTATGAAGCAGTTATGCCATTGATTGCTGTTTCATATTGGTTGGCAAGTACACCCAGAGTACCTGTTGGCGCAGCGGCGGCAATTACGGCTTGTATATTTTGGTTGGTTGTATAAGCCAACTTGCTATCATTAATAATTATTTGAGTTCTTAAATCTTTAGCAATTTGCTGAGCTTGGGTAACGGCATCGGCATTGGGATTTGTTATGTTTTTTGGGCCACTGATACCAAAGTCTGTTAAGTTTGCCAGTATCGCAGATATTGTAGAGCCGGTATAACCAACTCTTTTTAGTGACGATTCTACTTGTGATACTACGCTGTTAAGCGCATTTTTTGCATTGGCAATAGTAGTGTTGTTGGCAGCAGCTTGTGCTTGGTTACCAAGAGTAGTTACAACAAATATAGTGAGTGCTGCGTGCTGTAAATTCTTAAAAAAATTCTTCATTAAAAAAACTCCTTGAAGAAAAGGTTAAAACTAGCAAATAATGCCGCGTTCAAAAGCAATAGCTTTCGTTTTTGCTTGAGCCAGTGCATCAAGCAATGTTTCTTTTTTAGTTTTTATACCATCATCTTGCTCATCAGCTTCTAAAAAGTAGATAACGCCATTAGCAAGATCTTGTTCAATTTCGTCAAAAAAGTCCATTGGCTGGGCGCCGCCGGTCAGGTCGAGATAATAGCAAAAGCGGTTGGTGTGGTCCCACAGCAGGCCGTCAAGATCGTCCATGTGGTCAATAACGCCGTTAGTACCAAGTAGTTGTAGGTCGTTGGCAACGGTTAAGAAAGAATCCCACACGCCTTCTGGCGATCTAAAATTCCAAATTTGTTTGGTAAGCATGGTTTCTAAAAAGCGAACCGTTTGTTGGCGCAGGCGTGAGCGTACTTCATGCTCTTCTTCTTCCTGTGCCGACTTTTGCTCGTGAATGCGCAGCTGCTTTTTAATACTTGCTGCAATGTCGTACGAAAGATCAGATAAAAAGACGTCTGGGTCTTTTTTAAACGATCTAAACTTTTCGGTAAAGCGCGAAATGAGCAAGCTTTCGGTGTGGCGGCGGATAAAGCGCAAATCGTTTTTCTTATTATTTTTTGCTATTTTTTTGTTCAAATAGTGCGGTAGTGCTTCGGCAAAAGCGGGCAAAATTTGCAAGACAACGGTGTTATCAACCAGTTCGCAGTCCCACGCTTTTAACTTTTGGTTAAACAAGCGCATGCCAACATAAACTTCATGGGCCCCCAGATTCAGCTCGTGCGCAAGTGTTAAAAATTCAACAATGTTGGTTCCGTCTTGCGAGAGTGTTTGAGCATAGCTTCGTGTGTTGTACATTTCTTTAATAAATTTATTCATTGATAAATTAAAGTCGTGCTCTTTTGCTTTCTTGGTTCTGCTTCGCAAGGCAAGTTGCGAGCAGTTTAAGCTGCGAAAGTAGTTGCGAATGCTGTTGGTACTAAACTGCAAGGGCGTTACATCTTTTCCTAAAACATCGTCAAAGTCGAGTTGCTTGGGTAGGTGCTTTACTTTTTTTATTGATGTTTTGCGGGCAAGCAGCAGTGGTGAGTGCAGCGGTAAGAAAAGAGCTGTGAAAAGAAGAGAAAGAAAAAAGAGTTTTTTTCTTTTCATTCAGGAATCCTTTCTGCTAAAGTGGGGTTGGCGGTTGGTAACAATACGCTAAAATAGTGTATTAATTACGAAAACATACCAGAGAACTATCTACCTTTGCAAGAAATTACCATATGAATTTCAAACGAGTTGAGGAGCACGTGAGCAATGCCTCTTTATAAGTATGATTCTTTTAATCGGCGGGGCGGCCGTGTGACGGGTACCATCGACGCAGTGTCTCTGCACGCAGCCAAAGAAATTTTGCAAGGCCAGGGGCTCATGCCGGTCAATATTAAAGAGATAACGGCTGGCTCAGCTGCTGCCGGTGGCTTTTCGCTCAAAATGCTTTTTGAAAGGCCTATTGAAGTAAAAGTTGTTGTGTTGTTTACCAAGCAGCTGGCGGTGTTGTTGCGTGCGGGTATCCCGCTGTTGCAAGCACTTGAGTTGTTGATTGAACAATTTGAAGGGCGCTTTAACCGCTTGCTTATTCGCGTGCGCGACGGTGTTAAATCTGGTGAGCCGTTTGCAAAAGAGCTTTCTAAATATCCCAAAGTTTTTTCCAATGTTTATGTGCAGCTGGTGCGCGCTGGTGAAGCGAGCGGTAACTTAGATTCAATTTTAGAAAGCTTGACCGATTATTTAGAACGTGCTGAAGAGACGCGCAAAAAAGTAAAGAAAGCAATGTCGCAACCAATTATGATGTTGTCATTTGCTGGCTTAGTGGTAGTGGGGCTATTGACGGTGTTGGTACCGCGGTTGCAAGATATGTTTAAGCGCATGAAGACTGACTTGCCTGTTCCAACCAAAATTTTGGTGGCACTGTCGAATCTTTTGGTGCACCACTTTCTTGAAATTGCAGGTGGCTTGCTGTTGATTGTGGTGCTCTTTACGTATTGGAAATCTACCAAAAGTGGTGCCTACAAGTTTGATGAGATCTTATTAAAGTTTCCCGTGACTGCTTATTTTTCGCGTACCAAAGCTATTGTGCAATTTAGCAAAACGCTGGGCATGCTGATTAACAGCGGCGTTAACCTGGCCGAGGCGCTTGACATTGTGTGTAATATTGTCGAAAATCGAGTACTGGTACAGAAATTGCGCGATGCGCGTGATAAAATTATAAAAGAAGGTAAGATAGCAAAGTATCTTAAGCAGACGGGCATTTTTCCCAGTATTGCAAGCTATATGATTAGCACGGGGGAAGAGTCGGGCAAGCTTGGTGCTATGCTGCTGACCGTTGGGCACGACTACGACGTTGAGCTGAAAGAGTTGACTGACGGCCTGACGGCAAAGATTGGTCCTATCATGACCGTGGTGATGGGGCTTATTGTTGGGTTTATTATCATGTCCATCTTCTTGCCAGTGCTCAAGATGGGTGATATTACTAATTTGTAGCAAATGTATGATTATTTTAATAACGAGGTATGTATGAATTTTGCAAAAAAAAGTAGTGCATTTTCGATGATCGAAATTTTGGTTGTGGTGTTCATTATTGGTTTGTTGGCAACATTGGTTGGTCCAAACGTTATGAAGTTAATGACTGGTGGCCAAACGAGTGCTGCAAAATCAATGGTTACTTCATTTAAAGCAGCATTAGCTGACTATCGTATGGACATGGGCGCTTTGCCAAGTCAGCGCGAAGGCCTGCAAGCGTTGGTTCAAAATATAAACAATAATCCAAAGTGGAATGGCCCATATCTTGAAGGTCAAACTGAAGTACCTAAAGACCCGTGGAGCAACGATTATGTTTATAACAGACCGCCACAAGTTTTTACGAGCAAATATAAAACGTATGAAGTCTTTTCGTACGGCAGTGATGAAGGTCAAGATACTCCTCAAAATAAATGGATTGCATCAGGATCTTAATTGATCATGAAAAAACCTTACGCATTTACGCTGATTGAAATGTTGGTTGTTATTGTGCTGATAGGCATAATAGCAACCATGACAATTCCGCGTCTTATGCGGCGCAGCCCCTCAATTGAGTGGCCAAATATTGTAGACGAGATGAATAATCTCGTCTCTTTTGCTCGTCAAGAAGCTATCTGCACCCAGCGCGTACACCGCTTGCGCATTAAGGCAACCAAAGAGACGACCACGTTTGTGGTGGTTGAAGACGAGCGGACCGATCCAGAAAATCCTCAGAAAAAAATTTATAACCAAGTTGCATCAGATTTTTTTGAAACGCGTTACGATGTGGCGCCAGAAATTGCGGTCAATGCTGTTTTTGTGGGTAAGCGTGAGCTCTTTGCTCAAAGCCGTGAAGCTTTTTGTTATGTTATTTCTGATGGCCTGGTGCAAGATGTTTTGCTGCACCTTTCGCGTCAGGAAGATAAAAAAGTGTCGCAGGTAAGCCTCAAAATGAATCCATTTTTGGGTACGTTTACGTTGTTGGATGGCCACGTAAAGCCGGAGAAGTAATATGCGCTGTTCACAAGGTTTTACGCTTATTGAAGTGGTGTTGGCGCTGGGTATTTTGGCCACTACCATGTACACTCTTTCAAGCTTGCAAATCAGATCGCTCTATCGCATTATCAAAGATCGTGAACAAATCGAAAAAGTTTTTCTTACCAAGCGGCATATCTATCGTGCGCATTTAAAGCCGCTGTCTGCTGGCAAGAAGCTGGTAGTTAAAGTTGAACAGCCGCCGGCAACGTTTGTGACTGAAATCAGTGAGCTTGGCAAAAAGTCGGCACTGCGCAAGTTTGCACAAGATCTTAACTTACTCAAAACTGAATGTTTATGGAAAAGTGAATTTATGAGCGGTCAGCTGGACATGATAAGCTTTACGCCAAAAACTGAAGAAGAGAAAGAAAAGCAAAAGAAGAAGGGCGCCAAATGATGCCAAAGCGCCGCGCGTTTGCAATTATGGAGCTGCTCATAGCGCTTTCACTTTCAAGTTTTGTGATTTTGGGCCTCATGAAGGGTTACCAAAGTTTGATGGACTATCTTGAGCGTAGTCGCGTGATGATGGGCGTTAACCGCACGGTTTGCCTGCTCTTTAATCAGCTTGAGCGCGATATTATGACGGCATTTGTGGCACAACCACAGGAAGAGATTTTTCCTGAAAAAGATAAGGACCACGAAAAGAATAAGCAAAAGAAGCGCGAAGAGCAGGAAAAAGAAAAAGCTATGAGCGCTGAAGATAAAAAGAAAGCTCATGAAAAAAAATTAGAGAAATTAAAAGAGTATTTCTTTGGTACGGTCGACGAAGATCAATTTATTCAAATTCAAGGTAAGCGCCGCTATTTATTCAAAAATCTTACGTTTCTTACCACGGGTGCTTTGCAGGTTTATGGCGAGCACAAGGTCCGTTTTGTGCGGGTGATGTACGAGCTGGTCAAAGACAAAGAAAACAGCAAAGATGGGCATGACAAATACCTGTTGATGCGCAAAGAGACGCGCGATATCGAAAATTTTAAGATGCGTATTAGTGACTTTGATTATGAAAAGCAGCAAAAGCAGCCAATTCAAACGCATGTGGTGGCCGACAATATTAAGCACATGAGTGTGACGTACGTAACGTTTAGAAAGCCAAAGCAGCAAAAAGGCCCGGCATCAAAGCAAAAAGAAGAAGAGGAAGAGGTGCGGTTGACTAAGTGGGGTGAAGAGCCTTTTACCAAGGGGGTGGTGCCGCGCTGGATAGAAGTTACCATTTCTTTTTGGAACCGAACTATGCGTGGTGAAGATACTTTTGAAATTTTGTTTCCCATTCTTACCTACCCAACGCCGCAAGAAAAACCTGAGCATGAAAAAGATGACAAGCAAGAGCATGCTGACAAAAAAGAACCGGTTGAAGTTGATGGTGGTACCGTGCACGGAGTAAATGAATGAAAAAGCAGCCCGGTTTCATATTAATTTTTTCGCTGATTATTATTTCGATTATGCTGGTACTTACGCAGCAGCTGGTGCGCGGTGTGTATGTTGGTGCGCATTTCAGTCGCACCATGGTAGACCGTGAACGTGCCGAAATGTTGGTACTTGGTGCGCTTAACATTGCGCTGACCAAGTTGACGATTGGTGATGAAAAGGAAGAAGCAAAAAAAGATGAGCAAGCGTCACAAGTAGCTGAGCCTGAAGCTGATAAAAAAGAGACAAAAGAAAAAAAGAAAGCACAAACGCCCAAACAAAAATTTTTAGCGCGTGTGCTGCCGTACTTAAATCGTTGGCAGACTATTAATTTGACAGAAGAGAACGATGGCATGGCTGGCCAAGTTAAGATGTGTATTTGTTGCGAGCATGGCAAAATAAATATTAACGAAGCGTACGATTTTGAAAAACAAGAGTTTAAGCCAGTGTACCAAACCTTGTTAAAAGGTTTAGAAATTAAAGGCAAGTTGGCAGCTGGAGAGATTTTGCAGCGCTTGGACGAATTTTTGAAAAAGCGTCGCCGCAAGTTGGACGATATTTCTGAATTAGGCGAGATTGCAGACTTTACACAGCTTGATGCTTTTTATAAGCCGCCTCGCCTTGCACGGGCAAAAGGAGAGAAAAATACACCAAATCTTGACCTTGCACTCCAAGATATTTTTACGCTATGGACACCGGCAGCAGAAGTTGAGCTGCTTTTTCTTTCAGATGCGTTGTGTGCCATTTTGGGCATTCGTAGGCCCATGGCAGACGATGCTCAGACTCTGGCCGAAAAATTTAAGAAGGTGGTGAGTGAGTTTACAGAAAACTGGGGGCAAAATGTTGATGGTAATTGGCAGCATTTAGAGCCCATTTACGGAGATAAGCCCAAGTTTCTTTCTGATGTGAAAGATATTTTTTCTAAACAATTTGGGCCAAAAGTATATTCTGTGTTATGTTATGGAAAAGTTGGCAATGTTGAGCAACAGTTGCTGGCAATTGTGCAAGAAGAGGAAAAAAAAGTAGAGCAGAAAAATTCAAACGATGAAAAACACGCTGATACCAAGCAGCAGCCAGAGCCCGACAAAAAAGCTCCTGCTCAGCCTCAAAAATCTTTCAGAATTGTCAGATCATACTGGCTCTAAAAAATACTCATTATAACGTAGGGTACCCTCGTGAGAACCGAAACACGTGTTGGATTATTCATTTTAGCAGCCATTGGTATCTTTTTATATTTAAGCATTAACATCAGAGCGTTCCGCTTTAACAAAGATAAATATAATGAGTACAAAGCATATTTTGATGATGCTGGTGGCGTTGTATCAAAAGCTGTTGTCAGAATTGCTGGTGTTGAAGTTGGTTGGATAGACCAAGTTAACCTGCTCTCTGGCGGCAAGGCTGAGTTTGTTTTGCGCATTCACAAAAAAAATAAACTGGCAAAAAATTCTTATGCCATGATTAACCAAGATGGTTTGATTGGTACTAAAAATGTTGAAATAGATCCGGGGGACCCCACCACCGGGGTTTTATTGCCGGGCAGTACGCTCTCTATGCCGGGCAAAACGCCAGCGACAGTTGGCGAACTTCTTGAGCAATTTCGCGATATTGCAACCGGCATTCAAGATATAACGTCGTCGTTTAAAACAGTCTTTGCTTCACGCAAGGGCGAAGATAATTTGCGTAGTACGTTGGAATCGGTTGCCAAAGCTTCAGACCGTATGGCAGATTTTTCAGAAATTCTGCAGCGGACAATGAAGAGTAATGAAAACAATTTAAATATGATTGTTTCAGATTTTAGAGAAACAGTGGTGCATTTAAAAACCAGCATTCCTGAAATTACCAAAGATGTGCACGAAGTTGCTGGAACATTTAAAGAATCCGGTGAAAAGGCTGGTGATGCATTTGGTAAATTTGGCGATACGGCGGAAGAGGCACGTGGAACGTTTAGAGGTGCTACCGAAGTAGTCGACAAAATTAACACCGGCAAGGGCGTTATTGGTAAGCTTATTAATGAAGACGAAACGTATGGCGATCTTAAAAAGACTATTCGTGGCTTCAAAAATTATGTGGGCAAAACGCAGTCGCTCATGCTCAATATTGACATGCATTCAGAAACAATGTTACGCCACAGCACTTCAAAGGGATATTTGGAGCTTAAGCTGCGACCAAGTTCAGATTATTTCTATCTGATTCAATTGGTGGGCGATGAGCGTGGTAGTGTGTCTCGTGAGGTTGAGTTCATTACGCGTCGTGACGACAAAGGTACTATCTTGCGCGCCAGTGAGCTGCCTGTTCCAACAGAACGAAAAATTGAGTGGGCCGACCAAGTTGAGCGCACGGTACAGAAAAAAGATGATGTGCTATTTGGTTTGCAATTTGGTAAGCGCTTTAACAAGCTTGCGTTGCGTGTGGGTCTTTTTGAAAATACCTTTGGTGCCGGCGTAGACTTTAATGTGCCGCTTAATACTGATAAGTTCCATTGGATTACCACATTTGAAGGCTTCGACTTTAGAGGCCGCAACCGTGTAGAGGCCGGTCGTCCACATCTTAAATGGCTGAACCGTGTGTTCTTTTTAAATAATCTTTATACAACATTTGGTCTGGACGACTTTATTAGTCGTGACAATGCAAACCCATTTTTTGGTGGTGGCTTGCGTTTTGGTGACGACGATTTAAAGTATTTCTTGGGATCGCTGCCAATTGGCGGCTTTAAGCGTGGAAAATAGAATTTGGAGAAGGCAGCGGTAAGTGGTTGCCTTCTTGAGCGCTGACTGATTCTTCTTCATCATCGCAAAAGACAAAATGCGTGCCATACGACGTTTCATAGATTTCGTCGTAAACGTTATCGTAAGAGAACTGGTATGAAATGCTGGGTGTGTTATGTGTTTCTGGTACGCGGTTCATGCTTTGTAGTCTTTCTGGACAATTCTTGTTATTACGGGCCCTTGTGGGCTGTTATAAGAGAAATATAGCGCCTTCGTGTTTTTTATCAATACCTGCGCGCAAATATTATTTAAATTTTCTATATGAAAATATTAATCACCGGATTTGATACCTAAAAGCCCAGTTTTTCCAATGGAAATAATGCAGGGTCTTTCTGGGGTGCCGCCGGTGCCCGAAAGTCCTCGAGAGTAGTACAAAATTTTGGTACTTGCTGGTTTTCTTGGATTGCTGGGAGTGTGGTGATACCAAGAACCTGGCATGCCTGAAAAGAGACCTTCAACGCAATAAATTGCTCCAAGGGGCGTTGTTATTAAAAGATAGCTTGGCGGTAGTGCTGGGAAGCTAAGTTGTTGTAGTTCGCCGCGTAAATTGGTGATACTTGGAAAATAAAAAGGCCATCTGAATGTTGTTTCTGGGTAATCTTCAAATGACTCGGTACTTGAAGAGGAGCCGTGAAATGGTGATAACGGTAATGCTGGTGCCGTTGAAGGTGCGGTGCTGGATGATGGTTCTGTATCTGGCAATGAGCTGTCAGCAATAAATGTTTCTTTATTGAGAAACAAATGTGCCGGAATTGTTTGCGTGAATATCGATTGGTTGTTCAGTACGAGTTCTATTGATATTTCTGTTGTCATTTCGTTTTCAATGTGTGCAACGCGCCACGCTTGTGCTGACGATATTAAACTAAAAGCGAGAATGAGTGCAAAGCTGAAAGGGGTGCGGGTTGAATAGTTCATGATGAGACTCCTTATGAAAAAAGGGATAGTGGCAAAAGCTGTTAGTTGTTGATGATGTGTTCTACGCGCTTTAAAAAAAGCTTCAGCCGTCTATAATCATTGCCCGACAACAGAGAAAATGTTTGGCAAAAATCATGAAATACCTTCTGTGTGAGTTTCTTTTGTGTCGTTAAGTTGTGCAATATTGCCAACAACAACTCATCCAGGTTAGATATTTTGTGCTGAAAAGAAAACAACATTGGTAAAAAGATCGGATTACTCAGGAACTGAGCGGAAAGTTCCGGTGCGCATTCTTTAACAAATGCGTGAATTTTGCTTGGCTTGGGCGGGAGCGCATACAAAACCTTTTCAAGATTGTCTTTGTCTGCGTAGCCAAGAATTTGCACGTCAAACGTTGTTTTTAAAAATTCAAAAATTTGTGGCTGTTCAGCCAAAAGCTCTTCTTCAGTTTTTTGGTAGGGAAAGGGATAGCGCATTGGGTCCATGGAGCCGGTTTGTATTTGTACCACGCAGCCCAAAATTATGTGCTCATTGCTTTCAACTTGTACCAATGAACCAAAGTTTGGAAAAAAATTCCATGACCAGCATTGAGCGGTAAATGTTTCTAGGCTGCTTTGAATTACTTCTGCAAAATGATTGTAGGTGCTTGCCTGCGTTTTAGAAGAGGGGGCTTTGGTGCTCATGGTCCTGCTTGCTTTTTGTAATGTTAGACAAATAACTGGTGCGGTGTACAATGCTGGGCCCGTGTGTTTTTATGGTGTTAATGTGCTCTTTGGTTGCATAGCCCTTGTGTTGATCAAAAGCATAGGCAGGGAAAAGTTTTTGTGTTGTTGTCATCAGTCGGTCGCGGGTAACCTTTGCAACAATTGATGCAGCGGCAATAGAGCGAGAGTAGCTTTCGCCAAACGTAAAGTTATGAAAGTCTAAATTGGCGTGCTTGTACGGCTCGTGCATAAAAACGGGCATGGCGTCTACCACCACGTAGCGTAGCGTTTCAAACTGGCTGCCCATCATGCTGATCAGTTGCACATATGCTTTGCGCATGGCGCGCAGCGTTGCCTGATAAATATTGATTGCGTCAATGCTGTGATGGTCGGACTGAGCAACTGAGAAAAGACAATTTTTTATAATCCAGGCATAGGCCTGCTCGCGCTCTTCTTCTGTCATAATTTTAGAGTCTTTGAGCAATTTATACGTTGTGTTGGCTGGCAAAACAACAGCGGCTACAACCACCGGTCCAGCTAGTGGCCCTCGGCCAGCTTCATCAATACCGCACACGCGCAAGCCGTTTTCCCAGGCGTCTTTTTCAAAAAACTGCTTGGGGAAGAGGTGCTTTTTCTTGGTTGATTGTTGGTGCGACATGGTTTGCTTGGCTCACAAAAAGTTTTCTAAATTCATCAAGTTCATAAAGCTTGCGTTGGTATAGCGAGCTGTTATCAAGAAAGCTAGTATACAACAAAGCTGTTTGTTTACCAAGGGAGTATGCTTGCAAGCAACAATTTTTGTGATAGGCTGAGGGCATGAAAGAATTAGATATAAAAATCAAAGAAAAAATTATTGCGATTGTTCATGCACTTGTCCCGGAGGCAGACATCTATTTGTTTGGCTCTCGAGCGACTGGTCAGCATCATGCCCGTTCAGACATTGATTTGGCGCTTGATGCTGGCAAAAGGCTTGATCGATTGGCAGTTGCCGAAGTGCGCGAGCTGCTCGAGGCTTCCAATATGCCTTACCATTTTGATGTTGTTGATGTGCACAATGTTGGTGATGATTTGAAAAATGATATTCGCACAGAGGGGGTCTTGTGGGCAAAGAAAAAATAACAAAAAAATTAGAACAGCTTGAGAAGGCATTAAAGACTTTGCATCTTGCGATGGTGAAACATGGCAAGACGTCAGAAGCTCACGAAGATTACGTTTTTTTCAGAGATTCTTTGATTAAACGCTTTGAATATTGCACTGATATGTTTTGGAAGACCATTCGCGAGTTTATTGCGGAGTGCCATGGTATTGAATTACCGGTAAGTTCAAAAAAAGTTATTCAGCAAGCGTTGGACGTTTACTTGATCAATGAAGATCAGTACGAGCAACTTTTGGCTTCGGTTAATGATCGAAACATGACGGCGCACGCCTACCAAGAAGACGTTGCAGCACAAATTGCTGACCATGTTGCTGGGTACTATCAGCTGATGTCTCAGCTTCTTCAAAAAATGAAGCAAGAGCTTCAAATTTTCTGAGCTTGGCTCACAAAAAGTTTTCTAAATTCATCAAGTTCATACAGCTTGCGTTGGTACAGCGAGCTGCTCTCAAGAAAGCTTGTATACAACAAAGCTGCTTGTTTACCAAGTGCTGTTGCGTTACATTCGTCTTGCAGCAGCTCAATACATAGTTCTTTGCCGGTGAGCAGGTTGGGCAGGCTTATGTGCGTTGGGTTGACGAATGTTTTAAGGATTTTATGAGAGAGCCATGAAACTTTGTAGGTAACAATGGTTGGTACGCCCAGTAACGCTAGTTCAAGCGTAATGGTGCCCGGCTTGCTGATAGCAAGGCAGCAGGTGCTCAGCGCATCTTTTTTTGCTTCTTCGTTTTGAATGATTGAAGTAATGTTGGTTGGGATGCCTGCTTTGTCTAAATAATCATGTATCGCGCTGGGTTGAAACGATGACGCAATGGGAAATAGATAGTGCGCTTGTGGGAACTGTTGTGAGAATTGTTTTATAAACTTTACAAAAATGGGCATCATGGTTTTTAGCTCGCCAGCTCGCGAGCCGGGAAGCAGGGCAATGGTTGGCTTTTTGTCACGTGTGTTTTGTAGATACGGCTCAAACTCATCAAGGTACGGGTAGCCAAGCCAGGTAGTTTGCATACCAATGGATTGGTACCAGGCAACTTCGTGCGGATACAAAACAATAATGTTGTCGCAATATGCTTTTAAAAATTCGTCAATGTTCCAACTGCCCCAAAACCAGAGCTCTGGTGGTGCAATAAAAGTAATGTTGATATCTGGTTTGTGGTTTTTGAGCGCGCGCGCAAATGGGATGTTGATGAGTGGAAAGTCAATAAGCACCACTTCATCAAAGTTGTTAGTTAAAACGTACTCAACCAGGCGGTTGAAGTGCTTAAGCTGGCGCGGTAGCGTGAGTGCCAGTGACAAAAGCCCATTGCCAATATAGAGCTCGTCAAAGCCTTCAAGTATTTGTGCGCCCTGAGCCTTTAAAAACTTTTGTCCCAGTGCGTGGCACTCAACGGCAATTCTTTGTTCTTTAATTTTTTGCAGGTACCAGGCGCCAAGTTTATCGCCCGAAACCTCACCGGTTATCATAAATATTTTCTTTGAGGATTTATTGCCCCCAGGGTTTTTGCTCGTTTTTTTGGAAAACTGTTGAGCTTGGCCGACCAGTATGTTTGTATAGGCAAGAGCCGTGATAATTGAAATGCTGATAACCGCGAAAAGTGTTAAAAAAAATATGCGTATAAACTTCATCATAGCTTTTATCTCTCATGTTTTTTGCTCAAACTATCTTAGTCTTTGAGCGAGTTTAAAAAAAAATTATTAGTTTTGGAACAAAATTGTCACAAAGAAACATTTTTTTTTCTCATTCATCTTGAATTTTTGATAGCATTTCTATTTGACATGGTTTATATTATTTTAACAGATTTATATGGCTAGGCTGTCGAGTTAACACTACATAATCTTTGTCTTGGCTACATTATGTGGAAAGGAGTATTTATGTCATCAACAGAGTTACGGGTTAAAGAGTTGCTGAGGGAACGAGGGTGGACTACCAAAGTTCTTGCAGAAAAGACCGGTATGTCCGAAAGTTATTTGACGCATATCAAAAATGGTACGCGCCGTTGGAATGAGGACGCGTTAAAAAAACTTGCTAATGCGTTTGATATTCATCCTGTCGATTTGTTTGCACAACGTCGAAGCAGAACCGACAATGTAGACACCACGGTCAAAATTCCTGAAACAACTGCAGTTGACCTTCAACTCAAAATTGTTCCGGTGATGGGTGACATTCCGTCAAATCCTTCTCCCTACAACAATCAGTTGACGCAGGTAACAACGGGCTACAAAGATATTTTTGTGCCAGTTTTTAATAGCTCTGATGATTCAATGTTTTGCTTAAATGTTGAAAGCAACGCTATGGCGCCAACGTTTGTAAAAGGAGATTATTTGATTATCTCTCCTGAAACGTGGACTCGCTCTGGTGATATTGCTGCCGTTGAATACGGCAACGAAAACCCTATCAAAGGGATTTTGCAAGTTACCTACATGGAAGATTTTATTGTGCTTGAATCAGTCAACCACAAGCACCCGCCTGTGGCCTTGATTCGTGGTAAAGATAATTTCCGTGTTGTGGGCAAAGTAACGCATCGTTACCAAAAGCTTAGCTAGAAGTTATTCTTTCATTTTTGAAAAAATGAGATTAAAAAAGCACCCGCTCAAATTAAGAGCGGGTGCTTTTTTCTGGTTTTGAGTGGGATAGGTTGTTTTTTAATCGTTAGCATTCTCATATTCTGGGCTTAAAGCCTCTTCATCTTCTGGGCGCACTAGTTGAGTTTCTGGAAGCTCATGTTCAGGGCTTATTCCTGTTGCTTGTTCGTTTTCTTCAAATGCTGTTGAGCTTGAACATGTTGGATAATTAGGAACTGGAGGACATAACGGCCAAATAATTGGTGCCTCGTCAAATTCAAAAGTTCGATGTGACCTGAGTTTATCATCTCGCTCTCTTGCGGGCCAACAATTTTGCTCGAATTGTATTTTGGCAAAGGTTGTGTGTTGGATCAATTGAAATTGTCTTTGAAACCAGATGGGACTATTGCCATTCGTAGCATTATAAATTTGCATTCTTGTGAAAGTGTTAAGCGGATCAATAATCCAACCGTTCAATTTTATCTTCTTGTCTTGCAAGTTTGTTTCACTGATGCTCAAAGTAAGTGTTGCTTTAATAAGAGCTGCTGCTTCGTGAAGAAGTATGTTTGCATCTTCTGTACTAAATTGGTGATCTTGAGGTATTGCCCTGATGATATTAGCAAATCTTCGAAGTTTTGCATCTACGTTCCCTGCTGTAACATCAATGCTTAATTGAGTAAGTTCAGCTGGCAAACCTGTTGCGGCACCAAAAACGTTGCCAGTAAACATGATAACAAAAGAAAAAGCAATTGATTTGTATGTAAATTTCATGATAACCTCCTGAACAATAAATAAAAATTACAATTACATAATTACTAGTGTATATGTTTATAAAATAATGTCAAATGGCTAAATTTTTGAAGTCATATAAAAATGAGGTTTTTTAAAGAAATTAAGGGTAAGGCCTTAAAAAAGAGTCCAAAGTGGTGGATTTTTGGAGGGCCTGAAAAAGCGTGAAAAGATTAGAAAATGAGATAAAAAAGCACCCGCTCTTAATTTGAGCGGGTGCCTTTTTTAGTTTGAGTGACTTATTTTCTATCTGCGTCGTCGTTTAGCGCCTTCTTCAAAGTCTTCACGGGATTCTGGTTGTTCTCGTTTTGGATCAAGCATTGAACTTGATGAGCTCGAGTTGCTTGGTTGATAGTCTTGGTTATCGTCCCAAAGAGTTGGTAAAACAAGGCCTTCATCGTCAAAGTCGTATGCTGCTGTTGGCATGACGTCTGGAAAATCTAGTGCGAGAAAGTGGGCATTGGAGATAAAAATAGGATCTCGTAAGTAGTCGATCTCGTTGACAATTTCGAGATGTTCAAACTCTTCTTTAAGTGGTGGCGCAAGCTTTTCAAAAACTTCTTGCCATTCTGGATGCATAGAAATTTGACTAATGCCTTGGGCAATCATAGCGCGTAGTTTAACGATAAGGGCAAGTTCAAGGGAGGAGGGGAATGTATATATTTTTAGAGGTTCTTGGTCATAGTTGGTAACAAGCGTGCTTTTATCAAGCATGATTGCATGCGTTTTATCAGAATAGTCGGCACGAAGTGCTTCTTTATAAAGCGGATGTTCATTTGACGGGTAGTTGTTAGCTCCCGGTACGTCTTCCCAGACCCTGACGCTTTGTTCGTTAAGCGTAGCGGTCTCAGGATCGGTTTGGTGATTCCAGCGCGAGCAAAAAGGAAATGGACGATGACCATAAACGGGATCTTCTAGACCATATTGTGCTAGAAAAATAGTAGGACGGGCGAGGCGGATGCACTCAATGTCGCTTCTTTGAGCGTAAGTAAATATTTTTACTGTATTTGAGGAATTGATAACGGCAATTGTGTGAGGGTCAAGAATGGCAATGCCAGAGGCTTGGGCGTCTGTATCTATAGTTCTCCATTTTTTGATGCCACGATAAAACATTACCATTCGGCCGGCAAGGTCTAATCTATTGGCGCCGTGTTGGATGGCAAAGAACGTGTTGGGATTAAGCATGGTTAAATGCGAGAATGTTGCATCATAGAGAAAGCCTGCCAAAGTAACGCACGGAGGTGCAAAACTTTGAGTTTTTAGGAAATTATTTTGCTCATAAAACTCAAGCCTTGAATTGAGTGATGGACAGAGGTTCTTGTTGCAAAGGATCTTAAGGGCATAGTTATCATAAGCTGTTGGCGATTGTGTAAGATCTATGGAGCTTAAAGTGGTTGGTATTGCATTAAAAGCCAGCTGTTTTAATGATTTTGGCTCCATGACGGCCTGTGCTGGTGCTGTGAGCGTAAAAGCGAAAAGTAAAAATGATAAAATGCGCTTCATGAAAAACCCCTAAAAAATAAAAAGCCCCCCAAGGCTAAGCCATTAACATTGATTTAATGGTTAATTTTCCCATGTATCGAAATAATGTCAAATTTATGCAAGATAATGCCGGTAAGCAAGGCATTTCTCGCGATCAGCGAGATTGAAAAATAGGTGATTTTTGATGAGTACTTTTTTACCAAGCGCGAATAATCTTAATCATATTCAGCACAAAGTCACACAGCAAATAAACCCCGGCAATTAAAAAGAGGGTGCCGGTGCACAAAGAAACCAGGCGCAGTGCTCGGTGGCTAATAGCATTGCCCACGTAGCTGGCGATTAAGCCGACCGTTGAAAGAATGCACAATGAACCGCCAAAGACCATGGTACTGCCCATGGCAACCTGCCAGGCCGAAAGGCTGAGCATGCCGGCCGGCAGCAACTGAACGCTGACAAACATAAAAAAGAGGGCGGTAAACGGATTAAAGAGCGTGACTAAAAATGACTTGCTGACTGATTTAAAAAAGCCGCTGACCTGAATGTTTTGAATCTGTTTTTGGTGTTCCATAATAGTTCTGGCACCAAGTACCACCAAAATGATACCGCCAATAATGTCCATACCCAGCAAAATATTGCGTGAAGTTTCGAGCAATTTGAGTCCGCCCAGCAAGCCCAAAGAAAAATAGATACCGTCAACCAGTGCCGCGCCCAGCGCGATTGGAAACGCTTGAAAAAAACCGTAGCGGGCGCCGCGGTTAAAGGTCCAAATAAAAATAGGGCCGACTGATGAAGAAACGGCAATGCCAATAAAAAAGCATGATACCAAAAACCAAAAGCTCATAATTACCTCGTTTGTTACGACTGAAGTCTTGTTTTATTATAACATAATCGGTACGATTAAGAAAATCGTTCAAAAAAACTTCCCTAGATCTGTTATTTTTTTATATTACAAAAAAGGAATCATGAGAGTGAAACATTTGATTACTTTTGGTACCGATGGCATTCGTGGCCGCGCAAATCAGTATCCGTTTACTGCCAGTGCTTTGCAAAAATTTGGCAAAGCACTGGGGTTGTGGGCTATAAAAAAATATGCAAAACAAATGCCGCAGCTTTTAATGGCAAGCGATACGCGTGAATCGTGCCCGCGCATTAAGCATGCAGTATGGACTGGCCTTGAGCAAGTGGGCGTGCAGGTGATTGATGCTGGTGTGGTACCAACTCCAGCGGTGTTTCAACTGATCAATCACGATCAGGCTTTTGATTGTGGTTTAATGATTTCTGCTTCGCATAACCCGCACCATGACAACGGTTTAAAAATTTTTGATGCGCGTGAGTGCAAGCTGACAAAGCTTGACGAGCAGGACATTGTAGATAATTTTATGGCCATGAGCGAGCCAAGCGAGTTGCCGATGGGCGCACACGAGCGTGCGGTGTGGGCAGGCGCGGGTGCTGAATATGGAAAACTGATGGCAACTTTTTTTACTGAAAACTTTTTGGCTGGTACCACCATAGTTTTAGACTGCGCTCACGGCGCTACCTACCAACTGGCGCCCATGATTTTTGAAAGCTTTGGTGCACGTGTTATCGTGCTTAACGCCAGTCCAGATGGCGTTAATATCAATAACAATTGTGGTGCTCTGCATCCACAAAGCTTGCAAGCAGAAGTTGTTGCGCGCCAAGCGCATGCCGGTTTTGCTTTTGATGGTGACGGCGACCGTGTGATTGCGGTTAACCGGTTGGGGCAGGTTAAAGATGGTGATGACGCGTTAAGTTTGTTATTGCGCTTGCCGCGCTACGCTCTTTCTAAACAAGTTGTGGGTACGGTTATGACCAACAGCGGCTTTGAGCAGTCAATTAATCAAGCTGGCGTGCAGTTGATCCGTACGTCGGTTGGCGACAAATATGTTTCAGCAAAAATGGAAGAGTGCGACATTTTGCTCGGCGGAGAAACGTCGGGCCACATTATTGTTAAAGATTATTCCCGCACCGGTGATGGCATTTTTGTAGCACTTAAAATTTTAGAATCAATGCTATCAACCCAAAACTGGGATATGGTTTCGACGGAAAAGTATCCGCAGGTGCTGGTAAATGTACCAGTTGAGCGAAAACACGATCTTACTGACCAGCCTTTTGCCCAGATTATTGCACAACATGAGCAAGAGTTGCAAAAAGGTCGGATTTTAGTACGTTATTCAGGTACCGAAAATTTATTGCGTGTTATGACAGAAGCCCCAACTAATGATCGAGCGCTGAGCGTTGCTCAAAGTTTGGCTACCAACTTGCAACAAGCGCTTTCTGATGAGGAGAATGTTTATGAAAATTGTTAAAAAGTTACATGATCTTGGATCGTTTTTGCGATCGCTTTTCTTGAATGGCTTGTTTACTATAATTCCTATTGCGCTTACCGTATTTGTTATCAAGTTCACGTACGATTTTGCATTCAGGCTTCTTGAGCCGTTGCGTGAGTTTGGACCAGAGAGTTTTCATCGCATGTACGGTTCAGAATTTATTGTGGTAACGGGTTTTATTTTGCTCCTTGGTTTTGTTCTCAAGATTGTTATTGTGCATAGCGTAGTGCATTATTTTGAACGTCTGATTGTCAAAATTCCTTTTATCAGAATTGTTTATTCTTCAGCCAAGATGTTGGTAGATTTCTTTAGAATATCCAAGAAAGGAAATACAAAATCGCGCGAAGTAGTTTTGATTACCTATCCACGTCCAGGCAATTATCATTTGGCGTTTTTGCTTGAACCGGCAGACGATAGCTACCAAAAGATTATTCCGCATCATCTTAAAAAAACGCCTGATGAGCGTTATTACAAAGTTTTCATGCCCAACTCACCAAATCCAACAACCGGGTATTTTTTCATTTTGCCTGAAAGCGATTTGATTCATACCAACATTACCTTTGAAGAAGCGGTAAAAACGTTGGTTTCGTGCGGGTTGATTACGCCAGAATCCTTGATCAACTATCAGCCAGGCGAGCAACAAAAGTAGTTTTTTAACCAATGGTTTTTATTCGCTACTTTTACAAACGGTTTTTTACAGCTTTTTTGAGCATCAGTTTTGTTTTGTCCCTGCTCTACAACTTTCTCGAATTTTTCGAAAAGCTTGTGCGTGTGCAACAGGCAACTTTTTGGCAGGTGGTTTACTTTACTGCCCTGAACTTGGTGCCCACGTTTGCGCGGATGTGGCCTGTTGCCTGTTGGCTTGCTACGTGCTTGGTGGTGCGTGAGTTGTGGCAGCGCGGTGAGTGGCAAACGTTGCAGTTGCTTGGTGCGGGCAGGGCGCGTGTGCTTGCACTTTTTTTAGGTACTGGCTTGTTGTTGGTTGCTTGTGCTGTACCGCTTTATGAAATTGGTGTGCTTACAGCCGTTGAACGTGCTGAGACGTTTAGGAAAGAAACATTTAAAGGCGGCCTTTCTGGTCGCATTACCGCTAGTTGGTTCATGCTTGAAGAGCATCTTTTTTGTTATATTGGTTTTTTGGATCCGTCTACGCCCGCCCTTCGAGACGCCCTACGGGCTCCTCAGGGAGAACGGGTAGGAAATGCCGGGTTCCAAGAAGAACTGGCTACAGAGAGCGAGTCAAAAACCATCCCCGCCTGCCCTGAGGAAGAACTCGCAGAGTTCTGTCTCGAAGGGTCGAGGGATGAGGGGTCAAAAAACTTAGCCACCGGCAAAGACCTGTTGCTCGTTTATCGCAATGCCAACGGTTCGCTGGAAAAGCTCATAACTGCGCCCACATTTTCACTTGATTATCAAAATCAGCAAGTAACGCTTTGTGATGGCGAGCTTTTTGTTGCTGATACAAACGAACAGAAAAAATTTGTAAGCGAAGTTATTGCGCTGCCCAGTTTGTTTTTGAAGCTTTCAATGCAGCAAGAACAGCCGTCTCTTTTTGTTCTTATGCAGCGATTTTTTGTTTACCGTGCGCTGCTTGCATATGATGCCTGGCGTGAGTTGCTGCTTGCGTTGGCCGAGCGGCTTTTGTTTTATTTTCAAATTGCTTTATATCCGCTTTTGACTGCCGGTCTTTTTATGGCCTGTCAACATTATGTGTACGCAAGATGGGTTGTCATTCTCTTGGTTTATCCAGTTTTTGCTTTCTTAAGCCTGTTTATTCTGTGCTTATTCCAAGCATTCGCTTGAAAAATATTATTGTTTGCTTACACTATGAGCGATGCAAAATGCTTGTGGGCATTTATTTCGTTGTGGGTCAGTTTGTTTTTTTACGGTGGAATTATTATGAATATGAGAAATCTTTTTGCCTTATCTGCAGCTCTTTTTATGAGCACGTTGTCTGCTTATGATGTTCAAGCGTTAATGGCAGGTCGCGAGTTGTCTGAAGAATCGAGAAAGCAATTTAAAACGTTGGATCAATCATTTTGTTTCTTCAAAACGATCAGTGAAGATCCGTACATGATTACTTTTTATCCAGGAAAAAATGAAATTGTTACGGTAGCGTGTGGAACAACTGATAAAGCACAAGGTCCTCGTCGTGCTAAAAAAGCTGCTGATTTGGAAAATTTGGTAGCAATTCGTAATACGGTTATTTTTGCCGATCCAGGTTTGAAGCTTGATCAAAAGTTCCGTGGCTATCGCAAAACTGTTGTTGGTAAATTCTTGGATGATGCGCTTAAAACAATTAGCTTTTTGCCAGACAGAAAGTATTCAGGGTCCGTATTGGTAGATGAATATCAAACAGGCATGCCTATGAAGTGGGTTTTGCGTGATATGCAAGATTTTCGTGCGGTTAGAACCTATCTTGAAAAAAAATTCGACACTATGGTTCTGCCAAGCAAGAAACCTTTGTTAGTACTTGAAATTACCGATAGCCTAGATTTGTTTGAAAATGCACGAGGACTTGAAGGTCTTTCGCAAGCTGATGTTGATTTCTTAGAAACTTATTTTGAGTTGGCAGATCCTGCAAACCCAGAAGTGTGTGCATTTTTTAAGGCGTGCCAAGAAATTTTCATGGAAACTCAGCATAAATTTAGCAGCCCAAAAGTAGTTGGTAGAAGCTTTGGTGAAATTGTATTTGATGCAATTGAAAAAAGAAGCGATGATTTCAAGGCAGTTGATTATGCCGGTGCTATTATTGCTACTCTTGCTACCATGATACTCTTTGATTCATGCAAAGAAGCTTTAAAGAGCAATGTCTATGATCCAGTAAGAAATAAAGTAAGCAAAAAGGTTAGTGAGTGCAAAGCAAAAATAGAAGGCCATGAAGCTCTTATTGCTGGCACGCTTGCTGTTGGTCTTGGCGCATGGATTACGTACAAAGTTGTTCAAGCACAGAATCAAAAAGAAGCTGATGCTCATCTTGATGCTGAAATGAGCATTGATGCAGAAGTTGAAGAAGAGGTACAAGCGTAAGCTTTTCTCTTAAATTAAGTTAATAAAAAAAGCCGCAGTAAACACTGCGGCTTTTTTTTATTTTTGCCCTTCGAGACGCTCTTCGTAAACTCAGAGCTCCTCAGGGAGGACGGGGGAGAAATAACTTTTTGGCAAGTGTAGCGGTATTATATTTTGCATGTTTTTGTTCTGGTTGCTACTACACCACCGCTCTCCCTGAGGAGTCCGGCGTAGCATTAGCGAAGCTGGACGTCTCGAAGGGTCGTTGTGCAAGCTATTTATAATAATCTTCTTTCAAATGTTCCGGTTCATTAAGATAGTTATAATCAATCAAAATTTCATCACCAGATTTAATATCTTTAATGGCATAAACGGTACGAGCTTTAATGCTATCAACTGAAGCTGGCAAGTCGGGGTTTTGATCATCGATCTTTTTTGCAATGTTGGGTGTGTCAGAATGATTGATGTACCAACCAATTTCCATGCGATCAAACCGCTCAGGGCACAAGCATTCTGTGTCGCTGGTGTAAATGCAGTATCGCCGCAACGCCTCAGGAACATCTGCTATTTTCATGGTTCTCAGTTCAAAGTTTTTATTAAAAAGTAGGGTTCCCGCCGGGATATCATGCACGGCAAACACGCCAACGCCGCCCAAAGATGATGGTTTGAGCATAAAAGAAAATTCTGACCATTTCATGGTCTGCTCCCTCGTTTTTATCTACCGCGCTGCATTGCCGCGATATAGCCAAAGTCATTAAAGTAATCTTCCCAGATTTTATCTGAAGTAGAATATTCATTGTCGCAGAAAAAATAATCTACCAGAGCTTCTCGCGTGCGCAAAACTTCTCTGAGCCGTTTTCTGTTTTTAGGGTCTGAAACGGTAAGGTCGATCAGCTCAAGAGCGCGTTCAATAGCAAATCTGCTGTCTTCAAGACGACCCTTGTTTTTCCAATCAATGGCCCTGATAACGTCGCTGCCAATATTTCCTAACTGTTCCATGAGCGTGAATCTGTACCAGCGCTCAGGCTTTAGATCTTTATGGTGAACTAACATTGTATTTCCTCACATAAAGTTAAAATTAATTTTCTTGAGTAAACAAAGCAAGAAACTCTTTATTGCCAGAAGTAGCGCCAACAATCGGCGATTCAATAACGCCAACCATGGTAAAGCCAAATTCCTTCATGCCTTGTTTAACTTTTTCAATAACGCGCTCATGAACCCTTGCATCGCGCACCACGCCACCGCGTTGAATATCTTCCCGTTCGGCTTCAAATTGAGGCTTGATGAGTGTGATAATTTTGCTCGTTGGTTTGATAACGTTAACCAGTGCCGGCATGACCTTTAAAATTGAGATAAACGACAAATCAAGCGTGACCAGGTCTACTTTTTCGGGCAGGCCTTCAAGAAGGCGCAGGTTCGTTTTTTCCATCAAAATCAACCGTGGGTCGGTGCGCACTTTTTCATGCACTTGGCCATAGCCAACGTCAATGCCGTAAACGCGCTTAATACCGTTTTGCAGCAAGCAGTCGGTAAATCCACCGGTTGAAATGCCGGCGTCAAGCGCAACCAGGCCTGCAACATCAACCTTAAAATGCTCCAGTGCTGCTTCAAGCTTAAAGCCGGCACGGCTGGCAAATTTTGGTTGGTCGGCCTCCATGCCAATAACGGCATCAAGGCCAACCTGAGTTCCTGGTTTTGTATTAACAATGTCGTTAACTTTAACTTTGCCCTGCACAATAAAGCTTTGTATCTGGTTGCGCGTCAAATGAGGATAGAGCTCTTGTATCAGGGCGTCTAAGCGCTTCTTTTCTTTAGCCACGTTTTTCTTCTCGCAATTGTTCAATGAGTGGTGACGATTTATAAAAATACTGCGCTGAAAGCATTGGTTCGTCTTTAACAATGCGGTCAACCGATAAAACGCCATACAAGTTATTGTCGGTTCTTACCGTTAAAAATTCTTTGTCTTTGCTTTTCATAACCGCTTTGCGCAAGTCGTCCAAGGTTTGTACTTTTTCGTTATTGATTGCAGCAATAATCTCACCAGGGCGCAAAACGCGTGCGCGCGATGCTTGTGAGTTTGGTAAAACGTGGGTAATAACCAATGCCGGCGTGTGCTGCTTATCGGGCTGGGCGTATTTTACCAAGCTTGGAACGCCAGAAATCATAATGCCCACGTGGTTGAGCGAAAGTGGCATAACCACCATGCCGCCAACAATTTCGTAATCGGTTGCTTGTGGTTCAAACTCAGAATAAATGGTGCGGATTGGTGGCAAGTAACTGTCGTCCAGTTTGAAGGCAAATTCCATCGGCTTGCCATGTCGGTAAATTGAAAAGTTTAATGAATCACCAATTTTGAAGCGGTTGAGTAGCTCAAACAGCGATACTTTATCTTCGCTCCACGGCACATCCAGCTCGCCGTACATGTCTATGCGGTAGCCATTAACTTTGTAGAGCATATCATCTTTTTTAAGGCCTGCTTTTTTTAACAGCGTGTTGTCAAAAACTTTGGCAATGTACCAACCGCCTTGATCTGGGTTGCCCAGGTAGCTCACCATTTCTGGTGTTGCATACGTAAAGATGCAGCCCAGCGTTGGCTTGCGCAGTAACGGAACGCGATACAGGTCATTCAGTGCGCTTTTAACTTCGTTGATGGGGATTATGTAGCCAACGCTTTGTGCGCCCATAACGCCGCGAGAGTTAATGCCTACCACCTTGCCAGCGTTGTTGAGTGCAGGTCCGCCCGAGTTACCTGGATTGAGTGGTGTGGTTACTTGAATGTAGCCAAAATAGCCAAGTGTTTCGCGTCCGCTTACAATGCCCAGCGTGCTTTTAAGCCTGCTTTGGGCGAGTGGATAGCCAAGTGCCAAGATTTCTTGCGAACGGATAACGGCATCAGAATCATCAAATGCTAAAAAGGGGATTGGGTCGAGTTTTTGTTTAATTTTTTCAAGCGCTTCATCGGTAACTTTAAGTAAAGCAATATCGCGCTCGGGACTGGCGCCAATAAGTTTTGCATCAAAACGCTCCATGCCAAACAAGGGAATTTGAATTTCGATGTTGGTTGACTGCATGACAACGTGGTAGTTGGTAATTACATGGCCTTGATTGTTAATAAAAAAGCCACTGCCGGCGCCCTCGCCTTGGCGGGGCGTTTTGTAAGGTTCCAGCCAGTTAAATTCATTAACTTGAGCAAATACCTGAACGACGGTGTTTTTTACTTTTTTCTGAATGTCGATCCAGCTGGAAGGTATTGCTGTTTCGTCTTGAGGCTCGGCAACTGTTGCTGTGCTCGTGGGCGCGTGCTTATGCGCAAGTGCTTTTTCTAGTGAGTCTTTCATTGATGCATACTGACCAAGTAAGCTTTCCAGATGATCAAATTTTTTGTGCCGCTCGTGAAGATAATAAATGCCGCCACCAATCAGCGCAAGGCTGACAAGTATTGGCAAAGCAAGAAATTTGGTGATGCGTGATTGCATGAACGATCTCCTTTTCAAGAATTATTGTTTTCGTACGATGGTAACAAATGGCTGAATAAACGTAAAAGCAAAGTAGGCAAGAAAAAGTAAAAGTAATACTTTAAGAAAACCCATGCTAATAACGAAGGCTGCACAGAGTAAGCTGCCCAGCACATACCAATTTTTGCTCATTTTTTTAAAGCTGGGAAAGCGTATTGGGCTGACCATGAGCAGCCCAAGAAAAATAATAAGTCCTAAAATAAAAAAAATAAACGGTGGCTGCAGTAACGCTGTTTTGCTATTGAGCAGCACGGTCACCAAAAAACAGCCTGCCAATGTGGTAGGCATGCCGCCAAACGAAGTTACTTGCTCGTGGCTGGTGATATTAAACTTTGCCAAGCGGGCAATGCCTGCCAGCAAAAAAAAGGCGCAGGCAAGGTAGCCAAAAAAGCCAACCTTGCGCAAGACCCAAAAGTAAGTTAAAAAGGCGGGTGCCATGCAAAATGAAATGGCATCACTGAGTGAATCGAGTTGTAAACCCAGCTCGCTGGTAACGCCAACATAGCGCGCAACGCGGCCATCCAGAGCGTCCATCAGCGCGCCCAGCAAAATGAAATAGCTTGCTGCGGCAAAGTTGCCGTGTGCTGCAAAAACCATTGAAGTAAAGCCAAAAAAAGCGTTGCCCAGCGTTATTAAGTTGGGAAGTTGATTAAGGTTTGCGCGCCTGGTAAATCGCTTAAAGCTAATAACCCGCCGGTAAGGGCGGGCTGACGAAGAGATTTTTTTTCGCAGTATGCGCACAATCATAATCTTTTTATTTAGCGACGCTTACCTTTGCATGCACAATTGCTTTGTCTTTAAAGGTATAGCCTTTGTGAAACACTTGGACAATTTGACCAGATTCTTTTTCAGGGTCTTCAACTTGCATCAACGCTTCATGCAATTCAGGGTTAAAAATACCTGTTGCATCAATCACTTTAACATGAATTTCTTCAAGCTTTTTCTGCCAATTTTTTTGAATTAATTTCAAGCCATCAAGCCAGGCATTGTTAGTGCTGTCTGTTTGTGCAGCGCTTGCCAAGGCAAGAGCGCGGTCAAGTTCGTCAAAAATAGGCAACAGGGCAACCAAAAGATGTACTTGCGCCATATCCATCCATTCAGCACGTTCTCTACTTACACGGCGTTTGTAGTTTTCTAAATCAGCGCTGAGTTTTATGAACTTTTCTTGAAATGTTTCGTGTGCTTGTTGTGGCTCAACTGCCTGAGTTTGTTCTTCGGTTTGATCGTTAAGTTCTTCGTTTTTTATATCTTCTGCTTCCATCGCTGGTGGCTCCTTGGTTTATCATCAAAATTCAGGTGTATTTACTTGCTTATTTATACGATCTAGACTTAAGTTTACCATGAAAAAAAAACTTCGTCATCTAGCCTAAAAACCACCAAAAAGGAGCGTGCTTATGCTGTATACCCGTTATACTTCATTGTACAAGCAAGGTCAAATTCATACCGGCTTTTCAAACCGTCTGCCTGACTACGCTGTGAGGTTTTGGCTTGGGCAGCTTGAAAAGGTTATATTTGGCGCCAAGCGGGGTCGGTTTTTAGACGTGGGCGCAGGGGACGGCCGCCTGACCAGGCTGTTGGCTGAGTTTTTTAAGCAGGGGGTTGCCATTGAGGTTCAAGGCAACAAGCACAGTTGGGACCGCGTGCGCCAGGCCTGCCCCAACGTTATGTTGCGCGAGGGCTTGTTACAAGACTTGGTCCCCGCGCTGGAGCAAGAAAAGCCTTTCGACTTTATTTTGCTGGCCGAAGTTTTTGAGCATATTCCGCTGGAAGATGTAGACAATTTTTTAAGTGCTTTGCCCAAGGTTCTTGCCAGTGACGGGGTTATTTTTTTAACCACACCCAACTTTGTGGTGCAAGGCCCAGCTGAAAAGAGCCCGCGGTGGTACCGGCATCAGCCGTACGGGCACTACAAGCACTATTCGTTTGAAGAGGTAAAAACATTACTTGCTAAGCACGGGCTGGAAATTGTTGAAGGGTGGTTTGAGTGCCATCAGCTGAAGGCAAAAGTTTACAATCGTTTTTATTACCCAGTTGCCCGTCTGGACGCCAAGCTGTTGCACTCTAAAAAAGTTCCTGGTGTGTTGCGTTGGTTGTACAAAGTTATTTCGTACCCGTTCTTGCCGCTAATCAATGGCTTTTTTAATGGTCTTGGTTGGCTCGTGAACCGTTATGAAGCACGGTACAATAACGAAAAAAATGCAGAGACCATGATTTTGAAGATACAAAAGAGCTTATAGTTTATCTTTTTTTTATGGTAATGGACTTTTTTTTGCAATGTTTTATCTTGCTTTAGAAAGATAAGCTACTTTTTTGAAGGCTTAAAGGGCGTTGTTATGAAAGAACGTTACAAAGAAATTCTTATTTCAATTATTAAAAATCATCTGCCTCAAGCAAAGATTTACTTATTTGGTTCTCAAGTGACTGAAAATGTTCAGCCATATTCTGATATTGATTTGGCTTTAGATTGTGGGCATAAAGTAGAAGAATCTTTGATGCGTGCGATAAAAAATGATATTTATGACTCGACGATTCCCTGTAAAGTTGATGTTATTGATGTTTGGGATGTTGATGCAGAATTTTTGAAAAATATAAAAAATAGATGGAAAGAGCTAGAAGATGTTCAAAGATAGTGGCAAAATACAATATAAATACCAGCGTTTGGAGCAAGCCGCACAGACGTTAATTTATGCTTACGAAGATTATAATGATTTTGACAACATTGTAGATGCTGACGATGAGAAATATGAGCGTCGTTTTTTGACGTATCGTGATTCACTAATTACACGATTTAATTATACATTTGATTCTTTGTGGAAATATGTTCGTCTGTATATGGAACTATATCATGATGTAACTGTTCAAGGTGGTCCACGGGATGTTTTTCGAGCGAGCTTGGAAGTGCTACTTTTATCACCTGATGATGTAGAAATATGCTTGGAAATGCTTGATAGTCGAAACGAAGCATCGCACATTTATAAAGAAGAAATTGCAAATCTTATTGCAACAAAAATGGCAAAATATATTGTGGTTATCAAGAAAATTCTAGAAACAATGCGTCCTTCTTAATCTTCTCTTTTCGTAAGATCCAGTGTCATAAACCAGCCCCGCCGATCCCAGCCGCTTAAGCACGCAGCAATATAAGCGCACGCTTTAATAAACTTACTTTTTTTGTAGTACAGCAAATCATGGCTGGTGGTGCTTGCCTGGAGCTTGTTAATGCGTACCGGGAAATCTTTTAAGATATTTTTAATTTCTTTAAAGGTATAAGCCTGCGTTCCCGGGCTTTCTTGGTGCTGTGCCAATATTTTTTTCATGCTCGCAAAAGGCTTACCACGCAACAGGCCGTGTTGCAAATATTGATAGAAAGCAAAAAGAGAGCGACGGTTGTAAACCATAATTTTTATGCTGCCGCCTGGCTTTGTGACGCGTACAATTTCACGCAGGCACTGCACCGGGTCTGGCGAGTGGTGAATAACGCCCCATGAGTAAACCAAGTCAAAATTATTGTCGGCAAAGTTGAGCTTTTCAGCATCGGCAACCTGTACATCGCAGGCAGCAACGTTGTAGGTTGCTAAGCGATGTAAAACATTGGTAACCGCTTCGTGTGTTAAGTCTACGCCGTAAGCTTGAGCGCCTGCGCGCACCCACTGCAAAAAGTCGGTCCCGGCGCCAACACCAACCTCAAGCACTTTTTTGCCGTGAAATCGGGTAAACTGCGCAAATGCAAATATTTCAGGTTCAATGGTGTAACGAAATTGCTCAATCGCTTCAAAATACTCTCGTGAATGTTTTATTTCTTCAATAAATTCGGTGCCGCAGCTTGCCTGGTTCCAATAGCGCGCAACCGATTCTTTGGCGGTGTTGTGCCTCGACATTACTGTTCCTTTAAAAGCTGGTTATAAATTTTTTGAATTTTGGTAATTTGGCTGGGCAGGCTAAATGTTTGTGAACAAAAATCAAACCCTGCTTGGCCCATAGCTTTTTGTTTATTTTTATCGAGTAACAACAGGCTGATTTTGCTGGCCCACTCGTCAATATTTTCAGGTGCAATCAGGTATCCTGTTTTTTTGTCGATAATCAGTTCGTCAAGTGGGGCAAGTTGAGAAGCAACAACTGGCTTTTTCATAAAACCGGCTTCAATAATTGGGCGAGCAAAGTGGCCAACCGTTGCTGGAAAGACAATAACATCAGCCGCTGCCATGGCAGCAGGTACTGTTTTGATAGCGCCCAAAAGATGAACCGATTGTTTAACTTTTTTTAATTGCGTGCTGACCGCACGCTTAAACTGTGCTGATGGCATGAAGCGTTTTGGGTTTAGAGTGCCAGGTCTTTGCAAGTCGAAGTACCCGGCAATCACGAGTTGGGCTTGTGGCACGCGCGTCAAAATTTTTTCAAAAATGTTTAATAAAACCAAGGTCCCTTTTTCTTGCGAAAGACCGCCCACAAATAAAATTTTTGGTGAGTAGGTATCGAGCTGGTGGTATTCCAGAAAATCATGTGGGTTTAAGTTGGCATCAAAAACGGTTTGGTTAACGGCGTTGTACACAACATGCGTTTTGGGGTTGTGGTGCCAGGGCAGGGCGTCGTTGTTGCAAATGGGTACAATTGCTGCTGCGTAATGCTCAACGCTGTGCTTGATGAGTGCCCTGCGTGCGCCCAGGTACCCAGGTGCCAGTGGCTCGCGGATGTGCCAAACAACTGGTATGCCAATTTTGTGAGCAATTTTGCCCCAGGCAATAAGTGAGCTCGTGTTCAAGTGTACCAGGTCTGGCTTTATTAGTTCCAGCCAATGGCGGGCAATTGAGTGTATTGTTTTCAGGGTATCCAGACACGCTCGTGCCAGCGAGAGGGCATGGTACCACCGGAACCACCAAATTTTTGTATGAGCAAAGTCGTGCCGGTTGACGGGGCCATGGCAGGTGATGCCGTGCTCTTTAAAAAGTTGTAGGGCGTCTGAGTTGTGCAAAAAAAGAACTTCGGCTTGGTATTTTTCAGGATCAAGCCCTTTGACCAGGTAGAGCAGGCTGAGCGGTGCGCCGCCCAGTCCTTTGCCGTGATGAACAAATAAGATCTTTTTTTTTAGGCTGTTTGGCATGGTGGTTGGCACGTGCGTGCTTGTTTTTTTGTTAAAAAAAGTTTCTTTGTATTTTGATGGTGCACGTTGCGGCCAACATTGATGTAGCAAAAACCCTGTTCCTGCATAAGCTCGGGGTCAAAGCAGTTGCGGCCGTCAAAGATAACTTGGTCTTTGAGTTGGGTAAGCTTGGTAATATCGTAGGCTTTAAACTCGTGCCATTCGGTTAGAATAATTAAAAAGTCTGCTGCTTTAACTACTTCTTGGGCCGATTGAGCAAAGGTAACCGTGTTTTTGAAAAGCTGTTGCATGTTGCTGGTGGCAACTGGGTCGTAGGCAATTACTTGTGCGCCATGGGCAATGAGCTGGGCAATAATGTCGATAGCTGGTGCGCAGCGAATGTCGTCAGTTTCTGGCTTAAAAGCAAGCCCCCAAATGCCAACCTGTTTGTTGACAATAGTATCGCCATAAAAGTCGATTATTTTATTAAAAAAAAGTTGGCGCTGCTGCATATTTACGGCATCAACTTCTTGTATTAAGGTCATGGGTAGGTGGTGCTCTTTGCCGGTGTGAATAAGTGCTTTAACATCTTTGGGAAAGCAGCTACCCCCGTATCCAATTCCAGCATTAAGAAAATGTTTGCCAATGCGCTGGTCCAGAGCCATACCTTTTTTTACATCTTCAATGTCAGCACCCACTTTGTCTGCCAAGAGTGCCAGCTGGTTCATAAAACTAATGCGTGTTGCCAGCATGGCGTTTGAAGCATATTTGGTTAGCTCGGCCGACGGAATGTCCATGCAGACTAGTTGTTCTTCGGGATTTTTTAAAAATGGTTTATAAAGTTGTGCCAAAATCTGCGCCGCTTTTTCTGAATCAACGCCAATAACTACGCGGTCTGGATTGGTAAAATCGCTCAGCGCATCGCCTTCTTTTAAAAATTCTGGGTTAGAAGCAACATCAAATGGCACGTTGGCAGAGCGCAGGCGCAGCTGTTCTTGAATAATTGCTTTAACATTTTCTGCCGTGCCTACCGGTACCGTTGATTTATTAACAACCAGCGTGTACCCATTAATCTGCTGCCCAATTTCTTGTGCTACCTGCCAAACAAATGAAAGATCGGCAGAGCCGTCTTCGCGTGATGGCGTGCCAACGCAGGAAAAAATAACATCAGGTTGGTTTTTTTTAAGTGCTTGCGCAACGTCGGCAACAAAGTTGATTTTTTTATCAGCGATGCCGTTGGCAACCAGCTGCTCCAGGCCCGGTTCATAAAACGGAACAATGCCTTGCAAGAGCGCGGTAATTTTTGCTTGATTGTTTTCAACAATCGTTACGTCGTTGTCTTTTTGCGCAAAGCAAGCGGCGGTGACCAGGCCTACGTACCCGGCACCAATAACGGTAATCTTCACAGTCTCTCTCCTTTTTTTAAAGAGATTGCCAAAAGTCATGTGTTGTTTTGGCAATTGCTTGATGCGAATAATGATTTTTTACTCGCTGATATCCTTTTTCTCCGAGTTGATTGCGCAGTTGTGCGTCGCTCATGAGTGTGTGCAAATAGCTGGTTAATGATTTTTCATTTTTCTGTTCAAAGATTAGGCCGGCTTGCGCTACCACGTTGGGAATTTCCCCGGCAGAACTTGCAATAACGGGAACTTTGCAGGCCATAGCTTCAATTAAAACGTGCCCAAATTGCTCTTTCCAGTGGTTAGTGTCGTACGATGGCAGCACTAAAATATCAATAAACGAAAGCGCGTTGGGAACTTTGTCGTGCGTGATGGGGTCGCGAAATTCAACGACATCAATCAGTTTGTGCGTAATGACATAATCGATGAGTTGTTTTTCAAAGGGCCCCGAGCCAATAAAAATTAACCGCCAGTCGGGGAACAAGCTATACAGCGAATGGAATGCTTGTGCGAGCAGCATAACGCCTTTTTCTTCAACAATTCTGCCAATGTAACCAATGTAGCGGTGGCGATGGTGCTCAACCTGTGCGGGCTTAAACGTTTTGAGGTTGATACCCAGCTGTGGGCATACGGTTGTTGTTTTGACAAAGCCTTTTTCTGCCAATATTTTTTGTGCATCCTGATTGCCGGCAATAGCGCCGTGGGTAAAGAAACGGTTAAATTTTTCTATCCAGCCCCAGAACATGCGGTACTTGAGAGAAAATTTGTGCTGCCAGTTGACCCAGGTAAAAAATGACAACTTTGCTTTTCGGCAAAACAATTTAGCAAAAATAATGCTTTGAAAAAGGCTGAGTGCGTTGTCGCCTTGCTCAACGTGAATTATGTCGGGCTTAAAGTTGCGCATAATGCTCATCAAGCCGCTGGGGTAGTAGCCATAGCGAACTTCATTGCCAGCGCCAAAGGCTTTAAGTGCAACAAACTTACAATTTTTTAACTGCTCTTTTTCTAAATTTTCTGCGTGATGATGGTACAGAGAACCCGGCCATGAGCGCGGGAAAGCAACCGTCAGCGATATGTCTGGATAATCTTGTGCAAAAATTTTCCATTTATCGCGGTTGATCTGTGTTATGTACGTGTGGCTGATGACGAGTATCTTCATGATTCACCTTCTCTACCCTTTCAAACCATGGCTTTAACTCGGGATAAGCGCAAAGCAAGCCTCTTTTAAATATGGCATGAATTTGTTCAAGTGAGAAGTTATTTTTCATAAAGATGCTGATGGCACTTTTGAGCTCTTCAATTTTTTTATTGTCTTTGAGTAATGCGCACGCATGGTCTGCCATTAGCGCGTCATCATCAAGTGCTACCACATAGCCGGTTCTGTCATTGATTACATAATCTCGAATGCCCCCACAGTCTGTTGAGATTACTGGCACGCCGTGAGCCAGTGCTTCAAGGCCGGCAATATTTAAACCTTCTTGGTACGACGAAATGAGCATGAGCGTTGCGCGTTGGTAAAAAACAAGCAAACTTGTGCGATCAAGCTCGCCCGTAAAAACAATGTTTTTAAATGACGGCTGGTTAACAAATGGCAGTGTATCAAAGGGGTGCGGCTCGCTGCCAATAATAAAAAGTTTGGCGTCTGGGCATTGTTGATAGATTTTTTCAAAAGCTCTAAAGAGCATGCGCGGGTTTTTGCGTGGGTCGTTAAAGCGGCCAATAGCAATAATAATTTTTTCGTTAGTTGGTGTGTGTAGTGTTGTCGGTTGGTAATCGATTGGAAAACCGCACACGGCGTAAGGCCGGTTAAAGTTTGGCACAACGTCTTTGATCAGTTGGTGTGTGTATGAGCTTAACGGCCATACAAAAGAGACTTTTTTCAAAACGAGCCGCTCTATTGCCAGCATCAAAGGTTGTGCCAGCCGGTCAATAAATTTTCTCAAGCCACGCATTTTTTCTGCGCGCTGCTGGCGGTCGTGCTGATACGTTGAGGCGGGCCACAAAACAAAGCGTTTGTTCATGAGCGCCAAGTGGTGGGCGGCAATTGGCGTGCCGCTGACGACAAAGAAATAATCGTAGCTGGCAAGCGCTTCTTGCCATTGCTCAAGCGTTGCTGCATAATGCGCCGGTTCCCAAAAGGCCCAGCGGGCACCAATTTCTACGCACGGCATGCCGTTGTGGGTGCCGGTTCTGTTGCGTGAGGTCGTTTTGAACGGGCGTAGATGCGCCGAAATATCTTTTTCAAAACTTAAGAAAAAGAGCGTTGGCTCAAAATAGAGTTTGCAAAAGTTAAACACTGCCCGCTGGCTGGCGTGCGTGCCACCATATTTATACTGGTTGCGCAGGGTTATGATTGCAATTTTTGGTTTCTTCATAAGAAATAGATACAACGAAAAGATTATTTTTACAAGTTTGTACTGTTTTGGTACCACTATGAAAAGATAGTTTTGTTATTTTGAGATTTATTGTAGGAACCAGCATGATTACAAAGTTTTTTAATGACCGCTTAATGTTTATTGCCAATGTTTTGCCACTCATTGCTTTTGTCTGGGCATTTCGCTTTTTGGGCAACTGGGAGCATGCTTTTGAGATTGGTGGGCTTCTCTCGCTTGTTTATATCGTTGTATCGCTTCATGCCAAAAAAACTGAACAATCGTTCATGTTGGCCATCCACTGCTTTTTACTTGGTGGTGCGTGCATGTTTTTGCTTGAAATCGACTGGTTGCAAAATATTTACGCCCACTTTTTGTATGCTACGCTTTTTTTATGGCTTTTTATTGTTGGCTGTTTGCAAACAATTTACTCGCCGGCCGGTTTTGTTGGCCTGCCTGGTGCGCCGCGTGAGCGCGTAGTGCGTGCTTCCTGCATCTTGTTGCTGGCTACGTTTGCGGCATTTCTGTTTGCTTGGAAAGGCCCGCAGTCGATGATTCTTGTCGCTGTTTTGCCTTTTATCGCTTTAAATTATGTGCGAGTAGTGTTGCAAAAAATGTATGAATAGGGTATTGTTCTCGTCCCATTTCTCTTTTTGTTTAACTATTTCATATGATGTATTGCGAGTAAGTGTCATGAAAAAAATATTTTTGCTTCTATTTGTTGTTGTTTGTACCGATGGATTTCTTTTTGCTGCCGCAAGAATGCCAAAATCTTCCTCGTGGGAGCCATTACGTTGGTTTGGGAAGAAAAAAACAAAACTGCCACGAAGTAACTCAGATTCTGCTATTCGCATAAGTCCACGTGGTGAGACTGTTTACTCAAAAGATCGAAACTGGTGTGCCAGCTTAAGTGGGACAACGCTTGTAATAATGTATCTTGAAAAGGGCATTGATCTTTATGGTCCCATACTGACACATAAAATTGAGGGTTTTGGTGAAGGTCGTCCTGCTGTGGTGCAGTTGGAACTGGGACAGGAAGATGGTGTTGAGATGTTGTATGTTATAGTGGATAGCCTGTGTTGCTATCAGATATCAAAACAGAAACTCTTGGCTATTATGAAGACTAAAGCAGAATGTGCCTTGCCAGCAATATCTTCTCTAAAAAAACAACCTGTTCAGCCGTATGTGTGGGAAGACTGCATCTATCTTGACGACGATACAAGATGGTCTGTCTCTATTGGGCATGGACATCTTTTTGTTTTTTTTGCCGGAGATGCCTCGGGTATAGATACGCATCTTATAAAAAAAATCCAACTTCCTGCTGATACAGAGCCAGGAGAATTGTCGCTTGCCAGGTATTTTGACGAAAATGGGATACGGGTTTTAGAGCTTTATAAAAATCAAGAATCTTGGATCTTGTTTCCTTGGCATGAGCTTGAAGAAGCGTTGAGCGCGTGAAAGTGGTGGGATGTTTATGAAAAAGCTAGTGGTGCTCGTTTTTCTGTTTACTTCAATCTTTTCTAATGTTTCAGGTGCGGCTTTTGTTGCTCATAAAATTAAAAAACTCTTTGGGCGTAGAGAAGCATTATTGTCAGACATTAAAATAAGCCCACGTGGTATTTTAGACATTATTTATTCAGAAGATCGGCAATGGGCAGTTAAATATTATCCAGGTAAAAAACGCGCAGATGATGAAGCAGAAATTGAATTTGGCTCGCTGGCTGTTTATTGCCTCAGAGGCCAATTTACCAAAGTGATCGAATTACCATGTATAGATAGTCATTTTAGCCGTCTTAATCTTGAGGTTGTGTATGAGGTTGGCCGCCCGGCTGAGCTGTGCGTGATTAAAGATGGTCTTTTATGGGTTAGGTTTTTTATCGCCGAACTTGAGCAAAAAATTTTGCAAAACCACTGAAAGCCAATAGTGCTGCGCTTGCGCAAATGCACGCTTAATAATTGCTTGGCGTTCGACATCGTGCGCTAAATAAAAGGTTATTTTTTCTACCAACTCATCAATCGTTTCAAAACAAACAATCGATTTATTTTCTTCAAAAAGCTCATGTGCCTGCTCAAAGCTGTGCTGCGTGAGCATAAAACTTTTGCTTGCCGGCAGCTCAAACGTTCGCATGTTGTGTGACGTTCTGTTTTGTTTTCTAATAAAATTAAGATTAATCGTACTCATGCGAAAAGCTTTAATACTTTCAGGCGGGTAGATCGCCGGTCCTTTGATATACGGCCCCAGCGGGCCGCACTGCTCGTGCCCCCAGCCGTTGCCCCAAATTGCCAGTTTGATGTGTGGCATGCGCTTGCGCAGTTGTTTCAGCCACCAAGCCCGTTCAGGCTCCCACGTGCCCACAAAACTGACATCGGCCGTGTAGCGTTCGCGTTCGTGCTCTGAAATTGTAATTTCTTGTTCAAAAATAGTTTGGTCGTACGCAAAGGGAAAGTAAGAAACATGCTGAGCGCCAGCCGCTTCAAGCGCTGGCATGAGCATGTTGGACCAGATTAAAAAATCATCAAAAAGTGGCAATGAGAGTAAGACGTTTTTGTTTGAGTTGCCATTCCAAAATGAAAAAGGGTTGTCGGGATAAAAGTGCACCAACTTGGCTTTGGATATCTGTTTGATGGTGCGCAGTGTTTTGTGCGAAATACTGTCTGCTTTTAAAAAAAATATCAGATCTGGTTTGTGCTGCTTAACCGTGCGAATGAGCTGAACGTTGCACAAATAATTGTTTAGTGGTGCCAATAGTTTGTAGTTTGGAACAAAATGTTGTTTAGTATTGAACGTGGCAACGTTGTAGCCAAGTGTTTGAAAAGCACGTTCAAATGACGATGCATAGGTATAAGCCGTTGAGCTAATCTTGCCTACTAACAAAATTGAGTTTATAGTGTCCATCACATTATTTTTTAATATTTTTTTATTTAGTAATTTTCGATAAAAAAGGTTACCACACATGAACATTTTTTACGCGCTCTTTTTTTTGTTGTGGGCTGTGCAGGCGCAGGGTGCGGCGTCTGAAAAAGGCTCTGATCGTAGCTGGCGCAAGAATGCTGCTTTTTTTCAAGAATGTGCAGCGCAGCAACTAGCTCCTTCATCCGGACCTCGAGAGTTTGGTGATGATTTTATTCCTGACTGGGGACTTTGCGACGATGAGCCGACTGTTGACGAAACAAGCTCATTGAGTTTGGATCAAGCCGTTGATCTTTGCTTGGCTGATTCAGAAGTTCCAGCTCAGTCCTTCCACTGGCGTAAGTATCTTACCAAAATTACTAAACCGTTTGTAACGCGTGTGGGTTCAGTGTTCAGGGGTTTTTTTGACTATGATTTTACCACGCCAGCCGGACAAAAATTTCGCGTCAGATCTGTTCATGCATATCGAGAAAGAGATAATCTTGTTATGTTTTTTCAAAACGGTTATTGCACCATTTTCTTTCCGGTAGACAGTTCTTTGCAGGAATATGAAGGCATTACTGTTTCGGATGGTGACGAGAGTCTTTTCAAATTTAGCGGTTGGCAGGCTAACAACTTTCAATTGAGGCTTGATCGTGAAGGTGGTTCGCTTTTTTTTGCGCGCGAGAGGAATAGATTTTTTGATGATATTATGACGCTTGAAGATGATGGCATGCAGTTACATTTTCTGAACGATAAAGTATTTGAGCTTTCCTTTGCGCAGGCAAAAGATTTATTTGGGCCAGCGCCTTGGAGGGTGATGGTTTATTTAGAGGGTAATTTTTTTATTGCTGTACGCATCAATGATCATATAGCTTTTTTTTCAAAAATTACTGAAAGTTTCCCCTGTTTAGACGTAGAAAAATTGAGCGGCGACAGTCTAAAAGAGCTTCTAATACTTAAAGAGTCTAAGGATTATGGAGCATCTTTGCCTTATCTGGCCTGGTTTTTAAAATAGAAAAATAATGATCCTGTACAGCGATTAAACTAATGTTTTGTACACGTCATAAATTCGTGTGCCGTAAATGTCCCAGGTAAAATGTTGAATAGTTTCTTGTCCGGCTCGGCCCATGGCACATCGCATTTCTGCATTTTGATAAAGCTCTAAAATTTTTTCAGCCAGTGCCGTGCTGTTTGCCGGTGGCACCAAAAAGCCTTCTTTGCCATGCGTGATGATGTCTGGAGCTCCCGTGCTGGTGGTGCACACAACAGGCAGGCCGGCGGCCATGGCCTCGCCAATCACCATGCCAAAACCATCTTCAAGTGAAGGCAGTACAAACAGATCTGAGCTATGGTAAAGATTACGCAGTGTTTCACGCGTGGTTGAGCCAAAGAAATTAACATTGGCCGGTATTTTCATGCCGGCAAGTACCTGCTTTAAATCTTTTTGCACATTGCCCACAATTAAAAGCTCAGTTGATCTTGCAGGCAAGTCAAGACTTGCCCACGCTTCAATTAAATAGTGCACGCCCTTGCGCACGCCCGCCAAGCCTACAAAAATTACACGAAAATTTGATGGGTCTTTTTTTTGTGGCTGCGCTGCAAAATAAGAAACATCCATACCGCAGGGCACGCACAAAACTTTTTCTGCTTTTATTCCCTGGTCAATAAAGCTTTGGCGGGCAAAACTAGAAAGTGTCATGATATAATCTGCTTGTTCGTACTCTGCCATCATTTTATCAATAACGCGCTGGTTGATGGGCGGGAACATGAGACCATGCTTGGCATACTCTTGTTGCAAAATGCGCATCTGTGCAAGAATGTGGCACGAGCCCGACTCAATAATAATTTTTGCACCGGTTTTTCTTATCGCTGGCATGCTATAAAGCGTGTAGTTTGCCCAACCAACAAAAAGATCAAGCTTGCCTAAGTTTGGTATTTCTTTACTCATGCAGAAATCAAAAAAATTGTCTTTAATGTTATTAAAGGTTGATGGATTAATGACGCGTGCTAAGCGTAATTTACAAAAGCAGGTGTCAATAAATTGGCACCATGAGTTGTTTGAAACCAAGTTTTCAGGCACGAGTGTGCGGTCTTTTTTTGTATAATAAAACGTAAATAATTTTTTTAGGCTGTTGCGCTGGGCCAGCTGGTTGGCTAGCTGGAAGGCATGGAAGCGCCCGCCGGCTGCAATGGCAATATTCAAATTAATTGCTCGCTCCTAAAAAAATTAACAGAACTTTGCTGTTGTTGCCCTAAAAATTCAGCAAAATACGGGATTGTTTTCTCAAGCCCCTCGCGCAGCGCCACGCGCGGCACCCACCCAAGCTTTTCACGCGCAAGCGAGATATCAGGCTTGCGCTGTTGCGGGTCATCTTGCGGCAGCGGTAAAAAAACGAGCTGAGATGTGCTGCCCGTCAGTTCAATAATCATGTGGGCAAGTTCAAGCAAATTAAATTCTGTTGGGTTGCCCAGGTTAACCGGACCGGTAAACTCTTGCGGGCTTGCCATCATGGCAATAATGCCATCAACCAAATCGTCAACAAAACAAAATGAGCGTGTTTGTGCGCCGGTGCCGTACATGGTAAGCGGTTCATTGCTGAGCGCCTGCATAATAAAATTGCTGACCACGCGGCCGTCGTTTGGGTCCATGTGTGGGCCGTAGGTATTAAAAATGCGTATCATTTTTATGGCAACGCCGTGCATGCGGTGGTAATCAAAAAAAAGTGATTCGGCGCAGCGTTTACCTTCGTCGTAGCACGCGCGAATGCCAATTGGGTTTACGCTGCCGCGGTAGCTTTCGGTTTGTGGATGCTGTTCAGGGTCGCCGTAAACCTCGCTGGTTGAAGCTTGCAAAATGCGGGCATTGTTTGTGCGTGCAAGTTCGAGCAGGTTGAGCGAGCCCAGCACGCTTGTTTTGGTGGTAAAAATTGGATCGCGTTGGTAATGTGGCGGTGAAGCGGGGCAGGCCAGGTTAAAAATAAGATCGGCAGAAATATCAATTGGTTCAATAATATCATGATTAATAAAACTAAACTCTGGATAATTTTGTAGCAGCGCAACATTGTCTTGTCGGCCGGTATAAAGATTGTCCAGTGCTATAACTTGGTTGCCCGTGGCCAGAAGTTTTTTACACAGCGTGGTGCCCAAAAAGCCTACACCGCCAGCGACTAAAATTTTTTTATTCGTGATCAAAGGGCTTTTCATGAGGCTGCCTTTCTTTTTTTCGTGAACGCGATATGCTCCATTCTATCATCTTTCTCTTGAGGGGTTATTTAAAAAACAGCATAACGAATTTGTCCTTTTTGAAAAGGAGTGGGAGAGTTGCTATGAATGTTTCTTTGTTTAGCGTTTTACGCAAGCTTTTTACGCGACGTGATAAAAAAGTTATTATTGTTTTGTTACTTTCTTCAGTTGTTATCTCGATTGTTGAAACGCTGAGCCTTTCAGCAATTATGGTTTTTATCTCCATTGCCACCAATTTTAATTCGGCATTAACTGGTCGCTTTTTGGGTAAGTTTTCTGCACTCTTTGGTTTTTCACGGCCCAGCGAGTTGGTGCTATTTTTAGGCTTTGGTTTATTGGTTTTTTATCTGGTGCGCGCGATACTCAATGTAATCCATATTTATTACACCAACAAATTTTCTCATATGCGTCAGCATTACTTTGCTAGCCGCTTGTTTGAGCGTTATCTACAGTTTACGTATCGTGACTTTGTGCAAAAAACCTCAACATCAATGAGTCAGGTTATTTTGGCATATTCGTCAAATGTGACGCAGATAATTTCTACGTTGTTGATGATGTTTGCAGAAATTTTTACGGTAATTTGTATCTACAGTATGTTGTTTTACGTTAATTGGAAGATGACGCTGGTTTTGAGTGTTGTGCTTGTTGCAAAAGTTATTATCGTTCTCAAAGCATTTACTCACAAAATTACCCAAGCTGGGCTTGAAAGTAAAAAATATTCAGAACAAATGGCAGTTGCTTATACTGCTTCTTTTTGTAATTTTAAATTTCTGAAGCTTATTTCGAATAATAAACTGATTCAAGGTCGTTTTTCGTTTGCTACACTGGGCCTTGCGCGGGCCAATACGGTTAATGCCGTGTGGCAGGCTTTGCCGCGGTTTATTTTGGAAACAATAGGATTTTCATTATTGGTGGGCGCTATTATGTACGTTGTGTATTGCTACAACGATGCGCAATTTGTTATTCCCATGGTTTCAATGTACGCGCTTGCGTTTTATCGCTTTTTACCGTCAATTAATAAACTGGTAACTGGCTACAACCAACTGATGTTTAATAAGCATGTTTTGGAGCCGGTATATGATTTTTTGCAGCATGATTATGAGCAGTTAGGTAATAAAGAAATTGCTTTTAATTGTTCAATTTCTTTCAGAGATGTTTCTTTTGCTTACGATGCCAAAGCGCATATCTTGAACAATGTTAACTTGGTTTTAAACAAAGGCTTGCGCGTTGGTTTGGTTGGCGAAAGTGGTGCAGGCAAGAGCACCATTGCCGACATTATTATGGGCCTGTTTGTGCCGCAAGAAGGTGGCGTTTATGTTGACAATGTGCAGCTGACGCAAGAAAATTTAAAATGCTGGCGACGTAAAATTGGTTATATTCCGCAAGATGTTTATTTGTTTCATGGTACGGTGGCTGAAAATGTGGTGTGCGGGCGCGTGTTTGACGAAGCGATGATTATTGATGCGCTCAAAAAAGCTCGGATGTACGACTTTTTAATGAGCAAAGATGGTATTTACACGCGCCTTGGCGAGGGTGGTATTAATGTGAGTGGTGGGCAAAAGCAACGGATTGCCATTGCGCGCGCGCTGTATGCCAACCCAGAAGTTCTGGTTCTTGATGAAGCAACATCGTCGTTGGACAACGAAACTGAAGAGCACATTATGGACGAGATTTATCAGGTTGATCGCAACAAGACATTAATTATTATTGCGCATCGTTTGTCCACGATTGAGCGCTGCGATGTGGTGTATAAAGTTGATGGTGGGTGTGTGACGCAGGTGCGTGGCCAAATAATTACGGGCGACTTTTTACAGCCGCCCGTTGTATCTGCATAAAGTTATTTAAAGTTACGGTTGTGTTGGTGCTGTCTGGGTACAGAAGCAGCTGTTGCTATTTCTGCCTTTGCGCGATCTATTGCTGGTTGCTCTGCCGCTGTGTTTGTCCTTCATCTATTTTTCTTTGTTGTTCTTTGGGTTGTCCAAAGAGTTGCTTGTGTTGATTTTGCAATTTTTGTGCTTCAAATTCCGCTAATTTTTTTTGTTGATTGATGCGTGAAAATTTCATTTGTTCTTTTTGCAATTCTTTAGAAACAATGCCTTTGTCGATAGAATTTTTGATTAAATTGTCTATTTTAAAGCGTTCTTCTCGGTTAAATCCGCTACTGGAAAAATTGTTGTCTTTATATTTTCTCATTATGGCAATTTCTTTATCGCTTGCAAAATCAAGTAAAGTTTTATTTCGTTCTTTATATGAAAGCTGCTCATCTTTTGGAATAGAACGATCAGTTATACCATCAACATAGTTGATGAATTTGGTTATACGATCATTACGTCTTTCAAGGTATTGCTGAAAATGTGGGTGATCTTGTATTGGACGTAAAGCAGCTTCAGCGGTTTTAATTTTTTCTAATTTAGCGTTATTTTTTTCAATTGCTTGTAAAGTTTCAAGACCTTTTTTTTGTACTGTTGCGGGTGCGTCTTTGAGTTTTGCCATCTCTGTCGAAAATTTAGGGTCTATAGCTTGTTTTTCCATGTACGAAGTTGCTCTTCGTTCTTGCCAGAGCGCGATAGGGTTTTTCCAGGTGGGAAATTTATAGTGTGGTGCTTGGTAAGACGTTGGTGTTGTTTGGGATGGAGATGTTTGGTGTTGTTGGAGGGGTGTGCTGAATTTTGCTGGAGATTGAGGTGGGCTCATTGGTTGGCCAGGGCGTACCGGTGATGTTGGCTGCATAGAGGTTGGTGGCGTGGGTGGCATAGTTGGTAGTTGCGAAGAACGCCTTGGTGGTGGCGTTGGGGCAACTGGTGAAGGCATTGTGCTACCAGATTGATGCCTTCCCATGCCCTGCAAGTTTGCAGCAACAGATAAAAAAAACAAAAAAAAGACACGGTGACGCTTCATGGCTATTTCCTTCTCAAGATATTTTTAAAAAAAATGAGACTCATTTAAAAAAAATACTTGAAGGAGCCAGTAAAATTCAAGACATTCAAAAAAATGAGATTTTTTTGAATCTGCGCCTCATGGACAACGCAGTGCGATTGCGCTACATTCGAAACAACCAAAAACCATGCATCTGCAAGGAGAGGCTCATGAAAAAAGCATTGATTACCGGTATTACCGGTCAAGACGGTTCGTACCTGGCCGAGTTTTTACTTTCAAAAGGGTACCACGTTCATGGCATTATTCGCCGCGCTTCAAGTTTTAACACACAACGTATCGATCATATTTACCAAGATCCGCACGAAGCGCAACCACGTCTTTTTTTGCATTATGGCGATTTAAGCGATGCAGGCGTGCTTACGCAACTTATTTATTCAATTCAGCCTGACGAAGTATATAATTTGGGTGCTCAGTCGCATGTTAAAGTTTCATTTGATATGCCCGAATACACCGGTAATGTGACCGGCCTTGGTACCACGCGCTTGCTGGAAGCGTTGCGTCGCAGTGGCAGTACCGCTCGTTTTTATCAGGCATCATCATCAGAAATGTTTGGCTCAGCCTGCCCGCCCCAGCACGAAGCAACGCAGTTTGCGCCACAAAGTCCTTATGCGGCGGCAAAAGTTTATAGTTATTGGATGACCGTTAATTATCGTGCTTCGTACAACATGTTTGCTTGCAACGGTATTTTATTTAATCACGAAAGTCCGCGCCGTGGTGAAACGTTTGTAACGCGCAAAATTACCAGAGCGGTGGCCAACATGCTTGCGGGCAAGCAGCATGTTTTGTATTTGGGCAACCTTGATGCAAAACGTGATTGGGGCTTTGCGCCAGAATATGTTGAAATGATGTGGTTAATGCTGCAAGACGGCAAGCCAGACGATTATGTGGTGGGCACCGGCACCAGTCATTCTGTTAAAGAATTTGTTGAAAAGGCTTTTACGTACGCTGGTCTAGAGCTTGAGTGGCGGGGCGAGGGCGTGATGCAAAAGGGTTTAATTAAAAGTTGTACCAGTGCCTGGGCGCGCTTTTTTAAAACCGGCGATGCCGTTATTCACCTTGACCCGCGTTATTTTAGGCCGTGCGAGGTAGATTTTTTACAAGCGGACATTAGCAAAGCGCAAAAAAATTTAGGTTGGCAGCCGCGTGTTTCGTTTGATGAGTTGGTTAACATTATGGTTGACTATGATTTAAAATTTGCTGACCTTACTCCTGTGGGTGCGGGTATTTTTGCTTGCAAACAAAAAGATTTTGCGTACACAACGCACAGTGTTTCATTTCAACAACATACCGTTGGATAGGTACTTATGCAGCACTCCTCAAAAATTTATGTTGCCGGGCATGCCGGGCTTGTTGGTTCTGCGCTGATTAAAACGTTGCAGAGCAAGGGCTATCATAACATTGTCACGCGTGCAGTTTATGAGCTTGATTTGCGCTGTCAAAGTGCGGTAGAGCTTTTTTTTGAGCAAGAACAGCCTGAGTATGTTTTTTTAGCAGCAGCAAAAGTGGGTGGCATTCTTGCTAACCAAAACTACAAAGCAGAATTTTTGTACGATAATCTGACGATTGCTACCAACGTAATTCATGCGGCTCATCGCTCTGGTGTTAAAAAATTAATCAATCTTGGCTCTTCGTGCATTTATCCAAAATACGCACCGCAGCCACTCAAAGAAGAATATTTGTTATCTGGCCCGCTGGAGCCAACCAATGAGCCGTATGCTATTGCCAAAATTGCGGCCATAAAATTGTGCCGTTATTATCACGAGCAGTATGGCGCCGATTTTTTTTCGGTCATGCCCACCAACTTGTACGGACCGGGCGACAATTTTAATCTTGAAACATCGCACGTGGTGCCGGCTCTCATTCGTAAGTTTCATCTTGCCAAGTTATTGAGCGCGGGTAAAATGGCAGAGGTTGAGCGCGACCTGCTCATGTACCCGGTTGGTTTTGAAGTGCAAGCGGCAACATGGGTAGATTTGCTTGGCCAGCTTGGCGTTACTAAAGATTGTGTAACGTTGTGGGGCAGTGGCATGCCGTATCGTGAATTTTTGTATGTAGACGATTTAGCGCAAGCGCTGGTTTTTTTAATGCAGAATCATTCGTATAAAGATGTTGGCGAGTTGTTAAATATTGGGGCGGGCATCGATATACAAATTAGTGAGTTGGCACAGTTGGTAAAAAAAGTTGTAGGTTTTAAAGGTGCTATTCATTGGGACAGCAGCAAACCTGATGGTACGCCGCGCAAGCTGCTTGACGTTGCGCGCATCAATACGCTTGGTTGGCAGGCACGTGTGAGTCTTCAAGAAGGGCTTGTTGCATCATATGCTGCATATAAAAACCCTGTAGCATTAGTGCATAACATTGTCTCACACGCTGAAAAGTGCATGTAAATAGGAATGAAAAAAAAGAGAGAAGGGAAGTTATGAAAACGGCACGTTCATTGTTGGTAACAGGCGGAACAGGGTCTTTTGGTAACGCATTTATTGAAATGGTGCTTCAGCGGTACCCAAATCTAGAGCGCATTGTTGTTCTTTCTCGTGATGAATACAAACAGTTTATTATGTCTAATAAGCCTGAATTTCGTGGCAACAAAAAGCTGCGTTTTTTTATTGGCGATGTGCGTGACAAAGATCGTTTATATCGTGCGTTTGATGGTATTGATGTTGTTGTTCATGCTGCAGCACTCAAACAAGTTCCGTCATGCGAATACAATCCATTTGAGGCAGTAAAGACCAATATTCTTGGCGCTCAAAATGTTATTGATGCAGCTATTGATTGCAAAGTTAAAAAAGTTATTGCGTTGAGTACTGACAAAGCCTGTGCGCCCATAAACTTGTACGGTGCCACCAAATTGTGCTCAGATAAACTTTTTATTGCTGGCAATGTTTACAGCGGTGGGCATGATACGCGCTTTGCTGTAGTGCGCTATGGCAATGTTGCAGGCAGTCGTGGTTCAGTTATTCCCTACTTTCAACATTTAATTAAAGCTGGTGCCGATGAGCTTCCTATTACCGACACGCGCATGACGCGCTTTTGGCTTAAGCTTGAAGATGCAGTAGAAATGGTTTTGCAAGCGTTTGAAATTATGGAAGGCGGCGAGCTTTTTGTAAAAAAAATTCCTTCAATGCGTGTGACTGACTTGGTTCAAGCAATTGCGCCAGCAATTTCATTGCGCAATGTTGGCATTAGGCCTGGCGAGAAAATTCATGAAATGATGATTACCAGCGAAGATGCGCGTCATACGTACGAATATGATAATTATTATGTGATAGAGCCTGAATATAAAATACTGGGCGCAACAAGTGTGTTGCACAAATATGCTCGGCCGGTGGCGCCAGATTTTGAGTATCACAGTGGGAATAATAACGAGTGGCTTACGGTTGATCAAATGCGTACGATGATTGATTCTTTGTGATCCCTCGATACATTTTTCCTGCGGAAAAACACTCGTGCCCTTCGAGACGCACTGCTTACGCAGTACTCCTCAGGGCGATCGGGAGGGAGAAGGTGCGGGCCTGAAGAGGCCCTTCGAGACACAACTCTGCGAGTTGTTCCTCAGGGAGAACGGAGTGAGTGTTGTGAAGTGTCTCTGAAATTTGAAAAAATGTTACCCATCCCCGTTCTCCCTGAGGAGCTCTGAGTTTACGAAGAGCGTCTCGAAGGGTGCAGCGGGCTTAACTAGAATAAGAAAAGTCCGAGATTGTAAGAAGATAAAAAATTAAGAAAAATTATGAAAATAAAAAAGTTTATATTTTTGAGAATCGTACTTCTCTTATACACCAGTTTCTGCGCAGCAAACCCCACGCTTGGATCTACTCGCGTCTTTGGCCGTTTTGATTTACAAAAACTAACAGCAAAAAAACCAAAAATTGAGCTTTCATTATTTGACCAGCAGGGAAATGCAGGTCTTTTTTTGCAAGAAGCTCTCAATCTTTTGGATATCAAGCCGGACTCTTACAAAATTCTTGATGTTCATAATGCCATAAAGCCCTATTTTCATTCGCTCATTTTTGACTATGAAACAGGCAAGCCGCTCAGATACCGCTTTGCTTCGCTTGAAAAAGCACGAGCCTTTTTAGATTATGTTTTTGGGAAGCGACATGTCATGCTGCCCGAACAAAGAGGAGAAGGCGATGCGCTGATGTTTGCGCATTCTGAGCAGGCAGCGTTGTTGGGGCTGCGCAGTTTTAAGCTGTTTCAAGATAACGGTTATAGTTGCACAAAGTTGTACATTTTTATTCTTAATGAAGATTTGATTTGGACACTTCAAGATATGATGGTTAGCCACTTTGCAGACACAATGAAAGCGGTTACTGTTGAATTTGTTACGGTTAGCTACTGTCTTAACTGGTTCAAAGTTTGCTTTGAGCGCTTCCCTTTTTATCGCACCTTGTCGCCCAAATATTATCTTATTGCTCATGGTGCTCTTGCTAACGAAATGAAAGTACTTGCGCAGTACAGTTTTGCTGGACATGAGCTTTTAGGCATTGCTGCCGACCCTGAAAAAAATTGGCAAGATTCTGTCCACTACGAAAACTTGCGCTGTAAGCTGAGTAAATTAAATTTTGATGAAGATGAAATTCTTCATTACTTTGCTTCACAAGAAGCGCTTTATGCTATTTTTGGGGGTGTTGCGCTTGAAGCATCGTTATACAAGCAGTATTTGAGTCCGGCTAGTTGAGTAAGTGGAGTATGAGAACATGTATAAATTTGGTCTAAAAGTATGGTCAACTAATGAGCGTTATATTAACGATGCAAGAAAATTTTATGAGCAAGGGCTTTATTCTTACATCGAGCTTTATGCTGTTCCTGGCTCGTTTGATCGCTATGTTTCATTGTGGGCTTCATTAGGTATTCCGTTTGTTATTCATGCGCCGCATTTTGCGCATGGTCTCAATTTATCTAAAAAAGAATGCGAACAAAGTAATCAAAAAATTTTAAGCGAATCGCTACGCTGGGCTGATTCACTGAGTGCGTCGTTTGTGGTTGTTCATCCCGGTGTTGGTGGAGACATTGAACAAACAGCTCAACAATTTAAGAAATTTTTTGATAAACGTATGTTAATTGAAAACAAGCCCTATCACATAGTGCCAGAGTTGGGCAACGGCCAAACTGCTGTTGGCTATTTGCCAGCGCAGATAGCCGCAGTTATGGAATTTTCTGGTGTTGGTTTTTGCCTTGATGCGGGGCATGCTATTTGTGCAGCTAATGCCTTGGGCTATGATCCGTATGAATTTGTTAATCAGTTTAACGCGCTCAAGCCGGCTATGTATCACTTGACTGATGGCGATCAAAAGGGTATTTACGATGTTCATTGGCATTTTGGTTTAGGGACTTTTGACATAAGTAAAATCTTTTCGATATATCGGCCAAATAGCCTGCTGACCATTGAAACTGAAAAAAAATATCAAGACAGTCTGGCTGATTTTGAGCAAGATGTTGCCTTTTTAAAAACGATAGAAAAAAGACTGTCTGCCGGTGGTATGCAGATGGCTGGTTGAGGAAGTTGCAATGCGATTATTAGTTTTGGGCTCAACAGGCATGTTGGGTCAAGCGCTTATGAAAGAAGCAAAAGTTCGTAATATTGAAGCTTTGGGCATGGCAGACATGGGGCAGGCCGATGTTCTTTTTGATATTTGCAATGATGCGCAGCTTATTAAATTGATTCATGACTACCAGCCTACTACAATAATTAATACAGTAGCAATGGTAAATTTGGGTGTATGTGAGCAAGACCCTGGTCTTGCGTACCGTGTTAATACGCGACCTGCCGGTATTTTGGCAAATATGTGTCGCAATTATGCTATTCGGTTGATTCATATTTCTACGGATCATTATTACACTGGCGGAGCTGATTGTAAGCACAATGAAAATGGGAAAATATCTTTGCTCAATGAGTATGCAAGAACCAAATATTTAGCAGAATGCCTTGCTCTAACGTATGATAATGCGCTTGTTGTGCGAACAAATATTGTTGGCTTTCGTCAGCAACCAAACAGTCCTACTTTTGTTGAGTGGGCGCTTAAGATTATAGAAAATGACGAGCCATGCGTTCTTTTTGATGATTTTTATACTTCCAGTATTGATGTTACCCAATTTTCAAAAGCATTGTTTGATCTTTTAAATAAAAACACTTCTGGAGTTATTAATCTTGCCTGCAGGGATGTTTCAAGTAAAAAAGATTTTATTTTGGGCTTATCAAGCGGTCTTGGAAAATCTCTTACCAAAGCGAATAGTGGCAGTGTTATTAAAAGTTCTTATCAGGGGGTTGTTCGCGCCGAAAGCCTTGGTTTAGATGTTGGTCGAGCAGAAGCAATTCTTGGTTATCAATTACCAACCAAAGATGCGGTACTCAAAAGTTTAATTGCGCAAGCTACAAGGAAAATGGATGAAATACGAAAATAAATTTTTTGTTGATGAACGCGAAGTTTCGGCTACCGCTCCTACCTATTTTATAGCAGATATTGCAGCAAATCACGATGGAGACCTCTCTCGTGCAAAAGATTTAATTTATTTAGCCAAAGAGGCTGGTGCTGACGTTGCAAAATTTCAACATTTTATAGCCGATGGTATTGTGAGCGATTATGGTTTTAAGAGCTTGGGGCGTCAGCTCAGCCACCAAGCTACGTGGAAAAAAACTGTTTTTGAAACGTATCAAGAAAATGAATGTCGCCGAGAATGGACTGAAGAGTTGGTGAAAACTGCGCATGATGCAAAAATAACTGTTTTTACGGCGCCCTATGATTATGATGCAGTAGATTTGTGGGACAAATATGCGCCAGCTTTTAAAATTGGGTCTGGCGATGTTACCTGGACACCGTTTATTGAAACTATCGCAAAAAAAAATAAGCCTGTTTTTTTGGCAACGGGTGCCTCTTGCATGCAAGAAGTTGAGCGTGCTGTTGAGGCAGTTTTAAAGCATAATTCAAAAATTGTTTTGATGCAGTGTAATACTAACTACACCGCTTCTTTAGAGAACTTTAAGTATATCAATCTTAACGTTATTAAAACCTATGCGCATGCTTTTCCTGGCATAATTTTAGGACTTTCAGACCACACGCCGGGTCATGCAACGGTACTTGGCGCAGTAGCGCTGGGGGCTCGTGTTATTGAAAAGCATTTTACTGATGATAATAACCGAATTGGTCCTGACCATTTATTTTCAATGAGTCCGGTAGCCTGGCGAGATATGGTTGATAGAACCAGAGAGTTAGAATATGCCCTTGGTGATGGTATTAAGCGTGTTGAGGCCAATGAGCAAGAATCGGTTATTTTACAACGTCGTTGCATTCGTTTTAAGCGCGATATGGCCGCTGGCGAAATAATTACCGAGCATGATGTTGAATATTTGCGCCCAGCGCCTCAAAATGCCTTTAGTCCTTGGGAGAAAGATAGTATTTTTGGCAGGCCCTTAAAAGTTGCTAAGGTCTGTGGAGATGGTTTGTTGCATTCAGATTTATAAAGGTATTGTGTAATGAGTGATCATTCATGTGTTGCAATTATTCCTGCTCGTGGCGGTAGTAAGCGCATTCCAAGAAAAAATATAAAATCCTTTTTAGGCCAGCCAATTATCAGTTATTCAATTCAAGCTGCTTTGCAAGCTGGCTGTTTTGATGAGGTTATGGTTTCGACCGATGATGCTGAAATTGCGGGTATTGCAAAAAATGCCGGAGCCCAGGTTCCCTTCATTCGCTCTGCGCCCAATGCCGATGATCATGCAATGTTGGCCGATGTTATTGAAGAGGTCTTGCTTGAGTATCAAAAGCAAGGAAAAAACTTTACCTATTTTTGCTGCATTTTACCAACCGCACCTTTTGTTTCTGCTCAACGCTTGAAAGAAGGCTTTGCCATGCTTACTGAATCGAAAGTTGATTCAGTAGTGCCGGTGGTGCGGTTTAGCTACCCGGTTCAGCGAGCGGTGCGGGTTGATGATGATAAATTAAGTATGTTGTGGCCCGAAAATTATAATAAACGCTCGCAAGATTTAGAGCCTGTTTATCATGATTGTGGCCAGTTTTACTTTATGAAATCGCAAAGCCTTCTCGAGCAAAAGCAGTTGTTTGCTAAAAATACCATGGCAATAAAGCTTTCTGAACTTGAAGTGCAAGACATCGATTCGCTTGAAGATTGGAAAATTGCAGAACTAAAATACAGAGTGATCAATAATCTTGTTGGATAAATGAACTATCGTGTTTTAATTATTGGTGCTGGGCGAATAGGTGCTTTCTTTGATTCTTCCAGCGATCACCATATTCTTACCCATGCGCATGCATTTTCCAGGCACGCAATGTTTGAATTAGTGGGCTTTGTTGATGCAGACTTCAACCGCGCAGTGCAAGCTGCCCAGCGGTGGGACGTACAAGCTTTTGCATCGCTTGAGCAGGCGTTTATGCAGAGTAGTATTGACGTTGTTTGTGTTGCAACACCAGACCCAACGCATTACGATATTCTTAATCAATTGGTACGTTATCCTGTTAAACTTGTTTTTGCAGAAAAGCCGCTTACCAAAACACTTGAGCAGGCGTATAAAATTAAGCAATTGTATGCACAGGTAGGGATTCCCGTTTTGGTCAACTATTCAAGGCGCTTTGTGCCTGAATTTCATGAAATACGGCAACGAGTGCAGGCGGGAGAATTTGGGCGTTTTGTTGCTGGTACCGGGCATTATGGCAAGGGTTTATTACATAATGGATCGCACATGCTTGATTTTGTGAGATTTTTGCTGGGCGACATAACCGTGGTTGATTGCATGCAAAAAATTTTTGATTGCTACGATGATGACCCCAGCATTATGGGAAAAGTGCATGTGGCAGATTACGATGCACCATTTTTTTTACAACCAGTCGATTGTAATCTGTTTACCATTTTTGAAATGGATTTTTTATTTGAAAAGCGCCGTGTGAGAATCATAGACAGTGGCTTTTTTATTGAAGAATATGCTGTTCAACCAAATACTATGTTTCAAGGTTATTCAAATCTTGTACTTATGAATAAGTACTCTTCGTCACTTGCTCAATCTTTATATTGCGCGGCTGACAATATTGCTCATTTTTTGGCTGATCAACAACCATTACGTTGCACTCTTGATGATGCGTATACGGTCATGAAGTTGTGTACGCAGGACTTTGATGCAAAAAAAAATACTCTTCTTCGCGCATGACCCCGGTGGGGCGAATACGATTATTCCATTGATCGATATTCTGAAAAAAAAATATGAGGTAGTGCTTTTTGGCAAAAATGCTGCGCTCAAGCGTTACCAAGAGTTTGGCTATAATGGTAACGATATAACTGCTGTTGTTTCTGATTTTACCCAGCAGGCAATGATCAATTTTGTGTCCGAGTTAAAACCAGATATCGTGGTAACGGGTACCAGTGCAACAGATAAAACAGAAAAATATCTTTGGCACGCTTGCGAAAAACTTACTATTCCTTCTTGTGCTGTGCTTGACCAATGGATGAATTATGGTATTCGATTTTCTGTCTATGGCATTGACCAAATTGAGTTTTATTTGCGAGATAAAACTCATGCATATTTACCTTCAAAAATTTGTGTGATGGACGACTATGCACAGGCGCAAATGCAGTTAGAGGGTGTTGATAGCAGTCGTGTTGTTGTTACCGGGCAGCCATATTTTGATCTTGTTCAGAAAAGAAAAAAAACATTGTTGCAAGAGAACATTTTAGCTCTTAAAAAATTTTTGTATGGTGATATAGATACGCTTATTACCTTTGCGTCTGAGCCATTTTCTCTTATTTTTAAAGACGCTGATTATCTTGGGTATACCGAGCAAACAATTTTGCAGCAGATACTTGATGCATTGACTGTACTTGCCAACAGCACTCAAAAAAAAATTGTCTTGGCAATACGGCCACACCCCAAAGAAGATCTTTTGTATTACCATAATCTTGTTGCGTCGCATCAAGAATCTTTGCTCAAAATAGTTGTTCAAAGTGATGTTTCTGGGACTGAAGCGATGCTGATGTCTGACGTGGTGTGTGGGATGTCTTCAATGTTTCTTTTGGAAGCTGCTTTGCTTGATATACCTATCTTGAGCGTGCAAATAGGGCTTAAGACTCAAGATCCTTTTGTTCTTTCTCGTCGTAATTTTATAAAAACGATCTTGGATAAAACGGAATTATTCGCTACATTACAGGCAGTAGTAATGCATCAGGGAGCCATGCCTGTGACTGATTTTTTAGTTATTCAGCAGGCAGCAGGGCATGTTGCACACGTTATAGATTCGTTGCTCTGGGGAGAGATGAGAGATGAATGACGTTCAAGTATTGCAAAAAATAAAAGCATACAAAGCTATATCGCCACTGGCTGTGCATGGTGGTCAAAAAATTCGAACAAAAAAATTTCCTCCGTATTTGTTGATTGATCAAGAAGTTGAAGATGCTGTATCGAAAGTTTTACGATCCGGTGTGCTTTCTCGCTACCTTGGCTCCTGGCACCAAGATTTTTACGGGGGGCCTCAGGTTCGTGCTTTTGAAGAGGCATGGGCAGCTCATTTTGGCGTTAAACATGCCATAGCAGTAAATTCTGCAACCTCTGGTTTGTACGCTGCTGTTGGTGCTGCTGGTATTGAGCCGGGCGATGAAATTATTGTAACACCTTTTAGTATGTCGGCTTCTGCAGTGGCACCGCTGGTATATAATGCAATTCCTGTTTTTGCAGACATAGAAAAAGATTATTTTTGTCTCGATGTTGCATCAATTGAGCAACGCATTACGTCGCGCACTAAAGCGATTATCATAGTTGATCTTTTTGGCTTGCCTTACGATACTCAGGCAGTTAATGAGCTTGCACGCAAGCACAAGCTGCTCGTGATTGAAGATTGCGCGCAGGCGCCAGGTGCGTTCTATAAAAACAAAAGTGCTGGCACGTTAGGCGATATGGGTGTTTATTCGCTTAATTATCATAAGCATATTCATACCGGCGAGGGTGGTGTAGTGGTAACTGATAACGACGAATTAGCTGAGCGATTGCGGCTTATTCGTAATCATGCTGAAGCGGTGATTGATGCAAAAGGTGATGCTCATTTTACCAACATGATTGGTTTTAACTATCGTTTGACTGAAATGCAAGCAGCGATAGGCCTCGTTTTGGTTAAGCATTTAAATCCGCTTGTTGAGGCACGTGTTGAAAATGTTCATTATCTAGAAAAAAGATTAACGTCTATTCCTGCGCTAACCATGCCAAAGATTCGTAAAGATTGTACGCATGCTTATTACCTTCACGCTATAAAATTTGATGAATGTGTGGCGGGAGTTTCTCGCAATGCATTTGTTAATGCCGTGAAAGCTGAACTTGAAGTGACGGAGTGGCGTGAAACCGAAGGCGTTAAAGTTAATGCTGGATATGTTAAGCCACTGTATCTTCAATCGATATATCAAAAAAAGCAGGTGTATGGCACCTCAAGTTATCCATGGAGCTTACAACCAAAGGGTACCGAAACTTCCTATGCTCCAGGTATATGTCCAGTTACTGAGCGCATGCACAACAACGAGTTGATTGTTCATGAACTTATGCGTTCTGGTATGACTAAGCAAGACTTGGACGATGTTTTTCACGCTTTTGAAAAAGTTTGGGAGAACAGAAAATTATTATGAAAACCCCCTTTTTAATTAGTGAAAAAATTTATTTGCGTGGTTTATGCGAGCAAGATTTAGATGGTGATTATATTGCTTGGCTTAACGATGCTGATGTGTGTCGTTTTAATTCGCATCACGTTTTTCCTTACGGGAAAAAAGCTGCACAGAGTTATCTCGATTTGGTAACCGCAAACCCAGCCTTTTTGGTATGTGCTATTGTTCGTAAAGATAATGATAAACATATTGGAAATATTGCCTTGCAAAATATTAATTATATTAGCAGAAGTGCTGAGTATGCCATTATTTTGGGTGATAAAAATTCGTGGGGGAAAGGCTATGCTAAAGAAGCTTCAATGATGCTTTTGAAGCATGGTTTTTTGGAACTTAATTTGCACAGAGTATACTGTGGAACGTCTGTTAATAATGTTGCGATGCAAAAGTTAGCGGGTCATTTGATGATGAAAGAAGAAGGGACTCGCCGACAAGCTTTATTTAAGCATGGGCAGTTTGTTGACATTATTGACTATGGCGTTCTACGTGAAGAATTTCTTGCGAGATTTAACCAAACAGTAGTGCAGGGTGCTACTGTTTTTTAGAAAGAAACATTATGAACGATCAAAAAAATACTCCTCCTTTTCAACATTTACAATATTGCGTTCGTTGCTGTATTCCAGAAACGCAAGAAGGCGTTGATTTTGATGAAATGGGCATTTGCCAGGCTTGTCGTTCATCTGAAGAAAAGATGCATATTAATTGGGCTGAACGTGAAAAAGATTTAAGAGTAATCTTGGAAGATGCCAAAGCAAAATCTGGCGATAACTATGATTGTATAATTCCCATTAGCGGGGGTAAAGATAGTACCTTTCAGCTTCATGTGCTTACCAAAGTTTACGGCATGAAGCCTTTGGCAGTTACTTTTAGCCACAATTGGTTTAGTGGTACGGGTATGTACAATCTTTTGAATTCACTTGAAAAATTTAATGTTGATCACATTATGTTTACGCCAAATCGTAGTTTGGTAAACCGTACTGCTCGTCGGTCGCTTGAAGCTATTGGTGATGCTTGTTGGCATTGTCATGCTGGCGTTGGGGCTTTTCCGTTGCAAGTAGCGGTTGCTTACAAAATTCCATTGCTTATTTGGGGTGAATCGATATCTGAGTCGTCGGGACGTGCTTCATACAAATGTAAGCGTTTGCAGTTTGATAAAGATTATTTTCTTTCTGTTTCTGCCAAGCGCAAACCTGAAGAAATGGTGTGTGATTACTTGACGATGAAAGATATGGCACCATTCAAAAATCCTACACCAGAAGAATGCTTAAAAGTTGGCGTTCATGGTATTCATTTGGGCGATTACATTTTTTGGGATGATGAGCGCCAAATGGAGTTTGTGCGTGATAACTATGCCTGGAAAGAAACCAATATTGATGGTACTTATAAGCGCTATAAAAGTGCTGAGTGCATTATGCCAGGGGTTCACGACTTTACCTGTTATCTCAAGCGTGGTTATGGTCGTGGGACTTTTCACGCGAGCGTAGATGTGCGAGCAGGGTTGTTGACGCGTGAAGAAGGTTTTGAATTGGCCAAAAAACATGATTCCTTGCGGCCCGATGCGCTCGATTATTATTTAAAAATTACTGGCCTGACAGAAGATGAATTTCATAAAATTATGGAAGGTCATCGTCTAAAAAAACTGGGGAAAATTGCCATGCCAATTAATTTTAAAAGCAAAGAACAGAGAAAATCAATTAAACCGTTTGTGGAAGAGTTGATTGAAAAAACCAATAAAGAAAACCTTTAGAATTGGTGGTTACTATGCAACATGGTTTTTTTTTAGATTATAGTATTCAGCAAACTCTTCAGGCTTACCGCGATAAGCTTTTGGATCCTGTTTATGTTGCTGAGTCAATTATTCGCTTTGTACAAAGTACTGATACAATATTGCATGCCTGGGAACATTTTGACGCAGAATATTTTTTACAACAAGCTCGATTAGCGCGAGAAAATATTCAAAGGAGACAGCTGAGGGCGTTTGAAGGCATTCCTGTTGGTATAAAAGATATTATGAATACTACGCGCTTTCAGACGCAAATGGGAAGTGCTTTGTGGCAAGGTTTTTTTCCAGGAAATGATGCACGTGTTGTGTATCATGTTGAGCGTGCTGGTGGCATAATGCCAGGCAAAACTTCATCTGCTGAATTTGGTGTGCATGCGTTGAGCAAAACTAACAATCCTCATCATGCTGCCTTTTCCCCCGGAACGTCATCAAGTGGTTCTGCAGTTGCCGTGGCAACAGGTATGCTTCCTGTTGCACTTGGTACACAAACGGCAGGTTCAATTGTAAGGCCAGCAAGTTTTTGTGGTGTTTACGGTGTTAAGCCATCGTTTGGGCTTATTCCGCGCACAGGCATTTTAAAAACTGCTGACACGCTTGATTCTGTAGGTTTTTTTGTGAGTCATGCACATGACTTGGCGAGTGTTTTAAATGCTCTAAGAGTTTCTGGTAAAGATTATCCATTTATTGATGCTGCTTTGGATAACTATCATGTACCAGAAGCGCCTCGTAGTAAGCCATGGCGTGTAGGTTTTGTGCGTACCCATACCTGGAATTATGCTTACGATTATGCTCAAGAAGCTATGATTAATTGGATACAAAAACTGGCTGCTGGGCATGGTGTTGAAGTTGAAGAACTTAAGCTATCTGAGCAGTTGAGTAATGCTCATGACGTTCACCGAATAATTTATAACAGATCCTTGGCATACTATTTTCAAGAAGAATTCAAACAAAGAGAATTGGTGTCTGATAGAATGGCTGAGTTGATTGAAGATGGTCTAACAATTACTCCGCAAGATTATCAACAAGCATTAGCTCAGCAATGCGAAATGGTTAAGTTGGTTGATAGTGTTTTTGAAGAATATGATGTTCTTATTTCGTTGAGCACCGCAGGGCAGGCGCCTTTGCGTGATGAAATAGAGTTGCCTGATCCTGCGTTGATGTGGACTATGACCTATGTTCCTGTTGTGAGTGCGCCTGTTTTTACCGCGCCTTCAGGATTGCCTTTTGGTATACAGCTTTTTGCGCGTCGTTATCAAGATCTTTATTTGTTCACTTTTATTGACCATCTTGTTTCATTGGGCTTACTTCCTGCTTCAACCAATCCGACACTTAAAAATGCAATAAAAAACAAAGCTGATTACTCAGAGGTTTCTCTATGATTTTTAGCAAGATCTTGGGACTTAAGAAGAGAGCCTCTATTGTTTTGGATGACTATCAAAAAAAAAAATATAAACGAACTCAGATAGCAAATCTTTATAAGAATCTTCTGGCAATACCCGTTACAGAAAAATCTGAGCGAGTGCTTTTTTGGGTTACTGGTGGTATGTCTTTGTTGCTTAATATTGAAGGAGCTGTTGCCCTTGCCCTTCGTCTTCGCGGTGTAAACGTTCATTTAGTTATTTGTGATGGTACATTGCCTGCTTGTGTGCGGCGCGAAGTTTTTCAGGACTATCAATGTTCAAAAAAAGAAAAACGATGCAGTGATTGCAAGCAATCATGTGCATCGGTCATCGATACGCTTGGTTTGTCATATTCATTTATTGGAGATTTTATTACTGATGATGACCGAGCTTTTCTTTTTGATCAGGCCAAGACTGTTACCTGGGATACCGTTGGTGATTTGATATATGAGGGTGTAAATATTGGGAAAAATATTTTATCAGCACTTATTCGTTATTCTCGTGGCCACGACATTAAGGAACGGGTTGATGTTTTAGTCGATTATGCTTATGCGGGGTTGCTTGTGGCTGCAGCGTCTCGTGCTGCGATAAAAAGTTATAAACCAAAGCAGTTGTTCATGTCTCATGGTACTTATGTTGATTGGGGTCCTGCTTTACATAACGCGTTGTCGCAAAATATTTCTGTTACTGCTTGGATGTCTTCATATATGCCGTATCAATTTTACTTCAAGCATATTACTAGTGAGCCGATCGATTTTTACAGTATTAGTGCAGAAACGTGGCAGCAACGCAAGTCTCTTTCTTTGATGGAAGTTGAAAAAAAACGGTTGGATCAATTTTTGTCGAATCGTTATAAGAAGCAAATAAGTTTTGATATGAAGTCATTTGGCGTTTATCAAGATGATATTCAAATGTTGAAAGAGCGTTATAAAATAGATCAAAGCAAGCCGGTTTGGGGTATTTTTTGTCACATTAATTGGGATAATGTTGGTGATTATGTTCCTATGCCATATGAGGACTTTAGTGAGTGGATTTTTGATACAATTGTTCAAATTAGTTCAATTGTTGATGTCACGTGGTTAATAAAAATTCATCCTGCCGAAGCTTGGGAAAATCCTTTGAGTGGTCTTGAGCGTTTTATTCTAAAGAATTTTCCATCATTGCCAAACCATATAAAGATAATTTCTATGCATGATGAAATAAGCCCTCTCAATTTTTATCAACTCATTGATGGTGCGGTTACGGTTTGTGGAACTCCTGGTCTTGAGCTTTTATTAATGGGTAAGCCTGTTATCCTTGCCGGCCAAGCTCATTATGGTCAAAAAGGATTTACGTGCGATTCGTTTACCAAAAAAGATTATCAAGATTTTTTAAGACGTGTTTCAGATATACCTTTACTTACCGAAGCTGAAAGAAATCTAGCGCGTCAATATGCTTATTGCTTTTTTTTGCAACGTCAAATTCCTTTTGACATTGTAGAGCACTCAAAAAATCGTTATTTTCGCTTTGATCAAGCAGATATGCTCTTGCCTGGGAATAACGCTTTTATCGATTTTATTTGTGATAGTATTATGGCTGGCCGAGACTTTGTTATGGATGATGCTTTGGTTGAAAAATGGTTCAAGGTATTTGATTAATAGAAAAAAAGAGCAGTAAGAGAGCGTAATGTTTGGAATAAAAGATAATTTTTTAGGTGCAAAAAAGAGAATTAGGATATTTTTTCGTAGTCGAAAGCGTTCTCAATTACGCAGATCGATTCAAAAAATTAATCAACAGGTTGATGCATTAGTAAAAAAAATTCCATCACTTGAGAAAAAGCAGCAAAAAATTTTATTTGCACTTTCATTTTCCTTCTGCGAAGTGAATCGTATCCATGATTGGATGTTGGCTCAGGCGCTTAAACTGCGTGGAGCAAAGGTAGTCGCGTTGGTTGAGGGCGTCGTTCAGGAAGGAGAGACGAGTGTTTTGGGAGGTATTTGGGGGAGTTATAATGATAACCCAGAGCATAACCGAAAACAATTTGAAAAAAATAGCAAACTTGTTCAAGAAGCAGATACTGAATTGTGGCAACAGTGGCTTAATATTGTTCCATTTGAGCTGAGTCAGTATATTTCTGAAAATCAAAAAAATATTGTGCGTCAAACAGTAGAAATCTATAACCTTGCTGATTATGCAAGCTGGAATTATGATGCCATGCCTGTTGGAAGGTGGATTATAGATATTATAAAAAATAATGAGCTTGTTGGAGACATTGAATGTGTTATTAATTATGAAAAAAAGTTAAGAGCATATTTATTTAATATTATTCTGATGATTGAGGCCTTAAATAAGGCGCTTGATGATATTAATCCTGATGTTATTTATTCCAATGGTAGTTTTTATTATCCGTGGTCTATTATAAAGATAATAGCTGCTAGAAAAAATATTCCCTACTTTAACTCAACTATTGGTTATGTGCGCAATACCTGGTGCTATAATTTTAACGCAGATGTTGTTCCTACTGATTTTTCACGTGTATGGCAAGGATGGCGTGACAGGGTACTTTCTGAAAATGAAAAGCTCTTGGTTGAAGAGTATTTGAAGAAAGGAAAGACGGGCGTTAACATGAATGTTAATACGGCAAATCCTGCTTCTTGTGTGACGAAAGTGGTTCAACAATCATTGAGTCATATTGATTTTTCTAAGCCAACATTTTTATTGCCTATTAATATCATATGGGATGCTGCTGCTTTAGAAGTCCCGAAAGCCTTTGGTGCAATGCCAAACTGGCTCGAGAAGGTAATTAATTTTTTTAAGAACAAGCCAGAATATAACTTGATTCTTAAAACTCATCCTGGAGAGTGGAATAAGTATTTTCCTATTACGCGGCAGGGGATGTATGAATTTTGTTTGAATTTAAACTTAACAAGAAATATTGTTTGTTTAAGGCCAGATACTAATATTCAAGCATATGATTTATTTGATTATATTACTGCAGGGTTGGTCTTTACTACCACACTTGGGATTGAAATGGCTTGTGCCGGGGTGCCAGTTGTAACGCTTGGCCATGCTCCTTATGCGCAAAAGGGCTTTACGTATGACCCCAAAAATTATGAAGAATATTTTTCTTTGTTAGAAGCCTTGGCGAATAATTCAGTAACCTCGCAAGAACGGCTTGATAATCAGCAGCAGGCTAGAAAATTTCTTTATTTGTATCATTTTATTTATTCAATGAAGTTTGATCTTTTTGATTATTCGTTAACAGGTCATAATGTTTTGAATTTTTCGAATGCTGATGCATTGAGACCAGGCAATAATAAGATGTTTGATTATGTTTGCGATTCAATAATAAATCATTGGCCAATTATTTCTGAAGATCGTTGGCCTAATTTTTAATTATTTAAGAAGAAGGGTGTGCTGAAATGAGTAGTAATATGACACGTACAAAAAATTGTTCCTGTGCCAAATGGGCGCCTTTGTTCTTTTGCTTGACTCTTGTTGGTGCCTGGTGGGTTAAAAGAACTAACTTTCATTTAATGAAGCTTGAGACATTACATTTTATTAGAGAGCGTTATCAGCGCTTTCCTTCTTTATCTTATTTATTTAAAAAGCCTTCTAATTCTTATGTTGCGCAATCTGTTGAGGTTTTGAAGCATGAAGGTATTGTCAAACTCTCAGGGCTTATTTCTGCTGAAGAGCTAGCTTTGTTACAACGAGATTTTGAAGTGGCTAGTAAAAATCAGATAGATGTTCGAAGCTCGACTGACGAATTTGTTTCTGAGTATCATGATCCACGTCAAAAATTTTATGCCAGTGAAAATCCATTTAAATATTCTGAAACATTGGTGTCTATTTGCTCAAATAAAACATTGAATGAAGTCGTTGATCTTTATTTAAGAAAAAAAGGATATGTGCATAAGGCTGTTTCGTACAGAACTTTACCTGGCGCAGAGCATGGAGAGGGTTCTTCGCAGTGGCATCATGACGCGTGGGGCAAGCGTGTTAATTGCATGATTTTGCTTGCCGACATTGAAGAAGGCGATCAATACATGACATTTATTAAAGGATCCCATAAAATTCAACACACGTTTAAAGAATATGCGCAATCGCGTTTAAAGCCTGAATACTGTAATGGTAAGCTTCCTTTAATAGAAATAGCCAAAGCTCAGGGGAAAGCAGGCGATATTTATCTTTTTGATCCTAATGGTTTGCATAGCGGTAATCGTACCAATGGGAGAACCCGAGATGTTTTTATTGTAAACTATTCTTCTGATAAAAGTTATTTTTGGGGTATGGATTTTCCTCAAGAAGTTGATTTAGCCGCTATGAATAATAAAGAAAATCCATTTAAACTTTTACTTGATTACAAAAAAGCAAATCCAAACGCGGGCTTGTTACCAAAGTATTACAGTTGGGTTGACAGTCTAGAGCATATTAAGTCTTGGCTTTAAGTTGGCAGGAAAAGATTATGGTTATAGGTTCTCATAAGCGTCTTGTTGGTCATGATGTTCAAGGCAAAGTATATGAAGCTGGGCATCATGTACTTAGAAAAATTGATAGTGCTTACTGGCCAGAAGCGCAGTCTCTTTTGCAGCAGTATCAGCAGCACAACTTAGAAAAAATAGGCATTGTAAAAACTCAACAAGCTGATGATGCAGGCTTCCTGAGCCATGAAAAACAAATTATTTCGTATTCAAGCGAGTGGGCCGCAAGTGCCTTTAACGATGCAGTACTTTTTCATTTGCAGCTTTTTCTTGATTTAGACGCTTATGGCTTAACGCTCAAAGATGCGTTGCCCGAAAATATTTTGTTTGATGGAACGAAGCCGATCTTTGTTGATTTTTTGTCGATTATCAAAAAAGAAAATCGAGCTAAGGAAGCTTGGTATAAAGAGATAGATCCACAAGGTAAAGGTTTTAATTACGTTATTTTTGAAAAGATGTTTCTGCCCCACATGCTGTTTCCTTTGGTTGTCATGAGCCGAAAAGATTATAAACGTGCGCGAGAACTTTTGTGGCACAACGCTTGCAATCGAGGAAACCCTGCAACAACGTGGTATGATGTAGTTGGTATGCAAGGCTCATTTTCTAAAGTGCAAACAGTTTTGCAGACTGCACGTTTGTATTATTCTGTAGCGCGAGCCGAACGTAAGTCGTTTAAAGAGTGCTGCCAAGATGTGCTGGCTTTAGTGCAAGAGCTTGATGTTGCGCCGCGTGACGGCAGTTACGCTGCGTATTACGAAAGTAAAAAAGAAAATTTCTCTTTTGAAGATCAAACCGAATGGAAAGAAAAGCAAAAGGGTGTTTATAACGTTTTGCAGTCACATAAACCACACAGTGTGTTAGATTTGGGCGCCAATACCGGCTGGTTTTCTATCTTGGCTGCCAAGTTTGGTGCCAAAGTTATTGCAACAGATATCGACGAATCATGTGTCGATTTTTTGTATCGCTATGCAAAAGGAGAGGGGCTCAACATTCTTTCGCTCTTTTTATCATTTCAAGATTTATCACGTTTTGCTTTTGGTTCTGGGTCGCATGATACGCCGCTTTTTTTGCCAGCGCACGATCGTTTGCAGTCTGATGTTGTGCTGTGCCTTGGGTTGGTGCACCATTTAGTTTTAGGTATGAATGAAAATCTTGAAGAGGTTATGCGTGTGCTTGGGTTGTTAACAAAGAAAGCATTGGTATTTGAGTTTGTCGATTTGAATGACCAACTTATTAAAGAAGAGCCGGGCTTTTTCTCTAATTTGTCGCAACATTCCCAAAAAACGTACAGTTTGGAGCGTGTGCTTGAAATTGGGAAGAAATTTTTTACGCGTGCAACGTTTTTACCGTCGCATCCTGAAACGCGTCAATTGATTGTTTTTGAAAAGTAAGGAGTATGTTATGACCACTGACCCAAAAATTTCTCTTTTAGTTCCTACTCATAATAGAGCTGTGTCACTTAAGCGGCTTCTTGAAAGTGTTTTTGGCTGCGCTACAAGCGTTTCTTATGAAGTGGTTGTGGTTGATAACAATTCAAAAGACCAAACCAAAGAATTGGTACACAGTTATGGGGATCGTGTTCGGTATGTCTTTGAAGGTAACACATCGTTTACGCGAGCGCGCCACACCGGTGCACAGCACGCGCGTGGGCAGATTATGGTCTATCTTGATGATGATGTAATTGTGCACGCAGGTACGCTTGAAGCGATTGAAGAAATTTTTGACAAACATCCAGATTGCGCCGTTGCTGGTGGTAAAATTTTACCTCAATTTGAGCAAGAACCGCCGCAATGGGTTCTCGATTTACAAAGCAGTTTTAATGGCCTTTCGCTGTATAATTTGGGGGAGCAGGAAAAAGAAGTTGATGCGGTGCCCGGGCCTATCATGGCAATTCGTAAATCGGTATATCAAGAAGTTGGTGGCTTTCCGCCAGACACGGTGGGTGTAGAGACCAATGTTGCTGAAAAGACGTTTAAAAAATTATATGTTGGGCCTGGTGATTATGGTTTTTGTCGGCGTTGCAAAACGCATGGTTATAAAATTTTTTATTCACCAAAAATAACCGTAGAGCACGTGATACCGCCTTATCGCTTGACGCAAGAATTTTGGATGTCGCGCATGGTTGGCGAAGGTCATTGTGGCGCGCTTACGCGGATTAATATGGATGAGTTTAAGATGCAAGGTGCGCAAAAAGCGCGGCGCGAATTTGAAAATGTTCGTTGTCTTGTACGGCATTATCTTAAGTCAAAGTTACAGCGTTTGCGTGGTGCAAAGGTGCCTTTGCTTCCTGACGAAATATGGTTTTATTACTATGCTTCCATGCTTAAGATGCAGGGCGTATTGCACAACAGTCCGGGCCTTGCGGCTTACTTATGGGATTTGGGGCTACAAGGTGTTGCCGATAAAAATTTTGATTCTGTAATCAAAGAGTTGCCAGGAGCGTATCAAAAGCTTGCGTTTAAGGGGTAGAGATGAAGATTTTAATAACGGGTGGGGCAGGGTTTATTGGCTGCAATGTGGTAAAACATTTTGCGCAGCAAGGGCATGAAGTTTTTGTTATCGACAATCTTTCACGGCAAACGGCACTTATCAATATTGATTGGATGCGTGAAAATGTTTTGTTTAACTTTGTGTCTCTTGATATTACTGATCGTGAAGGGCTAGAATCGTATTTTAAAGAACGTTCATTTGATGCGGTAATTCACTTGGCTGCTCAAGTTGCCGTAACTACTTCAGTGCAAGATCCGCGGCATGATTTTTATGTGAATGCGCTGGGTACGTTTAATGTTTTGGAATGTGTTCGTTTATTTACACCTCAAGCCGTTTTTATTAATGCTTCAACTAATAAAGTTTATGGCAAAATTGACGAACAACACTTAGTTGAAGACGAGTGGCGTTATTACTCTTCTGATCTGTTGTACAAGGGCGTTAGCGAAGAACAGCCGCTCGAATTTTTCTCGCCCTACGGTTGCTCAAAGGGAACTGCCGATCAGTACACCATGGATTATGCCCGTATTTATGGTCTTAAAACAGTTACTGTACGTCAGTCTTGTATTTACGGGCCGCATCAGTTTGGTGTTGAAGACCAGGGGTGGATTGCCTGGTTTATTATTGCTCATTTACAAAAAAAGCCGATTACTATTTATGGCAATGGCAAGCAAGTGCGCGATGTTTTGTACGTTTCTGACTTAGTAAATTTTTATGAACTTGTTATTAAGCATGCTGAAAAAGTTAAAGGCCTTGCATTTAATATGGGTGGTGGCCGTGATAATGCTTTGTCACTTTTGCAATTTTTTGATGTGCTGAAGAATATTGCTGGTGAAAAAATTACGTACTCTTTTGATGATTGGCGCCCTGGTGACCAACTTGTTTTTCTTTCAGACAATACGCGTGCTGAAACGCTTTTGGGCTTTAAGCCACAGGTTTCAAGCAATCAAGGAATAGCAAAGATTTTTGAATGGTTAAAGAAGTATTATCAGGTTGATGGTGCGCATAGTTCTGTAGCGGCTCGTGGAGTTTTATCATGAAAAAATATATTTTGTTTAGTGCACTATTTTTTTCTAATAATCTATTTTCAGCTGGCCAAAGGCTGCCAGATAACGAACTTGTTTATAGCTATTTCGGATCAGAAGCAAGTGATCATAATGGCTGGACAGCTTTGCATCATGCGGTTGACAAGTGCGACTTAGAGCGTGTTATTGTGCTGCTTGATCAAGGCGCAAGTTTGTGTGCAACAACAAATAAACAAGAGACGCCACTTGCTATTGCCAAGCGTAAGCAGGATGAACTGATTAAGAGGTCTGATGGGAATGATTATGACGATAAAGCGTTTCTAGATTATGATCGCATTATCGAGTTTTTGGTTGAGCATGCTGGTCGAAGAGTGGCGTTGTACCAAAAACACGCTGCCCGTGATTGATCACAAAAAAAATAATGATATGTTTTTTTTCAAAAAACATTATTCTGCGAATTAGTTTAATAATATCTGTCAAAATTTTTATTCATGAGGCTTACGAATGAAAAGATGTGTTTTGCTTTTAACATTACTGACCGTTGGTAACGATCTTTTGGCTACCCTGGAATCAGCTCCTTTTCATCGCCGTCGTGGTGGTTGTGGTGTTGCTGTTGGCGATCTTGAGGATATTTGGTGGCAATGTTTGTATGAAACAGCAGTCAAGGGAGACCTAACGTTGGTAGGTTTCTATGTTGGGCAAGGCGCATTTACTGGTGTAAGTCTCAATGATGTACAGAATCTTTTGAATGTTGTTCGGGCAAAAAGAGAATCCCTGTCTGATGATAACGACCAAGTTTTTGCTGGCTATAATGAGATTGTAGAGATCTTAGTTAAGCATAGAGATTTTTTAGAAAATTCTGCGAATTAGCTTAAATAATAATAATTAAATTTTTTACTCATAAGGTCTACGCATGAAAAAATGTGTCTTGTTTTTAGCATTACTTACTGCTGGAAACTCCCTTTCTGCCGCTTCTTCTCCTGCTGCAAAAGTTAAAAAAGTTCACCCTCATAGCGGTGCCGGTGTGGCCGTTGATGATGATATTTCATGTGATGAGGCTCGCTGGCAAAATTTGTGTCGAGCAGCAATAAATGGGGATTTAACGCAGGTGATTGCCTGTGTTGGACAAGGCGCATTGATGCAGGTAAGCCTGGAAAAAGTGCAAGATCTTTTGACCAATGTTCGAAAAGAACAAGGGTCTCATGCCGCTCATGAACCTAAAGCGTATAATCATTATAATCGCATTATAGGCTTGCTGGCTAGGCATGTAGATCTTGTTAAGAGCCCTTCTTTGGTTGGTGGCACTGATTGGCAAAAGTTGAGTTTTGCTGCCACATCAGGCGATTTACTCAATGTAGGGTATTGGTTGGTACAAGGTGCATTTAAGCAAGAGATGCTTCCTTTTGTTGGCCTTCTTTTGGCTGTTATTAAACAGCAGCAGTTGGCATTAGTTAAAGGCTCTAACGGTATAGATTATGATCATCAACTTTTTAATGATTATGAGCGCATCATGCAGCTGATCATTGAGCATGCGAATCTTTTGAGTAAAAACCTTCCCAGCCGTGGTGGTATGCGTTACCCTCGCGCAAGTTTATAATTTAAAGAATTGATGGCGTACGTATGAACAACGTTATTGTTGCCTGGTGCGCAGGAAATGAAACAACATTCGAGCGGCATGTGCCGCTCGTTTTTGTTGGTAGACGTAACCGGCAGTTGGGCTATTCCAACGATATTTCGATTGTCTTTTTGCAAGGCTTTGAGTTGCTTAGCGATGCTTACAAAGCGGAACTGCGAGAACTTGGTTTTACGCTGCACAATGCTAACGATTTGTATCAACAGTATGCCCAGCGCTATGCGCAACTAGACCGTTTTGGCGATTACGAAAAAAAATGCTTTTTGCGTTGGCTGGTGATTCGCGATTTATTTAATAATGAGCCGGTAATTCATTACGACGGCGATATTGTTTTTAACGAAGATCCAAAAATTATTGCTACCAAACTTGCTGGTACCACGTTTGTTTTGCAAGGCTGCCCTGCGTTTACCGTGATTAGTGATGTTGACTGGTTTGCGCAGTATCAAGAACAGTTGGATCATTTTGTTGTAAACATCGAAAGTTATTCCGCGCAGGCCTGGCAGCAGCGGGGTGGCTGGGAAATAAGTTTTAAAACGCGGTGGGCCGGCTCGCGCTTTCGTAAAACAATTACGAGTGATCAAGATTTGATATCACATCTCATTCACACGCGCCAGTTGGTGCAGCAAACCGTAGAAGATATTTGCCTGTGCTTGCGTGACTATCTTTTTTTTGAAAATCCACTGTTAATTAATTTTTATGACGATTGCTTTCCGTACCAGTATTCGCGTAAAAATGGCGTTGATTACTTTTCGTACGTGCGCGAAGATGCCCAGCATGCGGTGTACACAAAGCGCATACTTTTTTGGCATATGCAATCGTGCTTTAACTTTTATTTAGCAAAATATTTGTTACGAAAAAAATTGATCGTGCCGCTGGGGCGATTAGCACTTGATCTGGAAAATCAAACACGTGAAGGCCGTGCCAATAAATTTTTAAAACGATTGTTGCAGCACGACGCTCGCTTGAGTGTTTATCAGTATTTTTTTGGGCAATCTGACTTTTCTGGCGTTTTTTCTGACAGAATTTGGTGGAAGAAGGGAATTTTTAGGTAAAAAAAAACCCAGGCAAAAGCCCAGGTTCTTTTTTAAAGTTAACCAAAATAGGTTTTAGTAGGAAACTTCGCTGCTGCCTTCTTCAGTAACAATGACAGGTTCTTCTGGCATTGTTTCTGTAGGCATAATCTCTTCTGTTGGTGCTTGGTATTCTTCGCCTGCGGCAAAAAGATTACTCGAAGCGATACACAACACGAACGATAACATCATCAAACCTAGAAGATTATTTTTTGTTCTTTTCTTCATAAGTTTTTCTCCTCTAAAAGTACGAGGTTGAACTTATACTGCTAGAGCAATCTGCTCTATTCTATTACTAGTTTACTAATAGAAAATAACAAAGTCAACAGGTTTACAAATAGAAATGTTAAAAAGGGCCAAAAATGGCTTATTTGGGCTAAAAGGCCCAATTTAACGCCTTAATTTGGGTATTGATTTTTTGAGGGTGCGGTTTGCCTGGCTTGCCAAAAGCGCATATTTTGCAGAAATATGTCATAATTTTTAAATTGACAGAAATTTTTGGTTAAACCATACTCGCTGTCCACGGGGTAAAATAGGCGTATTTTGCGGTTTTTTTAATGTTTTTGGATTTTTTATGAAAAGAAATAGTTGCTATTGGTTGGTATTTTTACTTGTTTTTCAAACTATTTTCTCGGTTGGCAGGGCTGACACTGGCTTTTTGTCGGAGCACCATTGGGACTTTGAAGGTTTGTCATTGTTAAACCAAGAGCTTGCATTATCTGAAGATGAAGAAGAAGAGAGCTTCTTGTTACACCGTCTTGCTTGTGAGGGAACGCTTCAAGATATTGAGGCCTTTTTTAATGAACGTAATCTTGATGAACAAGAGTGTTTTGCTGTTGTTAACCAAGCTGATGATGGTGGCCGTGGGATGACGTCGCTGCATTGGGCTTGTTTAATGGGCAAGGCAGATATCGTTGATTTTTTGTGTGTTTTTGGAGCTGATGTTTCTATGATCAATGGGTTTGGTTATTCTCCCGCGTACTATGCAATAGTTGCCCGTTCTTTGGCATCTTTACAGGCTCTTTTTAAGTATGGTGCTGGCATAGATTTTTGCTATCAGTGGCCTGAGGTTCAAGAGCGCGAACTAGATGTTTTTTGGGAAGAAGAAGATGATTTTACACTTTTGCATTTTGCTACGCGTTCCAATGGTGCGGCAATGCTGAAGTTTCTTATTGAGCAGGGGTGCGATGTTCATGCCGCATCAAAGCAAGGAGCAACGCCATTGCAGGTGGCAATAAAGCATGGCAACCTGCGAGCAGTAAAATTTTTGGTGCAACAGTCGAATGTGCTGGTTACTATGCCAGACAACAATGGTTTAACGCCGCTGTGTCATGCGCTTGAATACAAAAGTAGTGATCGTTTTAAAAAAAGGTATACCGCTCGTTACCTTGAAATTATACGCATACTTTTGTGTGCTGGTGCAGATCTTGAGCTGATGGTGCCTGGCAAAAATGTTTCGTTGTTGGCTTATGGCCTTAATCATGAGAATCCAGCGGTGCGGGCAATCTTTCAATCGTTTGTGCAAGAAAAGCGTGCGTAAATAATTTTTTGTTCAAATGCGTGCTCTTTTTTTTTATAGCCATTTGCGCTACGCTGGTTGCTACAAAAACAAAAAAAAGAGGAGTAATGAAGATGGAAAACCACAACATAGAAAATATTGGGTGTAGTACCGTTTTTTCTTGGGATCCAAAAGATTTTGATCAATTGCTCAAAAGTTGTGATGTTGACGATGAAGTTGCCATCACGCTTAAATATTTGCCAGCAAAAAATCTCAAAATTTTAGAAGCAGGCTGCGGCATTGGTCGTGTTTCAAAATATCTTGATGGCAAAGGTTTTAGCAATCTAGAAAGTATTGAGATTAACCCAGCGCCCGTTGCTTGGCTCAACAAAACATTTCCCGCGCTCAAGGTGGTGCAGGGCGATTTGCTCAGCATGCCGTATCCTGAAAATTCATTTGACGTGGTGTTGAGTTATGGTGTGGTGGAGCATTTTCCACAAGGCCCAGACCAGGCAATGGAAGCCATGTTCAAGATTTTAAAGCCGGGCGGGACGTTAATTATTACGGTGCCGAGCTACAATCATGTGCGGCGTGTAACGTACTGGCTTAAAAAAATTGATCCACGGATGTGGGGCTGGTTGCGTGCGTTGTGCGGCAAAAAAAAGCTGGTTGTCAATGGTAAAAAGCTTGGTTACTACATTGACCCGCAACATGGCAAATTTTTTGAATACCGTTTTACCAAGCGTCAATTTGAGCGTGTGTGCACGCGTGCTGGTTTTCAAATTATCGAGAGCAACCCAATTGCTCATGTTGACGGCCTGTTGCATTGTTTTGGTGCGCCGCTGGTCACGTTTAAAAACTGGGAATTTAAGATGAGCAAGCTTGGTGCGTGTTTAAATTGGCTCTTTACCAAAATTCCATTTTTTCATAATCACATGCAGGCCTGCGTTTTAAAAAAGCCTGAGTAATTATCATGATTGAACACATTACGCATGATAACGTGTTGCTTGCTATCATTGTGCGGCACGGGTATAGCACGCCGGGCATCTCATTTTTAACTCCTGACGACTTTTCACAACAGCTTGGCTATATGCAACATTCGGCAGGGCACGAGATTAAAGCACATATTCACAACGAAGTTAAGCGTGAGGTGGTGCACACCAAAGAAGTTCTTTTCATTCGCAAAGGGATCTTGCGTGCTGATTTTTATTGCGAAGATGGTGTGTATGCCCAAAGTAGGTTGTTGCAGGCTGGCGATGTTGTTTTGTTAGCACGTGGTGGGCATGGCTTTAAAGTTATTGAAGATGTTGAAATGTTTGAAGTTAAGCAAGGGCCTTACGCAGGGGTTGGAGATAAAACCATTATTGCAAAGGTTGATGAGTGTGATGTGAGGATGACATGATGCAGGTTCAAACGGCCAAGCAGGCTTTTATTCCCGTTAATGAGCCGCTGCTCAATGGGAATGAAAAAAAATATTTAAATGAATGTATTGATACCGGTTGGATCTCTTCGGAAGGTCCTTTTGTTCAAAAATTTGAAGAGCTTTTTGCTGCGCGTGTGAACCGCAAACATGGCATTGCGGTTGCCAACGGCACAGCAGCACTTGAAGTTGCGGTACGCGCGCTGGAGCTAGAACCAGGCAGTCAGATTATTATGCCAACGTTTACCATCATTTCTTGCGCTATCGCTGCCGTGCATGCGAGTTGTGAGCCTGTGTTTGTAGATGCTGATGCGCAAACGTGGAATATGAACGTTGCGGCTATTGAACAAAAAATTACCCCGCGCACTAAAGCAATTATGGTAGTGCACATTTACGGCTTGCCAACGGATATGGAGCCGGTGCTTGAGCTGGCAAAAAAATATAACTTAAAAATTATTGAAGACGCTGCACAAGCGATTGGGCAGACGTATAACAATAGGCCGTGTGGCAGTTTTGGGGATATTAGTATTGTCAGCTTTTACCCCAACAAGCTTGTTACCACCGGCGAGGGCGGCATGGTAATGACTGATGATGATTATTTGGCCGAGCGTTCACGCTTACTGCGCAATTTGTGTTTTAAAAAAGAGCGGCGCTATGTGCACGACGAGCTTGGTTATAACTATCGCATGACCAATTTGCAAGCGGCGGTTGGTGTGGCACAGCTTGAACAGCTTGATCTTTTTATTAAAAAAAAGCGTTTGATTGGCCAGTTTTATACCACGCATTTGCGCCGCATTGGCTATCTTGAGTTGCCGCTTGAGCGCATGGCATACGCCGACAATCTGTACTGGGTTTATGGTATTGTACTCAAAGATTCAGTACCATTTGATGCGCCTGAAATGATGAAGCGGCTTGAGCAGCGTGGCATTGGCACGCGTGCCTTTTTTTGGGGCTTGCATGAACAGCCGGTGTTTACGCAGAACGGAGGTGCTACGCAAGAGTTTCCCGTTGCCCAGCGCTTGGCACGGCGCGGTTTGTATATTCCCAGCGGCATAGCGATTACGCAAGATCAGATGGACCGCGTGGTGCAAGCAATTAAGGAGATTTTTTCATGAGTGTTTTTGGTGCTTATGCGCAGTATTACAACGCGCTATATCACGATAAAAATTATCAAGCAGAGACAGTCTACCTTGATGCTTTAATCAAAAAATTTGCCCCGCATGCGTATGCAATTTTGGAGTTGGGGTGCGGCACCGGGCGGCATGCTTTGGAGCTGGCACAAAAGGGCTACGCGGTGCACGGCATTGATATTAGTGAAGAGATGCTTGCGTCTGCCCAGGCATTGTGTGCGGCCAATCCAGCATACGAAAATAAGCTTTCTTTTTCGTGGGCAGATTTGCGTACGGTACGGTTAGAAAAAAAATTTGATGTGGTAGCATCACTCTTTCATGTCATGAGCTATCAAACGACCGATTGCGACTTGCGTGCGGCTTTTGAAACAGCAGCTGCGCATGTGAATGTTGGCGGTTTGTTTATTTTTGATTTTTGGTATGGGCCTGCCGTGCTAACGCAAGGCTCGCAGGTGCGTGTAAAGCGCATAGAAACTGAGCGTGTTAAAGTTACGCGTGTTGCCGAGCCTGAAAGCCAAGAATCAGCCAATTGCGTTAATGTAAACTTTACTATTTTTGTTCATGACAAAAAAGATAATACGACGACTGAGTTGCATGAAAAGCACGCCATGCGCTATTTATTTAAACCTGAAGTTGAAGCACTCTTTGCCCAGTACGGCTTTGAATGCGTGGCGTTTGAAGAGTGGTTAACCGGCAAGCAGCAGGTAAGTAGCTCGTGGGGTGTGTGTGCTGTTGGACGCAAGTTGTGAGGCAGGTTTGATTTCAGCAATCTAGTGTTGCAAGTTTCAAGTAGTGTCTATCCTCCCGTTCTCCCTGAGGAGCCTGGCGAAGACAGGCGTCTCGAAGGGTTGTTTCGTTGATAAAATTTTTGCCCTTCGAGACGCTCTACTTTGTAGAGCTCCTCAGGGAGAACGGGGTAGGGTGTAAGCGAAATTAGATAAGATACTCGTTGTTTTTTAATCGACATAATTTTGAATTTATATTTTAAATCATGAGATTGATATGAAAGTTAAACAATGAAAGTAGGTGTTTATTTTGGTGGAGCGCTTTCAGACCCGCAGTCAGGCGGCGGCTATACCTTTCAGTATTCGTTATTGCAGGCAATTAAGCGTAGCAACAGTCCGCACGAATTTGTTATTTTAGATTCATTGCAAAAAAACTTAAGCACACCAACTGATTCGTTAATCAAAAAAGCATTGCTCAAATGTTTGCGTTATCGCGATGCTCGCCAAGTGCAAAAAAATTATAAAACTTTTTTGAATCGTGCGGTGCTTGAAAACGGTATTGATATGGTTTGGTTTGTAACACCTGCCTATCAACTTGTTGAAGTGCCGTATTTGTACACAGTGTGGGATCTGCAGCACCGTCATCAACCGTTCTTTCCTGAAGTGAGCGTGACGGGCAGTACGTTTGAAGAGCGTGAGCAGCACTACGCGCGGGTTATCCCGCGAGCTGCCTATGTGTTGGCGGGTAACGAAACGGCAAAACAAGAAGTGATGCGTTTTTACGGCATGTCTGCGCAGCGCGTTGAAACGCTCGAGTTGCCAACGCCAGACTTTGTTTTGAATCAAACGTTTGAGTCGATTGATGTGGTAGAAAAATATGGCATTAAAAAGCCGTACATTTTTTACCCGGCGCAGTTTTGGCCACACAAAAATCACGTAACGTTGTTGCATGCTCTCAAGTTGCTCAAAGAGCAGGGCTGTTTGGTTGATCTGGTACTGACTGGTTCAGATAAAGGAAATTTGGCGTACGTTCAAGAGATGGTCGAATTGCTGGGCTTAGCAGAACAGGTTCATTTTCTTGGCTTTGTTTCAATTTCTGAGCTTGTGGCTTTGTATCGTGCAGCGTGCGCACTAACCTTTGCATCATTTTTTGGTCCCAACAATATTCCGCCGCTAGAAGCTTTTGCGCTTGGCTGTCCGGTAATAGCGGCCGATGTTGACGGCATGCGCGAGCAGCTTGGTGATGCGGCTTTGTTTTTTAATCCGCGCAGTGCCGAGCAGCTGGCTATGAATGTGCATGCGTTGCTGGAAAGCAATGAGTTGCGCGGGCAGTTAATTGCGAAAGGCCTGCAGCGCGCGCGCAGCTGGACCTGCGATGATTATGTGAAAAAGATTGTAAAAATTCTTGATGAGTTTGCGCTGGTACGCCGTTGTTGGAGCAGTAAGCAGCGTTACATTCACGGATAAAAGTTATGAAAAATCCAAAAGTTTCGGTCATTCTTGGTTCGTACAACCGCTTAGCGTTTATCAAGCTAACGCTTGCCAGCATTCGGCGCGAAGTTGAAAACATGGCGCACGAAATTATTATTGTTGACGGTGGCTCAACTGATGGCACGCTTGCTTGGTTGTGCGAACAAAAAGATGTGATTACCATTGCGCAGCACAACCGTGGCGTTTGGGAAGGTAAGGAAATTAAGCGACGCTCGTGGGGCTATTTTATGAACTTGGCGTTTAAAGCAGCGCAAGGTGAGTACGTGTGTATGATTAGTGACGACTGTGTTTTTGTGCCCGGAGCTTTAAAAAATGGTTGCACTTATTTTGACCAGCAACGAGAAGCAGGAAACAACATTGGTGCGTTGGCTTTTTACTGGCGTGAGTGGTCACGCGAAAATACCTACCATGTTGGCTGCACGCTTGGCGAAAAATTGTATGTGAATCATGGCATGTTTTTAAACGCTGCGCTTAAAGAAATCGGTTATATCGACGAAGAGACGTTCTTTTTTTATAACGGCGATGGCGACCTGTGTTTAAAACTATGGCAGGCAGGTTACCAGGTTCTTGATGCGCCAGATTCATATGTTGAGCACTATCCGCATGCCAATGTTGATGTGCGCAAGACCAATTATCAAAAAATGAAGGACGACTTAAACCGCTACCTGGCCAAATGGGAAGGGGTTTATTATGATCGCCAACAAAACAATCTTGGCAAGATTATTACTAAAGAATATATCGACCGTACCAATACCGGCGCATGCTTTGATTTTTTGCACCAAGAAGTTCTTGAAAAGCATCCACAAGTGGTCAAAGGCAAGTCTTTGCCTGCCAAAGCCCTGGAACGCCTGACCTGGAAGTATAAGGGGGCTTTGCGCAAGATTAGCGCACTTTTAGGGCGATAAGGGCCTATTTTTAAGCCCTTTTGACTATTTTCTAATTTTAATATACAGTTAGAAATATAATATTAAAGTAATAAAAATGCCCGTCTACGCTACCCGCCTCCGTTAAAACTATGGCGTGGCAAGAACTACGACGCGGCACTGCGCCCTTTTAGGGCAAAATTACGCCATAGCTCGTTAGAGCGAAGGCGAATGGAGGTTTTTATGAAGAACATATCTAAAATTCTATTGTTATGGCTTATGACAGCCATAGCTCCGATCAATCTTTTTAGTGCATCGTCCAGTTCTGAAGAAGTTGCTACAGGCCCTGCACAAGCTTTGGTGAGCCAAGTAGCTGAAGATGAAAAACAGCTTGCATTCCTTTTGCAAGTACTTTCAACGCGAGAACGTATTTTTGAAAACGTTTTGGGTGAGCAGTGTGCGACAAAAAATAATAAAGATGATGACGCATGGGATGCCAAGTTGCTTGAGCTTTTGCAGCGTCATGATATTGGTTTAAAACTTATGTCTTCAGATTTTAAAGATTTGTTAGCACAGGTTGATGCGCATATTGCAGAGCAAGGCTTTTCTTTTACAGACTTACAGGCTTTTATTTCTTTGCGCTCTCAGCTTCTTCAAAAAATGATAAAATTTGCGCAAAGTTTTAATGAATTAACAGAGGTGCTTGAGGTTCTTAATAATAGTAATTGTGCTCAAGAAGCTTGTTGCTGTGCAGGAATTTTAGCATCAAAAAAAGCTATTCTTGATCGACCGGTTATAAAAATTCGCAACAAATATGAGGCAAGTGCGTTAGTCTATTTTGGTACTTTTATTAAGCAAGTTGAAGCAATGAAGATGCGCTACGCTCCAGATATTCTTTCAACAGGAGCGTTTGGTGTATCAATCAAGGCAATTTTTGATTGTAGTATTTTGCGTGTGCGTGATTTTTCTAACCAAATAAATAGTATTTCTAGTTCTAGTCAATGCGCTTGCTACCAAGGTGTTGCTACAAAAATTAAAAATATTTTAAACGTTTTTGCTGATTTAGAGCAAGCTCAAAATGCTATTTCAGCGCTTGCTGGAGAATCTATTGTTAATATTTTAGTTGGTGAAGGTAGTGTGTTTTTGCGAACAAGTTATCGAGATTTATATGAAAAATTGTTTGCAAGGTATCAAGCTAAATCGGCCGCAATTCCAACGACAATTTTTTTGATGCATAAAATTCTTGATAATTCAAATTGTTATCCCGAAGAATCTAAACTGTGTGAACTTGTTTTTAAAAAATTATTAGAGCTTGAAGATATTCAGCAGCAATCTGCTGTGGCTACAAAGTTGTCAGCTTCTGATAGATATTCGCGTTTGCGTTTAGAGGCGCTTAAAAAGTCTTATGGTAATAGAAATAATGAGTATTGTGATTTGGTTGAGGCATCTTTTCACGTATTATTTCCTGAACTCTATGAATTTTTCTATAAGCTTAATCTTTGGCATTTGTCTGGAGGTAACTTTGAGATATTTGATTATAAGATTCAGGGTAAGCCTTACAAGATGATTAGCAATTTGTCTCGTGTTAAAGCTAAAATTGAGTGCTTTAGAGATTTGTTTAGCAAAGTTGTTAAACAAAATCGCCAAGAAGAACGAGTGCGCCGGAATTTGTTGAAAGCTCAACAAAAACTAGTGATACCAGAGTCTGTCGTGGTTGAACCACAGGTTGAACCACAAGCTTATATAATTCCAAGTTTAGATGATTTGTCTATTTCTCTTTCCCCAATTTCTGGCGATGGTACCTTTTCTTCACCAGAGACTTCTGGAGGTTCGTCTCCATCATTTTTTGATGATTCGTTTGGGAGTTCATCTGATTCATCGCCAACAGGAATTTCGCGACAATCATCACCAAGCGGGCGCATTTCAAGGCGTATGCGATGGCAAGATGCGCGTGCGTTGTTATCTTCTTTTGCTAATTACGACAACATTGTTTACAAAGATTCACAGCACGTTGTTATTCGTCAGCAAATTATTGGCCAAGATGGCCGTTGTCAGAACATGATGGTTGTTTTATATCTCAATAATCGAGCTTTAAGTGTTATGCGTGGTCGTGATATCTCAGTTAAAAATCAAAAGGCTGATAAGTTTCATAAATTGTCACCATTTGTTAAAGATTATATTCAGTATGGTGTTGTTCCTGGTATAGAAGGAATTCATACGGAATTTGCCCGTCAGCTTGATTTTGAGCGCTTAGAAAATAGATCAGTGCTTGTTCTTGAGGCAAAAATTGTTCATAGCGCAAGTTATGATCATACGCAAGCATTGAGAGACAAAGACAGAGATTTTCCTGGCTCGCACCGAGGAGCTTATGTCTTTATGTTTGATAGAGAAACGTTGGAATGTAAGCATGCGTGCTTTCATGAAACACTTTCGAGTCAGCAAGTAAATACTCCTCAGCGTCGCCCATCGTCGCCGGCAGGTTTGTCGACCTCTAGTTCGTCGTCATCGCCGTATCGTGATTAATTATTAAGAATTTTTTAGTTTCAAAGTCCCATCTGATAAAGATGGGACTTTTTTTTATGTACTGCTCATCAAGTAGCAGCGAAAAATCAGTAACAACGTTTTGTTTGTTAACAATCTTTCTTTCATGAATAATCTTTTTTCCCAGCGAATAACCGGTGTGCTCTGCCAAGAAATAAACTTTTTCGGGGTTGGTTGAGGTAAACCTAAAACCACCTGGAACAGGTGTGGTCGTGTAATAATTTTTGTTGTGATATTTGCTCACAATAGTGGCCCATTTGGTTGGCTGCACAATGTTAGCATCTGCCTGCATAATGGCCGTTGCCGAATCAAAAAAAATGGGAATGCCTGCGTTATTTAACAGTATCCAAAAGATTGCTGCATTTTGTTCGCCAAAGCCGTCCAGCGGGTGGCCAATAAAACAGAGTGCACGATTCTTGATGGCGGGGTTTGCAACTAACTCGTTTGTTGCTTGTGCAAGCTGAGCGTGCTTTGCGGTGCGGCGTGCAAAGCTGTGTAGCACAAAGCCGGTAGTAAAAATTACGAAGCAAGAAAGTAGGGTGAGCAAAGCTGTTTTAAATTTGGTAAGCCTGCCGGTATAAAAAACGCAACACAGAATAAAACTTAATAAAAAAAATGGGTAGCTTTCATAAAAATAGCGAGGGCTGTAAGGCCCGGCCAATGCTGGCCAGAGCATGAGAAGCCCACACAAAAATGCGCCAAAGACGTAACGTTTTCGCGTGTTGCAGGAAAAGAGCCAGGCGAATAGGGCGATGCAGGTGATGAGCAACGTACCGCGCAGCACTGGGCGCCCCCAGGGGAGCCACGAGAGACTAAAAAGATCGAACAGAAAAACTTTGAATTCTGGCATTTTTTTAAGGAGCCATGATGTGTTTGATGTTGATGGCGGGAGAGGAGCAAGTGGGTAGAGATACAGCCGCAAAGCTAGAAAGGCAATGACGGTGCCTGCAAGTCCTGCAACCTTGCTGAGCATGGCAGGAAAGTTTTTGAGGTGGTGAATGATGCCCAATTCTTCGTAGGGATACAGGTACAAATAAGCGCCAATGAAAGCGATGCCGGGTAGCACAATTGACGATTCGCGTGTAAAAAGACTGAGTGCAAAAAGTGAACAGGCCAGGGCGTTATAGCGCTGGTGGTTGGTATCGAGATATTTTTTGAAAGCGAGCAGTGTGAGTAGCACGAGTGTCACGTTAACGTAGTAATGAAAGTTAACGATAGCGCCAAAACGATAAGCAATTTGTGGATGTGTGGCAAACAGCAGCGAAGCTAAAAGAGCGGGAAATAGCGTAGTAAGCTGTGAAAAAAGAATAAAGAGTAGGGTAGTATTAAACGCATGAAAAGCAATATTACATAAAAAATAAGGGTAGGCATGTGTGCCAAAAAGCCAGTACTGGAGCGTTAAAAAAATGCAGTAGAGTGGGCGGTAGTAGGTGCCTAAAAATGATGTACGTTCTAAGCTGCCAACTGCATTTGAGGGTCCAACGCCAATGTTAGTGTGTCCCTCACAGAAAAAATTCCAGAGATCGCGCCAGTTAGTTGTTTTGTAAGCAAGAAAAAGGCCATGAAAATCATCACCGTTAAACCACCAGTTGGTAAATGGCACGCCAAAAATTATGATTATGCTCAAAAAAAGAATAATTGCGATAATGGTTTTTTTGTTAGTGCTCATGATAAAATTTTGAATTCAGCTTTGTAGTAGTCCCACGTGATGAAGATGGTGTTGTGTTCGCGTGCTTCTTTCGGAATTGAAAGACTGACTTGCGCACGTCTTTTTCCGGTTTCGTCAGCAAACCATAGCTTATCTTTGTGCAAAGACTGCAATAAAAAGCCATCTTCGTTTTTGATAATTTCTAAATAGTTTTTATCAAGTGCAGGTACTTTTAAATAATTGTCGTTACCAGCCAAATACATTTTTGCATCACATTGATAAACGGGGTAGGAGTTGTTGTTGGTGAGCAGCCACATTGCTTGTGCGGTGCCCATAGAAAACCAGTGGGATGGAATGCCTACAAAACAGAGTGGGCGGTTATGAAGTGTTTGATTGTTTGCGAGCGTTTGAAATGATTGGGTAACCTGATGTAAAACGCTTTCGCGCAAAGCCAGCTTATCAAATAAAAAATATGCGTGCGTTGCAATAATCAAGCATAAAGCATATGACACAGCTTTATAGATTTTTGGTTGGTATGAGCTTTGGTAAAATTTAAAACCAACGAGTATCATGAGCAAAAAAAATGGAAGGGCCATGTAAATGTAACGCGGTTGATAGTGCATCAACAGTGCTGGCCAGCTAAACAGCGCAGTGCTGTAGAGAAAAAAAATCATCCATTTTTTTTGTTGGTTGTGAATAAACAGCCAGGCAAGGAGCGCAAAAAAAGCAAGCAAGAGGCTTCCCTTGAAAATACGATTGTTTGCGGGTAGCGTGGTAAAACCGATCATGTCGACTGCGTACGTTACAAAATCCAAAACGCGACTTTGCATGCGTGCCAAAAACGATGCCAGTGTTGGCTCAAACGTTAATGAGCCGGTGTTGGAAGTCAGTGGGAACATTGACAAGCGTGCGGCAACATAACCGACCACAACAAGCCAATAGCCAAGTGAAACGCGCAGGCTTTTCCAAAGACTGCCTGGGTTTTTGTCCAGATACAAATAAACGGCCGGAATAATCCAGAGAGGTAGAATTATAGTTGCTTCTTTTAAAAAGAGATTTAAGGCAAAGAGCGTGCACGAGATTATATAAAAAACTGTTTTTTTACTGTCGAGATAGCGCTTGAGCGCTAGAATTAACAAGAGCAAAACGAAGAGCTCAATGAAATACGTTTGTGCGCTGATCCAGCCAAGCCAGTTCCACAAGCTGGGATGGAAAGCAAAAAAGGCAGCTGCTAAAAAGGCACCAATCGTGCCGGCAATTGGTATGAAAATGTTAAACAGTAGTACGCTGTTGAGCGCATGAAAAATAACGGTTGTTAAAAAATAGCCGTACGGATTGGTGCCAAATAAAAGATATTGAGCGTAATAATAAATAAATGAAACAGGGCGATACAGGCCTGCAAAAAAGGCTTGTGAGTCTGAAGTGCTGTTTGATGCGTGATTAAAGCGCTCCATGTTGCCTTCAGTAAAAAAATTCACCATATCTTTGAGGCTGTTAATTTTGCAATGATAAATATTACCAAAGTCGTCTGTTTTAAAGCCCCAGTTGGTAAAGGGCAGCCCAAGGATTGTAATCGTGAGAAAAAAGAGTAAAAGCGAGAACAGGGCTGTTTGATTCTTTTTTTGTGGTGTGAGTTTTGCTAACGTTTCTTGCATTAAGACAATTGGCAACATACGAATACAACCTATCGTACAAATTTTTCTGGAAATGGGGTGTAATCAACAGAAAGTTTTACTTGTTGTGTAAAATTTATTTTTTCATCAATTAAAAAGACTGGCCGTCCCTTAACTTCTTGAAAAATTTTGCCAATATACAGCCCAATTAAGCTAATAAAAAAGAGTGTTGAGGCAAACAGAAAGAGCATGCATATCATGAGCGATGTCCAGCCGGTCATTATGACGTAGCCAAACAAATTCATGAAGAGCGCAAGGCCTGTTCCAAGTAAACAAAAGCCAATAGCAAGTGTTGCTAAAAAGAGCATGACGTAAATGGGAAAAGTTGAAAATGAAATAATATTTTCCAATGCAAATACGGTGAGCTTCCAATAATTATATTTCGAGGTTCCCTCGCCACGGCTGCGGCGCACAAAAGGAACTGCTTTTTTTGAAAGGCCAGACCAATAAATCATGCCACGAATAAACAGTGTTTTTTCTGGCAGTTGTTTAAAGCAGTTAATAGCCTTGCGGCTGAGCAGGCAAAAGTCGCCCACATCGCGCGGCATGTCGACCTTTGTTAAAAACTTAAAGAGTGGATAAAAAGCTTTTGAGGTTAATTTTTTAAACCACGATTCATTCTCGCGCTTTGAACGTTGGCCGTAAACAATGTGATGGCCTTTTAAAAATTCTTGTTCAAACTGAGCAATGAGTGCTGGTGGGTCTTGCCGGTCGGCATCAATGAGTACAACGGCATCGCCTTGCGCATGTATCATGCCCGCATACGTAGCGTGTTCGTGCCCAAAGTTGCGTGTGAACGATATAATTTTTACTTGCGGGTCGAGTGCTGCAAGTTCTTTTAAAATTGATAAAGATGTGTCGGTGCTGCCATCATTAACAAAGATTAGCTCGTAGTTGTTGAAGTGTTGTAACGACGTTAGTATTGGTATGAGTTCGTGATACAGAGGCTTTAGATTTCCTTCTTCATTGAGCAAAGGAATAACGAGTGATAATAACCTACTCTCCATAAAAATCTCCTCAGTTGCTCCTTGGGGACAAAACCATTTTCAATGCTATACTCTTCACATAAAAAGTAAAGAAAGGAGATTGGTGGATTATCGAGATTACCAAGCTGGTGCGAGCCACGAACACTTTTGGTTTAAGGCTAAGCCTCAATTTATTCGTACGCTGCTTGAAAAAATTCCTCAAAAATTATCACAAACTATTTTAGACATTGGTGCGGGAACAGGAGAAGACGTTGCAACGCTTGCGCGTTTTGGCAACATTTACGCTGTTGATATTGATCAGCAAGCATTGGACATGATTCCCGATTCGTTAGTGGTTGAAAAAAAACAGGCAGACGCCTGTGCGCTGCCTTATGAGAATGCAACGTTTGATGTAGTTGTTGCTTTTGATGTTTTGGAGCATGTTGAGCATGATCAGAAAATGGTTGATGAAATTTTTCGTGTTTTAAAGCCTGGTGGCTACTTTGTGTTTACTGTGCCTGCTTACAATATGCTTTTTAGTGCACATGATCGTGAACTGCTCCATTTTCGGCGTTACACAAAGAGTAGTGTTCATAAGCTTTTTAGAAAATTTACAAAATTAGATGCTGGCTATTGGTTTTTTTTGTTATTTGCGCCTGCGGCTCTTAAACGCTTAATGAGTAAAAATAATCCAACGAGTGGCATGGCAATGTTGCCACCGCTTCTCAATTCTCTTTGTTTTTCTTTGTTACGTTTTGAAAATTGGCTCTTGAGCAAAGGGCTGCATTTTCCATGCGGGTTGTCGGTTTATGGGATTTATCAAAAACGAAACTAATGTATGAAAAAGCTTTCCATAGTCATTCCTTGTTTTAACGAAGCAAAAAATATACCGTTAATCTTAGGGCACTTTGCGCGTATTTTAAAGCGTTTCGATATTGAAGTTATTTTGGTTAATAACGGCTCTCTGGACGAATCGCAGCAAATTTTGGATTACGTTCTTCCTGCTTTTCCTTTTGCGCGCACGGTACATGTTGAAAAAAACCAAGGTTATGGTTTTGGCATTTTAGCGGGCCTGCGTGCTGCCACGGGAGAGTATTTAAGTTGGACTCATGCCGACATGCAAACCGACCCGCACGACGTGATTAAAGCGCTTGAAATGGTTGAGCAGCTTGGCAACCCCACCAATATTTATATCAAAGGAAATCGCAAAGGGCGCTCGGCGCTGGATCTCTTTTTTACCGTTGGCATGAGTTGTTTTGAGACCATGTATTTGGGAAAAAGATTGTGGGATATTAATGCTCAGCCAAATCTTTTTCATAAAAGTTTTTTTGCGCAGTGGCACAACCCGCCGCATGATTTTGCGCTCGATTTGTATGCGCTATACCTCGCGCATCAGCTTAATTTAAAAATTGTCAGATTTGATGTTACCTTTCCGCCGCGTGTTCACGGGCAGTCGTCATGGAACACTGGCTTGTTTTCAAAATGGAAGTTAACTAAGCGAACGATGTTGTTTAGCCGTGCGTTAAAAAAAGAGTTAGAATAATTTTAGTGAGGAGATCGCTATGTTTATAGCACACCGAATTAATACTATTGAAGAGCTTGAAAAGCTACCACAACATTTTGGCGTGGAGCTTGACTTGCGTGATTCTAGCGACGATCTTATTTTGGCGCACGATCCCTTTTCAACAGGCCAAAAATTTGAAGATTATTTGCAGCATTACCGCCATGGCCTCATGATTTTGAATATCAAGAGCGAGCGCATTGAGTTGAGAGCTTTAGAGCTTTTAAAAAAATATAACATCCAAAAATATTTTTTCTTAGATTCATCGTTTCCTATGATTGTTTTGTTGAGCAAGCAGGGTGAGCATAACCTGGCGGTGCGCTTTTCTGAATTTGAAGGCCTTGATACCATCTTTGCGATGAAAGATAAAGTGAAGTGGGTGTGGGTTGACTGTTTTACCCAACTGCCTATCAACAAACAAAATTATGCTTTGCTCAAGAGTGCTGGTTTTAAACTTTGTTTAGTTTCGCCAGAGTTGCAGGGTCGTGATCATGATATAGAAACGTATCGCGATTATTTGGCACGCGAAGGCATTGTGTTTGATGCCGTTTGTACCAAGTCGTACAATATTAGCCGTTGGCAGCCCGTGCATAAAAAGCCAGAAGTGGAGCAGGTAATTTCTGTTTAAGTGAGTGATGGCGGTGGAAAGTTCGTACAAAAGAATACTGTTCTCAGGCATCTTGTTTGCGCTGATCATTGGCTTTTTTGGCTTGTCGCAGTTTAGTTGGGGTTTTTATTTTGACGACTTTGGTTTTATTCTGCACGGCAAGCTTGCACGTTGTGCAGATCTAAAACGTATTTTTTTGATACAAGATATTAAACTTACCTACTACCCACCTAATCTTGAAATTGGCCCCAGCGATGCGTTATCTGCCTTGTATCGGCCCATGCAGTATATTTTTTTTGGTTTGCAGCGGTGGGCGTTTGGTCTAGAACCTCTGTGGTATTATCAATGTACTGTGGCACTGCACGCGCTTAATGCCGTACTAATTTTCAATATTTTTTTATTGTTTATGAGTGTGTGGGCTGCCTGGTGGGCTTCGTTGTTTTTTGCCTTTCACTACAGCCTTGCCCGCTGGTTTGGTATTTTTTATAACCAGATTTATGTGATTGATCTTTTTTTCTTGCTCGTGATTAGTTTGCTGTTATGGCAATTTTTGCGGTCGCAACGTTGTCTCTATTATCTTTTTTCGTGCCTGCTTTTTTTGGTGCAACTGCTGGTAAAAGAGACATTAATCGTGTTTCCTGCGTGGGCTTTTGTTGCTGTTTATTTTTATTCTGCGCATGAGAAAAAAAAGTACTGGGATTGCGAAGCGTTTAAAAAGGCTTTTCTGCTTTCGTTGGGCTATGCCTTGTGCGCAGCACTGTACATGCTGATGCGCTTTATTGTTCTTGCCCCGCCTGCTTTCTCGCCAGCGTCGGTTGATGTTGTTCGCTTGTTTGTGGTTGCACAAGAACGTTTATTTATGTACGTAACGTATTTGTGCGATTTGTTTGCAATTTCGCTGGTTCCTGGCAATAATCGCATGCTCAAGGGCATACTTTTGGCAGGGGTAACTATGTTTCTGTTTTACCCGTTTTGGGTGCGCAAGCAAAAACTTTTAGCGTTCTTCTTGGCATTGAGTACACTTCTTTTTACCTGGCCATCGCTCTTGGTTTTTCATCAGTTTTGTTATCTGTATGTTGGCTTACCATTTTTTTGCGGCCTTGTTGGGTATTCGCTTGATTTTTTTGAACGCAGACCACGAGCGCGCCGTTTTATTAATGGTGTACTGACTATTGTTGTTTTGTTATGTGCTGTTCGGTTTACTCGTTATCAAAAAGTAAAATGTGAAGGGCTTGTGTCAATTACTACACAGCTGCGTGCTTTAAGTACGCACGCGTCAATAAAAAACCGTAAGGTCTGTTTTGTTGGGCTGCCTTTGCAACGCTTTTGTTCCGGTACCGCTCAAGCGCTGGAGCTTTATGCTGGGCAGCCAGTTGATGTGTGTTATGATGCCCGTGATTTTTTAATGGCATACGATACGAATCGTTTGGTGGAGTTTTCTGCCACGCCTGGCACTGTTGATGTGGTTTTTGAGCAGGGTACCATTATGATCAAAGTTGTAGATGGCCCTTATTTTTTTAAAGAATTAGGAGCGCGCGGATGCTTTGGTACGTTTACGGTGCATGCAACGAATAGCGAAGGCTTTCCTGTCGAAGTTTCAATCAGGCTTGATCAAGAGCTTCTTGCTCAAAACCCATTATTTGTAACGTGGGATTATCAAAAAAATCAATTTAGATTGCTGAACTCATGAATAAAAAATTTTGGTGCTCAGTCAGCATTGTGTTGCTGATTATGGGCTTTTTGGCGCTGCCGTTTACTTCGTGGGGCTTTGTTTTAGACGATTTTGGTTTTTTGTATCATGCAAAAAGTACCAGTATCTCCAACATTTTTGCGGCGCATGACATTGCGCAAACTTTTTTCCCGCCAAACTTTGCCGTTAGTTGCCCGTCGTGGCTGGCGGCTTTTTATCGGCCCCTGCAGTTTGTTTACTTTGCGTTTGAAGAGATGGTTTTTGGTATAAATCCCTATTATTTTTTATTGTTCATGGTTTTTTTGCATGCGCTCAACAGTGTTATTATTTTTACTATGTTTGCATCAGTGGTCAGCTGCAGCGCTGCGTATGGGGCAACATTGCTTTTTGCTTTTCATCCAACACTTTTTAAAGATATGGGCATTTTGTTTAATCAAATTTACTTGATTGATCTTTTATGCTTATTGTTGTGCACGCTGCTGCTCTGGCGGTTTATGCGATCGGGAAAATGGTGGTGCTACCTGCTTTCATGTTCTATTTTTTTTATGCAGTTGTTTGCAAAAGAGACGTTGGTGGTACTGCCGTTATGGGTAGCTCTGCTCAGTTTTGTGTGGCAAACGTATGAGCATAAAAGTACCGTTTTTGTAGCCAAACTCAGGTGTGCTTTAATACTTTCAAGTGGCTACTGGGCTGCGCTGGTAACGTACTTTGTTCTTCGCTGGTGGGTATTTTCAAGTGTTTTAGTTTTGCCGTCGACTGAAAGTTTAAGCACCAAGCTTATCGCTTTTTTGGTTGGACAAAAAGAACGCTTTTTTGTGTGGGTAACCTATGCCTGCGATATTTTTGGCATTTCGTTTGTGGTTGCGCACGGCAAAATGTTAAAAACGGGCTTGCTGATTGTGTTGATAAGCTTGTTGCTGTGGCCGTTTGTAGCACGAAAAAAAATTATATTTTTTGTCTTTTTAGTTTTGAGCATGCTGCTCTTTACCTGGCCGTCGGTGTTGCTCTTTCATCAATTTCGCTATTTGTACATTGGTCTGCCGTTTTTAATGCTTGCTGTGGCGTACGCAACAGATTTTTATAGCAAAAAGTATTATTGGCTGCGGGTGCACCTGGCTCTTGCCTTTTGCTTAGTAATTGCTGCCAGTGCAACAATGTTTGTTGTGCATCAAAAGAAAAAAGAAACAGTGTTTCATATGACAACAACAGCATTTGCCAATCTGGCAAGCGATAAGCGTTGTGCAGGTAAAGCAATAATCTTTGTTGGTTTGCCGCTGCGCTGGTTTGCTGCTGGCACCGCGCAGGCGGTGTGGTTGCTGTCGCGCGGCGAAAAAAACAAAGTGTATTACGACATAAAAACTTTTTTGGTCAGGCAGTACGAAGGCTCATTGCCGTGGTATGGCTACTATCAAGATTCGTATAACGTGAGTGTTGAGCGAGTTGAAGGCGGCGTGCGCGTTGTTTCACAGCAGCAAGAACAGTTATTTTTTGAAAAGATGGAAACTGAAAAAATATCGTTGGGCCGGCGCATAGTAAATCAAACCAACGCTGAAGGTTTGCCGTGCGCTATAACGTTTTTACTTGATCAACAATGGCAGACCAACGATAGTGTTTTTGTAACGTGGGACTATCAACAAAACAAGTTCAAGATAGTTGACTAGCTGGTTGTTGTTTGTATGGTAGTACTGCTTGGTTTGGTTGCGTAAACGTACAATATTTCATATCAAGTGCTGCAATTTGTTCAGGTGCTACCGTTGCATCTTTTTCTAAACGGTACGGGTGCCACGCGCACTTGTGAAAGAAGCTTTGCCAATATTCAAACGTGCGTAAGTCGTTGGGGGTGCCCCAGCAAACGTAATGATCAACCTCAAAAACTTTTACTTTCAGACCCATTGTCAGTGCTTCGTTAATACAGCTGTCTACATAAAATTCATTATTCACACGAATATTTTTTGTGCGCAAGTTGTGTGCCGCTTGCAAAAAGTAAGCAGCTTTTTTAAACGTAAACGTTCCCACAATTGCATGGTCGTGTGATGGATTGGCAGAAAGCGGCACCTTGACTGAAACGTTGGTAACAACGTTGTTTTGGTCAACAGCCAACCAGCCGTACATCTGTGGATTTTTGTTGCTTGATGGATGATTTCTAAAACTCCAGGCAATAACGTCAACGTTTTGGTCGTCAACTAATTCTTGGTACTTTTGCTGATTCCAGAGCATGCCGTTGTCGCATGCGCCAATGACCAGTGATTTTTCTGGATCACTATTTTGCAAACCAAATTCGCACGTGCAGGCCTGGCCTTGTGTTACCTGATCAAGTTTTTTTATGCCTGCATTTGGATACGTTTCTTTAATTACCTGTTCAAGTGGGTAGCGTTCAGTATGTTCGTTCAAACAAACAAAAATTTGTTTGCTTGTTGCTGGTAAACTTTCTGCTGCCTGTACAATCATTGGTTTACCGCTGACAGGAATTAGTGGCTTTGGGTCGCTGTAGCCCTCTTGCGCAAAACGCTGCCCGCGCCCGGCCAAGGGAATGAGCATGAGATCGTGTGTTATTTTTTTTTGTTCTGTTTGCTGAGCAGCGCGTTTGAAATATTCCGACCAGCCAACGTACTCTTCAAGGTCGCTGGGCGTGCCCCACTGCAGCATATGCTGCACTTCGTAGACTGAAACGTTAAGCCCGTCGCGCTTGAGCAGGTTGTAAATTAAACTTACGTAATATTCGCCGTTAACGTTAATATCGAGCTTCATAAGTTCTGGAAAATATTTTTTTATTAACGAACCGCGTTTAAAATAGTAGGTACCAGTCGATGCATATTCGTCCATTTTATTGGTCGTAAATGGTGCCTTTTCTTTTATTTCCAGCAACCACTGGTTTTGATCTTTGATAAATGCATAGTTTGGGTCGTGCAGCATGTGCGGATGAAAACCTTTGTACGAAGGAATGGCGCCCGCTGCATTGCGCGTGCGCGTGTGGCGCAAAAAGTTGTTATAGTCCCAGTACATCGAAAAGTCGCAGTAGTTAACGATTACTTCTTCATCGTCGTTAATTAAATCAAAAATTTTTGAGACGGCATACACTGGTCCGTTTTTGTGTTTGGGAATGCTTACAATAGTGCCGGAAGGGGCTATGCGTTGCAGTACATCGTACATTTCTGTTGTTTGTAAATGTTCTTGGTTGCAGATAAAAATAAAATTTGATTCGCCGGGAAAGAGGTTGACCACGTGCTCAATAATTGGCTTGCCGTCAACGTTGATGAGTGGTTTTGGGTCGCTGTAGCCCGCTTGCATAAACCGTTTTCCAACCCCAGACATGGGGATTATTATGAGCATAGTCTCTCCTTTTTTGCTCTGGTTTTATGTTCAGGCGTAGCATAGCTCGTGGGGAAAATTGGTCAAGAAGCCCTGGCGATTACGCCGGGGCTTTGGTAGTTAGTCTTGTGTTGGATTTGCAGCATATTGCGATAGAGCAGCGACTTCAAGCAATTCTACGATTGCTTTGTGGCGATGAAAGGCTGCCAAATTAAGTGGCGTTAAGTGGTACTTATCTAGAGCATAAACATTTGCTTTGGCTGTAATAAGTAATCGTACAATTTCGATATGACCGCAGTCGGCAGCATGATGAAGAGCTGTCCTGCCGGTCTCGTCACGAGCATTAATATGTGCTTTCTTAGTAATAAGCTTTTGTAAGTGTTTGCTGTCGCCAGTTTTGGCAGCTGCACAAAGTGCCTTTTCTTTTTTGCCAAAAGATTGATTGGATGCAGCAGGCATAACGCTTGTCGTTAGCGCACAAGCGATCATGAGAGAAATTATACTTTTAATAATCATCATAAAATTTTCTTCGCTTCTGAGAAAAATTGATCACAAAGCTCCAGCAGCTTTAAGAAATGCTGCAATTTCGGTATGGCCATTTTCACGAGCGCAAGCAAATGGCGTCCGATCATTTCTGTCTTTAGCATTAATGTCTGCGCCAGCGTTGACAAGTAATTGTACGCACTTAAAGTGGCCATTGAGAGCAGCGGTATGCAGCGGTGTCCAGCCGACATACTTGCTCATATCAGCTTTGGTAAGAAGTAATGCTACAATTTTTTCATAGCCATGCATAGCGGCAAAGAGAAGTGGTGTACAGCCGGCATAGTTTTGGGCATCAACATCTGCACCAGCGGCGATAAGCAATTCTACGTCTCTTTCATTGTTATTGCTGGCAGCCAGGTGCAATCGCGTCCAGCCGCTATTATCAACGGCATTAACGTCAGTCCGTAGTGCTGCTGGTATAGCCTTTGTTGTGAGCGCACAAGCGATTATGAGATAGATTATAATTTTTTTGTTCATGATAACACTTGCTTTCTATGATTAAAAATGAGTTGACACGTGTGTAATAGTTTTATGTTTTTGTAGCATAACTTGTGAGAAAAATAGATCAAGAATGGGTGAGGTTTGGTTTAGCGCAAGAAAAAAGGGGCTGCGTTTTGTGTGCAGCCCCTTTGGTTAATTTTTACTCGCGATGCCTTCGTTGCGATGTTCTTCTCAAAGAAGATTCTGAACTTGGTTCATCTTCATCATTAGAAGTTGCTGTTGCAGCACTTGATGAGCTTGGTCCGCAAGAACTCGATGAACTAGATGAACTTGAAGAGGATAAAGAACTTGAGCTTGCTGAGTCAGGGTCAGTGATAGGTTCAAAGGTGCTGGTGTTAGTGTCGTCAGTTGAGGTACGAGCAAGCTTTGTTGGTTGTATTATGTGCACAGTACGCACGACTGTTGGTTGTGTTCGTTCTCTGGTAAATTCAGTTTCTGCGCGGCAAAGAGGACAGGAAGCATTTGATTTGTAGTTAGCGCCAATGTTTGGGTCGTTACGCCTTTCATCATTAATTCTAAGCTCGGCAGCAGCAGCCTGCTTTATGCAGTCTGCATGAAAGTCATGTGGGCAGCCAAGGCTAGCGCATTGATCACCTTCGTCAAAAGAGCAAAGGCAAATAGAGCATTGTTCATCTGCGGTTTTTTCAATTGTTGTTGCGGCTTGTGGGCCCTTCTTTTGCACATCGTTTAAAAAGCGCGCAAGAGCTAAGTGGCCGTGTTTGGTTGCAGTATTTGCTGGTGTCTCGCCGTTTTTATAACAAGCATTAACATTTGCATGAGCTGCAATCAGTGCTTGTACGCATGTAGTATGGCCTTTCATGGCAGCCCAATGAAGTGGGGTAAGGCCTTGGAAAGGGCCAGTTGCTAGTGTCATGTTAACATCTGCGTGAGCGGCAATAAGTGCTTGTAAGCACCCAAGATGACCGTTCATGGCAGCCACATAAAGTGGCGTAGAGCCTTGGTTTGGGCCGTCTGCTGTTGCAGCATTAACATTTGCATGAGCTGCAATTAGCGCTTGTACGCATGTAGTATTACCTTTGCTGGCAGCGAAATGAAGAGGGGTGCTGCCTTGGTTTGGACCAGCTGTTAGTGCCGCATTAACATCTGCTTGAGCTGCAATCAGTACTTCTAAGCACCCAAGATTGCCGTAGTAGGCGGCGAAATGAAGAGGGGCATGGCCTTGGATGGGGCCAGTTGCTGGAGCCGCATTAACAGCACCATGTTTAAGAAGTTTTTTTAAGCATGCAGTGTGGCCGTTGGTAGCTGCTATATTAAGTGGGGTATTGCCTTGGTTTGGGCCGGCATCTGGAGCCGCATTAACATTTGCATCACCTTCAATAAGTACTTTTAAACACGCAGCCTGCCCGTAGCGGGCAGCTATATGAAGTGGGGTAAAGCCTTGGTGTGGCCCAGCCGTTATTGCCTCATTAATATTTGCACCAGCTGCAACAAGTTCTTTTAAACACGCAGTGTGGCCGTTGTGAGCAGCCCAATGAAGGGCATTTTTTCCTTCAAACATGATGGTATTAATGTTTGCCAAGATTGTTGGGTTGTTTAAAAGGGTTCTGAGTTCTAACAGACTACCGTGCATTGTTTGCCAAATAACTTCCGGCATGGCCAAGGTAATCATTGGCCCTTGGTCAGTAGGCGTTGCGGCAGGTTGTGCGTTGGCGGTAAGCGCAAGCGCAATTAACAGTGGGCTGATAAATTTCTTAAACATGATATAACCTCGAGGTTTAAGTTAAATAGTTACGGTACTTTGATACCTCTACCGTATTGGTATCATTAATTTCTCTTTATTCTACTAATTAAATTTATATTTGTAAAATGGCATTGGTGGCAAAATTAAGAAAAATGGCCGATTTCTGCCATTTTTTCATATTTTTAAACCAAATTTAACCCTTTTCCCTCAATTGCAAAAAGAACCGTTTTTTTGTTAAAATAACGACAGAGCTTCATAATTTAAAACTTTTCATTATTAATTGACAAATAGAAATCAAAATGGCTATCCTCAAATTAGGTTGTAGAGTGTGTATTGAAAGACCTAAAAGTAATCAAAAAGGGAGTTTTTATGAAGATTTCGAGACAAATGTTCTTACTGGCACTTCTTGCCAGCTTTGTGCTTTTTGCCAATTTTATGCATGCAACAGCTGCTACCGACACCACATCAACTGATACTACTACTACTGACCAGTCGGCACAGCCTTCAGGGCGCCGTGGTGGTTCTCGCGGCGGTTACAAGCGTCAGGCGCGTCGTATGAACAGGGGTTTTGATGATAGTATTTCAAGTACGCAACAATCTCCTTATGAGCGCTCTTTCCGTGGTATTCGCTATGGCCGTTGGGGTGTTGCAGGGCCTGGTGCTATGCAAGCATTATTGAATCAAAACTTTACCATGGCGCAAATTAAAGATGGTATTAGCAGATGGCTTGATGAAACTAAGTCGCAAGGTGATACCTTGGGTCAAGTTTTGGCTGTTCTTGAAGCGGCCGGCGATAAAGCTTTAGAGGCTGCAGACCAAGATAAGGTTGTAGATCTTTTGACACAAGTGATGAATGCTAAAGTAACCGTGCTTAAAGCCGGTACGCATGTTCGTGGCGCGCTTCCAGTTTTTGGTTATATCTTTAGCAAAAAACTTCTTGCTCAAGACAAACAAGCAAAACTTCAGGCTGCTATTGAAAATTGGAATCAAGCAAGAATGCAGTCAGCAGCGCGTGACTTCTTAGGTAACATGAGTCTTGACGATATTCAGAAAAAGCTTCAAGGTCGTGATGGTGTAGAAAATTTGGTTACCATTGCAACACTTATAAAAAATGCTCAAGGCAAAACTTTGTCAGATCCAGATCAACTACAGTTAATGACTCTCATTGATAAAGAAAAAATGCGCGAAGAAGCAAATAGTTCTCGTTCTGAAAATATGATGTTTCAGGCTCTTCTGATTAATCTTTCGAATAATAATTTAGTAAGCGTTGAAAATAAAACAAAAATTGATCAGTATATCGACGATTTAATACAGAAGTTTGGTAAAAGTAGCCGTTTGTTTGCCGGTCGTCCTGGCTTTAGAGGTCGTCCTGGTCAAGTATCGCAAGCAGTAGCTACAACGCCAGTTGCCACAACAGCTACAACTGCAACCGTTGTAACACCTGCTGCAGCAACGCCAGTCGTTACAACAATAGCTGCTTTGGCTGGTACTGATTTAACAATGGCTCCAGCACCAGCGCCTGCGGTGACAGCACCAGTTGCTGTTGCTGCACAAACCACCGCAACAACAACTTCAGTGGCAACCACAACCGAGATGCCAGCGTCAACTGCAACAACGCAACAAGAAGTTGTTAAAGGTAAGAAAGTTACTAAACGCCAAGTTCGTAAGCAAAAACGTCAAGCTGCTCGTAAACAAGCTAAAAAACAAACTGGATACAAACGCCATAATCGTAAAAATGTTAAAAAACAAGTAACAACAACTACTGATCAAACAACCAACCAATAATTTTTGAAATCTTAAAAAAAGCGATGCATTCAAAACAATGCATCGCTTTTTTTATGCTCTTTTTTGTCGATATTTTTCAGCTTCCCAATTATTCAAATAGCTGAGTTCTTGTGGTGAAAGATAATTAACAGGCCCAGGAATTTGGTAGGCAGCGTGCAGCGCGAGTAGGTGAAATTTGTAAACCTCTTCAATTTCTTTTGCTTTTTTAACGCTGTTGGCAATAAAAAACAAATGGTTTTGGTAGATAACTACTTTTGGCAGTTCATGGTACTGCAAAAAATAATCTGATACCGGTTGCGTGTCTGTCAGGTTGGCCAGTTCTAAAGCGCTGGCTCCGCAATAAACTAATGCGTCGGGGCAAAAGGGCGGCAAGAAAAGAATCTCTTTGTTGTTAAGTGCCAGACTGGTAAGTTCGCGATCTCGTGAGAGGTAGGCAACAGTGCTCACGTTGTTGGTTAGTTTATTGCACAGCGCAGAAATGTGTGTAGTGAACTTGTAAGGCTCGAAGCTAATATCCAAAAATTCTTCAACAATTGCCAACGTTTGTTCGGTCAAAAAAATAACTTCTTCGGCTGTTGTTGCGGTAACAATTAAGCCATGATTTTGTAAGATAATAATATTTGGCGAGATGCCCAGATCTATAATTCCCTGCTTGAGCGCGAGTGCCAAATCAATTCCTGGCGTGTGGTAGTCAATCAGCAAAGCGTCGGGCAGTAATGAAAAAAACAGTTCTTTCCAATTTGCTTTGCAGGCAAGGCTGTTTAAAACGATGGGGTGGGTATGCAGCGTGTATTTATCGAGCAGCGAGTGTAATAATGTTTCAATTGATGGGCGGTAGTTTGCTTGAATAAGTGCTTGATCTACTCTTTTTTTTGCTGCTTGTTCTCGTTCGTATTTGTCGGCAATGGTAAAAATTTTTGGATCAAAGGCCGTTGCCACCAATTTTTGATTATCAACAATAGCGTAGCCTGAAGTTGGCTCAACTTCAGAAAGTGAAAAACCAGAGGCTTTAATCAGTAACGAACCATCTTTTAATTTTACCGAACTGTTGCCCCCGCCGGCTTGCACCAGGTCGAAGCGTTGGCCGGCGTATTTGGATAAATGTACAAAATTATTAAGCTCGTTCATAAATATCCTTTTCTCTCATTTTTTCGCTCATAATGAGCAGAGTTATCAATTGCAAAAAGCCGCGATAGCCCTGTGCCCACAAGTTGTTTTGTACGGTTAATTCTTCGATATTTATTAACACATTTTGCGCGATAGCTGGTAACACCGTGTGCGCAATTGGTTGTGATAAAATTACGTATTGTGAGCTTAAATCTGCTGCGTAGTCCCACGCAAAGTTGATGTTGGCTTTAGTAAGTTCTTGAATTAATGGATCAAGTCTCACGCTAGAATCGAGCGTGATTTTGAGTTTTATGAGTGGGTTTTCGTGCGGGTTGCCAACTTCAAATTTTTGGTCGGTAAAATAATGCACAATCAAATCGCTAAAATTTTTTTGCGGTTCAATGTATTTTTGGCCGTCAATTGCTCGTTTGTTGAGCTGTTCGATTACTTTTTCTTTTGAGTAGCCTCGTTTGTGCATGTCGCGTACAATTTTCCAATGCGCGCGGATATCTGGTGCTGGATCCAAATAAATTTTGACATCGATTAGTTTGCGCATTTTGGGCAGGTAGAGCGGATGCAAGCCGCTCAAGCAAATAAAATCGGTTGGTTTAATTAAGCGCGCGGGGTCAAAAGTGCCGCTGGTGTGGTTGTAGTCGGTGCGTTTAATTGCTTGCCCCATTTTTAAACTTAAAAGGTTTTCAGCTTGCCGGTGCAGGTAGTTAGCTTTGGGGTCCAAGTGGGTAAATTCTTGCCAGTGCGTGTCGTTTCGTTCCCAGCGGTGGTCGCCATCGCCTTCAAGTATGGTTGCTTTAGCGCCTAAAATAACGTGTAAGTCGTGCATGAAGGTACTCTTGCCCGCACCGCTGTCGCCGCCAATGCCAATAATTAAACTGTGTCCTTTTTTATAAATGGCATTACTGCGCACGCCAAATTTGTACATGCAATAAATCAGCAACAGCAGCGTTGCTTCAAGCAGTGTAAACGTAATGTTACACAGCGTTTGGTGGTGTATTTTAAAGTTGACCGGCGTGCCTAAAAACAATAAATCATTACAGTTTGACTGATAAAAAAAGATAAAAAATAGGAAGTACAAGCCGTTCAGACCTGCATAGGTCCAGAGCATGTTAGCGTTGTTGTGTGATTGTTTAATTAATATGGTACTCAAAAAGGGCAGCATCCACATGTACCAGGCTGGCGCGGGGATAATGAGCAGCACAAAAAAAGAAAAGACGATGCCTAAAAAAGCATCCATAAGATCGTTATTAATTTTGTCGTACGTAAAAAAGCGGCCATACAGCGTGAGCAATGCGCATATTGGCAGGTACAGTTTGAGGGAGCCAAATTGTGCAAAGACATCAAACAAGAGCATCTGTTTTGGATGCGTGAGTACCAAGTGATAATAGCCCGTGCTCACAATAAATGGCGCTACAAAAAAACAATAAACCGCGAATGCTGCAGTGCTAAACGTAATCATTTTTTTAAACGAATAATTTTTGAGTACGTAAATAGCCATGATTGGTGCTGCTGCAATAACGTGCAGTTTAGTGCTCAATGCGCAGCCCAGCGCGAGTGATGCAAAAAGAACTCTGTCTTGTTTGAGCAAGTAAATACTCAAAAACAGGATAGCAGTTGGTATTAGATCGAGTTGCGAGTGCAGGTAGGCTGCATAAAAAATGATGGGCGAGGCGCAATAAAAAAATGCAACTTCTTGAGTGCGTGTTGGAAATGTTTTGAGTAGCAGGTAGGTAATGCTTAGATCAGCACACAGCGTTGGTAGTTTAAGCGCAATGCTGGCAAGCGTATGCCCGTTGATGCCCAAAAGCTTGAGTGGTAGGTAGCACAGTGATAAAAGATAGAGCATGAGCGGGTGGTAAGGGAATTCTACCGCTGACTGGCAATCAAAAAAATACTGCCAGGGGTTACCAAAGTTGTGGGTAAAGTGCTGAACAAACGGGACAAAAAGTTGCTGCATGTAGTCTGAAGAAAAGAGAACAAGTGCAACTATTTTAAGAGTAAAAATCCCACTTATTAAGAGATAGTGGGTCTTAATTTTTTGAAAAATTTTCAGCACGCCTACTCCTTTCTTTCTCTGCCTAAATACTATAGCATTAACCAAAGGAGTAAAGATCCAATCGAGAGAAAGGAGATAGGCATGGATAAAAAAAGAGTTTTTTTTTCGGTGTTTATTTTTGTGAACGTTCTGGCAATTCTTGCGCTACCATTTTTTAATTGGGGTTTTATTAACGATGATTGTGGGTTTTTATGGTATTCGCAATTACACAAACTGTCTGATCTCTTTTCATTTTTTGCGCCGCATGATATTGGCCATGCGTTTAATCCTTCAAACTATGCCGCCTATCCACTAACTTTTGGTTCGGTTTTGTATCGACCCATGCAGTTTGTTCTTTTTGGTTTAGAAAGCTGGTTTTTAGGTATTAATCCGTACGCGTTGTTGATATGCGTTATTACGCTTCATGCATTACTTTCGGTTGCGCTCTTTAATATATATTTTACTTTTTTTGGCCCGTATTTTGCTTTTTTTGGTGCTATGTTTTTTGCGTTGCACCCATCGCTTGAGCATTGGATCGGCGTTTTTACCTGCCAAATTTATATTGTTGACGCGTTGTATTTGCTGGGGTCTGCTTATTTTTTGAAGCGTTATCTTGATACTGGTCGATTGGCTTGGTACCTGCTTTCGTGCAGTATTATGACAGTGAGTATTTTTGCAAAAGAGACGTTACTTGTTTTTCCGGTCTGGGCGTTTGCTGCGACCATTTTTTACTTTTTGTTTACGCAAGGCGGGGCACTGTGGTCGCATGCTGGCCGTGCGGTGCGGGTATCGCTTGGTTATTGGGCAGGTGCTCTTTTTTATTTGATGGTACGCGTTTGGCTCTATCCGTTGCAAACTGTTGGTGGGAGTTTTAAGCAAACGCTTTCTGTTTTTATTGCGCGTCAGCAAGAACGACTGGGCGACTGGATCAGTTATGTGTGCGATTATTTATATGTCGGGCTTGTTCCCAGCGGCAATCGTCTGTTCAAAGGCAGTTTGGTTCTGGTGATAATCAGTTTTTTTGTCTGGCCGTTTATTGCGCGCAAGCAATATAAAGAATTTTTCTTTCTTGCTGGGAGCATGGCGCTTTTTACCTGGCCGGCTTTGCTGTTGTACTATCAACCGCGCTATTTGTACGTTGGCTTGCCGTTTTTGTTTGGTATTATTTTGTATGTACTTGCGTTTTATAGTTCGCGTTTAAAACTTTCTCAGTGTTGGGTTGGTGTTGTTTTATCGCTTATTTTGGTTGTTAACGCCACAGGTTTTTTTTATCGCCAGCGTACTAAAGAGCGTGTGCTGTGCACGATAACTACTGCATTCAAAGAGCTGGTTACTAACAAAAAAATTTATGAGCGTGCTGTTTTGTTTATTGGGTTACCTATGCATTGGTTTGGCAGTGGCAATGCGCAAGCGCTCTGGTTGCTGGGTGGAGGCGCTCAGCGCATGCCAGTGTTTTATAACATTCAGACTTTTGCTTTTAAATCGGAACCGTTTTATGAAATCAAACCGCATCGCATGACCGTTGAACTAAAAAATGAGGTGGTTGTGTTACGTTCTCATGATCCTGAACATCTTTTTTTTCCCAAAAGTGTAGCAAAAAACGCCCTGGGGGTGTTGACTGTTCTTGAAAAAAATAGCCGTGGAGAGCCAGCAGTTATTTCGGTGGTGGGTGAAGAATCTTTTAAGAAGCTTAATCCAGTTTTGGTAACGTGGGACTATCAACAACAAAAATTTCTGGTTGTTTGATTTTTGGTAAATTTTTTCAACATACTTTTGCTAAGCATTTTTTTAAAAAATAAAGGAGAAATGAGATGCGTAAGCAGGTATTGGCTTTTATAGTTTTTTTATCGGTTTTTTTTAGTTGTCCAACGTTGGTTCAAGCAACAAGTTTGAATGGTACGGTAACGCAAGTTTACCAGGACAAGCATTATGTGTTTCGCGATGGCAACACGGCAAAAGGTTACGTGCGACTTAATAATGGTTTTACCATTTTGGCAGCGGCGTCTGTTGGTTTAGATACTTTTGTAACGGTTTCGGGCGCCATTGATTTACGCACAAGTGGTCAGCTAGATTTGCGTGGCGATTTATTTTTAGATGCTCATGTGACGTGGTCAAGGAGCGGCAATATTTATGGGCGCGGTAACGCGATTCATTTGAGCGGTTCTTTGAGTTTGCCAACTGATACGATTGTGCAATTTATTGATGATACAATTATTGATGGGCATGGCCATGCGTTAACGCTTGGTGCGCATGCGCAGCTTTTGCTCGCTTCAGACGTTTCGCTAACACTGCGCAACATGACCATACAAACAACACGCAATAGCTCAAACATTCCTATTATTCGCTGCTTTGACCAAAAAGGACATGTGACGCTGGACAATGTTGAGCTAGCGTTGGCAGACGACTTTCCGTTTAGAACTGGGCGTATGTTTTTTAAGAATGATGTTGTGATGACTGGCACTTCCTGCTTTATTTATCAATCGGTCATGCAAAGTTATGTTGCTCCGCAATCGCTGTTAACGTTCGATCCAGGTACAACGTTGTATTACTATCCAAGTACTTTCGAAAAAGATTTAATCCAGTTGCAAAGTAAATCTGCGGGCATTTATTTGAAGGGCAGTTCAACTACGTTACAAACAACACACACAGGCATGCGCTTGAGCAAGGGCCGCATGTGGCTGGACAATAAAGTGACGGTGAGTACGCGGGCAAACACAACGTTGACCAGTATTACGCAAGTGGACACAGCAAGCTACGGGGCAACTGGAGCCTATTCAATCGATTTTTCTCCCAATGGGCGTTTTGTAGCGGTAGTTGGAGAAGGGGGCGGGGCTACTTCAGTGCAGGTTTATAGTTTTGATGGTGCAGCCCTTACGTCGGTAGCAACGGCTAATTTTGGCGGTACTGAAAACAAAGCGTTCTGTACGCGGTGGAGTATAGACGGTCAGTATCTTGCAGTAGTTGGTGGGTATCCTAATAACTTTAAGGTTTATGGCTTTGATGGGACAAGTTTAACATTACTTGCTACCGTTTCATTAAGCTCGGTGGTTGATATTGGTAATGCGTTTGGGTTGGCGTGGTCGTTTGATCAGCAGTATATTATTGTTGGCACCTATAATCCAACACCGGTGCCGACTGGTGATGGTTTGCAAGTGTATCGTTTTAGTGGGACTCCTGTTGCCGCAAGCCTTACGTTTGTTACCGGCCTTAATATAGCAGGGCCCTCGCTTCCACCCTTTAGTTGCTCATGGCATCCAACTAACAGTGCGCTTGTTGCGGTTGGTGTGGGCGATGGTACATTTAAAATTTATTCGTTCAATGGATCATCGCTAACATTGGTTACCAGTGTTACATATGGCGCAGCGGCTAGTGTTTTGGCCGTGAAATTTAGCCCCGATGGTCATTTTTTAGCTGTTGGAGGGAATGGGCCAACTAATGGTAATGAACTTCAAGTTTACAGTTTTAATGGAACAACATGCGCGCTTGTTGACAGTCTAAATTATGGAACACAGATTTCACCAAACAGTGTGCAGTGGGATTCTACCGGCAGATACATCTCTCTGTCCGGTCGGGTGCCGACCAATGGTAATGAGTTCCAAATTTTTCAATTTAATGGTTCTTCACTAACGTTGGTAACGAGTTCAAATTATGGTAGCAATAGCAATGGACACGCAGAAACAAGTTGGTCAAAAGATGGCAAGTACATAGCGCTTTGTGGTCAAGGGCCTGCCGCTGGACATGACGAAATTGAAGTTTACTCAGTTAGTTACCGCTTCGACACAACAACACAAGCGCTGACCAATGGCCTTACGCTTGGCAATTCAGTTCTTGGTTCTTCATTTGATTTGGATACGTACGTACTGAGTGGGGCTACCGTTAACTTGGCTGGGCAACTGTTTTATGATTCAACAAGCTAGAAAATAAAAAAACAAAAAATTTAGAAGATAAAAAGCAGTGAGAAGTAGAAAGTTTGGAGAAGTAATGAAGCAATTTGTAAAATTATTGTTGGTGCTTGTGCTCTGTCCAACGCTTGTTCAAGCAACAAGTTTAGATGGCACATCAAGTATTGTGTATCAAGATAAGCATTATGTTTTTCGTAATTTTAACACAGCAAAAGGTTACGTGCGCTTGAACAATGGTTTTACCATTTTGGCGGGCCAGTCTGCTGGCTTGGATACCTTTGTAACCGTTTCAGGTGCTATTGATTTGCGTACTACCGGCTCGCTGGATTTACGTAGTGATTTATTTTTGGATCAACATGTAACCTGGTCCAGCAGTGGCAAAATTTATGGCCGTGGCAATACAATACATTTGGGCGGTTCATTGAGTTTGCCAACTGATACCATTGTACAATTTATTGATGATACAATTATTGATGGTCATGGTCATGCGTTAACACTTGGCGCGCATGCGCAGTTGCTGCTTGCTTCTGACGTTTCGTTAACGCTGCGCAACATGACCATACAAACAACACGCAATAGCTCAAACATTCCTATTATTCGCTGCTTTGACCAAAAAGGACATGTGACGCTGGACAACGTTGAGCTAGCGTTGGCAGACGACTTTCCGTTTAGAACTGGGCGTATGTTTTTTAATAACGATGTTATTGTAACTGGAACTTCTCGTTTTGTTTATCAATCGGTCATGCAAAGTTATGTTGCGCCCCATTCGCTCTTGACTTTCGATCCAGGTACCACGCTCTATTACTATCCAAGTTCGACGGGCAAGGATTTGATTCAGCTTCAAGATAAATCTTCAGGCATTTATTTGGAAGGTGCTGCAACAACGTTGCAAGCAACGCACACCGGTATGCGCTTGAGCAAGGGCCGCATGTGGCTGGATAACAAAGTAACCCTGAGTACGCGAGCAAACACGAAGTTTAATGGGCTTACTCTTCTTGATACTCAAAATTATGGTACGAGAATTTTTGACGTTTCGTGGAGCCCTAACGGTAGATTTGTTGCAGTAGGTGGCATTAGTCCTACAAGTTTAGACTTAGTACAAATATTTGGATTTGATGGATCGGTTTTTACGCTGATCGATAGTGCTACTTATGGAGCCGATAAGGTTGAGAGTGTGAATTTTAGTCCAGATGGTAGATTTGTTGTCGTAGGCGGAAGAACGCCGACAAACGGCCAGGAGTTACAGGTCTACAGCTTTGATGGTTCTACGCTTGCATTGGCTGCCGGTGCATCTTATGGCACTGAAATCCAAGCATCTACCTGGAGTCGTGATGGAAGATTTATTGCAGTAGGGGGTGTTGGTCCTACCAATGGCGATGAATTGCAAATATTTAGGTTTCAGTATGGTACTTTATCACTTATTGATAGTGCAAATTTTGGCTCTCGAGCAGAAACAGTCGAATGGAGTTTTGATGGTAAATATGTGGCAGTTGCAGGAACTACGCCCAATGAAGTCCATATTTATAGCTTCAATGGGACAAGTTTAACGTTTATTGATAGCGCTTCTCATACAAGCATAATTGAAGAGGTTGCATGGAGCCCTGACAGTCGCTTTATTGCTTTTGGTGGCTTACCTCGCAACGTTACTGTGTATAGCTTTAATGGCACAAGTTTAGGACTAGCTGATAGTGTAACTACAGGTCCAAGAATTGAGGGTCTTAACTGGGATCCAAGTGGCAATTATCTTGCGATAGCAGGAAGAGACTCAACAACTACATCACAAATAGAGATTTATCAATTTAATGGCTCTGCTTTGTCGCTTATTTTTGAACAACATGTTACAACGGCAATGGTAGCAGGCTTAGAGACAATAGCATGGGACCCAAGTGGAAAATACCTGCTTGTTGGAGGCTCAAATCCCGATGCGGGGTTTGATGAATTAAATGTTTTTTCAGTTTCTTACCGCTTCGATACATCAACACAAGCACTGACCAACGGCATTTCGCTTGGCAACTCAACTTCCGGTGCTTCGTTTGATTTGGATACGTACGTACTGAGTGGTGCTAACGTTAACTTGGCTGGGCAGTTGTTTTATGACTCAACAAGCTAAGAAATAAAAAAACAAAAAATTTAGAAGATAAAAAGCAGTGAGAAGTAGAAAGTTTGGAGAAGTAATGAAGCAATTTGTAAAATTATTGTTGGTGCTTGTGCTCTGTCCAACGCTTGTTCAAGCAACAAGTTTAGATGGCACATCAAGTATTGTGTATCAAGATAAGCATTATGTTTTTCGTAATTTTAACACAGCAAAAGGCTACGTGCGCTTAAACAACGGTTTTACCATTTTGGCGGGCCAGTCGGCAGGGCTGGACACGTTTGTAACCGTTTCAGGTGCTATTGATTTGCGCACGACCGGCTCGTTGGATTTACGTGGCGACTTATTTTTAGATGCGCATGTGACGTGGTCCAGCAGTGGCAAAATTTATGGTCGTGGCAATACAATACATTTGGGCGGTAGTTTGAGTTTGCCAACCGATACGGTTTTGCAATTTATTGATGACACAATTATTGACGGCGATGGGCACACATTAACGCTTGGCGCGCATGCGCAGCTGTTGCTCGCGTCAGATGTTTCGTTGACATTAAAAAATATGACCATCAAAACAACACGCAACAGTTCGCACATTCCTATTATTCGCTGCTTTGACCAAAAAGGTCATGTGACGCTGGACAACGTTGAGCTAGCATTAACAGATGACTTTGCGTTCAGGACTGGGCGCATGTTTTTTCAAAACGATGTTGTGGTGACCGGTACTTCATGCTTTATTTATCAATCGTGGATGCAAAGTTATGTTATGCCGCAATCACTTTTGACCTTCGATCCGAATACAACCCTGTATTACTACCCAAGTACGCCAGACAAAGACTTAATACAGTTACAAAGCAAATCTGCGGGTATTTATTTGAAAGGCTCTGCTACAACGTTGCAAACAACTCATACTGGCATGCGCTTGAGTAAGGGCCGTATGTGGCTGGACAATAAAGTGACGGTGAGCACACGAGCAAATACCGATGCGCGTGCTTTTACTGAGGTAGCAACGGCTTCATATGGTACGCAAGTTGATTCGATTGATTGGAGCAAAGACGGTAGATATTTGGCTGTTGGTGGGGTTGGTCCAACAAATGGTATAGAGTTTCAAATCTACAAATTTGACGGATCGTCGTTAACGTATGTTACCGGTGACAATTGGACCGGTGGTGGAGCTGAAGTTTATATGGTTCGTTGGCATCCAAATGGGCAATTAGTTGCTGCGGTTGGTGACGCAACCAATGATGTGCGTATTTATCGCTTTGATGGGACAACGTTGACAACAATTGTAGCTATAGACTTGTCGGGCGGTGGTTTTGTTAAATGTGTTGAATGGCATCCATCTGGGGAATACATTTTGTTTGGTATTGATCAAGATGAGTTTAGTAGTGAGTTGCGAATTTATTCTTTTAAAGCAAACAAGTTAACATTTTTAGATAGTGATGATATGGGCACTTCGGGAGGGCCTGGTTTATATCCAAAAGTCAATGATTGCTCTTGGCATCCAAGAGGTACTCATTTTATGATTGCATGTTCAAATCAGGTTGATTTTGATCAAGCTCGATTATACAGTTTTAATGGTTCATCATTATCACTTGTTTCTACACAAGATAATGGGAATTCCGGAGTTAGTACAGAATTTATGCCAGATGGCTCGCATTTTGTTTTTGCACAAGTTAATGCTGCTGCTACAGCTTATGTTATTAATTTGTTTAGATTTAATACTACATCATTTACGCTTGTTGACACCTTGACGTATGGAGGGGAACCATATGTTCGTTGGAGTCCTGATGGACAAAATTTAGTTGTTGGGGGAGCGTTTCCAAGTAGTGGTGGCGAATTGAAATTGTATCAATTTACCAGGCCTAGCACGTTGACTGAAGTTTCCAGTGTTGATTATGGTGCAGGTGGTGCTTCGATTAATAGTGTTGCCTGGAGCAGAGATAGTAAATATGTAGCAATTGGCGGCGATACGCCAGGAGCTGGGCATGATGAGATCGAGGTTTATTCAGTTTATTACCGTTTTGATTCAACAACGCAAGCGCTGACCAACGGCCTTACGCTTGGTAAATCAGCTTCTGGTGCATCATTTGATTTGGATACGTACGTACTGAGTGGGGCTACGGTGAATTTAGCAGGACAGCTGTTTTATGATTCAACGAGTTAGAAAATAAAAACAAAAAAAGTAGAAAGTAGAAAGTAGAAAAAGTAGAAAATAGAAAAAGAGAGAAAAAAATGAAGAGACTTTTAAAATTATTATTGGTGCTTGTGCTGTGCCCAACGCTTGTTCAAGCAACAAGTTTAGATGGCACATCAAGTATTGTGTATCAAGATAAGCATTATGTGTTTCGTAATTTTAACACAGCAAAAGGCTACGTGCGCTTAAACAACGGTTTTACCATTTTGGCGGGACAGTCGGCAGCGCTGGACACGTTTGTAACCGTTTCAGGTGCTATTGATTTGCGTACCACCGGCTCGCTGGATTTACGTGGCGACTTATTTTTAGATGCGCATGTGACGTGGTCCAGCAGTGGCAAAATTTATGGTCGTGGCAATACAATACATTTGGGCGGTAGTTTGAGTTTGCCAACCGATACGGTTTTGCAATTTATTGATGACACAATTATTGACGGCGATGGGCACACATTAACGCTTGGCGCGCATGCGCAGCTGTTGCTCGCGTCAGATGTTTCGTTGACATTAAAAAATATGACCATCAAAACAACACGCAACAGTTCGCACATTCCTATTATTCGCTGCTTTGACCAAAAAGGTCATGTGACGCTGGACAACGTTGAGCTAGCATTAACAGATGACTTTGCGTTCAGGACTGGGCGCATGTTTTTTCAAAACGATGTTGTGGTGACCGGTACTTCATGCTTTATTTATCAATCGTGGATGCAAAGTTATGTTATGCCGCAATCACTTTTGACCTTCGATCCGAATACAACCCTGTATTACTACCCAAGTACGCCAGACAAAGACTTAATACAGTTACAAAGCAAATCTGCGGGTATTTATTTGAAAGGCTCTGCTACAACGTTGCAAACAACTCATACTGGCATGCGCTTGAGCAAGGGCCGTATGTGGCTGGACAATAAAGTAACCCTGAGTACGCGTGCAAGTACGGTTGCTAATGGCTTTGTGCAACTCACAACAGCAAGTTATGGTACGCGTGTTAATTCGGTTGATTGGAGCCCAGATGGCAGATATTTGGCTGTTGGAGGCTTTGGCCCAACCAATACTTTGGAATTTCAAATTTATCGGTTTGATGGCTCGACGCTAACGTACGTTACCGGTGATAACTGGGCAGGAGGTGGTACTGAAGTGTATAGTGTGCGTTGGCATCCGAATGGGCGCTTTATTGTTGCAGGCGGCGATGCAACAAATGACTTGCGGGTTTATAGTTTTGATGGAACAAGCTTAACTACTATAACGGTAACAGACGTTACTACGGCTGGCGCTGTAGGTCGAGCAGTTTGGAGCCCTTCTGGCCAATATATCTTATGTGCGACATTTAGCGATAGCCCAGATGATAAAGTTCGCATATATCGATTTAATGGTGTTGCGCTATCAACGGTAACAACTATCTCGCCTGCCGGAGCAAATTCCACGTTTGTGCTCGGACCAGCATGGCATCCGAGTGAGAAATATTTTGCATTTAGATTATTGTTTCCGGGTAGTTTGTCGTCACCGCGTTATTTATATTCATTTGATGGGGCTACAGCAACATTGGTTGATACATTTTCAGTTGGTAACTCGAGCCCTGGTCTTGTCTCGTCATGGGAGTTTTCTCCAGATGGACGTTATATGGTAGAAGCTATTGGTAGAGCGACTGGTTTTAGTAGAAGTTTTATTTTTGGTTTTTCAGAAACTGGCTTTTCTCCTACAGCGGCAATTGCTTTGATAAACTACAGCTCTGTTGATAATGTTATTTCTGAAGCACGCTGGAATCCTGATGGGCAATACATTGTTGCAGTAGGTGGTTCTCCAGATAATGGTAATGAATTGCAGCTTTATAACTTTGATCAATCAACAATTTCAGAAGTTGCAAGCTACAACTACGGAACATCAATTAATGGTGTTGCATGGAGTGTCGATAGTAAGTATGTTGCTATCGGAGGCAATGGGCCTGCTGGTGGGCACGACGAAATTGAAGTATGGACGGTCTCTTATCGCTTCGACACTTCAACACAAGCCTTGACCAACGGTCTTACGCTTGGTAAATCAGCTTCTGGTGCATCATTTGATTTGGATACGTACGTACTGAGCGGTGCTACCGTTAACTTGGCTGGGCAGCTGATGTACGACTCAACGAGTTAGCATTTTTAGAATTGCTGAATTTCTTTAAAGTCGTTGAAGGAATAAATTGTTCCTTCAACGATATACGAAGTTTCGTGCCCTTTGCCCAAAATTGCAATAATACTTTCTGGTGTTGCTTGAGCTGCAGCACGAGCGAGTGCTAAATGTCGGTTTGGCTCGCATACAACGTGGTCACGTTTTGGGGTAGGGATTGCTTGTAAAATATCGTTAATAATTGCTTCGCTTTTTTCAAAGCGTGGGTTGTCGTCAGTTAAAATTATGCTGTCGGCATACTCAGCTGCGCGTTGGCCCAGCAGTGTGCGGCGCATTTTGTCGCGGTTGCCGCCACAGCCAAAAACTACAATTAAATGTTTGGTGAGTGGGCGCAGCGTGCTCAGCACCGCCTCAAATGAAGAGCCGTTGTGTGCATAATCAACAAACGCGTAAGCGCCGTTGGCAAGTTGGTGCCCCTGCAGCCTGCCTGGAACGCCAGGAAAGCTTGCTAGTGCTCGTTGCATAATTTCTGAACTTACGCCCAACTGCTTGCAGAGCGTGTACGCTTGGCAAATATTTTGTGCGTTAAACGTGCCAAAAAGTTTTGTTGTTTTAAATTCGTGATTGTCGATGGTTAAAACAAGACCGTGAAGATTGTTGTGCGTAATGTTGACCTGCTGCAAAGAACTGGCGGTTGGTTTTTTGCTTGCCAACTGTTCAAGGGCCTTTGCTCCCCACTCGTTGTCAGCATTAATAACAATGGTGCCGTTTGGTTTTACTTGATCAAAAAGCATCATTTTTGCGGCAAAGTAATTTTCTAATGTTTCGTGAAAATCCATGTGCTCAGGTGCCAAATTAGTAAAAGCAGCAGCCTCAAAAATGATACCGTGAGTGCGGAAAAGGCTGAGTGCATGAGAAGAAACTTCCATGACTACATACTCAACATTTTGTTTTACGCATTCAGCAAAAAACATGTGCAGGTAATCGCTTTCTGGTGTGGTGAGGGTGCTTGGCTCTTTTTGATCTAAAATTTGGTTAACAACGCCGGTCAGCATTGCTGTTTTGTGACCGCTCGTGCGCAGCATATGTTCAATCAAATACGTTGTGGTTGTTTTGCCTTTGGTGCCGGTAACGCCAATAATTTTTAGTTGAGAAGCAGGGTTGCCCGCAGCATTGCTGCTCATAATTGCGAGTGTTTTGCGTGCGTTGGGAACCATTGAAATGGTAATGTTTTTTTCGTTGTGCTTGTTTAAAAATTCGCAGGGTTTAAAAGGGTGCTCAACTACCAGAGCGGTGGCACCTTGTTCAAGCGCTTGCTCAATAAAGTTATTACCGTCGGTTACTTTGCCTTTAATAGCAACAAAGGTTGAGCCAAGGCCTACCTTGTTGCTATGGCACGTTACAGGAAATTTTTCAGGCACGAGCATTGTTGTAAGTCCTTCCTACGGTAATAAAACTCCAGGTTGTCGGATCTAAGTACTGCTTTGCAACACGGTTAACGTCATCACATGAAAGACGGTGTACGCGTTCAATGCAGTCGTCATAATGCGTCCATGGCATGTTTATTTGTACCAGGGATGCATAGCTTTCGGCTAATGAAACGTTAGTAGAGAAGCCTTTAGCTAGAGTAACTTGATAATTTTGTTTTGCAACTGCAAGATTTTTTTCATCGATGCCGTTGGTGCAGATAGTTTGTAAAACATTTTTGATTGCCTCTTGTGCCAATTCAACATTATCGATTGAAACAAGCGTGCCAATACAGCTGTTACCTTTGGTCAGATAGTTTGTTGAACTTAACGATCCACTGCAAGAATAAAAAATTCCGGTTCTTTCGCGAATTTCGTAAAGACATTTATTTAAATAAAGCTCGAGTAATTTTAAGCAAAATCGGTCGTCGGTATCAAAGGTAGTGGTAACGCGTCCGGCAACCAGAGCAACTTGTTCTTTTGGCAAAAATTTATGAAGTGATGTTGCTTGCGGGTTGCTGATATCAGGTACTGCTGGCATTTCAGCATTCACATCAAAACTTTGGTTTTGTTGCCACAAGCCAAACGTTTGTTCGAGTTGTTCAATAATGGTTGCTTGATCAAAGTTGCCAACGATTGTCAAAAACATCAGCCTCGGGTTCACAAAGCGCTTGTGCAAAGCAAACAGATCATCACGCTGAATTGCAGCAAGTTCTTGTATCGTTTGTTCGTCAGTTTTAATCCACGGATAACCTTGAAATAGATACTGTTGTACGGTGCTTTGTGCTAGATAAAAGCTATTGTCTTGTGCTTGCTTAATGCGGTCAATGGCGTCTGCTTGTTCTTGAGTAAAGATATTTTCTGGATAGGTTGGTCTGGTTAAAATATGCACAAAGCGGTCGGCTACCAGCATTAAATCTTCAGGTAGGCATGAAAAGGAACCGCGACCATAACTCATGTTCCACGATGCGCCCAGCAAATCAAAGAACGCCTGGTGCTCTTGTTTTGAATAATCTTCGCTTCCTTCGCTCAGCAGGTTGACGGCAAATTGTGCTGCGTGCGCCAGGTTGCTGTTGCGCAAGGCAATATCGAGCTGTTCACTATTTTTAAAGCTTAAACTTGCGCAAACAAATGGGCTGATGTCGCGATATTTCAAATAAACGTCCAGGCCGTTTGAAAGGGTAATTTTTTTGTCGGGATGTTCGTAGGTGAGTGTGAGCAGCGTTGGCTCTGGCATTTGGTCTGAAAGGCGGGGTTGCTCAACTTCGTTTTCACGTATTTTTTGCGCAAGTGCTGTTTGCTCGTACGTATCAAGGGCGGCTTGCAAAGTTTGCCATGTTTCTTTTTGTTCTTCAAGCAGTGGCATAACGGTAAAGGTATGCATGAGGTAGGGTTGCAGATAGTTTTTACAGAAATTTTTAATGGTGTCTTGTGTTAAATTTTCAACAGCGGCAATGTCATTAAAAATTTCGAATTCATTACGGAATTTGAAAAACTGCTGCTCAAAAAGGTTTGCCACACTTTGCGCGCTATCAAATGCTTTGAGTACTGAAGTTATTGAAATTTTTTTAAAGCAAGCAAGTTCTTCTTCAGTAATTCCTTTGGTCATAATTTTGCGCAGCTCGTGCTCAATTGCCTCTTTGCAACTTTTGGTTTGCACGCCATTGGTATTTTCTTTGGGCTCGAAGCTGATCATAAAATAGCCAATTTCATTAAACGTTATGGGACTGGCGCCAATTGAATAAACAAGATCTTTTTTATCCTTTATTTTTTTTTCAAAGCGCAAAGAAAGAGCGTAACTGAGTGCGGGGGCCGCTATTTCACGCTCATACAAATCGCCCGGGGTAAGCCAACAATAACGGACCACAGGGTTAGGGACTGGCTTGTACACGGTCGTATTTTTTTGGAAAAAATCGGCATGAACTGGGTTGGGCGTTTGTGTGTCTTGTTTGAAATAAGGGTTTTCTAGTGTGCCAAAAGCCTCTTGAACTTGTGCAAAAGCTTGCTCTGCATCACAGTCGCCCACAATAGTGACCAAGGCATTGGCTGGTGCGTAGTGACGTTGATAAAAAGCTTTTAAATCTTGGGCGTTTGAATTGAGCAATGTTTTGAGGTTGCCGCCAAGTGGATGGGCATAGGGATGGTTTGGCGGTAAAAGCTCGTGGCCCAAGGTATCAAAAATACAGGTAGAGGGCCGGGCATTACGCATTTTCATTTCTTGCGCTACTGCTTTTACCTCTGAAGCAAAATGATGCTCTTTAAAGCAGGCATTTTCCATGCAGTCGGCAAGCATGTTAACAAAAACGGGCCAGTTGTTTTTGTCGGTTTTAAAGTAGTAGTTGGTAATATCATAATAAGTTCCGGCGTTAAAGCCGACGCCAATCCCGCCAATGCAAAATTTTTCAGCAATGGCGTCCAGATCTCGTTCAGACATTTTTTCAGTGCCTTTAAAAATCATATGCTCAACCATGTGCGCCAAGCCGTGCTCGGTTGGTAGCTCATTTTTGGCGCCGGCGTTGTAGGTAACGCTGACATAAACTTTGTTGCTGCCCGGTAGCGGGTAATGGATAGTGGTAAGGCCATTTGGTAAAACTTGTTTAGAAATCTTTGCTTTTGCTTTTTCCAGCCATGCATTGACCGATTGTTGAGGTTGAGATTTCGGTTCGGTAGTTAAAGCTGCAAAAAGCGCTACTTGTGCTAATAAAGAGAATGAAACTATTAAAGAGAGTAGATTCATGGTTTTATCCCTAACAAATTTTTATTGCTCTGTAATGCAAGAAAATGCTGAACGACCCTAGTAAAAGTGTAGCAAGGTGCGGCTGTGCGTCAAGGTTGGCAAGAAGATAAATTCTTCTTGCCAAGAAAAACATTTTTTTCTTTTAGAAAGTTGCTTTTTTGACTCTTTTCGCACAATTAAAGATCGCAAAAATTTGCGTCGCAACTTTGTATATTATGTTAACTTGCGCTAAATGATCATTGAGACGCTCTTTTTGGCCTTGTCCTAAATTGGAACAATGTGTTCTTAATGGGTTCAGTACGAACATATGAGCATGCGTGGAGGGTACTTACTAACACCTTTGTGGGTAAGTGTTGCGTTATTGTCTAAAAAACCTTAGTTTAACAGGCTGTTTGGCTCTTTTGATGTAATTGTTTTTGTGACAGTTTGGAGTAAATCTTTTTTTTTAGTTAAACGTTTCAAGTAAAGGTTTTTTCTGAGTAATTTTGTTGATCTAGTCAAGTAAACTAACCATATTTGCTCCTGTTTTTTGAATTTACAGTTAGTATGACTGAAATCTTTTGATAAAATCAAGGAATCGATTTTTTGGCTAAAAATGCCTTAATTTAATGTGTTATGGCCTTTGCTATTTTTTGATTGAAAAGTTAGACTAGTTTGTGTTGCAAATTGGGAGATATTTTTTGTTAATTTTTTGGACAATTGGACGATATCATGATTGATACTGAAAAAAAGAATCTTGAGCAGGGTACTAATCTTCTGGACCAGAATGCTGACCATGATAAGAACCCCAAAACAGATGAAGAAAAAAAAGCAGAACGCGAAGCTTTTTTGGCTCGTTTAGAACAAGAAGGCAAGAAGCTTTTGACTATGGAAAGTGCTCTTGCAGAGCCACTTCGTGTAAAAATTATTGAAGCGCTTACGGCGCTGCATGGTTTGCATGAAGAAGTGATTGAAAAAAAGAATCTAGCTTTAGAAAAAAGTGAATTGATCAAAACTAAAGTTAACGAACTCATTAAAGCTGGCACGGTTAAAGTTGATCAAGAAGAGTATGAACGTTCTGAGCAAAGTATTGCGCAGTATACCGCAAGCCTTGATATGTTGATTCAAGAGATTGAGCACGAAGCTTCTCAACTTTTGTATTTCTTGTCTGATGATGCCAACTCAAAAGTCATCGTTGAAAAATCAGATTCAGATAACGTTTTAGAGCTGATTGAAAAAAAGATAAAATTTGTTAAAAAATACGTCAAAGACATTACGCGTGATCTTAATGTGAGTTTCTCGCGTTATTGCTTTGGTTTTGACAACCAGCTCAAAAAGATTCTTTACATTCAAAGTTATCTCAAACAAAGTAAGAAATAAATTTTTTTATTTTAAAAAATTGACAGCTTCGGCTTGTTTAACGGTTTCAGTTTGGCCTGTCATCATGTTTTTTATGGTGACAGTGCCATCTTGTTGTTCTTGTTCTCCCAATACCAATACATATTTAGCGCCCGTACGATTTGCTTTTTTGAGCATGTTGGTCATTGAGGCTTTTTCAAAAATAATGTCAGTAGCCAATTTATTTTGTTGGAGCGTATTTGCGAGCAACAGTGCGAGTGCATCTTGCTCATTTGCCAACGGCAAAATAACATGCAGAACCGGTGGTTGAGTAAGTGCGAGTTGGTGTTGTAATGGCTCAAGAAGCAAGAGCAGGCGCTCAATGCCCATTGCAGCGCCAATTGATTCATAATCTTCTTTTGCGCCAACTTCTCGGCCCAGGCTGTAGCGCCCCCCACCGCAAAAGGTATCTTGCGCGCCCAGGTCTTTAGAAAAGAATTCAAAGACGGTGCGGTTATAATAATCTAAACCGCGTACCAAATTGGTGTCGATAATATAATTAACGCTGGTAAATTGGAGCAATGTTTGTAGCGTTTGCCATTCTTGATCGCAGGTGCTGCATAAGCAATCGGTTAAGCGTGGCGCTTTTGTGTACAAGTTTTTGCATGTTTCGTTTTTGCAATCAAAAACTCTCAGCGTATTTTTATCTTTGCGCTCAATACAGGTTGGGCAAATCTGGTCGATCAGGCTGTTCAAAAAAACGATTAGTTTTTCTTTGTGCGTTGCACGGTCACTTGCGCAACCAAGAAAGTTAATCTTGAGCGCATAGTTTTCTAATTTGAAAACATTACTAAAGAGGGTATCGAGCATTTTTATAAACTGCGCATCTTGGCCAATTGCGCTGGTGCCAATAACTTCAATGCTAATTTGATGGAATTGACGCAGGCGACCTTTTTGTGGGCGCTCGCGTCGGAACATGGGCCCAATGTTAAACACTTTCCAGGGAAAGCGGTCAATGCGGTTTTCAAAACAGGCGCGAATAGTGGCTGCCGTTACCTCTGGTCGCAAGCAAATGCTGTTGTCTTGATCGCCGTCAATAATATACATTTCTTTTGAAACGACGTCGGTTCCTGTTCCCAACGAATGCACAAAGAGCTGCGTATTTTCAAGAATGGGCGTGCTAATTTGGTTAAAATTGTGACGACCAAAATGTTCCTGTGTTTTGCCGACAATAAAGTTGTACAGCGTTAGATCTAAAAGATCTTCGGTTCCACGGACACGAGCAATCATAGCATTCCTTGTTCAAGCGTATTTAATGGGCCTACTTTGTATAAAAAGTACTACAAATCGTTAAAAAATTCAAAGAGTGAGTTTTAGCTGCTCGGTTCAACATCGGTAAAAGCGCCACTCTTTGATCGCTTATGCCCACCAAATGGTTGTTTGGGTAGGAGATTTTTGAGATTCTTAAAGCTGCTTGATTTGCTGGGCTTTTTGGGGATGAGGAGCTCAGGGTTTTTTATAAAATCTATTATTTCTTGTGAAACTCTACTTCTTTCTAAAAAGGGAAAGAGGGGTGTTGAATGGGAAATTTGTTTCAAAATTCCGTATGATATCAATAAACCTATTGTTTCGCACCGTTGACGAGTCTTTATAAAGGACAAGGTGTGTGCGGCATGATGCAAGGCACTAAGGCCTGCTTTATCAACTGCAGAAATATCTACTTTGTAATCTACAATAAGAAGGTTTATGATATGGTGCTCGGCGTACATTGCTGCCCACATCAACGGAGTTCGCCCGTACGAATCAGGCAGGTTGGTCTTTGCGCCGTGCTCAAGAAGTTGTGTTATAAGATCTTGTCTACCTTGAATAATCGCATAATGCAGTGGTAGTAGATAAAAAGTTTCTTCATAGCATTGATTAAGATTTCTAGGATAGGTTGGAGAGCAGTTTGTATGCTCTTCAAGTAATTTTTCGATAAATTCGATAGCAAGCTCATGATTGTCTACAAAACTAGATTCTGTTACAGAGCTTGATGCGGGTAACATAATTCCAGGCATAAAAGTGAGAAAGAGTATGAGGGTGAGGCTGAAAAATTTTTTTTCGATGATCGATCCTATGCCTTTATAAAAAAATCTAGTACGCTCTTTTTATTACTGATTCTGGGACAAGTTTAAGGAGTGCGTTATGAAAAAGTCAATTTTGTTGACTGGTGGGGCGGGGTATATTGGTTCTCACACGGCGCATTTTCTGGCTCAGCAAGGTTATCATGTTGTTATTATAGATTCGTATGTACAGCAGCAAACCTTTGATCCTTCTTGGGCAACGGTTGTGAGCGCTGATTTTAGTGATCAAAAAACTCTTGTCAATATTTTTAAAACGTATGCAATTGAAGCGGTAATGCATTTTGCTGCTTTTATTGAAGTTGGCGAGTCGGTAACCCGGCCAGCTGATTTTTATGAAAATAATGTTGGCAAAGTTTTTACCATGCTCAGGCTCATGCTCGAGCATGATATTAAAAAAATTGTCTTTTCTTCAAGCTGTGCGGTTTATGGCAATCCCGTGCGCATGCCCATGGACGAATTGCATCCAACGGTACCGGTAAGTCCTTACGGCCGCAATAAACTCATGGTTGAGTGGGCGCTGCAAGATTATGCGGCAGCTTATGATCTGCGCTTTGTTTCATTACGCTATTTCAATGCTGCTGGTGCTTTGAGCGAGTTAGGTCTTGGTGAACATCACGAACCAGAAACACATCTGATCCCGCGCTTGCTTCGAGCAATTGCAAACGATGAACCGGTTACTATTTTTGGTAACGATTACAACACGTTAGACGGTACCTGCCTGCGTGACTACATTCACGTTGCTGACATTGCACAGGCCCATGCATTGGCTCTAAAATATTTAAACAGTGGGGCACAATCAGAAGTGTTTAATCTTGGCACGGGGCTTGGCTACACCGTAAAGCAGGTGATTGATGCTGCGCAACGTTTGTGTAACAAAAAAGCGAATATTCAAGCGCTGGCTCGTCGGGCAGGCGATGCGGAAATTTTACTTGCCGATCCAACAAAAATAAAAAATGTTTTGGGTTGGCAGCCACAGTATTCAGATTTATCAACTATTTTGTCATCAGCGCTTGCGTGGGAAGCTATGCGTACGCGTTGTGCGCCATTAACGCAGCCCACTCATGAGCAGCGCGGGGTAGTATAACGATAAAAATCGGAGGATCGATGATAGCAATCTTCAAAAAAGAAAAAAACTTTCTAACTCTTTTGTTTTTGTTCTCATTCGTAATTCGAGCCCTTGTTTTTTTTTGTTATTTGAGTAAAGAAAATCGCTTTTGGCAGGCTGATTCTGCTACCTACCACCAGTTGGCAACCAGCATTGCCGCGGGTAAAGGTGTTGCAAATGCCAATGGTGATCCTGCTTTTTATCGAGTTCCTGGCTACCCAGTTTTTTTGGCAGTACACTATGCTCTTTTTGGGCAAGAAAAAACAATCGCACTTTGGTTTCAAGTTTTAATAGCAAGCTTGTTGCCCATACTTATCTTTTTTCTCAGTCTAGCACTTTTTCCTAAAATGCTTGTACTGGCGCGTGTTGCCTCGCTTTACAGCGCCGTGCACCTTGGTCTTGTTTTGTATGCTGGTTTTTTTATGACCGAAACATTATTTCTCTTTTTCTTTTTACTTTTTATGCTATTTTTTTTGCCGGTCAATCATCTCTTTTTTTGCTCAAGCCCTGAAAATGGTTCGCTGCCGCCTGAAAAAAATTGGATGAACCGTATTGCGGGTTCATTGTTTTTGCCCCGTCCTGCCTGCACCGGAGCTTCATTTTTAGAACTTTATGAAAAGATGTACGGCGATGATGTTGAAAATATGTACACCATGACGCGTGCCGACAAAAAACTTTTTGAGTGTCGTCAGCATGTTTTTCAGCGGCTTGCGTGGGCAGGCTTTTTTTTAGGTGTTGCTTCAATGGTGCGGCCTGTGGGGCATTATTTGCTACCATTATCCATGCTCATGATTTTTTTATCGCATGATTATTGGCGTGAAAAATGTGCCAAGAGTCTTTTGTTTATTATGGCCTGGATTGTGCCGGTTTCATTTTGGCTGTTGCGTAATTATATGTTGGTGGGCCAGATTTTTTTACACTCGCTGCCGGGAGGCCACTTTTTATATTTTTCTGCAGCGCGGGTGGTGGCGCATGAGCAACATATTTCGTATGAGCGGGCCCGCGAAGTTGTGCACAAAAAAGTACGTAAGCGCGAGCATGCGTTTAAAAAAGAATATCATCGTGTACCAAACGAATATGAGCATTGTGCGATGCAAGAAAAGTTGGCGATAGGCTACTTTAAGCACTATCCACTGACTTCGCTCAAGCTATGGCTTACTGATATGTTTCGCACTAAATTTTCATTATATTCAGCAGAGCTTTTGTATCTTGAATCGGGCCGGCCAGAGTTTGATTACTTTGCGCCAGGCCGCTCGTGGTTTTCTATGATCAAGCGCTATCTCTTTCCTGCTACCAACAAATTGTGGCTGCGTGCAGTGATTTTTGTAGAAATTATGAGCATGCTGTTTATGCTGCTGGGCTTTGTATTGTTTGTTCTCTCGGGATTTTTTAGGCGTCGCGTTTCAATGATTTGTATCACGAGTAGAGTCTTGCCGTTCATGGCATTTTTTATAGTGATTTCTTTGGCGGGTGGCTATGCGCGCATGCGCTTGCCTATTGAGCCATTTATTATACTTTTTGCGTGGCATTTTTGGCTGTATTTTTTTGGTATTATAAAGTCGCACATTTCTCATGAACAGCATTAAACAGCATAGTTTTTTTTTAACGACTATTTTTATTCTTTCGTTAACTATTCGTCTTATTTTTTTTTATGCATTTTTGCACGAGAATCCTTGCCAGCTTGCTTTTGATTCGGGGCATTATCATGAGCTGGCGCTTTTGTTGAGCAACGGGCAGGGTATTGTGCATGCTGATGGTGCATCGCAGTTTTACCGACTGCCCGGTTATTCGTTCTTTTTAGCTGCGTGCTATAAATTGTTTGGGGCTAGTCCGCACGTTGCTTTGCTTGTGCAGGTTGTTTTTGCAAGCCTGCTTCCCATTCTGTTCTTTTTTTTATCACTCACGCTTTTTCCCGGAAATATTGTGGTTGCGCGTGTTGCCGCACTTGTTGGGGCTGTACACCCCGGCTATCTTATTTTTTCTGGTTTAGTTATGACCGAAACGCTTTTCGCTTTTTTTTTTACGCTGTTTTTATTATTTTTTATCCCCCCCTCGATACATTTTTCCTGCGGAAAAACACTCCCCCTGCGCCCAGGTGGCTTCGGAGGACAGGTCGGGATGAGCGGATTTTTTTTAGGCATCGCATCACTCATTAGACCAGTTGGCCATTTTACGCTGATCGCTTCGATTGTTTTATTTTTTTTGATAGCACAAGTGCCGCTGGCACAAAAAGTCCGAAGCGCTGGTGTTTTATTTCTGAGTTGGTTTGCGGTTGTGCTGCCTTGGCTGTGGCGTAACTACGCACTGACTGGTTATCTTTTTTTTCACACACTTTCGGGCGTGCATTTTTTAAATCATGTTGCCGCGCGCCTGTGCATGGAACAGTGCGACAGCACGTATCAGCAAGCGCAAGAAATTATTCAAAAAGAGTATTCAGCTGCTTTGCAGGAAAAGCGTATGCGGGTGGGCAGGCCATTGTTAGATATCGAAGAGTCTGACGTAGCCCAAATTATTGCCAAAAATTATATGCTCAAAAATCCCCTGCGCACTGGTGCGCATGCGCTGCGCAATATGCTCAAAACAACCTTTGCGCTGTATTCTTCAGAACTGCTGGTGATAGATTCTGGTGGTGCTTTACCTGCTTATTCGCATAAAAGAAGCGTAACAGATTTGCTCATGCGTTTTCTCAAACCGCAGCTTAACAACAAAAAAATATATGGCGTTATTTATAGCGAAATATTTTTATTCGCGATCATGCTACTTGGCTTTGTTGGCTACGCTCTATTGTGCTTGTTTGGTCAAGCACCACGTGAACCACTTTTTATAACTATGTGGTTTGGTGGTCTTTTTGTGGGGCTGTCGCTTGCTTGTGGTTATGCGCGCTTGCGGCTACCAGCAGAGCCGTTGTTAATTATTAGTGCTAGTTACTTCTGGTGCTGGTGTTGGTTCAAGATTAAGCACCGGTACTCTGGTTAAGCGTTTATAATCTTTAGGTAATTGCGTCAGCGGATTGTTATGTGCGTCGAATACGCGCAAGTTTTGTGTCCAGCTGATATTGTCTGGCAAGTGGCTAATGTTGTTGTTGTTAACATACAACCGTTCAAGGCTGTCTAGTTTGTACAAGTCGTTTGGTAGTTCAGTAAGTTTATTATTTCTGAGCGAAAGCCAGTGCAAGTTTTCTAAATCGCTGATACTTTCTGGCAGGCTTGTTATGTCATTGTTGTCGGCATCAAGGCGCCACAAGTTTGTTAAGTTGCCCATATTTTTTGGTAGCTGAGTGATCTGATTGTTTCTGATATCAAGTTTTTCAAGTTTTTTTAATTGGCACAGACCTTCAGGCAGTGAGGTGAGTTTATTGCCAGAAAAATTAATGCTGGTTACTTGCTGAGCGCATGAGATGCCTTCAGGTATTTTTGTCAAAAGGTTGTCGCTAAAATCAAAAGCAAAAGCTGCCGGGTCGTCTAAACAAACTTCAATGCCAGAAATATCGTCTAAAAAAAAGCCGTTAACTTCCAGAACTGAATTATTAATTTCAAGTCGGCGGCCATAAATGTATTCAAAAAGATTCATGCTGAGCGTGACAAGGTTGCCATCTTCGTTTGTGTATCTCATGACCGAAGCATCTTTGGTCATTAAAAAATAATGCTTGCGTAAAACGTCTGAAGGTAAGTTAAAGGGTGCTTGTAAGCGTTGCTCAAGTGGTAGGTTTTGAGTTTTATTCAGGTGTTGTCGTGCGCAAATATGTGCGGTAACGCCATAGTCCAAATGATGAGCAAGGGCATAGAGCTGCCACAGCTCTAAATCGTTTTCTGCAATTTCTTCCTGTGCTAATTCTCTAACAATATCGTCGGGAAATTCCATAGCGCGTTCGCGGTCAAAATAGCGGTTGGTGTACGTAATAAATTTTTGCAGAGTTTCTTGAGGTATTACTTCAAGCGAAAGGGTAACGTTGTCGGGTAGCGAAAGCGCATGACATGAGCTATTTAGAATAACGGCGATAATAAGCGTGAGTATTTTCTTCATAATTTTCTCTCCTTGATTTCTCGTTGTTTCTTGACAAGATAATGATAGTCACGTGTTATTAAAAAATCAAAAAAAATTAAAAGAGAAGGGAATGCAGATGATTGCGTATCGTTTGAAGCTTTTAGCATTTTTTATTTTTGCTGGCGTTTCTGTTTGTTCTGCCGAAAATGGCGCCCAGTTTGAAAAAATTCGCCAACTCATGCGCGTTGCCTCTGTACAAAAAAATAGTGATGTTATTCTGATCACATTTTCTTATGATCGTCCATTGCAATTGCATGCTTTTTTAGAGTCAGTTGCCAAGCGGGTTAAGGGTCTTAATCAAACACATGTTATTTATCGCGCGAGTAGCTCGGCATTTGCCAGCGCATACTATGAACTTGAGCGTGTCTATCCAGATGTGCAATTCATTGAGCAACGCGAGGCTATGCCAAGTATCAAACCCCATTTGCAAAAAATATTAGAAGAATCTCAAGATTCGTATCTTATGTTTGGCGTTGATGACATTGTTGTTACGGAAGAAGTTGATTTACAAGATTGCGTGCGAGCGATGGAAGAGCATGATGCGTACAGCTTTTACTTGCGCCTTGGTAAAAACATTACACAGTGTTATACCCTCTCAATTCACCAAGATTTTCCTAATCCGCCGTTACAAGAAGTAGAAAAGGGTATTTTTTCATGGGCTTTTGGTCAAGGTCAGTACGATTGGAATTATCCTAATTCTATGGATATGACTATTTTTAGAAAGAGCGATGTCATTACTGAGCTTTTAACACTTGATTATCTAACACCAAACTATCTTGACGCGGCTTGGTCTCGTCATGTTAATCCTGCTTTCAAGGGACTTTGTTACGAGCATTCAAAAATGGTTAACATTCCTCTCAATTTGGTACAAGAAAATAAAGAGATGCGTAATATGCAATTTTTTTCAACAACTGAGCTTTTGGACGAATTCAACATTGGCTTTAAAATTGATATTGATGATCTGTATAAATTTAACAACAATTCCCCGCATATGCACTACATTCCAAAGTTTGTCTATGACGTTGAGCGGATGAAATTGCACGTTGCAAAATAGAACTTTTTAAACTATCGTATCTTGAGAGTTTGCATTTATTTGCTAAACAAAAGGACGTATGGTGAGTAGTAAAAAAAATAAAGCACTGATCATTGGTGCTGGGCCAGCAGGCCTAACTGCCGGTATTGAACTTCTTAAAACCGGTAATTTTGAAGCAACCGTGTTAGAGCGCGACAATGTTATTGGCGGGCTTGCGCGCACCACCGAATATCGGGGCTGTCGCTATGACATTGGGCCGCATCATTTTATAACCAGCTCAGAAAAAATTGAAACATGGTGGAAAGATCTGATGCAGGGCGATTTTCTTGAACACAAGCGCTTTACCCGCATTTATTATAATAACCACTTTTTCAACTATCCACTCGAGCCAATCAACGTTTTGGAAGGCTTAAGCTTGTGGGAATGTTTGCGTTGCATGGTTAGTTACATTCGCTACCGTCTTTTTCCCATAAAAAAAGTTAGGTCATTTCAAGACTGGGTAACCAACAAATTTGGGTATCACCTTTTTAGTATTTTTTTTAAAACGTATACCGAAAAGGTGTGGGGCATTGAATGTTCCCAAATTTCTTCAGACTGGGCAGCGCAGCGCATCAGCGGCTTTTCACTTTCTAAAGCGATATTTTTTGCCTTCTTTGGCCGTTTTTACAAAAAAAATAAACCACGAACTATCCGCGATGATTTTTATTATCCATCAAAAGGTGCTGGTACGTTGTGGGAAAAAGCTGCTAATTGGCTCCAAAGTTTTGAAGGCGGTAGCGTGCATCTCAACCAAGATGTGGTTTCGCTTGAGCATGACGGCAAAAAGATTGTTGCCGTGCACGCACAAGACAAGCGTTCAACGAGTGGCGTGCAAACATTAGCGCGTTACGATGCCGATTATTTTTTCTCAACCATGCCACTCAGAACGCTCATAAAATCGCTCGATCCATTACCGCCAGACATTATTATTAACGCAGCAAATTCGTTGCAATATCGTGGTCTGATTACGGTAAATTTGATTGTAAATAAAACGGCTATTTGCCCAGACCACTGGCTCTACGTTCACGAGAAAAAAGTAAAAATGGGCCGCATTGGCAATATGAACAATTTTTCAATGGGCATGGTAGATCATCCCGGCCACACCGCCTTGAGTTTGGAATACTTTGCTTTTGTTGGTGAGGCATTTTGGTTAAAAACTGAGCAGGAGTTGGTTGAAATCGCCAAACTTGAACTTGAAAAAATTGGCTTGCTAAAAGCAGATGAAGTGTTGGACGGAATGGTAATGAAGACGGCCGAGGCATATCCCCTGTACGATGAGCATTATAAAGAACATTTGTCCACTGTTCTTAATTATTTAGGAACTTTTTCTAATCTCGAGCTCATGGGGCGCAATGGTCTGCATCGTTATAACAATATGGACATTGCAATGCTCTCGGCCATTTCTGCTGTTGATAAAGTACTTGAAAAAGAAAAAACTGTTGTGCGGCCTGTTGATGCAACAATCAGATCAAGCGCGCTGTAAAAATGCTAAGAGGTGCGTATGTGCGGTATTGCCGGTTATGGAAAGCTTGGCGAACAAAGCCAGGCAATTGAGCAATCACTGCTCGTGGCAATGCATGAGGCAATTGCGCATCGCGGGCCTGACGGTGCTGGTGTTTGGATAGATCAGGACCGCGGCATGGGGCTTGCTCACCGTCGGCTTGCTATTGTCGATCTTTCAAGTGCTGGCAACCAGCCCATGCTCGATCCGCAAGAAACGGTCGTTATCTCGTTTAACGGCGAAATTTATAATCATCAAGAGCTGCGCAAAGAACTAGAAGCGCTGGGTTATCGCTATCGCTCACATTCAGATACCGAAACACTGCTCTATGCTTATCAAGCGTGGGGTATCAGTTTTTTGCAACGCATCGATGGCATGTTTGCTTTTGCTTTATTTGACCGTGTAAAAAACGAGCTTTATTTGGTGCGTGACCGCATTGGTATTAAGCCGCTCTATTTTTCGTTGCAGGGCGGTTTTGTTAGTTTTGCATCAGAAATTAAAGCGCTGTGGCAGCTGCCGTGGAACAAAAAAACTATTTCTAACCAGGCGCTTTATCATTCGTTAACATTCATGGTTACACCCGCGCCCTACACGTTTTATCACGACATTTACAAGCTGCCAGCAGCCTATTATCTCAAAGTTGACGCACAACGTGCCGTCACGTTTCATGAGTGGTATTCGCCAATTACCACCATAACCAAAGCAGAGCGCAAAGAGTTTAATAACGAACAATTTTGTTTAGAAGCTATTAAAACGTTACTCATTAATTCAACAAAAAAACGGTTGATGTCTGATGCGGCGTTTGGTGCTTTTTTGTCGGGCGGGCTTGATTCAAGTTTGAATGTTGCTTTAATGTCGCAGTTTGTTCCCAACGTAAAAACCTTTACCGTTGCGTTTGCCGATGGCCCCGAATCTAATGAGCTTGCCTGGGCGCGCCAAGTGGCCAACCAGTTTGGTACGCAGCACCACGAAGTAGTAATTACCGAAAAGGAAGCGTTCGATTTTTATGAAAAGATGGTCTATCACCTCGACGAACCGTTGGGCGACTGTGTGTGCATACCTTTTTATTACGTTGCCAAGTTAGCGCACGACCACGGTGTTAAAGTGGTGCAGGTGGGCGAAGGCGCCGACGAGCTTTTTTTTGGCTACAGCACGTACGCGCAGTACAAAAAATTACATGACCGCTTGTGGCGGCCATCGCAAAAAGTGCTCCCAGCGTTTTTGAAAAAAAGTATAAAAACCTTTTCCCATGCTGTTTTTGACAAGAACTCTCATTATGCCGAGCTCATGACCAACTGGGCAGGCAACCGCGATCTTTTTTGGGGTGGCGCGCTTGCATTTAACGAGCACCAAAAGCATGCTATGTTGCAAAAAAATATGTTCAAAGAAGCCGCGCTGCACGAAGATTGGGTAGTGCGCCAAATTTTAAAAGGCGCGCGCCAAGAGTTTGATAGCTATGCGATTGTTAATTTTCACAGCAACAAAATTAAGAATGTCCGCGGGGCCGACTTTGCTGCACAAATGCTCTATCTCGAGCTTAAGCAGCGCCTGCCCGAGCTGTTGCTCATGCGTGCCGATAAAATGGCTATGGCAACGAGCGTTGAAGCGCGTGAGCCGTACCTTGATTATAAGCTTGTTGAGTTTATGATGCACGTTCCTGCAGCACTTAAATTTAAAGATGGCATTACCAAATATTTGCTCAAAAAAATTGCTCAAGAGTATTTACCACCATCAATTGTGTTTCGTAAAAAAGTTGGCTTTGCCGCACCAACCGTTCGTTGGTTTGGGGCAGGGCAGTATTTCCCCAACTATTTTGCTGCCCTGAATGCGCAAACACGTTCATTTTTTTCAGACGACGTAAAAAATATAGATTCATTATTTAATAACGCTTCTGCCGTGCGCGCCGTGCAGCTGTGGGTGGTGCAAAATGTGTTAGCGTTAACAAAAGGGGAGAGCCAATGAAAATGCGCTTACTGTTAGCTTTTTTTGCCAGTTTTTTTGTTGGTTGTTCATATTTATTGTACCAGCACGTGCCGGCAGGCCCGCAAGCGCATCAGGATATTGATTCTAAGGCTTATGTGCATCATGCACAGCTTTTTGCTCAAGAAAATATTTTAGTCAAAAATAATCATACGCCATACTACACGTTAGGCTATTCACTCATTATGGGTTTTATTTATAAAATCTTTGGGCAGTCAACCTTACCTCTGATTGTATTACAAATTTTACTTTCATTACTGTCTGGTTTATTGCTTTTTATCCTTGCCGGACGCTTTTTTAACCCAACCATTGCCATAATTTCAGCCGGCTTTTTTGCCTGCAATATTGGCTATCTAACGTTTTCGCAATTCATTTTGACCGAAATTTGTTTATCATTTTTTTTGCTGCTCTTTTTTGAGCGCTTTACGCTTTTTTTGCAAACTACGCAGCAGCGGCCGCTGATTCACAGTGGTCTTGCGCTTGGGCTTTCAATGCTAATCAAGCCAGCAGCGGCGCTGTATTTTGTGATTCCGCTTTCATTTATTGCTTTTGTATTATTTAAAAAGCGTGCCAGTATGCAGGTTACTATCAACATGATGAGTATCTTTGTACTCTGTTTTTGTGCGCCAATTATGCTGCACATGATTCATAACAAATATGCTTTTGGTAATTTTCGCTTGACTGAGCTGAACGAAATTAATCTTTATTTTTGGTTTTATCCCAACGTGCGCGCGCAGCAAAATGGTACCACGGCAGACTACGAACGAGTGATGTTGCAAAAGCATGCGCAAAAAGAAGGTGGCATGCAAGAAATCAAAAATCAATTCTTTGAAGACGCAAAAGATAACTTTAAGCTCTTTGTATATGTTTGGCTTGCCAATGTAGCCAAGACTTTTTGTGGTCTTTATACCACCAACTTAAAAGTGTTACTCAACGAAAAAGTGCGTGGTGGTGATATCTCGTTTTTCAAAATGAAGGGCTCGTGGTGGCACAAAATAAAAAGTTATATTGTTGTCGGTGCCAACAGCTGGTGGTTGCGGGCTATAGCCTTTTTTGAAGCGGTGTGGCAGCCGCTGCGCTATCTCTTGTGCTTAATTGCGCTTATGTTTATTTTTGGTCAAAAACGTTATGTGCTTTTTTATTTTTTCAGTTCTTATCTCGCTTATTTTTCTCTCATTACCGGGCACGATGGCTGCGCGCGCTTTCGCATGATGTTTGAATTTATCTTGATCATGCTTGCTGCAGCAGGTCTTATGATTGTGTGGATGTATGCAACGCGCAAACCGGTGCAAAAGCCGGCGCGGAGACGCACATGACAACAGTGTATGCCGGCATTATGGCGGGCGGCGTTGGCACGCGCCTGTGGCCACTGAGTAATAAAAGCAGGCCCAAGCAGCTCATTCCCTTTTTAAATAATTCGTCATTGCTTGATCAAGCAATTGAGCGTGTTATGTCCGTTGCCACGGCCCCAGAAACAATTTTTGTCGTTACCAGCAACGAACAAGAAGCTCTTATCAACAATGCCGTTGGCAACAGCATTGGCTTTGTGGTGAGTGAGCCAGAAGGCCGCAATACCGCGCCAGCCCTTTTACTGGGCTGTTACCGCGTGTTTCAAAAAGATCCGGAGGCTGTTATTATCTTTTTGCCTGCCGACCATTTTATCCCCGACGTGCAGGCTTTTACCGCAATCGTTAACCAAGCGGTTGCTTACGTTGCCGTGCACAACAAAATTGCTTTATTCGGTCTCAAGCCGCGCAGTGCAGCAATCGGTTACGGTTACATTCAAACTAACCCAACAAGTCAAAACGACGGTTGTTTTTCTGTTGCTCAATTTCACGAAAAACCAACGCTTGCTTTAGCGCAAGCATATGCGCAGCGTGATGATATGTTGTGGAATATGGGTATTTTTGTTGCTAAAGCTTCAACTTTTTTACAAGAGTTTAAAACCTGTGCGCCCATGCTGAGCTTGGCGATGCAGGCTTATTTAAGCGGTACCTGTGCGTATGCCGATCTTGAAAATATTTCAGTTGATTATGCGGTTATGGAAAAGAGCTGCAACACGGTCGTTTTTGCGGCCGATTTAGAATGGTACGACGTTGGCAATGTGTACACATTTTTGCAACTCAAAGAAACGTATGCGCACGATAACGTTGCCGTTATTAATGTTGACGCGACTGGCAATATGGCCTATTCAAAAAAGAAATTTGTTGCCTGCATCGGTGTTGACGATTTATGTATTATTGAAACTGACGATGCTTTGTTAATTGTTAAAAAAGATAAAGCAGAGCTGGTCAAGCAGGTCTCCGTAAAAATAAATGAGCTGACACTATGAACACAAAACATTGGTATGCGTTGGCAATTTTTATTATCGTTTTTTCTGTTGGAGCCTTGCCTGTTGACAAAATTTGGTACCGTGAAGATGATTTAGGCCAAATCATTAATGGGCTTGTGTTTTGTAAAGAAGATGCCTTGCGCGTTATAAAAGCTGATGAGCGTGAGTTTATAGTGCCCATGAATTATCGCCGCTCCAAGCCCAATTTTATTTCCGGTTTTTTGCGGCCGTTAAAGCATTTTTTTTTTACCGCAGTCTACGCACTTTTTGGGCTTGAAGCAAAAGCGTATTATCTTTTACACGTTATCTTTCATGCGCTTAATGCCGTTTTGTTATTTTATCTCTTTTCGCAATGGCTTTCAGTGTGGCTTTCGCTGTTGGGTGGGCTTATGTTTGGGCTGTACCCCGACATTTCGTGGCTTGCGTGGCTTGCAACTTTTCATAATTCGCTTGCGACATTTTTTCTTTTATTATCATCACTATTATTTTGTTTCTTTTGGCAACAGCGAGGCAGTTGGTGGTACTACTTTTTTTCAGGAATCAGTTTTTTACTTTCTTTACTGGCGCGTGAAAATGGCATCTTTTTTCCGTTCTGGTTATTTTTTGGTATGTTTTTGTATGCTCTTGAGCAGCACGACTGGTGGCAGTCGGCTCTTTATGCTGTGCGTAAGACGTGGATTTTTTTTGTAGTGCACGGTGTTTACGTTGCATGGCGCTTGTGGGCCTTTGGTATTGCCACGCTTGAGCGAACGTTTAACAATCTTTTACTGAGGATCCCTTTTCTGGCCGCGTTGGTGCAAAAAAAAGTTGCTGTTTTGGCGCCGATTGTGGCAACACCAGCAGCAGTAACTGTTGGAGCAGCACCAGCGCCGCCAGTTATAGCACCTTTATGGTATGCACCATTTTTAAAAAAATTAGATTATTTTTTTACCAAATTTTTTTCATGGAGCAGCTGCCTTTTTATGCTTGATGATACCAAGCACTTGCTCATTATTACGCTGTGGCTCTTGGTTATACTCTTTTGTGCGCTTGCTTATAAAAATCATAAAAAGCTCTTATTATTTTTTATCGTTGGGTTTTGGTGTTTTGCCTGGCAGGGTATTATGGCCTACCCCTGTGCTCGCTATTTAGAAACGGCCTACCCGCTGGTGGTAACACTGGTGGTAGTTGGCATACCGCTGCTTAATGCGCGTAAGTTTATGTATGGGCAGTACGGCGTATTGTTGGTAAGTTTTTTTATGTTGTTTTCAATTGGGCGGGGCACATTGCTGAACATGCACGATTTGCGTGTTGCCGGGCAGCAGACCTATCAACTTAAAAAGCGCTACGAACCCTTTTTTATACATAACAAGCTAGATCCCAAAGCTCAGTATATTTTTTTTAGTTCGCCGTTTGTTTCAGACATTCAAAGCATTGTGCACTATTTTTTAAACGATCTGAGTGTTAACGTTGCCTTTGAGCTCTTTTCTAGTTTGGCTGAAAAGGGTGTTTTTGGTTGTGATCGTGATTATAAGATTGTTGGTGTTTCGTACCGCGCGTTGCCAATACCTGGCGGCTTTCGTTTAATTTCTGACGATCCGCAACATTGTGCCTGGTGGATGCAGTTTTCTAACCATCCGTTGCAGTGGAATGCGCGTGATTTTGGTTATGAGTGGCGGAGTGAGCCATATCTGGAGGGTGAGTGGTACCAATGTTCAATGGGCTCTTTTATGATTAATCAGCGCATTGACGGTCGTTTTATTACTGATATTTCCTTTGTCTTTGACAAAAAGTGGCTAACAAAAAATACAGTTTTTGTGGTGTGGGATACCCAAAAAGGAGGATATACAATTCTTAAGGCCGATCATCTGCAACCCGAAACAACACAGGTCATTTAAGCAATATATTTATTTTTGCCAGCATTTTTTTATACAATAAACCACTGGGGAAGGTTAAGGGAGTGCAAAAAAATGCTCAAAAAGGAGTGTGTTATGAAAAAGCTTGATGATTTTATGGATACAATCGATCGTCGAGTTGATCGAAAAATGGGACCATTTTTTAGATTCTTTAGGTCTTATTTCATTTATTTTAGTACGGCAATTTTGGCAATTTTGTTACTTACTTTTTTAGGCAAATTGTACTATAACCAGCCGTATTTCGTTTCTTCAGTGATTACCGGCAATCTTAAAAACATTGAATCGATATTGCACGATATCGACCAACGTTGCAATATTGTGAGTATTCACGGTGATCATGCGATTGTTGACTTTTTGACGACCAAAAGTTTTGAAGGTTCAATTATTGGTGGACTTAATCTGGCGTATCCAAAAAAATGGCGCGGGCCTTATGCAAGCCGCAATCCAAGTATTAGCGGTCGTTTCTTTGAGGTAATTAAAACCCAGGAAGGTTACTTTGTTGTTCCTGGTCATGGTGTTAAGTTGCCTAATGGCTTGGTGGTTGGTAAAGATTTTACTATTACGCCAAAAACATCAATGAAAAAAATGCTTGCGGTTAATGGTCATTTAAATTATCGAGGCATTAAGCTTGCTATCCCATTGACCTTTAAAGTTGGAGATTGGGATTCTCCGGTTAAAATTGATGAGCAAACGCTCAAGCGCACCAACAAATATCTTAAAGAATTTAACGATGCAATGCCGTTTGCCAAAAACGAAACAAAATATTTCACCAAAAATAATATTGAGCGCTTATAACAAACGTTCATAATTTGTTCGAACAGGCCCTTCCTTTTGTGCCGTTATGGCGTGAAAGGAAGGGAATATTTTTAGGGGTTTTCAGGGGGGCTTTCATGAATCGTAAAATAATGCAGTATGCGCCATTTTTGTCGGCCGCATTTCTCGATTATCTTAATATTGTGGTATCACTGGTGGTTTTTCCTGTTTTATTAGCAGACTCTCAGTATAAACTTTTGTCAGAACAAACCACGCACGCTTACGGTACGCTCTTTGTGGGTTTTGTGCTCACGGCCTACTATGCCGGGCAGTTTTTTATGTCGCCGCTTTGGGGGCAAATTTCAGATTCGTACGGTCGGCGCTTTACCATGATCATAACGCTTTCTGGTGCAGCAGTAAGCTTGTTTCTAACCGCATTGGCTATTCATTATGCTAACGTTTGGTTGCTTTTTGCCAGCCGTTTTTGCGCTGGTCTTTTTGCTGCAAACGTTGCTATTGCGCAATCATTTATGGCCGACGTGAGTGATGATACCAATGCCGACAAAGTGAGTAACATGAGTATAGTAGAAATTGCAGTTGCCTGCGGCTTTATTGGTGGTGGTTTGTTGGGCGGTCAATATACCAATGCTTTGCTTGGTGTTGCTCATAATTTAGCAATACCGTTCTTAATTTTGGGCGGCTTAACGGTGCTTAATTTGCTTTTTGTTGCTTACCAGTTATTTCGTGATCGTCCAAAAAAACCGGTTAAAAGAAAGAAGTTTTTTATAACGTTTGGCCATCTTGGGCAGATGTTTCATTATCCAAAATTGCGCAGCATTTTTGCCGCAGCTAGTTTGTTTATTTTTGGTTGGACGTTTAGTACCCAATTTTTTTCAACGTATTTGCTCAAAGTTTTCAATTATGGTGCTGACAAAATTGGTAGTATGTTTGTGTACGCTGGCGTTATGTATTTGTTATTGCAGCTTTTTCTAGTTCGTCCACTTTCGCGCGTTGCAGCGCCACGCACTATCGTTTTGTCTGCACTGCCACTGCTTGCTTTTTTAAGCTTGGCAGTTTTTATGCCGCCCACAACGATTGGTTTATATATTTTTATTGTTTTTTACATTGGCTGTATTGCGTCAATTTTGCCCAACATGATGGCTATAATTTCCAACTCAGTTGATGATGACAAGCAGGGCAAAGGGATTGCCATGATCTGGGCAATGCAGGCGCTAGTTACTGTTTTGGGAACTTTTTTTGGTGGCTTTTTGGCCATGCTCAACCCTGCGTTGCCGGTGGGCGTTGCGGGGTTTATGATCTTTTCAAGCTGGCTGCTGTATTTGGCGGCAACGAAACGTAAGCGTTAAGCGTGAAAGCGTAAATAACCGCGCAGTAAATAGTTAATCAAACCAATCATAAGTTTGTCAGGGGTTTTTGAGCCTTCTGCCCGTGGGTCTTTGTACGCAAGGTAGCACTCGCCAAGCATGTCAACGTACGGTGCCGCTGTGTAGCAAACTTCAAGCGCGTCTTCTGGTATGCCGGTAATGTTGCGCCATAGTTTAGCGCCATCGCTGTTTTTGCTGCTGGGCAAGAATGCACTCAAAACTTGGTTCAGCACAATTTTGTCGATAGAAAAAGCAGCGCCAAGCGATGCTTTAATGGCATCAAGCGCTTCAGCATTTTCTTGATAACTTTTTGCCATTGAGCGCATGAGTTTAAAGAGTGTGTTGGCAGAAAGTGCTGCAATGCCGCCAGCAGCTAAAATGAGATTCTCTTTTGATTTGTTATTTTCAAGTTTTTGCAACAATTCTTGGTATGCCGGCGAGTTAACAAAAGCTTCTTTGAACGTGCTAAATTTTTCAGCAGAAATAGTTTCGAGTGACTCGTTATTTTTTAAGCAATCTTGCAAGTATTCAACAAATAAAAGCTTATCGCTCATTTGGGTTGAAAGGCGATAAACGGTCAGCCCTTCAAGTGGGCTTAAGCCATCGAGTGTAAAATGATCGGTTGCAAAAAGTGGTTCGTCAGATTTCTCGGCACTATTGTTGCCGATATGAATGTTGATTGGGTCATTGTTGATATAGTTGGCAACTGCTGCATGGCCAAATTCGTGAATTAATGTCATCAAGAAATATGAAGAATATTCGCCGGCAAAGTTGAGTGCCAGGCTTTTGGGCATAAACTGTTCTTCTAGCCGCTTTTGTGTGTGCTTTGGGGCGGTAAGGTAGTAAATTTGCAGGAAGGTGAGCGCAACAAGGCCTTTGAGTATCGGCCCAACTGGCACCATTTTTTCATCGTCAGAAACCACCGGAGCTGAGTCAGTTGCCGGAGCGGCGGCGTGTGCATAAAAAGAAGTGCTTAGTGCGCACACAAGTGCTAGAGAAAGAGAACGCAATGCGGTGTTAAATTTCATAGTGCTCACAACCCAATAGTTTTAACTATGCCTATTTCTGTAATGTTTTTCAGTGCAACCAGCATACTGGTGGGGCGTTATTTTGTCAAAATAGGCTCGGTTAAGGGCCTGAAAGGCCCTGGTTTTAAAAACTTGGCCTGCTCGAAAATAACGATCTGTTTGATGTTTTAGGCAAATTGTGTAAAATATGCAATAGGATTGCAGATTGTACGAGTTTTATAAAAAGTCTAAAAAAGGGGCAAAAAGATGATTATTAAGCGTACTATTACCGCTCATTTACAAGAATTAGCCACACAGTTTCCCGTGGTGGCAGTTATGGGTCCTCGGCAGTCTGGCAAGACAACCCTGGTCAAAGAGACCTTTGCCGGCTATGCCTACGTTACGTTAGAAGATCTAGACAAGCGGAGTGCCGCACAGCAAGACCCGCGGGGCTTTTTTGCTACCTATGCCCAGCACAGTGGCTTGATTATTGATGAAATTCAAGAAGTGCCGGAGTTGCTTTCGTACATGCAAGGGATTGTAGACCAAGCGTATCGGCCCGGTTATTTTATTATTACCGGTTCGCAGCATTTTTTAATGTATGAAAAAATAACCCAGACGTTGGCAGGCCGTATTGCCTTGCTTACGCTGTTGCCACTTTCGGTTCAAGAACTGCGCGGTGCCAATATGCTGCCTGAAGATTTTGCTTCGCTGTTTATTAAAGGTTGTTATCCACGGCTTTATTCTCAGCCAATTTCTGTGCAAACATGGTGCTCAAACTATATCAGTACGTATGTTGAAAAAGATGTGCGCCAAGTGCTGAACATTTCTGACGTTATTGCGTTTCAGGGCTTTTTAAAGTTGTGTGCTGCGCGCATTGGCAACTTACTTAACTATGCCGACATTGCGCGCGATGCGGGCATAAGTTTGAACACTGCCAAGTCGTGGATTGCTATTTTACAAGCTAGCTACATTATCAAGTTGTTGCCGCCGTACTACAAAAATTTTAACAAGCGCGTGATTAAAAGCCCAAAAATATATTTTAACGATACAGCGTTGGTTTGTTCGTTGTTGGGGATTAGAACAGCAGAAGAGTTGCATACGCATCCGCTCAAGGGTGCGTTGTTTGAATCGTTTGTGATTAGTGAAATGTTTAAGCACAATTACAATCACAATAAAACGCCGCAGATTTATTTCTGGCGCGACGTTCAAGGCCATGAGATTGATGTGGTAATTGAAAAATCGTACAACCACGTTGTGCCGGTTGAAATTAAAGCGGGCATGACTTTTTCAGACAACTTTTTTAGAGAGCTTTTTGCGTGGCGAGAAATTACTGAGCAAGAAACATTGCCGCTTTATGTTGTTTACGGCGGTAACGAAAATCTTCAGCGCAAAGAGGGGCGCGGGTTTTGTTGGAACTCGGTTGAAGCGTTGTTGAGCGAGATTTATGGTTCGTGAGTTTTTTGCTTCTTATTTTTTTCCTACCGCTTCATTCGTTGGGTTTGCTGCAACCATTAAAACCGCTATCGCTTGTCCTTGTGCCTGTGCCGCTGCCTGGCAGGTTGGGCATTGGTAGGCAAGTTGGGCAGGTTGAGCAATAAATGTTTGCAAGCAGTTTGGGTGCATAATGTGCCCGCACGGAAGCTGTATGCCAACTTCTGCAACATTAAATTGTTGAGCACAAAGAGTGCACGCGCTTCCTGCGGCAGCAACGCTTGGCAGCTGGCCGTTGGTTTGCGCGTACTGCAGTGCATTTGCCAGCGCATAGTGCCCGTTTTGCGCAGCCAGCGCCTGAGTCGTTTTGTTAGCATCGGCAGAGGCAGCATTGGTTGTTGGCATTAATAAGTTTGCGCCACTCATGATTAACATAAAACAAACAGTCACATGGCCGTTTTGAGCTGCGCGGTGCAGTGGCGTTGCGCCAGCAGTATCAACAGCGTCAATGCCAAGTGCTTTAGTTCCTTTGCTACTGAGCAGCAAGCGTACGCTTAGATCGTGGCCGTTGGTGGCAGCCAAATGCAGCGGGGTTGATTTGTTAGTATCTACTGCGTTAACATCGGCATTTTTTGCCAACAAGAGCGGGAGACAGTCCAGTGCGTTGTTTGTTGCCACTGCGTGCAAAGGCGTGGTTTTATTATTGTTTGCAGTGTTAACACTGGCGCCTCTTTCTAAAAGTTGTTTGGTGCCGTTCAGATTATTGTTGCCGGCGGTATAGTGTAGCGGGCTCATGCCGTTTTTGTCTTTAATGTTTACCGTAGCGCCTTCTTTTAAGAGCGCGGTGATTCCTTCGTTAAAATTATTTAAAGCAGCAAAGTGCAGTGCTGTTGCGCCAGAACTATTTTCTTTAACGTTGGGGTTGGCATTTTTGTTAAGCAACAGCTGTGAGCTGGCCAGCTGGTTATTTTTGATTGCTTGCAAGAGCGGCGTTTCTCCGAGCGCATTTCGTACGTCAACTTTGGCATTTTTTGCTAGCAACGCTTCTAGGCAGGCAGTCTGCCCGCTTTGAGCAGCAAAATGGAGTGGGGTAGATTTGCCTTTGGTACCCGCTTCAATGTTACATTCTTTGTACTCAAGAAGCAATTTTACTATATCAGGTTGGCCGTAAAAGGCTGCCAAATGCAGCGGCGTTATGCCCGTGGTACCAGCACTGTTGATAGCTGCTTTTTGGTTGAGCAGCGTTTGTACGCACGGCTTTTGGCCATACTGAGCGGCAAGGTGCAACGGTGTTATGCCTTGTTTGTCTGCCACGTTTACCGGCGTTCCTTGTTGCAATAAAAACAGAATAGTGTTGGGGTGCCCGTTCTGGGCAGCAATGTGCAGCGGTGTTTGGCCGCTGTCGTCTGGTTCTACCAACGCTGCCGGCGGTAGCTGAGCCAATGAGTTGGTTGAGCCCATGGCAGCGTACCACATGCTGGCAGGAACAGTCAGGGTTGGCTGGTCTGCTGGAGCGCTGTTCAGGCTCTTGCTTAAAACAAAAATGAATAAAAATGCAAAAAAAGTGCTCTTTTTCATTGAGAAACCTTTCGCGATTCAATAATTATCTATCTTGTTATGAGTATAGCTCGCGTCTGTTCAGCTTGTAAATAATTTAGAAAAGTGGGTTAGGAGTTGGTAAAAGCTGGGTGTAGTGGCGTAAAAAACGTGGTTAAAGGCCTTTCTTCTTCTTCTTCTTCTTCTTCTTCTTCTTCTTGGTGTTCTAGATTGTTAATCTTATTGGCAAGAGGAGTTAAACCAATTTTTTTGTGAAGTGAGGAAGTATGAAGATTAAGAAAATATTTTTTGGCAGTTTCATTATTTCTTGTTTATTTGTCACCGTTGCCAAACCTTATAATCCTGCGGCGACAGCAGAATTGAAAAAGATTTGTGAGAAAATTCATGAGTTTAATTTTGGTAAAGCTGTTCAGATTCTGGTTGGTCTAAAAAATAAGAGCTTTTCAAAAACTTCTGCAGAGAACTTAACTATCTCATATACTATGAAATATTCTATAGATTGGAAAGCAATGGAAACTCAGCTGAAGAATGGTGCAGATCCTAATGTTAGAATAGAGTCTGGAGATAAGACTGTTGTGCTTACGCTGTTTGAGTTGGCTGAAATTTACCGCATTAAAGAACAAGAAACCGTAGATAGTATTCCATTTCGTATTAATCCTGATCCGGAAGATATTAAAAAATGGAAAGATGAACTCGATTGGGCAAATGCGTTTGTACAGTTAATAAAAGACAAAATTGCTGAATCAAAAAAATCACTCAAGCAGTTAAAAAAATCTTTGAATGCACTTAAAGCAAAATTGGCAACATTGGCTGGTGCGCTGCAAGCACTAGTGCCGTAAAAATTGCTTAACTAAATTTTAGAAGGGCTTTCGAGTTGTTAATGCTTGAAAGCCCTTCTTCTTCTTCTTCTCTTTTTGGTTTTCAGTTTGCTAGCCTTGCTGGCATGTGTGCTTGTGTTGAAAAATAAAAAAGAGGGAGTGTGTGATGAAGATTGCAAAATTGTGGTTGGCTGTTGTGCTGATGCTGGGTGCGCAGGGCATGGTTTTTGGTGCGGCAAAAACGCCTGATGAGTTGGGGAAAGAGTTGTGTAAAAAACTTGCTGAGCTCAGGAGCAATCCTGATTATGTAACTATGACTGGTGATAAAGGAATGCCTGTGTTTCTTGCTTTTCTTGCAACAGTACCAGCAGAAAGTTTGTTCAAAAAATATACATGCCGCTTTGGATTTGTTGAGTATAAAAATTGTACGCCGCTTGCTTTTTCCATGGCGCTAAGTTTTGGGGAAGATGTGCAGAAGGCATTATTAGAAGCTGGAAAAGGAGGTATTCCCGATCTTTCATACCAAGAGTTTGATGGTCTTGATGCAGATGCAAAATGGGAAAGTGAGAAAGCAACCTCTCAATTCAAAAGTGTTCGCGATTTATTAAACAAACACGCTTCTGTGGGTGGTCCTTCAATGCCAATAGTTATCCGTACATCGCTTAAAAAATTAAAAAAAACTTTGAATGCACTTAAAGCAAAGTTGGCAATGTTGGCGGGTGTGCTGCAAGTACTAGTGCCATAAAAAACGCTTAACTAAATTTTAGAAGGGCTTTCGAGTTGTTAATGCTTGAAAGCCCTTTTTCCCGCTCATCTCGAGTGCCCCTTGGGCGTACCGAGAGGCTTCTTCTTCTTCTTCTTCTTCTTCTTCTTCCCTTTTGGTTCCTGATTGTGCCACTCTGGTAGATATGTTGGTTTATGTTGACGTTGAAAAATCAAAAAGAGGGAGTGCGTGATGAAGATAGTAAAATTGTGGTTGGTGATTGTGTTGGCGCTGGGTGCGCAGGGTACCGCTTTTGGGGCGGCAAAAACGCCTGATGAGTTGGGAAAAGAGTTGGTAAATGCAGTGACTGGCGAAGAACCGGTTGATAAAATAAAAGCCCTGGTTGAAACTCACGGCATTAACTTAAATTGGCAAGATTCTAGTCTCGGTCGCACGGCGCTTCTTTGTGCCGTTCCGCGTATGGATACTGATTTTTATAATCAAGAGATAGTTCGCTTGCTTTTGAACGCAGAAGCCAATGTTAACGTACCGGACAAATACGGTAAGACACCGCTTCATGAAGCAGCCGAAGGTCTTAATCCAGTTTTTGTAGATTGGTTGTTGAAAAAAGGAGCTGACGTTGCCGCACAAGCTCAGGTGGCTTCTGGTGGTACCGTTGTTTTGAAAACCCCGCTGGAAATTGTGGAAGATAGAGCTGCAGGTTATGGTGGCGAAGATGCGATGAAGAAAGCTATTCCAAAGCTTTATCCAAGATATGAAAAAATAAAAGGGCTTTTGGCGCAGTCTTTGGCAAAATCAGGAGCGGGAGTTTTGTCTGGTTCGGGCTCAGGTTCAGGATCCGCCGCGGGTGCTGGATTGGCGCCTGGAGCTCCATCTGGGCCAATGCCGGGCTCAGGTGCACCGGCACTTGCGCGAGTGCCAAAAAATGCTTCAGAAGGATTGTTGTTTGCGCTCGAAGATGCAGATAATAATCCGCCAACGTATGATCAAATAAAAGGTTTTCTTGCTGCTGGTGCTGATGTGAATGTGCATTTTACCAATACTGGCGTTACGGTTTTTCATTACGCAGCAGTAAGAAATAATGTTACTCCTGCAATGCTGCAACTGTTGCTTGATGCTCCTGGAGCAAATCTTAAGGTAAAGGATCAATTTGGTATGACGCCATTGCATCTGGCAGTATCATATGGCTCCATCGAAAAGGTTAATAGGTTGCTTACTAAAGACAAAGATCTGCTTGAAATGAAAAATAATGAAGACGAGACACCTCTTTTTTTGGTGTTAGAGCGAGGTGCTTTTGAATTTGTTAACGCGTTGCTTAAATTTGGAGCTAACATTAATTTGCAAGATGGTGACGGACTTACGCTACTTCATAAAGCAGCTGTACGTCTAAATGGGCAATTGATATCTTCTTTGCTTTTGTACGGTGCGGATATCTCGTTGGTGGGCACCTTGTATGAACAAGATATGATCTCGGGTGCCAGTACTTCTGCCGTTCTGGTAAGCGGCACCCCCAAACAATTTGCTGAGGCAGCGGCTGCAGATTGGGGAAAAAATATGTCGACTTTGCTTGATGCCAATCAACTTCAAGCAAAGTCTGAAGAACATCAAAAAATTAACGCTTTATTTGAAGAGGTTGAGGTTTTTGATGCAAGCTTAAATAAAAATGATTGTGATGCATTGGGAGCAAAGTTGTGTGAGTTTGTTAAACAGGACCCGCCACACAAAATTTTTATTGAGCGACTTATTGCTTTTGGTGCGAATGTAAATTTTAAAGATACAACGGGAAATGCGCCACTGCATTCTGCTGCGTGGTGGGGGCATGGAGACATAGTTGGTCGCTTGTTAGAGGCGGGTGCGGATGCTGGCTTACAAAATGGTGCAGGAGAAACTCCTCTGGTAATAGCTAAAAATATGAATCGTCTCGATGTTATTTCTGTACTTACAATGCCTGCATCAAAAGAATTATTGCGTGTGTTGGCCAATTCTGGAGCCTCTCCAACAAAAGCAGCAATAGAAAAACTTCTTGATGATGGTGCTGATAGTAATTTTGCAGATGTGTTTAACCGCACGCCGCTTCATTATGCGTGTGCGGGTAATGTTGATCTTGAAATTGTGCAGCTCTTGCTGGATCGTGGTGCGAGTATTGGTGCCGTTGATAAAGATATGCTTACCCCGCTTCATGTTGCAGCAGGTTTTGGAACGAAAGAAAAAGTTGAAGCGTTGTTGAAGGCAGGATCTGATGTTAAAGCGGTTAATCTCGCTTGTCAAACTCCTGAAGATTTAGCTTTTATTAATGGAAAACAGGATATTGTTGATTTACTGAAATCACAAGCAGCTCTATTTCATGGTGCTCCGCTTTTATCGTTTTCACCAGGTTTTGGTTTATCGCCATCACAACAGTTGCACCATGCGCTTGCTTATTTAACGCCAACTGAGCAAGAAATTAAAGCTTTTATTGATGCTGGTGCTGATGTGGACCAGATTGATACCATTTCTTCTTCTGGATATCCGCCAAGTAATAAAAATGCTTTTCATAAAGCTGTAAAAAATCCAAATCTGAGCCTTGCTGTGTGGCAGGTTTTGCTTGATGCGTCAAAAAATGCTGCGGTTGCCTTGGCTGTACAAGATGCGGACCAGCAAGCAACTCCTCTTCATTATGCTATCTATGATTTTGATCCAAAGAATTCTGAGCATGTAGCTATTGTCAATTTATTGTTGAGTAAAGGTGCCGATGTAAATGCAAAAGCGCAAGGAGATCTGACACCGCTTCATTTGGCAATGATAGCTAAATCTGGGTTTGCTCAATTGCTGATTACAAAAGGTGCAGATAAAAACGCGGTAGCAAAACTACAAAATCCTAGTGGTACTATTGATTTTCAAGGAACACCTGAGCAGCTTGCGGGCTTTATCTCGTTGCAAAACTTATCGCAAGCGCTTGAAGCACTCAAAGCAAAATTGGTAACGTTGGCAAGTGAGTTGGCGGGGTTGTAATTAGTTAAAAAAAGAGAGGCACGATTTTTCGTGCCCCTCAAACTTTTTGTAGCCAAGTTATTTACGCAATGGTTGTGGTGCAGCAAGGACAATGCGGTAGTGTGTCGGGGCCAATTAAAATTCCTTGCCAATCGTAGTTGGGACCCATGCCGCCAGGGCCATCTAAAATTTGCCCATGTTCAGACAAGAGCATCCAAATTTCAAGAGCTCGTTTAGCTTCTTTATTTCTCAGATCAAGTTCTTGTTGTACCAAGTCGATAAGGTCTTGATCAATCAGTTTAATGTCTTTGTGTGCAAGCAAAAGCTTTATGCAGTCAACTGCTTCATACCCAACTGCAGTGTGCAGTGGCGTAAGGCCGTTATAGCCAGGGGCATTAACATCGATGTCTTTGACATCGAAATAATGGCTCATCAAATTGCCATCAGCGTCTTTTTTTGTTGTACCAAGCGTGACGGTGTGGGCAAGCAAGAGTTTAACTGCTTCAATATTGTTGCAGGAAATTGCTTCATTGAGTGGGTGCAATTGTGTTTCGAAACCTTCACTTCCCTTCATGACGATTGGATTTACGTTGATGGTTGGATTTTTAAGAAGCTGGGATAGTTGTTTATTATCATGTGCTCGTATTGCTTTTACAAGTTTCCAGGAGGAAGCATGCTTTTTAAGGGCTTCTTCGAATATAAGCTTCCAGCTTGCATCGAAGGAGCGTATGGTTTTTCTGCTTTCGTGTGCTGCCAGAGAAAAGCTAAACAATGTCATTGCCGCAAGCGACATAATAAACGTACGGTTCATAAAAATTCCCCCAAAAAGTGGTTCCCTAAAAGTTTTCCCAATAAGTTAATGGTAAGGTACTTTTGGCTGGTTTGCAAAGGCTTTTATTCGTTTCAAATGGGATTTTTTTAGCCCTTCTTCAAGAAGCTGGAAAGAATCTTTTTAGGTCCAGATTGAAAAATGGCGGTAATGTGATAGGCGTCGCCATCGGCCTTTTCAACATGCGTTACAATCCCTTTGCCAAACTTACTGTGCTCAACCAGCTGGTTTTTGTACCACTCGCTGGTTGGAGCTGCTTTGTGTGCTGACCCTTCGAGACGCCCGCTTGCGCGCGGCTCCTCAGGGCGAACGGAGTTGTATGCGGATTTGTACGAAGCTGGTGCTTTGTGCACGGCTGCCGTTTTACGCATAGAGGTCCTACGATTTTCGTGAGCCGTAGTAGTCGCTGTTTGATTTTTTGTGCTCAGCCGGTCGGGTGGGATAAAGTTGGTAAATGTTAGAATATTTTGGTCAAACTGGGTAGAAAGCCCAAGCCAGCGTCTAAACTGCGTTTTAAGTTGCGTTGCATGAGCATTGCTCGCGTTAAACTCTTGAACCAGCGGGCGCTTAAGCTCAGACAAAAAGCGTGATGGAATTTGGTGTACAATGGTGCCAAAGCGGTTGCGGTAATCAGCGTGTGTGAGTACCAAGCGTTCTTCTGCCCGCGTAATGCCCACATAAAACAGGCGTCGCTCTTCTTCAAGCTCTTCGTTGGTGTTGAGCGCTTTGCCGCTCGGCAGCATTTCTTCTTCAAGGCCGGTAATAATAACCATATCAAACTCAAGGCCTTTAGATCCGTGCAGCGTCATTAAACAGACTTGGTCATCGCGATTTTCGTTGTCACTTTTTTCTTGCATCAGCGTAACTTCGTACAAAAAGTTTTCTAGCGTTGGTGCGTTTGAGTTGCTGGCAAACGGGTCGTTGGGGTTAAGTGATTCGTGTGAGCCGCTAAAATTCTTTTCAAACGTAGCAATTGATTGCACCAATTCGCGTACGTTTTCAATTTTAGTATCAGCCTCTTGTGCGTCCAGCGTGGTGCGCAAATAATTAAGATAATCAATTTTGGTCAGCACATGATCTATCAAATCTGAAGGCGAGCCGTTTTTAGGTGCGGTTGTATAAATTGCCAAAAATTGTTTGAGTGCCAGCTGTTTTGCTGAGCTAACGCCTTCGCTTGAAATTAAATGAGTAATCAGTTGCTGAAAGTCGAGTAGTGGGTTTTGCTGCCAGGCTTCCATCAGCTGTTCTTCAAACTTTTGCCCCAGCCCGCGTAGCGGATAGTTAACAATGCGCAGCAGGCTGATGCGGTCGAACGGGTTGACCATCAAGCGCAGGTATGCCAAAACGTCTTTAATTTCTTTGCGCTCATAAAAACGGATACCGCCAATAATGCGGTAGGGGATAGCGTGGTAAATTAACGATTCTTCCAACGAGCGCGATTGATAGTGCGTGCGGTACAATAGTGCCACGTTACTCAGTTTTTTGTTTTCTGGTAAATTTTTTAATAAAATCGCAACGGCGTCTGCCTCTTGCTCGCCCGAGCGGCAGGTTAGTAATAAAATTCTATTTTTGCCCTGCTTTTCAGACCACAATTTTTTAGGGTTGCGCTGCGTGTTGTGCTGAATCACATGATTAGCAGTTTCTAAAATAGGTGTGACGGAGCGGTAGTTCTGTTCAATTTTAACGGTGGTTACTGGCGCAAACTCCTGCTTAATTTTAAGCATGTTGGTCACCGTTGCTCCGCGCCAGGAATAAATTGATTGGTCTTCATCGCCCACGGCGCACAGTGAATCTAGAATAAATTTTTTGTCATCATCAAGCCCCATTTGCCGCAGCAGCTCGTGCTGCGTATGGCTGGTGTCTTGATATTCGTCAACCAGTACGTGCTTAATTTTTGCCTGAAAATCGCGCTTAAAAGTTTTGTTGGTTCTAAATAGTTTTAAGACTTGCAAAATCAAATCGTCAAAATCAAAGCTGTGAGCGGCTGTTTTTTCAGCTTCGTACGCATGATAAATTTCTTTTATGAGCGGACTGACTGTGTTTTCAGCCTCTTGTGGATTCATGAAATACTTATTTTTATATTGCGACAGCTGGTACATAATTTGCGAGGGCGTAATCTGCTTTTCAAGAGCACCTTTTTTTATAATTTGTTTTACGATGCTGAGTTGGTCGTCACCATCAAGAATTGAAAAGTACGGTGCTGGAAGATAATGCAGGTTGGTGCGCAAGAGCAGCAGGCAGTACGAGTGGAACGTGCCAACAAAGGGAAGTTGGTGGTTGCCGTCTAAAAATTTGTGTAAGCGCTCTTTCATTTCTTCGGCAGCTTTGTTGGTAAATGTGAGCGCGGTAATGGCCTTTGGGCTTACATTCTCGTTAATAATTAAATTGGCAATGCGAGCGGTAATAACGCGCGTTTTGCCTGAGCCTGCGCCGGCAATAACCAGCAGTGCACCAGACTTTTGCGTTGCCGCTTCTTGCTGTGGTTTATTGAGCTCTTTGCTTATGAAATGATTAAACTGTTTTTTGTAATCCATTGTGACCAACATTATCCTGAAAAAAAGGGTGATTGATGCGGGTCAGGATAGCAAAAAAAATGGGTAATCAAAACCAAAAGTTTTTTGTTATTTCACAGTTATTTTTTTGGAAGCAAATGTTAAAACACTTTCAGCAAGTTTGATTACTTCGTATGCGTCTTCAAAATCTGGAACTTCAAATTCTGAAGGGTATCGAAATCTTGTGGATAATGGATTCAAGATATCGGCTGCATCAAGAATTGTTTCAAATGTTTTATCGAATTTCATGCAATATTCAATTAGTTGCGGAAGGTCATGTGATTTGATGATAGGGTTTTTTTTGAATGCGAGATAAGCTTTTAGTGCTTTTTCAGCCGACTGTTGGCAATGATAAGTTACTGCAGAGTAAAGCTCAAGATCAAGTAACCCGTAGGCAGCCTTTAGATCTTCTGTGGCTATTTTTAGCCATAATTCATGACTTTGCATAAATTAACTCGCCATCTTTTTTTATTTTATAGCAAAGTGTCGTTATATCTTGTGAGTATTTTTCAAATTCTTCTTTGGTTTGGACAATAAGGTCCTTGGAAACTCCCAGCCCAAAGAGTGCTCGTTGGCCAATAATGGGGCGTTTGAACGATTTTTCATCAGACTTCTCGACAACAATCAGCAAGTCCAGATCACTATCTTCAGTTGGCGTGCCCCAGGCATACGAACCAAATAAATAAATTGCTAGTGGGTCGTATGCTTTGATTAAGCGGTCGCGCGCCTCATCGATAATCTTTTGGTTTCTCATGATATTCCGTACTTTTGTAAATTGATGAATTACTTATTTCATAATTTCATAAAATTGCTGCCAAAGCAACAATTATTCAATCGTTCGATTACTCTTTTCAAGCGCACGATGCGTTGTGCCCGTGTACAGTGCAATAATAATCCAAACGCCGACTACACCAAGCGAAAGCAGTGGGCCGTAAAAAATCAGCTCATGCGCTTGTGTAAAAAAGGTGCTCAAGAAACCACCGCCAGCTTTGGCCGAACGGTTACCAAACATATCAATCCAACTCTTCGCTTTAAATTTAATATCGCGGCTCGTTGGAATGTAGAGCATTTCTTTGCACGGGTTATTGAGTGCATAATTCAAACTTTTTATTACCACCAGCGCGCCAACTACAACGTACAAAGCGGGTATCCATAAAATGTGGAGCAGGGCAATCGCAGTAATAACGGGGTAGATAACCAAGCAGAAAGTCAGCCCAAAGCGGCGCACCAAAAAGCTGGTACCGATTAGCGAGATGAGTAACGCTGAGCCGTTGGTCATTAAACCAAAGTAACTCAAGAAACGTGCCAAGTGTTCGGTTGAATGAAACTGTGAGTTGGCTAGTGAGACCATTTGGAATTCAAGAATAGTGGCAACAATATCGTACAAAACCGAAACGCCCATCACGCCCAGCAGGTAAGGTCTGGTGAGCAAAAGCTTAAGCCCTTCAATGGGCCCCGTTTTAAGCGATGGTGCATGATGCTCGGCAGCGCGTGGGTTGAAATGTGTGAAAATTTTAATCAAGACCGGAACCAGGGCTACGCCACCACAAATACAAAACATGAGGAGCGGGATACCCAGGGTTGGGGCGCTCAGGGCAATGTAGGGTCCGGCAATGGTCCCAATTTGGGCGCCAGCGATAATTAGGGCATAGCCTCGCTTTGCAGAGTCGGTGTTGGTGGAACTTGCAACAAAGGCCCAAAAAAGGGCAACCATGAGTGAGCCAAAAGTTTCAATGGTTACGTAGAGCGCCCAGCCCAAAATGCGGTACTTGCTTGGCGTGGTGTTGGCAAGGCCAATGGTTGGGTGGGCAAGCAACAGCGCGATAATGAAAAAGAGCGAGCCGTAAAATGCCGAAAAGATATAAAACAAATTTTGCTTTTCAAACAGGTCGACCGCTTTGGAATAGAGCAGAATCAGCGGGATGGTAAACCAGAAGGAAAGAATTTTTACGTACGGATAAAAATCGGGCCCCACCATTTTTGCAAAGAGCGCGTCTTTGAGTGGCTTCATGAGCCAGTAAGTGCCTAAAATGAGCAGCAGGGTGAGCGATAAAATACCGAACCGTTTAAACTCTTCGCCTGTTAATTTGCCCCACAGGGCCTGCTTGATAGAACTAAGCATTAAGTCTCCTTTTTTTTGAATAATCTTCACGTACTATCTTTAGTTTAGCGCATTACGCACATTAAACTAAAGATAACAAGAAAAAAGCCGGAGCTTTCTGCTCCGGCTTTTTTCTGCTTTTTAAAAACAATCAGATTACTCAATGATTGTTTTGCTATCAACAAGCTTCTTGTTGGTTCTGCCAACGTACAAGGCAACCATAATCCAGATGCCTACAATACCCATACAGACAAGTGGTCCGTAGAGTGCAAGGCTGGTCATGCTTGAGAACATGGAACCAATACCAGCACCTGTTGCTTTAGAAGAACGAGAACCGAACATGTCGATCCAACCTTTAGCTTTAAACTTAACGTCTTTGCTGGTTGGGATGTACATAATTTCTTTACATGGATTGTTCAATGCGTAGCTGAAGCCTTTAATAGCAACCATGCCCGCAAATACTACCCAAAGACCAGGCAATGCCCAGATGTTTACCAAAACAATGGCAACGCTCACTGGATACATAACCAAGCAGAAGGTAAGGCCGTAACGGTTGATGAAGAATGTTGTTCCAATCAACGAGAATACCAAAGCAAGTGCGTTGGTGGTCAAACCAAAGTAGCCCAAGAATTGAGTAACTTTTTCTGCGCTGCCATAGGTTTCTTTTGCCAAATATTTGAGTTGGTAGTCGATAACGGTACCAATTACTTCGTACAATGTTGCAACGCCAAGTATGCCAAGAAGGTATGGCTTGGTCAGCAAGAGTTTAAAACCTTCAAACGCGCCGGTTTTTGGCTTGGTTGAAACACTCTTTTCAGCTGAGCTTGGGTATATGGTGATGAACATTTTGATCAACAAAGGTACCAGCAAAATGCCGCCAGCAACAATGCCGGTCAACAATGAAAGACCAAGGTGTTCTGCGTTTGTTGCCAAATAAGGTCCGGTGATGGAACCAATTTGCGCGCCTGAAATAATGAGCGCGTAGCCTCTTTTTGCTGAAGTCGTGTCGGTTGAGCTTGCAACGAACGACCAGAAAAGGGTAACCAACAATGAACCAAAGCTTTCAATAGCCAAATATACGCACCAGCCAAGCATACGCTTTGCAGGGGTGCTTGGGCCGTTAAGTGCAAAGGCTGGTTGTGCAAGTAAAAATGCAACGCCGGCAAATAAAATGCCATAAATAGTACACAAAACATAGAACAGCTTTTGTTTTTCTACCAAGTCAACAAGCTTGGAATAGAAAAGAATTAAAGGAACAATGAACGCGAATGAAAGCATTTTGGCGTAAGGCAATGATGCAGGTCCAACCAAGTCCATGAAAAGACCGTCTTTGAGTGGACGCATGAGCCAGTAGGTACCAATAATGAACAAGAACGTGAATGAGAGCATACCAAATTTTTTAACTTCGTCTTTGGTCAAATCTCCCCAGAGGGCGTGTTTAATTCTACTCAGCATAAAAAAAGCTCCTAAAAAAGGTTACTAAAATGTTGTTCTCTTACTATTTTTATTACGAATAAGTACCTACCCACTTTTGTTCATAGACACTGTATCCTTTCGTTTTCAATAGGCAATCAGTATATTTCATATCAACCATTCTTGCAAATAGTTGATTCAGGCACCATTTATTGGTGCTAATCGATGATCTTTTTTTCCGAAATGGCAGTATTAAACGTTTTGCCAATCATGCTTGCCAGGATGGCCCAGATAGCAATAAGCGATAAAACAATAGGGCCGGTCAGGTACGACATGGTAACAATAATAGTATTTGCGGTAGAGCCTGCAGCTTTTGAAAAGCGCATGCCAAACATGTCGATCCAGGCCTTAGATTTGTATTTTATATTCTTGGTTGTTGGGATGTAAAGAACTTCTTTGGCTGGCTGGTTGAAGGCGTAATTGATTGCTTTTGCAATGATCATTACATAAAAAATGCTTTGCAAGGTTGGGTTGGCAAGGTAGTAAACAATTGAGATTCCCAACAGCAGCGGGTAGGCAATTAAGCAAAAGCGTATGCCAAAGCGACGTTGAAAGAATGACGTACCGAGCAAGCCAAACAAGCATGCAGTCCCTTGTACTGCCAGCGCGTAGTCGAAGAGAAATTTGTTAACTAAGCCAGCAGAAACGTAGGTTGTTTTTGCTTGCATAATCATTTGAAAGTTCATAACGGTTGAAACAAATTCATGAAAAAAGATGAGGAAGAAGATGCCGGCAACGTACGGATGCGTGAGCAAGAGTTTTAAGCCGTCCAAAAAGCCAACGGAGGTTGGTTCTTCCAGAGTTGCAGGTGCAACTTTATCTTCGTATCCTTCCAAAATTTCTTTGGCAACAATTTTATGCAAAATAAAGGTTACCAGTGCGATAAAGAAAAATAAGCAGATCGAAATCAGTGCAATGATTGGTGCTCGAGAAGCATAAAGCTCTGGGTCTGCCGACAATCTATTGCCCAACAACGTGAGCAAGAAGCCGCCAAGCTGTGTGCCAAAAATAATAAGTCCATAACCTTTTTTTGCCGATTCTGGCGTGGTAATGTCGTGCGTGAATGACCAGAAGAGTGAAATCATTAACGAAACATAACTTTCAACGTACAAAAAGAACAGCCAGCCAAGCAAGCGAGAAGCACTTGGAATGCTGTTTTGCAAGCCGATTGTTGGATGGAAAAAAAAGTAAACAAAAATAAGGCCGATAAAGCCGTAAACGCTCACCAACAGGTACACCATTTTTTCTTTAACAAAAATGTCTACCAGCTTTGAATAAATCATAACCAGTGGGAAGAATATGGTGAGTGACAAAATTTTTGCCATGGGAATGTATTCAGGACCAACGATGTTAACAAAAATGCTGTCTTTAAGGGTTTTTAATGGCCAATATGATCCGATTAAAAAGAAAAAGCCCAGCGCGAGAAGAAGGAACTTAGTAAGTTCTTGTCCTTTTAGGTCTCCCCAAAATGTTCTAATTAGCTTGTGAAACATGGCTTTATTACGTCCTCTTTGTGGTCAATTCGTTCAAAGCATTAGTTGTACTTGTTTTTCATTAAAAAGTAAATTAAAACGTACAGTAATGTGTTGTATTGAATAACGAAAGAACCTATTATTTTTTAGTTCGGTTATTAATTTAGAAAAATGACTTTATGAGCCAAAGAATCATCTTAGCAGATTGAAATTTATAGTCAAGCGCTATTTTTTTTTAAATACAATAAGAAAATTTTAAGAAATTAATCAAGAATGGCAATTGCCTTGTTGTCAGCAACGCTAAAAATACCCCCATCAACTTCAAGCGTTGTTGGTTCGGCATCGTGCGGCTGGTAGAGTAAAATGCTCTTTTTTTTGATAATAGAAACAAGGGGGATGTGACCAGGGCCAACCAAAAAGCTGCCTGTTGGGCTTTCAATTTCTACCCACTTGATCGTGAGCTTTTTTGCTGAAGTTGGGCCAATAATTTCTAGTTCGAGAACTGCCATAAATTTTCCTACAAATGGAGTTTTGCTTTTTCGTGTGCTTCTGCCAGCGTACCAACCATATAAAATGCTTGCTCGGGTAAGCTGTCGCATTCGCCAGCAATAATGTGCCCAAAATCTTCAACCGTTTGTTCAACTTTTACAAAGCGACCTGCAAGGCCGGTAAATTGTTCGGCAACAAAGAGTGGTTGTGTTAAAAATTTCTGGATTTTCTTAGCACGGTACACAATCGTTTTATCATCTTCTGAAAGCTCGTCCATGCCCAAAATGGCAATGATGTCTTGTAGTTCTTTGTACTTTTGCAAAATTTGTTGAACACTGCGTGCCACATTGTAATGTTCTTTGCCTACCACATTTGCCTTCATGCCGCTTGAGTTAGACTCAAGAGGGTCGATAGCAGGGAAAAGGCCCGCTTGGGCAATTTTGCGTGAAAGCACCGTACTGGCATCCAAATGTTGAAAGGTTGTTGCGGGTGCCGGATCGGTGTAGTCGTCTGCTGGTACATACACTGCTTGAATTGACGTGATAGATCCGTTTTGTGTGCTCGTAATGCGCTCCTGCAACATGCCCATTTCTGAGGCCAGTGTTGGTTGGTAACCAACGGCAGAAGGCATGCGGCCCAGCAGTGCAGAAACTTCAGAACCTGCTTGCACGTAGCGAAAAATATTGTCGATAAATAAGAGTGTATCTTTGTTTTCTTCATCGCGGAAATATTCGGCCATGGTCAAGCCGGTCAAGCCAACGCGCAAGCGCGCACCCGGCATTTCGCCCATTTGTCCAAACACGAGTGCCGTTTTGTTAATAACACCAGAAGATTTCATTTCTAGCCAGAGCTCGTTACCTTCGCGTGTTCGCTCGCCAATGCCTACAAATACTGAATAGCCGCCATGTTCAATGGCAACGTTTCTAATCAGCTCTTGCACAATAATAGTTTTACCCACGCCTGCGCCGCCAAAGAGGCCAATTTTTGAACCTTTGATGTACGGACACAAAAGATCAATTGCTTTAATGCCGGTTTCAAGAATATCGACGGACGTTTTTTGTTCAATCAAGCTTGGTGCGCTGCGGTAGATTGGCCATTTTTCAGCATTGATTGGGTCGGTGATGCCGTCAATTGGACGGCCCATAACGTCAAAAATGCGTCCCAGTACTCCTTTGCCAACTGGAACCATAATTGGTCCGCCGGTGTTGAGTACGGGCAAGCCGCGCGTGATACCTTCAATTGGTTCTAGCGCTATGCAGCGAACAATGCCGTCGCCCAAATGTTGTGCAACTTCAAGGTTAATCATATTGTCAGACATATTGCTGTCTTCGTCCAACATAATAGTAAGGTTGTTAAGAATATCGGGGACGTGCTTTTGGTTAAATTGAACGTCAACGATAGTGCCACGAATTCTGAGAACGCGTCCCACCTTGAGGCTGTTGTCGGCGTCTGTTGGAATGTTCTTGTTTTTTTTATTTTCTACGTGATTGGTTTCCATGTGATCCCAACGTAAACGAGGCCCTTTTTCATAATTTTATTTTAAGCTATTGCAATATGTTGCGTTTGTAAAGATATTGATACAATAAGTTACTAGAAAACTGCAAGCCCTCTAAGCTTTTGTCTCGCGGACAGTTATTTGCTATACTGGCCTGGCGAATTGATAAAAACGCTTATAAAAGTTTGGCATAGTGTGATGATAAAAAGACAAAATTTCATTCTCTTTAACGTAACCTGCATCATGTTATTGATTGCGGGAGCTCTGCCTGTGGCTGTTTGCATGAGCAAGCAGGTTCGGGGCGTTGCGCGTGTTCATGTTGATGGCAAAACATCATTGCTTACCTTTGTTAAGCGATTACAAGATGTTGCACGCTATCAAGTGTCGCAGTTTTTTTCTCGCTATGTGTGTTCATGTGTTGTTGTGGTGCTCTGGTTTTTGCAAAGCTATCAGCGCGCTATAAACTTTGCCGCAGTTCGTGCTCAGCATGGGGCTGTCTTGAGAGAATGAGCTTGTTTGTAGTAGTACTTTTGAGTTACATAGTTCAAGCAAACAGGTGAATTTTAAATCTAGGAATAGTCTTATGATTGCACATATACTTGCAAAAATTTTTGGAACAAAAAACGATCGGGAACTTAAGCGCATTGCGCCCATAGTGAGCCATATCAATCAACTTGAAGCTTCTATAGCACCGTTAACTGATGACCAGCTTACGGCAAAAACTAATGAATTTAGAGAGCGCATTGCTCAAGGAGCAAGTCTAGATTCCATTTTGCCTGAAGCATTTGCTGTGGTGCGTGAAGTGGGTAAGCGTACCCTGAACATGCGTCATTTTGACGTGCAAATGGTTGGTGGTATTGTGTTGCACGAAGGTAAAATCTCTGAAATGAAAACCGGTGAAGGTAAAACGTTAGTTTCAACCTTGCCGCTGTATTTGAACGGTCTTTCGGGCAAGGGTGCGCATTTGATAACGGTAAACGATTACCTGGTGCGACGCGATGCAATGTGGATGATGCCATTGTACAATAAGCTTGGTTTTGAGGTTGGTATTATTCAAAATGATCTGGGTGATGCTGAGCGTAAAAAAGCTTACGGTGCCGACATTACTTACGGAACCAATAATGAATATGGGTTTGACTATCTGCGCGACAACATGAAATTTGATCTGGAAGATTATGTTCAGCGTGACCTAAACTTTGCTATTGTGGATGAAGTAGACTCTATTTTGATTGACGAAGCGCGTACGCCGTTGATCATTTCTGGTGCTGGCGAAAAGGGTGCAAACTTGTACGAAGTTGCCAATCGCGCTGTTTTGCAGCTTAAAAAAGATCAGTATGAAGTTGACGAAAAAGATCGTACGGTACATTTGACTGAGTCAGGGACTGACGACATTGAGCGCTACTTGACCGTGAATAACTTGTACGCGCCAGAAAACATTTTAATTTTGCATCATGTGATTCAAGCGTTGCGTGCTCATGCGTTGTTCAAAAAAGATGTTGACTACGTTGAGCGCGAAGGCGAAGTGTTAATTGTGGACGAATTTACCGGTCGTATTTTGCCGGGTCGTCGTTACAGTGATGGCTTGCACCAAGCGCTTGAAGCAAAAGAGGGTGTGCGCATTGAGCGTGAAAACCAAACACTGGCTTCCATCACCCTGCAAAACTATTTTAGAATGTACAAAAAGCTTGCTGGTATGACCGGTACGGCGGTAACTGAAGCGGCAGAATTTCATAAGATTTATAAATTGGCTGTTGTTGCTATTCCAACCAACAAGCCAATGGTTCGCAACGACCAAATGGACGTGGTCTTTTTGAACGCTAAAGACAAGTTTGATGCGGTTATTAAAGATATCGAAGAATGTAATAAGAAAGGTCAGCCTGCGCTGGTGGGTACCATTTCTATTGAGACATCGGAATATTTAAGCGCTTTGCTCAACCGAGCTGGTATTAAGCACAATGTTTTGAACGCGAAACAACATGAACGCGAAGCAGAAATTGTTGCTGAAGCTGGTGAAAAAGGTCGTGTGACTATTGCAACCAACATGGCCGGTCGTGGTACCGACATTAAGCTTGGCGATGGTGTTCGTGAAGTTGGCGGGCTGCGCATTATTGGTACCGAGCGTCACGAAAGTAGACGTATCGACAATCAGTTGCGAGGCCGAGCTGGGCGTCAAGGCGATCCAGGTTCTTCCAAATTTTACCTGTCGTTGGACGATGATTTGATGAGAATTTTTGCAGGCGATAAGCTGAAGCGCAACATGGAGCGCATTGGTATGAAAGCTGGTGAAAGCATTGAGCATCGCATGGTAACGCGTAGCATAGAAAAAGCGCAAGAGAAGGTTGAAAAGCACAACTTTGATATTCGTAAGCATTTGCTTGAATACGATGACGTACTCAACAATCAGCGTTCAGTAATTTATCAGTACCGTCGCGAAATACTTGAAGGTGCCGACCAAATAAAGAGTTTGGTACGCGACATGATTGCCGACGTGGTGCACCATTTGTTTGCTATCCATTGCCCACAAGGTGCGTGTGACGAGCAAGGTTTGCAAGAAATTTTGCATTCACTTGAGCGTTTGACCGGCATTGAAGGGCGCCACTTTACGCAAGCGTATACCGCTAAAACTAGTGAAGCTTCAATGCAGCACAGCATTACTGAGTTTTTGTGCTATCAGTACGAGCAATATCGTAGTTCAATTTCACAAGAAATTATTGATGAAGCTGAAAAATGGGTATTGCTTGAAACGGTTGATCAAGCGTGGAAGATTCACTTGCAAAATATTGATCATTTGAAAGAAGGTATTGGCTTGCGCGGTTACGGGCAAAAGAACCCGTTGACTGAGTACAAAAAAGAAGCGTTTACTGAATTTGAAAAGATGATGGGCCAAATTACCTGGGACATTGTGTATCGCATTTTCAAAATGAAGCCAGACGAGTTTAGCGTTGCTCAAATTCATGAAATTGAACGCAAGAAAGAAAAAGAACTTTCTGAGTTGCAAATGACCGGTGATGAAACGGGCAAGGCCGATGCGGCAACGGTACGTCGTGAAAGTCCAAAAGTAGGCAGAAACGATGCTTGTTCTTGTGGGTCAGGCAAGAAGTACAAGGCTTGTTGCGGTCGTTAAGCTTTTAATTTAGTTTTTACGAGGAGGCAGTATGGTATTTCTACGCGTAATGGTAACGTTATTGTTGTTGAGTTATTCATCTGCCGCCTCGCCATCAGGTGCGGCGCCTATTGAGGAACAGATACCCCCTGCAGATTATATTCGTGCTCTTTGGCCGTATCCCAGGGCGCTTCCTGTTTTGCTTGCCAATCTGCCGGCATTTCAAAAGATGTGCGATGTCCAAAATCTGGCGCACGGCCCATATCTTGCGGGGTCTATGGCGTTAGCTGCTTATCAGCAGATGTGGTTGGGGCTTGTTGCGCGTATTGCTGACCAAGAGCGTTTGATACGCGCGTGGCAGGCAATGGTGCGTGACGGGGGTGCGTGGTCAGATGATGAAGCGGTCGGTTCTGAATCTGAGTCTGAGTTTGGTGATGATGTAGAATATTCTTCAGAAGAAAGTGGCGAATCTTCTGATTGCAGCTACGCAGACAATTCTGGCGATGAGTAAAAAATTATTAACAATTTTGTGATAGTAAACAGCCATGCTCAAGCACGACAAATTAGCCCAAGAAGTTTCGGGCCTCGCCGATAAACTCTTTTTGCTCAACACACCGCAAAGTGCTTTAGGCCAGCAAGCGTGGAAAAGTTTGTTAAAAGATGAAGCGTTTGTTGAACGTTTAAAAGAAGCACGAGGTGCGTCTGGCTTGCCTTTTTGGATGAACGAGCTGAGCGAACGCGTTGCGGTGATCAATGATCTCAAGCATTACAGCGTCTTGGCCGTTGATGGTTCACAGATTTACCCGGACCGGCACATTGCCGGCGTGAATTGTTTCTTGATCAACTGCGGGGGCATCTTGCTTTCGTATGCAGATTCTAGTATGGCAAATTTCTTTTCTGAGCCACGATTGTTTCTTCCGGAGCACATTATACCAACAACCAGTGAACTTTCATTCTCGGTTGACTTGGTAGATCTAAAACGTGAAGAGTTGGAGTTTGAGATTGCCAGTCAGCGGGCAGCTCTTGCTCGGACCACTAGCGAAGGATTGCTCACGCTGTTTGATGGCAGTTTAATTTTTTGGCATCTAGAAAGTAAGCCTGAAGAAATTCGGGATATGTTTTTACGCGAGTACTTAAAATACTTGGACCGTTTTTACCAACAGCAGTTACCAATAGCCGGTTATATTAGCATGCCCAAAAGCAAAGAACTGGTAAATATGATTCGTCTGCGGGCGTGTGAGCATAAAAAAGAGACGTTTGTTTTTTGCCAGGGCAAGGTTGCCAAGTGTCCGTGCAAACAATTTGAGTTGTTGGTAGACACGCAGTTGTTGCAAAACTTCTTACCGCCGTTTCACCGCACTACCATTTTTTGTAGCCGTTCCAGCATTACCGAGCACTACCCCCGCTTTTTAAAGCCCTGCTTTTTTTACTTAAATGTTGAAAAAGAGATAGTACGGGTTGAGGTTCCTGGCTGGATGGTTAAAGACCCCAAAATGATCGATTTTGTTTGCCAAGTGTTAATCGACCAGGCGGTGAAAGGTCAGGGGTATCCTGTTGCTTTGGCCGAGGCTCATGAGCAGGCAGTGGTTAAAGGTGCCGATCGGGAGTTCTTTTTTAGCCTCATCCGTAAGGTGGGCATAGAGCGTAATAAGCAGGTCTTTGCCTCTCAAAAGAGTATAAAAAAGCGTGGAATTGGGATATAACGGGTCTTTCTTGTGAAAAATACGTTTTTTTGCTACTCTTTGGGTAGGCCGTGAAATTCGATAGAATGTCGTAATTGTGAGGTTTATACTACAATTTTTCTTGAGAGCCATTCGGTTTTTTCTTGTAAACAAGGTTATTCCCGTGAGGGTTTTTATTTTTGATTAAAGCAGTTGAGGCGCTAAAGCATGTTTATAGCAGATGATATTTTCTTAGAATTGGGTCCTAAGCTTATTTTTGATGACATCTCTTTTTGTTTTCAAGATGACCAAAAGATTGGCGTTGTTGGTTCAAACGGTGCCGGTAAATCTACGTTACTTAAAGTTTTGTCTGGCCACATTGGCTTAGATCGTGGAACCATTTCGTACGAAAAGAAAAAGAAAGTTGGCTACCTGCCTCAAGAAGTTGTTTTGTCTTCCAACTTGCCGGTTCTTGAAGAAGCGTTAACGGTTTTTGCCGATCTGACGTCGTTGAAAAAAGAACTTGAAGAGTTGGATGCTTACTTTCATTCCGGAATTACTGACTTTGCTGAAGATAAAATTGAGCGCTATGCCCACGTACAAGCTGCCTTTGCTGAAGTAAATTTTGATCAACAAGTGATGAAAGCGCGTAATGTTTTAGAAGGCCTTGGTTTTAGTGAAGAGCATATGAACAAAACCGTTGATCAGTTGAGTGTTGGCTGGCGTATGCGCTTGGTTTTGGCCAAGCTTTTGTTGCAAGAGCCAGACTTCTTCTTGTTCGACGAACCTACTAACCATTTGGACGTTGTTGCAAAAGATTGGTTCTTGGGCTTTTTAAAAAATTGTTCGGCTGGCTTTTTGCTGGTGTCTCACGATCGTTACTTTCTTGACCATGCCGTAGATCATATTTTTGAACTTGATCGTGGTAAGGGACGCCTATTTTATGGTAACTATTCTCATTATCTCAGACAAAAAGAAGATGAAGAAGCGGCTCATGAAGCGGCTTATGTTCGCCAGCAAAAAGAAATAAAAGAAAAGAAAGAGACCATTGAACGCTTCCGTGCCAAAGTTTCTAAAGCAAAAATGGCACAAAGTATGATGAAGTCGCTTGAAAAAATGGAAGTACTTGAGCCAACAAGAAAGAGCAGGACGGTACGGTTTAACTTTCCTGATGTAGTGCGTGCTGGTAACGTGGTGCTCAAGGTTGAAAATTTGTCCAAGAGTTATGACGGACGCCCAATTTTTAATAACGTTTCGTTCGAGCTTAATCGCGGTGACAAAGCGGCTATTGTAGCGGCAAACGGGAAAGGTAAAACAACCTTGCTTAGCGCGATTTCTGGGCTTTGTAAGCCAGATGGTGGTACGGTTGAATTTGGGTATAACGTTTTGTGGTCTATGTTTGAGCAAGATCAAGACAAGCTACTCAACAAAAACAAAGAAATTTTGCAGGACGTTGAAGATGCTTGCAAAACAAGTGAGCAACGCGCGCGCATGCGTGCTCTGTTGGGCGCCTTCTTGTTCCCTGGCAATGATGTGTACAAAAAAATTGGTGTGTTAAGCGGTGGTGAAAAGAACCGGGTGGCAATGGTAAAAGTTCTTTTGCAATCATCCAACTTTTTAATCTTGGACGAACCGACTAACCATTTGGACATTGAATCTAAAGAAATCTTGCTCAAAGCGCTGCAAGAGTATCCCGGTACTATCTTGTTTGTATCGCATGATAGAACCTTTTTGGACGCACTGCCAAACCGTATTTTTGAACTGACCTCAACCGGTATTATTAGCTACAGTGGTGATTATAGCTCGTACTTGTACCAAAAAGAAGCGCGTGAAGCGCTTGTTGCTCAAAACAGCCCAATTGCTGACGAGCCTGAAGACGATGTGGCTCGCGCTGAGCAAAAAGATAAGCAGCAGTATGATGCGGCTAAAAAGCTAGCTAAGCTTGAGCGTCATATTGAAAAGCTTGAAAAACAACTCACAGAATGTGGTGAAAAGTTTGCCATTCTTGAGTATGGCACCAAGGAGTTTGACAAAAACGCCGACTTGGTTGACCAAATTAAGAAAGATTTAAAGATTGCTTATAGCGAGTGGGAGCAACTCCAACCAGCTAAGTAATCATGAAAAGAATGTATTATGGATCCGTTTATTATCAGTTTTTTAGCATGGATATCGCTGTTGTCTTTTGCCGTAAGTTTTCTGCCGCAAATTGTAAAAAATTATCGACTTAAAACTACCATTGGGCTGAGCAATGTCTATTTGCTTTCGTATCTTACCGCCTACATTACCTGCATTTATTATGTATTTCATTGCGATTTGTTAACTGCTTATAAAGTTTTTGTGCCGCTCGAACTGCTTGGTCTTTTTATTATAATCGGACAACGGTTTGTATATGAAGGCTTTACGCAGCACAAAAGATTTTTTTCTATTGTTGGCGCGCTTTCGCTTGCTGGTCTTGCTAGCTTTCCTCTTGGTATGTGGTGGCCACTTGAATTTGGCATGACGTGTGGATGGATTTCATCCATCTTTTTCTTAACGTATCAAATTCCACAAGTGCTCAAAATATTTCGCCAAAAAAGCGTGCATGGCTTTAGCTTTCTTTTTGTGTCTATTATTGGCTTGGGAACCATTTTAGAATTGGTTGTTTCATTTGCCAAACCCCTGCCAGTGCCTACACAATTTATGGCTATTCGGGGTCTTGCTTTTTATATCTTGTTTTGTCTGCAATTCTATTTGTATCGCACGCGTGCTTAGGCTATAATTATACCCCCAACAAGAATTATAATTCTTTAATTTTTAATAAGGGTATTTTTATGAAACGCGTACTTATTCTTGCTTTTTTACTACTAAGTTTTGGACACGTTTTTGCTGCCGCAAAAATGTGTCGCAACGACTTTTGTAACTGGCATAGAGCTGTGCACTATATTCAGTGCCATGACAATGTGCCTCTTGCTGTAATGTTAGCGGCAAGTCCTCGTCTTGTAGGTATCTATACAAAGACGCATGCTAAGATATTCAAAAGTTTCTCTCGTTTTTATACCTTGTACGAGTTTGCCTTTGATTGCGGCAATACTGAAGCAATGCTGTTGATATTTGCTTATCAAAGAGCATTGGGTTGTTCTGATGTGGGCAAAGAACTTATTAATGATCTGGGTTCATATAGTTCTTAAAATTTTTCTTACCAATTCTGTTTGTATAGTACGTCCATCTAGGCTATAATTTCACCCCCGATAGTTTATTTTTTTTAGGAGTAATCATGAAACGAGTTTTTGTTTTTGCGTGTGCATTGGCCTTGAGTATTGGTTCTGTTTCTGCTGCTGCGGCTGCACGGCAATCAGAAAAATCTGCTAAATTAGCTTTGTTTAAGCAAGTAATTGAGCTTATTAATGACGAAGCAATGGATACCAAAAGCATTGATGCAGCAAATAAAATTTTGTGTGAAAATCGCGAATTGGCAACAATGGCGGACGAGAACGGCTGGTTTCTTTTTGATCATGCAAATAAGGCAGGTAACTGGCAAGTTGCAGAATGCATTCTGAACCTTAGCGGTCTTAATGAGTCGCAAGGTTCTGATGTTAAAGCAGGTGAGGTTCTTGAGGTCTAGGCTATTTCGCTCTAATTTGAAAAATACACTATTATTTTTACAACGAGGTTTTTTATGAAGAGATATGTTCTTTTTTTAGCCTTAATTTTTTCCCCGCTATTGCTTGGCGCAGCGTCCTCTTCAGGTCCTAGTGTTCCTTATGCTGGTACTCCGTTGCATGAGGCAATTCTAAATCGAGATGCAGATCTTGTGCAGGCATGTTTGTATGATGGTTTGTTTGCCAGATGGCTCAGTGAACGTGACAGCAATAGCCGTACGCCGCTTGAATTAGCGAGCGCAGTAATGCCAGAATTCGTGCCATTTTTGGTATCTGCCCCCAGTGAAAATCAACATGATGAAGCGTGGTCCCTTGCAGATGTAGATGATCAAACCTTAGATCCTGGTAGTGACGTTGCTTGCTATAAAAATCTTTTTGATAGTGCTTGTACTTACATTTATGCGGGCAACGTAAAAATGCTTCAGCATGTGTTAAAAGAGACGCCAGCTCTTGTTGATATTGGTGATGAAAAAGAGGGGTATACGCTGTTGCACCACGCCGTTGAAGCTGAAAACGTTGAAATGATCAAGATATTGCGCTTATCAGGTGCGCCGGTAGACGCGATTATGCGGCAGGAGATTGGTAGTGCGCGTGACCTTGCCGGCAAAAAGGGTTTTATTAACGAAGAATTGGTGTGTGCGCTTGATATACCTCATGAAAAATTAGTTGAAGCTTGGCAACGTGCAGCCAGGCAGAAAAAATCTCCAAGCCGATTAAGAGCTCAGCATTCGGAAAGGAATGCATTGACATCAAGTCGCCCTTCGTTTGACTTGGCCGGTTTAGCAAGTAAGGCTGAGGTTAAAGGTAGTATTTTGCGCGAAGGCGAAAATCCTATTCTTGCCTTTAGGAACGCTCTTGATATGGATGACGGTAGCGCTCTTATGCCTCTTCTGTTGAGCAATGTGTTTGATCCAAATGCGAGAGATGAAAATGGCCTGACGCCGCTTCACGTAACAGCTATTCACGGCAAGATCAAGGGAGTTGCAGGGATACTTGTGGATCGAGGTGCACGCATGAGTGATGTTTGTCCTGAGGGAAAAACGGTCGTGCACATGTTGGCAGCAAAAGGTAATGCAGCAGTTTTACAGGCTCTGGTTGAGCGAGATTTTGAGAGTTTTTCAGCAATTATTAACCTTCCAGACCGTAACGGCAAGACGCCTTTTGATTATGCGGCAAATGACGAAGTAAGAGAACTATTGAGTACGTTTGGTGGTTTTTGCTCTGTTGGTTTTGAGTTGCATTCTTCAAGCGATGCGCAAAGAGATCAGGTCGATATTTTGGCTGAATGCTTGCAAGACCTTTCACTGCAAGGTGATAGCAACAGTGGTTCTTCATGCAGTGGCCGTTTCTCGTCGTGTTCATCAAGCAGTGGGCCAGCTCCCCAAGAAAACGTTAGGGGCACGTTTTTGCCTGATGATGTAGAGCAGCTGTGGCATAACAATTCCTTGAGCCAAGCTCTTCCCTCCTCATGTTCAAGTAGTGGATCTTCCTATCGTGGTACAGCGCTACATCAAGCAATTCGTGAACAAAATTGTTCCCATGTGCAGATGTGTCTGGAAGAGCTGCCTGACAGCAAAATTGGGGAAGCAGATAGCAATGGTAAAACAGCTTGGCAACTGATTCAAGAGGTAGCTGATCCTTCCATTCAGCAAGCAATGAGCCTGATGTTTGAAGATAGAAGCTCATGGTTGATGAGCGGTGTTCGCTTTGAGGGGTCCGACGACTCAAGTTCTCATAGTGATTCTTATGATGAAGATGAGCTGGAAGGGCCTACTTTTGAAGATTTTAAAAAGGTATTGATGTCTGACGATGGTATGTGGGTTACGGATTTGGATTTGCAGATCGTGAAATATCGCGGTCCCGACGTGCGGGTGATTTGTGATGAGCATGGTTCTTCACTGATGCACTTTGTGTTGGCAAGACCTCTCGCGCCAAATATTCCTCAAACGCTTGATGTTATTAAGATATTGAGCGAGTATGTAACCCCCTGGGATGTGATTGATAATCAGAAAAGAACACCTTTGCATATTGCGGCACTGAACAATGATGCTGATGCAATTAGTTTTCTTCTTAAAAACCGCATTGTAATCGATGTTCATGCTTGTGATGTCAATGGAAAGAAAGCAATAGATCTTGTTGCTCCAGAGCACCGATCCCTTTTTGAAGCACAAGAAGGAGAATGAACGCTGCGCATTTGTAGTTAATTCTATTTGTTTCGTTCGTGCATCTAGGTTATATTGCGTCCCGGTAGGAACAGTTTTATTTTTTTAGGAGTAATCATGAAACGAGTTTTTGTTTTTGTGTACGTATTGGTTTTGAGTGTTGGCTCTCTGTCTGCTGCAGCGAGATCTTTTCAAGAGCGGCGAAGCGAAGAATTTCAAAAATCTCAAGAGCAACTTGCTCTGACCTTTGCAATGCAGGCTTTGGCTGTGGGTAATTACCCCAACTTGACGAGTATTATTGCTACCAATCAACGAGTTCTTTCGGTCCTAAGTTTTGATGGGAAGACACTTTTAGAGCTTGCCCAAGAACGTGGTGATGAGCAAGCGGTTGCTATTATTTGCGCAGCAATTTCTCGTCAAAAGAATTTGTTAAGAAAAAGCCCTGCGATCAGAGGAGAGTCTCTTTCTGAGCAGGCTTTTGACAACGCTTTAAGTTATTTTAACGACCGTCAATATACCCGACTTGAAGCTATTTTATGGAAATTTCCAGCACTTTTGGTAATCGAGACTGCAGGGGGTAAAACTCTGCAACAGTTGGCTGAAGAAGCTCAAGATGTCAGAGCGCTTGATATTATTGACAATGTAGAAAATGAGCAGGCGTGTGGAGTCGCGGCAGAATGCGGTCGCAGAGCGTCTTTTTAGAGTTTAATTTTAATTAAGGATAATTGTATGAAACGTAATTTTTTTGTTTTTTGTGTACTGTTGTTGAGTGTTGGTTCTGTGTTTGCTGCGGCTGGTAAGTATACAAAGGGAGGCAAGGGTGGACGACGTTCCAAGTCGATGTCTCCAAAGTCACAACGCTCTCGTAGCACATTTTCAGATTCTACCCGACTTCCGGTTGCTTTTGCTTGTGCAACCACTTATTTAGGTTTAAAAAATTATGTAAAGTTTGAGGAAATTCTTTTGCAGTATCCTCAACTTGTTAACGAACAAGCTTTGGCAGATGGAAAAACATTAGAAGAACTTGTTGAAGAATGTAACGATCAGACTGCTATTACTCTTATTCGTGAGGTGCGTGGTCGGCATGATCTGGAGAGAGATTTAGCTTGTGAAAGCCTTTCGCAATTTGAGAATTAAGTTCTCTGGTTTGTTCTAATCTGAAAAGTTCGCTCTTATTTTTTACTATGAGGTTTTTTGTGAAAAGAATTATTTTTGCACTTATGTGTGTATTGGTAGTGTGTGTTGGCTCTACTTTTCCTGCTGCTGGTAGTTGTAAGATCCGTCAATTAAAAAAAAGCTGTGCTATTCGGCCGGGAGCTACTCAGTTGGATATTTCTTTTGCCTGGGCTCTTAATTACTTCGCGACGAAGCGGTATGATTCCTTAGAAAGTATTTTGTGGCAGTTTCCAAATATTTTAAACATGAAGAGTTTTGATGGTAAAACATTGCAGCAACTTGCTCAAGGTGTCAACGATCAAGAAGCATTAAGCATTATAGCCTCTGTTCAAGCAGAAGCAGAAAAGGGTGTTTTTGCAGAGTGCGGTCGCAGGGGGTCATTTTAATGAAATGTGTAGCTATAGTTACTTTATTTTTATTGTCTTTTGGTAACGTTTTTGCTGCATCATCTTCTCATTCAATTTCAGATTCAGATGCTACATTGCATCGACGGACTCCTATTGGTTCAAGTCCGAGAATCAAGCTTGCAGACCTCAGGAAGCAAGAAACAGCCGAAATTAATTTGTTTTTAGCATTTGGGCTGATCAATACTTTTTTTAATGAACAATTGGATCGGTTGTTAAGCAACCATCCTAGTCTTGTGCGCATGAGGATGTGCTACGGGATTTTTCAGAAGCAGTATACGTTGTATCAATGGGCTTTTGAATGTAATAATCGTCAAGCAATGAGCATAATTCTTTCTTGTGAAGAGTTTCTTGATAGTATTGATCGTGATGAAGATCGTGACGAAATAATTTTTGACCGTCCACGGTCTCGGTCTCTTTAACTATTGCTCGTATGCCAACATGATTTACTACAGAGGTTTTTTATGAAAAAAATAGTTTTTATTCTTGTGTGTGCGATAAGTTTAACGCAAGTTGCTTTTAGTGCATCATCATCATCGAATTTTTCATCATCTTCTAGTTCTAGTTCTAGTTCCTCGAGCTCGAGTTCTTCTAGTTCTTCATCGTCAAGCGATTCGTCGTTATATTTTGGAACTCCTTTGCATTATGCTATTTTACAGGGTAACCATGAGCGTGCGTGGCAGTTAATTGAAGCGCGTCATGGCTTGTCTGAGCCTGACAGTCGTGGTCAAACGGCTCTTGACCTTGCGTTGGAATGTGATGATGAAATGGTTCGAGAAGCTCTTGTTCCCGTTCTTTTGGAAGCAATGCAGAGTGCTTCAGAAAGGCAGCATGCGGTATTTGACCAGTTTCCAAGCTATTTTGACAGTAGTTCTGATGGTAAGTTGGGGATACAAAGATCACCAACCAGGTTATCGTCTCCAGAAATGCCAAGTTCTGTTTTTGAACAAGCGTGTATTTGTATTGAAAATGATAAGTTAGCTGATTTGCAAAAGTTGTTGCAGCAAAACTCTCGTCTTGTAAATGTATTTGACGAAGAAGGTTTTACCTTGCTGCATTATGCGGTTGATTCCTACAAGCCGGTTATGATTAAGGCATTGCGTTGTTGTGGTGCAGATCCTCATGAAAAAGTTATTGGCTGCAAAAGTGCTTTTGAGTTGGCGTACGCCAAGGGCAATCAAGATGTTCTTGATGCGCTTACTGGGCAACTTGCTGGACGTAGCCAAGCTCTTTATGATGTTGGAGCTATTAAAAGAGTTGAAAGATTCGACGATATTGCTTCTCTTGCTACCAGCCTTGCAGACCTTTCGCTTGCGCCGCAAGCAACCGGCTTTGGTGCATTTAAAGCAGCATTGGCACGTGGTAACAGGGAAGCTTTGTGGCGGATGCTTGCAAATGGTTTTAATGTTGATGTGCAAGATGGCGATGGTACAACGCCGCTTCATTTGGCAGCTTCGCGCGGAGACAAAGCTCTTGTTCAGTTACTTCTTGAGTATAATGCACCGTGCAATGCTGTAAATAAAGAAGGACAAACGCCGTTGCATCTGGCAGCAAAAAATAACGTGATTGAAGTTGTTGGGCTGATTTTGGAGCAGGGCAATTGGAATGATATTAACGTGCGCGATCATCAAGGTAAAACTGCTTATGATTTGACGTCGTCTTCAGAGTTAAAATCTCTACTTGAAGCTCTTGGTGGTACTGAGTAGCCAATTTAAAATTAAAAAAAGAGGCCAGAGTAAATAACTTACTGTGGCCTCTTTTTTTGTAAAAAATCTAAACGTTAAAACGAATATTCAGCAAATCGCCATCTTGCACGATATACTCTTTACCTTCGGTGCGCATCTTGCCTGTTTCTTTAAGCTTTTGCTCACTACCAGCTTGCATAAGATCGCGGTGGTTGTAAACTTCAGCACAAATAAAACCACGCTCAAGATCTGAGTGAATTTCACCAGCTGCTTGCGGAACTTTTGTATCTTTACGCAAACTCCACGCATGAGCTTCTTTGGGGCCGCAGGTAAAGAAGGTAATCAACCCAAGTTCTTTGTACGCGCGCGCAATAATGTCATCAAGACCTTTGTGCGTAATGCCAAGATCATTCATCATTTCTTTGGCGTCGGCATCGTCCATTTGAGCAAGTTCAGATTCAATTTTTGCCGAAACCGGAATAACGTTATCTTTGCCAAACTTTGCAACAAGTGCTTGGTAGTGGCGGTTATTTTCGTAGTTGGTGCCCGCATAATCGTCTTCAGAAACGTTGGCAATGAGTAGGTAATTTTTGCCAGAAAGCAAAGGCTGTAGTGGCAGTTTCTCTGCTTTTGCTTTGCGGAACAGTGCTTGCACTTGTGCCAAGTCAAACTTGTTCAAAGCATCTCTGAGCAACGGGATATATTCTTTTTCAGTTTCCCATTCTTTTGCTTGTTGAGGGCTGGCCGCTTGTTTCTTTTTGATCATTGAGTTTAAGCGTTCTTCACGCTTATTTAACGAATCAAGATCTTTGAGCATGAGTTCAGCACAAATGATTTCAAAGTCGTTAACGGGGTCAACCGTACCTTGAACGTGCGTAATCTCGCCATCTTCAAAGCAGCGCAGTACGTGCAGCACTAAGTCAACTTCCATGATGGTGCCCAAAAACTGGTTGCCCAAGCCTTCGCCTTCAGCCGCACCTTTTACCAGGCCGGCAATGTCTACAAACTTGACCATGGTCGGAATTTTTTTTTCAGACTTAAATACTTTTGCCAGGTCGTCCAAACGTGGGTCTGGAACGTACGTTATGGCAACGTGAGGATCAACGGTGCAAAACGGGTAATTTGCCGCCGGAATACTTGATTTGGTCAGAGCGTTAAAGAGTGTGGATTTGCCAACGTTGGGCAGCCCAACAAGGCCAGCTTGAATTCCCATTAAAACCTTTCGTTTGGTGAAAAAATACCGTGATCTATTCTATATTCTATAGGTTTTTTGCTTTGCTGCCAAGTGAGGGGAGAGTTGGTGTGACAGGAGACCTATAAAATTTGTTGTTTAATGGAGACAAAGGAGTTTAAATGCGGTACATTACGCACCAATCTCTTTAAAAATAAGGACTGAAATATGGTTAAAAGAATTGTGATTATGGCCTTCGTTTTGTTGGTTTGTAGAAGTAATGTACATGGTGCTGCACAAGGATCGACGTCCAGCGATAGTGTTTGTGGTCAAGGTAGCGGGGAGTGTGTACGGTCAATTATTCATCCTGACCAGTGTTTGAGAGCTGCTTTGGAATGTTCGCCAGGCCTTTTGCGTATGGTAGCAGTTTACGCCGCTCTTAAAAATGGTGCTGATCCAAATATGGTGTGCAGTGGCGGCATTATTGGTCGTCCTTTGCATATTCTTGCCAATGATTATGTGCAAGCAGTTTGCCTTGCAGAGTTGTTGTGTCAGCATGGTGCAGCTTTAGAAGCGAAAGCTAAGGGTGGTTTGGGACCGCTTCATCTGGCAGCAAAGTTTAGGAATTATAATTATGCTCAATTTTTATTGCAAAAGGGTGCCGACGTTAATGCACAAAGCCGTACCTTTTTTACCCCGCTTGCGTGGGCGGTAAATAACAGCGATATAAAAATGGTTCAATTACTTCTTGAGCACGGCGCTTCAGTCATGGTTCAGGGAAGGGATGGGCGTACTGTTTTTAGTTATTGTGTTGATAATGACATTAGAGAATTGCTTGAAGAGTATTATGAAAAAGAGAAACAAAAAGAAAAAGAAGCTGAAGAGTTTAAAGAAAAATTGATGAGCGCGGTGTTTGATTAATTATTTTGAGGGGAGCTTATAGTGATTTTACGAACGGTTTTAATGATGTTGGCATTGTTGGCAAGTAATGTACAACTTTATGGCGCGGGAAAGATTGAGAGCGGCATAAAGTTGTTAGACGCTTTAAAGCAGGGAGATGCTGATGTTTTTGAGATTTTGTTGAGGCAAGGTGTTGATGTTAATGCATCCTTTTACCTTGGCTGTCATTACTATACACTTCTTTCGTATTCAGTGTCTCATAAAAATAAAGAGATGGTTGCGTTATTGTTGAGGTACGGTGCGCGCATACCGAAAAGATGGAATATTGCTCGTCTTTCTACTACCGCAGAAATAAAAGAATTGCTGAACGAAGTTAGATTTCGCGAGTGGCAAATTGAAGAGTTACGAAAAAATTTACTGCGTACATTTGGTACTAAGTTGCTCAAGCATGGGCTTGTTCTAGAAGATTAGGTTTAATAGTACTAACAAAAAAAGGAAATTTACATGGTCAAAAAAACATTTTTTTCTTTCCTAGTCTTGCTTGCTTTCAGCGTTTCTCTTAACGCTGCCCCTCAGCCACAAAAACCTGAGCTGCAAAAAAAATCTGAGGTTGAACAAAAAACGCCTGATGAAAGATTGTATGACGTGCTTTACAAAACCAACATGTTTGCAAGTTGTTCTGTTCAGGTTGAGCAAGCATTGAAAGATGGCGCTGACGCCAACAAACAATATTTTTATGGGGCTGCCGGTGCTTTTGATTATCCGTTGCACGCAGCTGTTCATTTTTATTACGACGGTGTTGCGTTAACCAAGCTTTTGCTTGAATATGGTGCCGAAATAGAAAAGCGCTGCAGTGCGGGCCAAACGCCTCTTTTTGTTGCGGTTAAACATCGTAATGTGGCGGCGGCACAGTTTTTGTTAGAAAAAGGGGCTGAGGTTAACACTCGGTCAAAGTGGCTGTCGCCGCTTTTGGTAGCGGTAAAAAATGACGATGAAGAGATGGTTAAACTGTTGCTTGAGTGGGGTGCGAGTTTGAAAGTGTGGGATGAAGCGGGAAAAACGGTGTTTAATTTATGGCAAAGTTTAGGGATTTTCAACATGTTGCATGCTGCGCAGGCACAAAACATATAGTTGCCAAACCTAAAAAAATTGGGAGCTTAGTTCATGACAAAAAAAAGAGCGTTGTTAATTTTTTTTGTTATTTTTTGTGGTGGTTATGCGAAACCAGTTATCTGGTTAGCTCAAGCAATAGTTAAAAACGACAAGCCACATATAATTTTAAGGCTAGAGCGTACCTCGCCCCAAGACCAGAACGAGTTTGTTGACGTAGAAAAACTGGATAGCGTATTGACAACTCCATGTGGTGGTGAATATGTAATTGATGTAAATGCGCTTGATGATGCTGGTTTTACGCGGTTGCATCGTGCCGTTCAGAATAAATCTCCTGAGCAAGTTCATTTTCTTTTAGCGTATGGTGCTTGTGTTAATGTGGCAGAAGATTTTGAGAGGCAGACGCCGTTGCATCTTGCTGTTTTATTGGATGTGCCAGTGCGTGATCGCATTAACTTGTTGAATTTACTTATGGCTGGCAATGGTGCAAATATTAATCAGCAAGATGCCTATGGTAATACTATCTTACATTATGCAGCTCTTTTTCATCGTGGAGAGCTTATCAAATGGCTTTTGGATCACCAAGCAAATAAAGATATCTGTAATGCTTATAATTTTACGCCATTAGGTCTTTATATTTTGACCAACAAATTTGCCTTTAAAAATCCTAAATTTTGCGATCTTAAACAAGAAATAAAAGAGGTCATAACGTTGTTTCTTGGCTATCGCCCTACCGACAAACTGTACCAAAGCAAGGTGAGGGACGTTTTGGGTGAGGAATGGGTTTGGTCTTCATCAAGAGTCCCAAAAAAAAGAAATACGAAATAAAATATATCGTCATTATTAGTTAATTTTTTAAACATCTGAGGGTATTATGGCAAAAAAAATAGTTTTGAGCTTAGCGATAACTTTGATAATTGCTGGCAATGCGCAGGGTGCTGCGCAGAGTTTTGAGGGCTGGTCTGAGCAGGAAATAAGTGATTGGAAGTACAAGCTGAACGTTGAGTTGTGGAGGGCAGTTGAAAGAGAAGGCCGAACAGAAGAGAGCTTTCAAGAGCCTGAGACAGTTCAAGAGCTTGAGAGAGCCAGAGAGCTTGAGAGAATTAAAGAGCGTGCAAGAGTCAGAGATCTTGTCAGAAAAGGTGCTAACGTAAACATGACAAATTTTACTCATGGTACGCCGCTGCATCGAGCGGTTTATTTGGGAAGAACTGAAATGGCTAGGGAGTTGCTTGAGTGTGGTGCGCTCGTTGATGCCAAAACGATTTATGAAGGTTATACGCCGTTATTTAGAGCCGTTCAGCGTGGCTCTTTCCCTTTGGTCCATTTGTTGATCGGCGCAGGGGCTGATGTAAATGCTCGCGCTCATGAGCTCCAAACAGTGCTTCATGTTGCTGCTTATCATTTAGACTTAGCAATGGTTGAGTTTTTCTTGAGCAAGGGTGTTAATGCTGCGACAGTTGACAAAAAAGGTCGCCGGCCGATTGATTGTGTAGGCGTGGTTCGTGTTGATTATGAAGGAAATCTGGCAAGGCGTGAAAGAATTATAGCGCTGTTAACAGCGGCAGATGGTGGTTGTCAAAGTTTACAAGATGATCAAAAAGAATAAACTTTTTGAAATGAAAAAATCTTAAAAACATCGAAGGTAAAACATGATCAAAAAAATACTATTGTTGGTGCTGGTTTGGTGTGGGAGTAACGACGTTTATGGAGCTTCTGGCCGGCCAAATCATGGTGGTTGTCCTCTAGAACCTAGTGGATTGCGAAGAGTACGTGGCGGAATAAATCCTGATTCACGTGAACTTTTAAATGAGCAAATGTTTAATACCATTGAATACGGTTGGCTTGATATTGTGCTGGGTGTTGAGCGTCTGCTTGCGGCGGGTGCGAATGTTAATGCTGTTAAGGTTAGAACAAAAGAGACGGCGCTGCATCTTGCGGTACAGAAGGGCTGGGTCGCTTTGGTTGCGCTTCTTTTAGAAAAAGGTGCTGACGTTAAACTTTGTGATGCACGAAGTCGAACGCCAATGGCCTGGGCTCAGCGTTTATTCCCTGATGAAGGGCGCGAAGAAATTATACGTTTGTTGGTTAGGCGTGGTGCCAGTAGAGATGAGTTAGATGTTTAAAAGATAATGAAAGGGAGTAGTAATGTTGAAAAAAATAGTGCTAATTTCGTTGGTTTTTTGTGTTGGTAGTCTGAACAAAAGTGTAGCTTACAGTGGCCAGCAAGGCCATGCACCAGTTTTTAACGCAGCAGTAGAGCTTGAGCACGATGAGCTAAGTAAACAATTGTTCAGAGAAATAAGATTTTTTGGTCGGCTTCAAAAATTTCATGAGCTTGTTGAGCGCGGTGCATGTATTCATGCTCTTGGTCAGCATGGTCGAACCTGTTTGCACATGGCGGTGATTCATGCCCGACGCGACATTGTAACATATCTTATTGAGCGTGGTGCTGATATGCAAGCGCGTGATGAACGTGGCTGCATTCCGTTGCATTATGCTGCACAAAAAGATGTAGATCTGATGAATTTGGTTTTCAATAAAAATTTTCTAGAAATTAAAGACAAGCTTGGCAATACGCTGTTGCACAAGGCTGCTGCTGTTTTGGCGGTAGATTGTGTTAAATTTCTTGTTGATCAAAAGGTGAACAATGTGGCTAACCATCTAGGCCAAAAGCCAATTGATTTAGCCTTGTTGCATGAAGAGTTTTTGCAAGCTGATGCTTTGCGTGCAAAGCGTACGGCAGTGATGGAGCTTTTGCTTGGCCGCAAGCTTAAAGATGGTGAGTATCCAAAGGTAGCACGCCAAGCTGACCATGCCAATCATGTTGCTGGTGGGCTTTATTTGATTGAAGAGTAAGAAAAAATAATTCACCGTGAGGGAGTAAATCATGATAAAAAAAATAATTCTTATGTCGTTAGTTTTGTCTGCTGGTACAAGCACCAGTCAGGCAGCGTGTTCGCGCTCGTTGTCTGTTGGTGAGAAGCAGTGGCTAGCTCTTGAAGGAGCAAAAAAGTCGGTGGTGAGCATTGAGCGTTTGCAAGAGCAGCTTAACGATGAGCTGTTTGATGCAATGTATGCACACGCACCCGACGAGAAAATTCTTGAACTCTTTAAGCGTGGTGCCAGCGTTCATGCGGTAGACAAGCGCCGTCAGACGCCTTGGCCGTTGTTAACCATTGGCGCGGCATATTTTTCTCCAAAAGTCATTGAACATATTTTGAACGAGGGCGTTGACGTGAATCTGCACACAAACCCTCAAACCCCGCTGCTGATGGCAGTAAATAGCAAGAGAAAAGATAATGTATGGTTGTTGTTGTTTCGTGGTGCTGATGCAACGCTTGTGGGCTTTATGGGTACTACGGTTTTGGGCTTAATGAGCGAAGATCCAACTTTTTGGTTTGAAGACCAAGAAATTTGTGAGCATTTGGCATTGCAAGGTTTGCTTCGGTTAGAATCTTTTTGAATGACAAAAACAACAAGTAAAGCAGGAATAAATCGTGTTCAGAAAAATACTTTTAGTGTCGTTAGTATTGTTGGTTAGTAGTAGTGTGCATAGCGCTGCTGCGAGTGGTGATGTTTGGATTGATGTAAAAACCGGGGCGAAGAAACGCCGCGAAAAACAAATGCGCCATACTCAGCGCGAGGCTCTGGCTGAAGCAGCAGAAAAAGAGCGTTGTGAGCAGCGGCAAAAAAAGAAGCGATTGAAGGGCAAAAAGCGGAAACAAGTGCGGCGCAAAAATCGGTTCGCGCGTGATTTTTTTAAAGAGTTTGATGCATACTTTGTTGTAACAGAACAGGGGGAAGACTTGGAGCAGGTGAATGATATTTTGGATCGCATGTGTGCTTTGATTAAGCGTGGCGTGAGTATAAGCACAATAAATCCTGCTACGGGAAAAACAATGCTGCGCCAGGCTATTGACGATTCACGCTTGTGCTTGGCAGAATTTTTTTTGCGAAATGGAGCAGCTGCAACTCAAGAAGATGTGGTGCTGTTGCGAGAGCGCGTGCGCAATGATCATCAACGGCCAGTTCGATATAGTATGGCTTTTATGGCGACTGTTTGTTCTGGCTTTGCTCAGGATGAGGCTGACAGAAGAAGAGTGGTTGGTCCAGATCTTGATGAAATCGAGTGCTTGCATCGACAGTATTTGCTCTTAAATCCTGATATTCGTGATTTTCGTTTTGGTGTTAGTGTTTCAGATTCCGAATAGTTAAGTATTGGTTTGAGGAGAGTTTATGCTAAAAAAAATAGCTTTAATGTCGTTAGTTTTGTTCGTTGGTAACAGTGTTTATGGTGCTGCCAGTGGTGGTGGTTGGATTCGAGTTAAATCTAGGGCGGAAAAAAACCAAGAGCGACAAGCAAAGCGTGCTCAGCGTCAAGCCGAGGCGGCTCGAGCTGAAGAAATAGCAGAAAAACGTCGCAAGCAGCAGCAACAAGAAGAGCGGAAAAAGCGTGAACAGCAAGCGCTTATAAGGCGCAAAAATGAACTTACACACTGTTTGTTTGTAGTGGTTAATAAGTACATTTCTATAACATGGTTTGCTGAAGACTGTGTCGACAGGAGACCTTTTTTTACTGAAATGGAGCGATTAGTTGAGCTTGGTGCAAATGTAAATGCGGTGAATTCTGGTAGTAAAGAAACGGTATTGTACCAAGCAATTCGTTGTTCTCGATTGTGCTTGGTAGAATTTCTTTTGAGAAATGGAGCAACTATAACTCAAGAAGAAGCTGGTCGGTTGCGCATGTGTGTGGAAAAAGATAGGCAAAGTAATTGGAGAAAGCTTGCATATGACGCTGATTTTTTGCTGAGTTTTAGCAAAGGCCTTGATTCTGATGAGCCTTCTGCTTCCAGTGCGTCTAGCTCGTCATCTGTTGGCAGTCACGCTCGTAATAGATATTGTGTTGGTGGTGTTTGGTACAAAGAAGGTCCTGATGGAGATTATTATCCTTCAGATCCAATAGATTAGCTAAGTTTGGTTGCCGTGCGTTTGTAGCAGTTGATGCCACAATTGAGATTTATTAATTATTTTTTTATGGAAGACGTATGACGAAAAGGATTTTTGCGATTGTATTGATGGGTGGCTTTGTTTTGGTCGATGGGCTTTATGCAGCTGCTGGCAGCGGTGATGGTTGGCTTTCAAGAGGAAGGGGCAGAAGACCAGTTGGTCACTCTCGTAAACACTATGCTGATGATGCAATAATGACGAAAGAACAAGCAACTTGCCAGTTGTTTGAAGAGATTAATTCTTTTGATCCAAATATTGAACGAGTTCGTAGTTTAATTAGTAGTCACGGTGCTAATGTTCATGCACTTGATAGTTTTTCTCGTAATCTTGTTCATTGTATAGCTATGAATAGAAAAGCTCCGTTATCGAGTGTTAGAGAAGTCATTGATGAATTACAAAAGCACAAGGTAGATTTCAATTTTTTAGATAAGTGGTATTGTCCACCACTTTATTATGCCCTGAGTGAAAAAGGAAAATTGAAGGCGGTTGCTACATATTTGCTTGCTAGTGGGGCAAACATTGAAGTTGTTGCTCCTCTCAATAACTATACGATTTTGTTTCGTGTGCTTGATCAATTACAACATGCTTGGTGTGCTGGCTCCTTTGATCGCAATGTTGTTGATTCTTGGTTAGGGGCTATCCGCTGGTTGTTGGAAAATAAGGCAAATCCATGGCGCGAAGATATTTCAAAGAAAAGTTTTGTACTCAAAGCTTTTAGGATGCAGATTCCTTCACTTACAACGATCTTATCGGACTTTAACTTGATTGATTAGCAAGGTTGCTAGGTCTGCAAAGGATTTTGATTATGTTCAAAAAAATAATGCTGATGTCGTTAGTTTTGTGTTTTGGTAACAATATTTACGGTGCTGCGCATTGGCAACGCCGTGTACCAGCGCCACTGTCTGATCTTGATCAAGCGTTGCTGAACGTTAGGTCTAGTTCAAAGTCATGTGTTGAACTCGCTACTAATCTCATTGCGCAGGGTGCTAATCCCAATTTGCTTTTGTCTCGTATGAAGATTATGGACCTATTTTTTGATGGTCAACAAATGGACCTGTTGAAGTTTGTTTTTGAAAACGGTGGAAATCCCACATTGCCTGATGCGTATGGCAATACCCCGTTACATTTTTTTGCGCTTGGCATTCGCTCAGCTGAATATTTAGCATTAGCGCTTAAGTATGTTGATAAGTACGCAGGATCGGTAAATTTGAAAAATGCAGATGGCGAAACGCCTTTGCACAAAGCAGCAGGCAACTTAAAAAAAGAATTGGTTGAATTGCTGCTCAAAGCCGGAGCTGACAAAACTCTTAAAACTAAAGCAGGAAAAACTGCATACGATTTGGCCTGCGAAAAAAATTTGATTGGCGATGAAGGGGGTGTACGTTTTGTTCGAGTAGCTATGCCTTCAGTAGGAAGAGATCAGGATGTGTATGATTGGTTTAAAGAGAGTCGCATCGAAGTTTTAGAGTTGTTGTCGGGCAAAAAAATTACCGAAGCAAATTATCCCGCCACAGCGCGCGCTGCTGACGATATTTTGCATTGAGTGTGAAGAAAGAGATTTATAGAGAATTGGTGGTAATAAAAAAAAGGAAAAATGTGGTAATAAAAATATTTTTTATGGCATTGGTTTTGTCTGCCGGCTTTGGCTCAAGCCAAGCAGCCCATCGCCCAACGCGTCGAGCTCCTCGCATTGTTGCCGGGTCAAGCGGGTACAGCGTCTCTGACCTTACGTACAAGCTTGGAGAGGCTGTTTTTCGAAGCGATAGCATTGGTCTTATCCGTACGTACTTAACGGCGGGGGCCCATGCCAATGGAAATTTTCAACCTCCTAAGCCTGACGATTCTATACGCCGCCTTGAATTTCCCTACAAAGAGCCTGAACACATTTTAAAACTGGCTGTATCGTCTGGTCGTTGCGATGTTGTTGAGTTGCTGCTTGAACATGGTGCTCAAGTCAGAGAAGGCTATTTAGAAAAAGCTGCTGCTCAAGGAGACGTCGAAATGGCTTGGTTGTTGCTTGAGTGCGGTGCCGATGTTAATGAGTGTGAACATGTTGGAGATAAGATGGAACATGGTTGGACTCCTTTGTATGCCGCTGTAGCAAACAGAAAATTGGAAATGGTTAAGTTTTTGTTGGCGTGTGACAGCATTGACGTTAATGTAGTTCGATCTTCAAGGTTTTTTATCCAGCGCTATAACTTTCGATGTTTGATTGTGAAGGTGGGAGAATCGGCGTCTTATGACTTTAGACTTTGGCATGATAACATTTCACGTACGCCTCTCGATTGTGCAGAATTTTTGCAAGAAACCAAGATTGCCGAATTGTTGCGGCAGGCAGGAGGCAAAACAGTGTAGGAACTAGGTAAGGCAAGAATTTTGTATCCTAGTTTGATGTGGCCTGACCAGTTTCGTTATTGAAAGAATATGTTCAGAAAAATAATTGTAGTGTTGTGTATTCGTACAGGGTTAATTATGAAGAAAAAAATAGTTTTGATGGTGTTGATTGCGTTTATTGGATTTTCATCATACGTGCAAGCTGGATGGCGTAGGGAAGGTAGCTGTTGGAAGAAGGTGACAACAGCGGTAAAGTGCGTTAGTGATGACCAGCTAACAACGCTCCAACGCTCCAAAGAAGAGCAACCAAAGCTTGATATGCAGCTTGTGCATGAAATATACGAGTATATGTGGGGAACAAGAGACAATTTTTTCGTTGCTCGTGGGCTTATTGAGCAAGGAGCCGATGTTAATTTTTCATACCATGGAAGTCCTCTTTTGGTAACAGCGGCGAAGTGGCCCAATTTTGCTGCTGTCAAATTTTTGCTAGAACATGGGGCCTGTGTTGATATCAGGGACTGTCTTAACGAGACGGCAGTAGACCAAGCGGCGCGTCAAGGGTCTATAGAGATTCTGGAATTATTGTTTGTTCACGGGGCTCGTTGCCCGCAACATATTTTGTCTTATGCTGTATGGTCTGGGAATCCAAATGTTATTGAATTTTTGTTGAAGTGTGAGAAGGAACCATGTATTCCGTGTTTGAGTAGAGAATGTGGTGCTATTTCGCTCTATCAGCCAGTATGTTTTGGGCGCACTGATGTAGTTGCACTCATTTTGCGCTATGGTCTTGGGAATGTTCATGAGTTTCTTTGCACCGGCAATGCACCGCTGCATGAGGCAAGGAGTGAAAAGATGTGGGCGCTTCTTGTGCAAGCAGGGGCTGATCCAATGCAAAAAAATAAGGTTGGAAAAACGGCCCAAGAGATGTGGGATTCTCGGGCTAAGGAAAGGGCTGCGGGTACCTGCTGTCTTCAGTAAGCTTGTGCTTGGTAGATTTAAAAATAGGACTGTGCGTATGCTCAAAAAAATAATTCTTGTGTCGTTACTTTTGTGTGTTGGTAGTGGTTTGCATGGTGCTGGTGATGTGCCAAATCTTGATTATGATCTTCATAACGCTGCCTGTAAAAATGATCTTGAGTGGGTTAAAAAGCTTGTTCTTGAGCAAAAAGCGAATGTTAATGGAACCTGCTTTTCTGGATGGGTAACGCCGTTGCAAAATGTTGTAGCAAGGCCAAATCCATTTGCGGCAGAGCGCAAGGCGGTCTTGGAATTTCTTGTAGCTCAGGGTGCTTGGGTTAATATTCATGACAATTTAGGTTGGACGCCGTTGCATTGGGCGGCTCTGTGCGGGGGCGTTGAAATTGTTCAGTTACTTTTGGACGCAGGGGCCTTGATAGACGCGGTTGGTACAAATGGTCAGAACAACACGCCGTTGCATGTGGCAAAAGATCCAGCAGTTCGCCAACTTCTTATTGACCGTGGTGCTGATATAATCATCAAAAATGCGCAGGGAAGAACGGCGATAGCAGGGCGGATTTAGCCCGTAGGTAAGAATTAAAAACATAAGGAAAAAACATGATAAAAAAAATAATGTTAATGTCGTTGGTTGTATGTGTTGGCAATGGTCTTCAAGGCGCTGGTAGTTTGCCGGATGGTACCGTGCAGATTCAGCTCTCACCAGCAGTGCAGCGTAAGTTGGATAAGAAGTTGCAACAAGCTATCAAGGCTGGCGATGGGTCGTTAGCGCGAGAGCTTATAGCGCAGGGTGCAAATATTAATCGTGGTATTACTGAAGATGGCCTGGGAGAAACATTGCTTCATAAGGTAGCCAAGCAATGTGCTGAACAATGCTGTAGCGGGCTTGTGTCGACTGGTACTTCAGAAGATCGCCTTGCCAAGTTTAAACTTCTTCTCGAGCTTGGTGCCGATGTTAAGGCGTGTGATTTTATGGGTTGGACGCCGTTGCATACTGCCGCTCAGGAAGGGCTTCAAGTTTATTGTGAGCTTTTGTTGGAGGCGAGCGCCGATATCAATGCGGTAGATACTACCGGTGGCACTCCCGCGGCGTATGTTGACAAAGATAATGTTGAACTGTTTACATGGCTTCAAGCTCAGGGCGCACGAGTGCAGAAAAGTGCTTTGCAGAAGTTCTTGCGGTAAGTAGGTAAGAATTAAAGAATGCCATGATAAAAAAAATAATGTTTATATCGTTAGTTTTATTTGTGGGCAGTGGTTTGCAAGGCGCTGCTAAAATTTTGCCTTTGCATAGAGCTGTGTCATATGGGTTTGGCGGTCCAGTGCCGCAGAAGATGCTTAAAGAGGTATATTTGCGTTTGTTGCAGAGTAAGGCAGAGATTAATGATCAAAATAGGATGGGTGAGACGCCGTTTTTCGTAGCCACAAGAGAGTCTGTAACGATAACAGATAGAGGAAACGATATGGTTAAGCTGTTGTTGTACATGGGAGCGAGTTGCAGTATTCCTGATAACAAAGGTGTAACGCCCAAACATTTTGTATTGTTGCATGAGCCTTGCTGGCCTAGTCATCCACTCTTCTCAACTTCTTGGCGGAAAAACTATTACCCGCCAGATCTGGATAGGTAAGAATTAAAAAAAATGGTATAATGCTGCAAAGAATTTAGTACCATCTGGTGTGCACATGGGGAAGCTATGATTACCTTTTTTTTCAAAACTTACGGATGTCAGGCAAACGTTGCCGATTCTGAAGAAATAGCAAAATTTTTAAAGTCGTTGGGCTGCGATGACGTGCCAACGGAAGAAGAAGCCGATCTGCTGATTGTTAACACCTGCGCGGTGCGCGACAAAGCAGAGCAAAAGCTCTTTTCGTATCTTGGCCGTTTGAGCGATATTAAAAGACAAAGCAAGCCGTACGTTAACATTGGCGTTATTGGCTGTGTGGCAAGCTACAAAAAAGAAGAAATTTATAAGCGCTTTGACCAAGTAAATTTTGTTTACGGTGCGCGCGAAGATATGAAGACCTTTCTTGCGTATCTGACCGACATGGTGGTCAAGCTAGAAACTAAAAAACAATTGCGCAACGACGAGCCTGAAACGATTGTCAAATCTGGCGGACAAGACCGCAACGTAAAACAGTACGTTCAAAGTAAGGGCTTGTTTAGCAAAGCGATGCCGCTGTTTAAAAAGCGCTTGTACGATGTTAAGCCGTTCAAAACAGAAAAAGAGATGGTTGCATCGTTTATTAATATCATGACCGGCTGCAATAAGTTTTGTAAGTATTGCATTGTGCCGTTTACGCGTGGTCGTGAAATTAGTTACGACATGACCGAAATTATTGAGCGCGTGAAGCATGATATTGCTTGCGGTGTTAAAGAAATTACGTTGATTGGCCAAAACGTTAACTCATATCGTGACCCACAAACCGGTGCTGATTTTTCTGAGTTGCTGCGTCGCGTTGCTGCCATTGAAGGGGAGTTTTGGGTTCGTTGGGTCAGTCCGCATCCACAAGACATGACCATGGAGTTGTTTGATGTTATTGCCCAGCATCGTGACAAAATTCCGCCATACGTTCATTTTCCGGTTCAGTCCGGTTCTACTCGCATGCTGTTTGAAATGGGCCGCAATCATACGATTGAATTATATTTGGAACAAATTGAATGGCTGCGCAGCCGCCTGCCCGACGCTACTATTTCAACCGATTTAATTGTGGGCTACCCGGGCGAGACTGAAGAGGATTATAACCAGACCATGGCACTACTTGAAAAGGTTCGTTATGATCTGGTCTACTCATTTATTTACTCGCCGCGCAACTACACGCCGGCTGCAAAATTGACCGATTCTACGCCGGCTGAAGTTAAGACACAGCGTCTAGAAGCCCTGCAGGAGCGGCAACGCGTGATAGCGCGTGCAAAGAATGATGCGCATATTGGCAAAATCATGAAATCTTTAGTTGAAAAACGTCTACCAAATGGTAAACTTTTAGCAAGAACAGAAGGGAATGTTCGGGTTCTGTTTGATGGCGATGATGCGCTCATTAGCTCTTTTGTTAATTTAAAGATTAACGAAGCTGGTGTAGCAAATATGCTTGGAACGCTTGTATAAAGTTTCAAAAGTGTGTATTATCGCTCTATTATTGAAATTTTCAAATTTTGGGGCGGCATAGCCAAGTGGTAAGGCAGTGGTCTGCAAAACCGCGATCCCCGGTTCAATTCCGGGTGCCGCCTCCATTTATGTGTGCCGGGGTGGCGGAATTGGTAGACGCAAGGGACTTAAAATCCCTCGGGTTTTTAACTCGTGCCGGTTCGAGTCCGGCCCTCGGCACCAGCCTACGCCCTAGGTGGCTTCGGCTGGCAGGCCCCCTTCTTAAATGAGTTATAGAAAAAGAAAAGGCCCGCTCATCCTGAGCTTGTCGAAGGGCTCGAAGGGTTTAAGGAGTGGGTTAGTTTTTCATAAGCTTGACAAAAATTGTGGGATGAACAATTCTGATGAGCGTGTGTTTATTGTGTGTTGACTGC
>JAIERW010000005.1 GCA_019746485.1 Candidatus Babeliales bacterium | reverse complement strand
CGCATTGTGCGGCTCGGCCGCAAAGACCGCATTCCCGGTGATTCTATGAGACTGTTGGATTTATCTGAAAAAGAAACGTTGCTGTACACTAATCATGTGCTTAATTTGGCGGTTGATTATGGCAGTTGCGACGAGTTATGCCGCGCGTGCACTAAGCTGGTGGGCCAAGCCAAGCCGGGCACTAAAATTACACCAGAAATGCTTGCTCAAACGCTCGACACGTCTGGCCAGCCGTACCCCAACCCCGACCTGATTATTCGCACGTCGGGCGAGAGTCGCCTTTCCGGTTTTATGATGTGGCAGGCGGCGTATAGTGAGCTTTATTTTACGCACAAGCACTTTCCCGAGTTTGACCGCTCTCTGCTGATTGAAGCGATTACTGAATTTAGTAACCGCAAGCGCCGCTACGGGCTGTAGTCTTATCGCATTGTTTTTCTTTCTTTTCACGCATTTTCAATTAAAATGCCAACGTGGTAATAAACTCCTCAGAGAAAGGAAAATACGTGAAGAAACTTCTAAGCATTCTTTTTGCATTATCAATATTTTCATTGTACGCCCAGCAGGGACCGCTCCTTGCTGCTAATCAACCTTTAAAATCTGTTGAAGCGGTTAAAGAAAAAAAGCCAAAATCTCTTTACTCGCAACTTATTGATTATGCTTACGAGGGAAAAGTAGAAAAGCTACAAAAAGCAGTTGCTCGAGCAAAAGAAAAAGGGCGTTCTGTTGATTTGAATGAAACTCGTTTAACACCACTGCACTTTGCTGCTTGGGGTGGTCATGTTGATTGTATAAATCTTCTTCTTGACTCTGGAGCTGATGTTAACGCTGTTGTTCAAGATCGTGAAGATTATAATGGCTATACACCGCTTTGTTTTGCCGTGATGATCGGCAATTTTGAGGCAGTAAAATTACTTATTGATCGTGGAGCTTCTGTTAATATTACGGCTGAAGAAGTTGGCGTAACCCCTTTGTCGCTTGCGCTTGATAGAAATAATATTGAATGTGTAAAGTTGCTGATTAAGCGGGGTGTAGAGCCTATTCGTGAAGAATTGAGCAAACTTCTTTTTTGTGCCGTTTCTCAAGAAGATAGCGATTTTTTAGGCCTGCTTCTGAATAAAAATATCTATACTTGTGAAGAATTAAGTAAACTTAATCTTCTAGGTGAGGCCTGTTCGAAGAGGGACTTAAAGTGTGCGAGATTGCTCATCGAGTATGGTGTTGATAGCAATGTTGTGATCCGTATATCAACACCAATTGCGGATCAAGTGATGGAACAAGAGACGACTCTCTTACGAGAAGCAGCTGGTCGCGGTGATATAGATTTTATAAAGTTACTTATTGAGCGTGGGGCTGATCCTAATTTTTCGGTGAGCAATATGAGTCCTCTTCATCTAGCGGTTTTTTGTGGTCATCTGGAGTGTATGAGACTACTCCTTGATTGCGGGGCTAATCCAAATATTTCAATTGGTGGTTTTATCATGTATGCCACGCCTTTATACACAGCGATTCATCATGGGTTTTTTGACTGTACAAAATTGCTTCTTGAGCGTGGAGCCGACCCCAACTTGATGGTGCAAGGATCTATGTCATTGCATCAAGCGGCTTATACAGGAAATGTTGGTTGTCTAAAGCTGCTCCTTGAGCATGGTGCAAATCCTAATGCTGGCGTTGTTAAAGAAGGAGGTATGGTTTTTACGCCACTACATGAGGCTGTGATGGCTGGAAATGTTGCCTGTGTAAAATTACTTCTTGAGCATGGTGCTGATCCAAATATTATGACTACGTTACCTGGGGCATCTTCTGAAGAATCAGAGGAATCTGTAGAGTTTGTATATACGGCATTGAATTTAGCTTCAGAGAGTGCTGAATGCATAAAGTTACTTCTTGACTATGGTGCTAATCCTAATGCTGTGGTTACTGAGAGAGATTGGGTTGGTGTTCGCACGTTACATTGTGCTATTGCTGATGGAAACACAGAGGGTGTTAAATTGTTGTTAGAGCATGGTGCTCATCCAAATGCTACTTATACGAGTAGCGAAGAAGGTGTTGAGGGAAAAACGCCATTATATGAAGCGGTTTCCATGGAAAATATTGAGTGTATAAAATTACTTCTGGAACATGGGGCCGATCCAAATCTTGCCTATAAAAATACGCGGGAAGGGATAGAGGGGGTAACGCTTTTGCATTCTTCCAAAAATGTTGAATCTACAAAGATACTCTTAGATCATGGGGCCAATCCTAATGCCCTTACTAAGGGAAGTTTGGATGAATTTTCTCCCCTGAATGAAGCAATATCTAATCGAAATCTTGAGTGTATAAAATTGCTTCTCGAACGCGGTGCAAACCCGAATATTATCTACACTCAAAAAGGGAGTGGCATCGAGTGTAGATCGGCTCTGTATGATGCTATTCATTGGGGAAATATTGAGTGTATAAAGTTGCTTTTGCAATTCGGAGCTGATTCAAATATTGTTTATAAAGAACCTGAGAAAGGAATAGAAGAGACGCTTTTGTATAAAGCTGCATATCAGGGAAATCTTGAATGTATAAAGCTACTTGTTAACTATGGAGTTTCTTTGAGTCAATGCTCCAAATTTTACGGTACCAGTAGATTTACTCCTTTGCATGCAGCAGCTTATGCTGGAAATGTAGAGTGGTTGCGTTTTTTTCTTGAGAATGGCGCTGATCCCAACGCTTGTTTGATTGGTGGGCCTTATAGTGGGAGAACGTCCATGCATTTTGCTGCCCAGGAAGGCAAAGTTGAATGCATGAAGCTTTTGGGAAAATATGGAGCCAACTTTAGTGCATGCGCTTCTGGCGGATCAACGCCTTTGCACAGTGCAACGTCAAAATCGAGTTCTTTAGAATGCGCATTGCTTTTGCTTGAAAAGGGAGTAAGCGTAGATGCTGTTGCTGGAGATTACAATGACACTGCTTTGAATTGGGCTGCGCGTGAAGGGCGGGCTGATATGGTTGCCGCTCTTATTGCTTATCAAGCTCAGGTAAATGCTCAAAATTCAGAAGGCGTTACTGCTTTGCATCATGCCGTGATAGGCAATAATGCTGAAGTTTGCTATTTACTTCTAAAAAATGGAGCCAAAGCCAATATACGCAGTAACGATACGAGTCCTGAGAAAAAATATCATAACAAAATACCGCGCGATATAGCTCGTGATCTTAGCAATTTCGCTTTGGAAAAATTTCTCAAATATGCCGACTATTCCATTTTTCCTAAGAAAAATATAACTCGTTCTGGGCCGTGCATATGCAAAATTTGCGATCTTGAAATAAAGGTTAATGAGTTGGTTTTAGAGACTGCTTGTAACCATTTTTTCCATCCAAGCTGTCTTAAGAATTATGAAGATAATAAAAAGTGTCCGGTGTGCCAGAAAAATAATGTATCAACAGGGCAGGCCTTATTTATTAATGCAAAAAAGTGAGTCAAAATATATAAAGAGTTCTTGCCCCAAAGCCTCATTCGTGGTACGTTTCTCGGAATTTGAATACAAATATTTTTTGAGAAAGAGAGCATGTCATTATGAGGTTAATTACATCATTTGTTGCTTGTTTAATTGCTACATTTTGCGTTCTTACAGGGCAAGTTTATAGCCATGGATTAAGTTGGGATACGCCCGTAAAAATATGGAATGGTTCGAAAAATATTTACGATGTCGCAAAAAAGCCTTCTAAAAATAAGAAGGTTGTCAGTTATACTTTTCGGAAAAATCGTTGCACCTCTGGATATATAAAATCTTCTGGCAAAAGCGAAACCAATTGCTACATGCATATTGGCTTTGGTAACGATTTTCTAAATTCTGGCCATGACGATCTTTTGTGCACACCAGCACAAGAGTTTTATCTTCCCAACAGCAACAACTGGGTACCAGCTTGCCAACTTAAAGTTGGTGATGTTCTAAAAAGCGACTCTGTTGGGTCAGTAGCAATTATGCGCATAGAATTTGTTAATCAACCGCTGACTGTTTACACGCTTGAAGTGAGTAAGTACCATAATTTTTTTGTAGGAAAGTATTTTGTGCTTACGCACAATATGGCATTGCCATGGGAAGTTACCCTTGGTTTTTCCATACCTTTTGGAAGTGCCTGCACGGGCGGTCGTCTTGGCGGCTTCTTTGGACCTGTAGGCATAGTGGGTGGTGCGGTTATTGGTGGTCTTGTTGGTTTATTGGCAGAAAAGATTATTAACAAAGACAAAGTTCAAGAGTATGTTGCGTATTTTGATACTGAATTAGTTGGTGGGTGGATTAAGGCAAATGATGGTCGAAAGCGGTCATTAGGCCCTACGCAAGGTGGAGGCTCTCAGCTACCCAACGATCCTAATAACAAAAAGGAACCTGATTGGACCCCTCACCAGTATAAACATTTTCCAAAAAAGAATACCATTTGGAAAGATACTATTAAATCGACCCGGAGTCCCAATGCTGCGAAATATAAACCTGACATAAACATTAAAGAGCTTGAATACCAGGCATGGAAGGAAGGTACTTCCGTTCATGGTAAATCATTTAAGGTATTTAAGGCTGATAAGGTAATTGGAGCCTCAACTGGAACAGAAACTTATTGTATGAAAGTTAAAATAAGTTCTAATGTTATTCACGGGCACCCAATAACCCTCGCCGAATACTTAAATTGTATTAAATAATCTATTGAAGGATATTATGTTTAAATTCAAAAAATTAGATTTCTCGCCAGGACAAGTTACTTACGATGACTTTGATATTAACCCCGATATTGCGTTCGAAGAGCAACAATATTCGTTAGATGAAGACCTTTTTCAAGTAAGCTATGGTGAGGAATATACGATTGATATTGGCTGGTCACCAAGTAGCGATCCAGAAGGAAATTTTGTGGTTCGTATCATAAAAAACTATGATTGGGATACCCCACTATATCAGAAACAAACCAATAACTTCGAGGTTCTTGATGAGTCTGTCGCAGAATGTGCTAAAATGGTGAAAAATTTACTAAATGAACAGCTCTAAAAGGTTTTTGAGTAAAAAAAATGGAACATTGCTGTGAAATTATGCTGAATGAACTTAATGACCCAAGAACACCATTTTCATACGATAAAATTTTAAGGCAATATTACGTCATATGCGAAAGCCGAATATGCGATCAACTACTTTCTTATTGTCCGTGGTGTGGTAAAAAATTACCAGAAGTACTAAATGAAGAATATTACGATATTATTTACGATGAGCTTAAGCTTGAACCGGCAGAGAATGTTTTAGAAACAAAAGGTCTTCCAGAAGAATTCAAAAGCGACGAATGGTGGAAGAAGCGGGGACTTTAATTGTTTCTCTCTTTTAAAAAATTTGAACTGAGATTGTTTGTGTGAAGCCGGTTGGGCCAAGAATGAAAAGTCTTGACTTTAAACCCCCAACTTTCCCATCCTCAATCTAGTTTTAAATTCTTGAAAAAAGGGGAAAAGCCCGCCATGAAGATTAAAAATATCGTTCTGTTTTTTTCTTTTGTGCTAACGCTGGTCGCTCCAGGCTGGTGCGCAGCCGCCGTCGAGCAGCCAAGTGCCTATCCAGCGTTGCCGGTCCAGCGGGATGATGGCAAAACAATCATACCGCTCTGTTCATCATTTGCTTTGCACGGCGACAATGCGCTGGTTGGCAAGCAGATGCTGGCAAGTTCGCTCAACTTTTTAAAAGGCATGGAATTTTTGCCAGAAGAGAGCCGCGGGCGCGGGAGCTTTTTGGTGCGGCATCGTGGCAACAATGAGCTGCTAGGGCGCGAGGGGACCAAGAATGCAAAGAATATGATTACGCAGCAGTCGCCGCTGGTGGCAGGCCTGATGGGCACGGAAATGTTTTTGTCGCTTGAAGGGTGGATGCGCAAAAAGAAAGCGCTCTTTTTGTTTCCGTTTGAAGGCAATGTTTCGTTGCGGCAAAAAAAATATGAGAATGTTATTTACTTCCGGCCGTCGTACGACAAAGAGATTGAGACACTGGTAAATTATGTGGTTAAAAAACGCTTCCGCAGTGAGATTGCCATTTTGTATGAAGCGAGTGAGTGGGGCAAGCGTGCCCTGCAAACGTTGACTGAAACGTTGCAGCGGCGTGGGATTCAAGCGGTAAAAACTGCTTCGTATCCGCAGGGGTCGGTGCGGGTAAAGCCGGCGCTCAAAGAGTTGGTCAGTGCCTCGCCCAACGTTATTTTTTGTCTGGCGCATGCGCGGCCTGCGTACAATTTTATTGGCAAAGCGCTGGATGCTGGCCTGCACAATGCATTGTTTGTGGGGCTTTCTGAATTGAACACGATTCAAAAGTTGCTCAAGACTGCCCGTGGTATTGATTTAATTGTCAGCTCCGTGGTGCCTGATTCGCAGACATCTGATGCGCAAATTGCGCGTGAGTATCGTGAAGCGATGAAGAGCTTTTTGTCGTTCCGGGCCGACACGCCGTTTTATTTTGAGGCCTACCTCGGCCTTGAGTTGCTGACAGAGTGCATCAGTCGGATTGATGGTGTGCCCACTATTCCAAAAATTATTGCCGGCTTTGAGAAATTTAATGAAGTGTACAAAGGTTTTGAAGTGCGCTTTAATCCGCTCGACCGTTCGCTCTCGCCGCGTGTGTGGATTAATGAGGGGGTTGGTAAGCCGTTGATTTCTGACAAAGAAAGTGAAAATGATGAATAACGTGCGGGCCGGGCGCTGGCATAATGTTAAAGTAAAGTTTCTTTTGCTGATGCTGAGCATGGTTTATGTTATGGTGCTGGTTGGTTTTACGTTGCGGCATTTTCGAGCTGAAGACCCAGTGCCAAATGTTGCGCCGGTTAATTTATTGGTACGTACTCAGTTTCGTGATATTGCTGCTCAAGTACGTGCTGGCTTATGTATAAAAAATTTTTCAAAGTTTGATTTTGTGACTAACAGTTTTGTTATGGAAGCAATTGTTTGGTTTGAGTTTAACAAAAACGAAATTGCGCTTGAAACTGTTGAAAAATTTTCTTTTGAGCGTAGCGAAATTTTGTCACGCTCGGAGCCAAAAGTGACGATGGATGGTAACAAAATTAATGCAAAATATAATGTTATTGTTTCCCTGCATACTAATTTGACTTTCAAGCGTTTTCCGCTTGAAGATCATCGGCTTTCTATTGAACTCATTAACGAATTTGTTTCGCCAAGCGAAATGTACTTTGACGATGACGTCGACTCACTTTCGTTTGTGATTGATGAAGAGGTTTTTACGGCAGACTGGGAGGTTGAGTCACTGCGTGCCTTTTCGGGCTATACTGCCTTACATTACGATCAATATCATGAAGACAAAAAGATTGGCATTCCCAAAGCGGTTTTTATTATCGACTTTAAAAAGGGTGGGATCAAAAAAATGCTGGTTATTTTTGTGCCGCTTTTTGCATCAGTGTTGCTGGCGCTCTTAACTTTTTTAATGAGCTTTAACAGCTACATCTCAAAAATTACCTTGTCGGCTACGGCCATTACCGCCTTACTTGGGTATCGTTTTGTTATCGAAAATATGAGTCCTAAAGTTGGTTATTTTACGGTGACTGATAAATTCTTTATTTTCTTTCTTGTGCTCTCATTTTTTATTTTTATTTTCCAGCTGCTACTGATTCGTCAGTACATGATTTCTATAGATAAAGATAAATTTGAGCCGGTAGATCGGCCTGAGGCCGATGCGGTGTTGTATCCACCGCGTATTACTGAGCGCATTAACACGTACGGCTTTTTTGTGGCGATTACATTGTTTATTGTTGTGGTAACCTACATCCTCAAGTAGGAGATTTTAATGGAAGAGAATAAAAAAACGCTAGAGAAGCCAGTTAAAAGCAAAAAATGGATTATTGGTATTGTTGGGGCAGTACTTCTTGGGGTAGCTACTTTATTTATGGTTTTGCCTCGACCGTATTATATCGAAGGTTTTAAAACGCTGAGGGAGCTGCAAGAGTATGCAAAGACAATTGATGAATTTATAAAGATGGATTGGGATAATATAGCAAATCCTAACTATGAATTGTATTATCAAAAAAACTTTGGTCCTTCAATGTGGCGTACTACTAAAGAAAAAATTGCAGGGCTATTTTATTATTGTGGATTGCGAAGCAGGCCTCTTTTTTCACCAAGCTTTTTTAAGACAATTCTGCTTGATGTAACCAAAGATCGTGAACAGCAAGGTTGGATTGGTGATTTTGTGCAAAAATTGGAAGTTAAGCCGAATTCAAGAGTTGTTGTTTTTGGGGCGATTCAAGGCTCTTTTCATCCGTTTGTTCGTTATTTAGAAAAACTAAAAGAACTTAATATTATTGATGAAAATTTAGTTATCAAAAATCCCAATGATTATATTGTTTTTCTGGGCAACGTAGCTAATCGTTCGGCATATACTCTCGAGATACTTTCTATTGTTTTAAGGCTTTTAAAGCAGAACCCAAACAACGTTGTTTACTTGAAAGGCACAAATGAATTTTTTGATTATTGGAGGCAGCATACGCTATATAGAGAGCTTGAACTGAGAGCTCAACCATTATTTAAACAAAAAGATGTCATGATTAATGATATGCGTTCTTTTTTCAATACATTGCCTTTAACGCTTTATTGTACTATGCCTTTTGTGCAAGATTCTTCTAATAAACTGAATTACTTTAAGTTAAAACCGTTTATTCGAGATGAGCATGCTGAGCGAACTAAGGAACAGTTCTATGCGTCATTCTTGAAGCGGGCCATGGAAAAAAAGATTGATTTCTTCGATATATCTAAAGCTGATCTTTTACAAAAAGAAGCTGAAAGTATAGTCATGCGTTCTGTAATACAAGATATTCGCAAGCGAGTTTCATACGAAAAAATGGATGGTTTGCGACTTCTAGAACCAGAGGGCAGTGCAACTGCTTGGACGGTTTTGTCGACATCTGCAGAGCCTTACAGATTGGCTTTTGATTTTTTCTATGATGCTTTTGTCATAGTATATTCTGCCCTGAAGTTGGAGGATTGGAAAATTACGTTATATAAACGTGATATTCGAGAAAAAAATAAAAATTTTGAGACAAGATCGGAATACTTTTTTCACTCATAAAAAAGTATTCCGACCAAGTTTAAGATTTGCTATTTGCTGAAAGTTCTTACTCTTTCATTGAAAACAGCGATAGCTTTTTTCAGCGATTCTTCATTCAAGGCAGGAAAGTATTCTTCAGGGAAATAAAGTTCGCTATATGTTGATTCCCATGCCATAAAGCCTGATAGCCGTAGCTCGCCAGAGGTACGAATCATTAAATCGGGATTTTGGTATGGTTGGTGTGCTGTGTCAATATGGTCTGAGATAATCTTTTCGGTAACATCTTCCATGTTAATTCCGGTAGCAGCTATTTTTTTGAACGCTCTACAAATATCATCTCTGCCGCTATAGTCTATGCCAAAGTTGAAAATATAGTTTGAGAAATTTGCGGTTTCTTGTTCGGCTTTATTTATTGTATCTAACAGAGTTTGAGGAATTTTATTTTTTCTTCCAAGATGAACTATTTTTACGCCTATTTCTTTGGCAACAGGAAGCATCTTATTGATCAGTTGCTCAAATAGAATCATGAGGTTGTCTATTTCTTCTTTGCCTCTGTTCCAGTTGCCCGTAGAAAAGCCCCACAATGTTACTGTGTGAATTCCAGCTTCCCACGATTTTTTTAAGAGAAGGGGAGCTGTTTCAAGGAAGCCAACTCTATGACCTTCAAGTGGCGATAGTCCTTTTGATTTTGCCCAGCGTCTGTTTCCGTCTGCAATAAAGGCAATATGATTAAGAGACTTTGATGCAGATTTGTTGTTCGTTGTAATAATAGATGATTTTTCTGCTGTTTGTGCATTCAAAGCGTTTACTACAAATAACGCAACTACCAAAGATAATCTGAACATTGTTGCTTGGTTAATTTTTTTAAGCATTTGTTTTTCCTTCTGATGTTACGTCAATTGCTTGAATATAGTTTGCTAATTCAGCGAAAAAGTTTTTACCACGGTTATTGCTTCTGATAGTTGCAAATACGTCTTTAGCTTCAGGATTGTTTGCAACCAACTCAGCAAGATCAGCATCAGTAGTGCCATGTTGCAAAAGCTGGCGGGCTTTAGCATGGTCTCGGTTGGCCATTAAAAATAGTGGCACGAGGTAATTTTTGTCCAACACATGAGAATCATGGTGGCGCAGATTGTAGAGCAGGGCATCTTTGTACATGCTTGCCGGCCACTCGTGGGGATGCGTAACCGCAATGTTGGTGTTTGATTGGGAGCGGAGAAAGTTGTCGAAGACCGTTTGCTGGTGTTGGTGGTTGCTGGAGGCAATCTTTTTGCCGTGTACCAGAAAAATCCCGAGGGCGATACTGGTAGTTACCAACGACGAATAAACAAGCGATCTTTTCATTCTCGTAATCTCCACTAGCTAGAATTTCTATTAGAAAACATTTATTCACTATGCACTTATTTTTACCAAAAAAAACGGCGCAAGATTTCATAGTATATAATTTTTGTAATTCTGCAATATCTTCTAAAAAAATTGCGTTTAAGGGCCATTTTTAGCTGGTTTTGACACTAAAAACGGCCTCTTGGGGCGGCGTGACATTTGCGGTGTTTTGTAGTATACTCTTCCTGATTAGCTTTTTCTGCCTGAATTAGGCTCTTGAGCCTGCTCAGCTCTACCCATTCGACCCTTCGAGACAGAACTCTACGAGTTCTTCCTCAGGGAGAACGGGGTGAGAAGATGTCGATTGAAGAATCGATGGATGTTAAAGCTATGCCGGGGTAGTGAATTGTGAGCAGCTTGGTCTTGAGTACCCAAAGGCCCTTCCCGCCTGCCCTGAGGAATCCGTCGTAGCTCGAAGAGCGAAGTCGGATGTCTCGAAGGGTCGAAGGATAAAAGACGAGGGATTAGAACGGGCCTAGAAATAGCAATAGTGCGTAAAAAATTAACAGAATAGAACGCAGGGGGTTTGCTGATGAACAATAACAATAACAAAGGTTTTATCAAAGTTACCGGTGCCAAAGAGCACAATCTTAAATCAGTTTCCGTCCAAATTCCCAAGGAACAGCTGGTTGTTATTACCGGGCCTTCAGGGTCAGGTAAAAGTTCATTAGCGCTGGACACGCTCTATGCCGAAGGCAAACGTCGCTATGTTGAGTCGTTGTCATCGTACGCCCGCCAATTTTTGGGTGTAAGCAAGCGGCCCGACGTTGAAAAGATTGAAGGGCTATGCCCAGCAATTGCCATCGACCAAAAGACGGTTGGCTACAACCCTCGTTCTACCGTTGGTACCATTACCGAAATTTATGATTATTTCCGCGTGCTTTTTGCGCGCGTTGGTACGCCACACTGCCCTGAGTGCGACGCAGTTATTAGCGCCGAATCTCCTGAGCGCATTACCAACATGCTTATTGCTACCTACGGCCCTGGGCATGAGCACGAAAAGACCGACAAGCCGGTAAGCAGCATTGTTACCATTGCCTCGCCGATTGCTATTGAGAAAAAGGGTGAGTTTCAAAAGGAATTGGTTCGCTTTTTTGAGCGTGGCTACTTCCGCTTTTCTATTGACGGCACCGAGCATCGTTTTAAAGATGTTAAAGAAATTGCCGCGCTTAAACTTGAAAAACATGTAAAACACAACATTAGCGTGTTAGTAGACAAAATTGAAGTCAGCGAAGAAGATAAGACGCGTTTGCAAGAAGGTATTGAAAAGGCCTTTGCGTTAAATGGCGGTTTGTGCAGCATTATTAACGACAAAGGCAAAGAGCGTGTTTATTCGGCTCATCGCATTTGCGTTGAGTGCGTACGCTCATTCCCTGAGCTTGAACCGCGCTTTTTCTCGTTCAACTCGCCCATTGGCGCCTGCGAAAACTGTCACGGCCTTGGCTTTACCTACGAACAGGGTTACGACAGTAACGCTCAAAATAGCGAAGAAGGCGAAGAGGGCGGCGGCTCGTACTATTTGAGCTTTGGCTATTCTGAGCGTCCATGCGACTGGTGTAAAGGCATGCGCTTAAAAGATGAAGTGTTGGCGGTGCGGATTAAAGGCAAAAATATTGCTCACTACTGCATGATGTCGATTGGCGCTTTATTAAAAGAAATGAAAAGTTTTACGTTGACTGACGAAATGCAAGAGATTGCAGAGCCGTTGGTGCGCGAAATTATCAGCCGCTTGAGCTTTTTAGACAACGTTGGTCTTTCGTATTTAACGTTGGCACGTACGGCCAGAACACTTTCTGGTGGTGAGGGGCAGCGCATTCGTTTGGCAACGCAGATTGGCTCTGCGCTCAGCGGCGTGCTCTACATTTTGGACGAACCGAGCATTGGTTTGCACCAACGCGATAACGATCGTTTAATTGCCACGCTCAAGCTCTTGCGTGATCAAGGCAACACGGTGGTGGTGGTTGAGCACGACATGGACACTATTCGCGAGGCCGATTATTTAATTGACATGGGCCCAGCTGCCGGTATTTTGGGTGGCGAGGTTACCGCGTTTGGTACGCCTGAAGAAATGAAACATAATGAACACTCGCTTACCGGTGCCTACCTTTCTGGCAAGCGTGGTATTGTGGCACCGGCCAAGCGCCGTGCTCCGCGCGCGTTTATTACGCTCAAGGGTGCTAATGCCAACAACCTTAAAAATTTAAATGTACAAATACCGCTTGGTGTTTTTGTTGCCGTCTCTGGTGTTTCTGGTTCTGGTAAAAGCTCGTTGATTATGCAAACGTTGGCACCAGCGTTGCGCCAGTACTTTAGCCTTGGCTATTCCATTGGCCGCGGCTTTGACGAGATTGAGGGGCTGGATAATATTAAAAATATGGTGATGGTAGACCAAAGTCCAATCGGCCGCACGCCGCGCTCTAACCCTGCAACCTACTTGGGCATTTTTGACGAAATCAGAAAGCTGTTTTCCAGCCTGCCTGAAAGTAATGCGCGCGGTTATAAACAAGGTCGTTTCAGCTTTAACGTTGCTGAAGGGCGTTGTTTTGAATGTAGCGGTGAGGGCATTATTAAAGTTTCTATGCACTTTTTGGAAGACGTTATTGTTGTGTGTAAGTCATGCAAAGGCAAGCGCTACAACCAACAAACGTTGGAAATTTACTACAAAGGCAAGAACATTTACGACGTGTTGAATATGTCGGTTTTGGAAGCGCGTGAATTTTTTGAACATTTTACCAGCATCAAAAAGCGTTTAGACTTTTTGTGCGAGGTGGGGCTCGATTACATTAAGCTTGGCCAGGCTTCTACTACCCTTTCTGGTGGTGAAGCGCAACGGATCAAGTTGGTTAATGAGTTGGCCAAGCGCGACAAAAACACGATGTACATTCTTGATGAGCCAACAACCGGCTTGCACAGCTGCGACGTTGAAAAGCTCTTGGTTGTGCTAGACAACTTGGTTAATCGCGGCAACACGGTCTTGGTTATTGAACATAACCTGGACGTGCTCAAGTGCGTTGACTACTTGATTGACATTGGGCCCGAAGGTGGCGACCAAGGCGGTCTGGTGGTTGCTAGCGGCACGCCAGAAGCGGTGTGCAAGGTTAAAGGTAGCTTGACCGGGCAGTATCTAAAAAAATATCTGAAATGATGAAGTACAACATGATGATTAAGTTGTTGATGGTAAGTGCTGTTCTCTTAACGGGATGCATGCAAACATCATTGGACAAGAAATTAGTTAGTTATGGTTTGGATAAAAAATTTTCAGATGATAGATCACTTTTTGGCCGCGCATATCAACAAACTACGGTTCTTAAAGGCGGAGCTTCAGGAGCTCAGTTGTATAAAGTCTCAAATGGTACAAAAAATTATGTGCTCAGAGATATAAGCCATCGTTCTGAAGAAGACAGAATACGAGAAATCAGTGCGCAAAAAATTGCTTCAGAAAATGGGTATGGTCCTGAATTATATGCTTATGATGTTGTGCAAGGAAAGTTGATAATGTCTTTTTTGGAGGCTTGTGCAAAACCTAACGATCGACATCAAGAAATGATCAAGCTTGTTGAGGCTCTTAAAAAAATGCATCGCGGCCCTGCATTTTGTAGTCATGTTTCATTAGTTGAGCAGATAAAGACGTTTGATAGTAAAGTAAGCATCTTGCCCAAGGGTATAGATCGAAAAAAAATTGCTCATCTTTTAGATGAAATATCTTCTTTAGATGCCTATCCAAAATGTTCGACTCATAGAGACTTAAATCCGAACAATATATTTTTTACCGATCAAGAGGTCAAATTTATAGATTTTGAGAATGCTGGTCTTGATGATCCTTTTGTTGATGTTGCAACGGTCATTATTTTTTATCAGTATGATGGTGCTATGGAAAATGAATTTTTGAGTTTGTATTTGGGCAAAGAAGCATCGCAACAGGATAAAGATCACTTAAAGCTCATGAAAAAAGCAGTATCGCTTTTTTACGGGCTAATTCTCTTCTTACTATCCAGAACAAAGGATCCGCTGAAGGAAACGCATATGCCGGGATCTACTTTGGCTATGGTTTTAAAGCAATACTATGAAGGTAGAATATCATTAGAGAACCAGCGGGATATGCTAGAACTGGCTTTAGCTTTTCTCCATGAAGCGATTGATACAAATTGATTGATAGTGGGCCAGAAGGCGGTCTGGTGGTTGCTAGCGGCACGCCAGAAGCGGTGTGTAAGGTTAAAGGCAGCTTGACCGGACAGTATCTTAAAAAATATCTGAAGTAAAAAAAGCCCACTTTTTAGAAGGTGGGCTTTTTATTTACGTCGTCTCTCTATAAAAACAGTAATTAAGTTTGATTTGTATTAATACTTAATCCAATAACTTTTCTTAATATATTGTTTCTCTTTGGCATTTAATGCAACGCTTGTACCAGGGTGGGAATTATTTTTCTAAGCACTGGGAAGGGGCGAGCATAATGTCGTTATTTCAAAAAAAACATTTTTTTATATTTTTTATCAGTATCTTTACTATCCACAACATTTATTCTGCGCAGCAAGCAAGTACTGAAAGTACGTCATCGTCGTCAAGTTCTAGTAGCTCGGAACAAAGCCCAGCGTTGCAAGAGCTTGCTCGCATTCAAGATGTTTATGTGCGTTCTTTAAGAAGCTTGAGTAGAGAAGTTAACTTGGTCAAAGATCAAGCGCAAGATTCATTATGTCTTTTGAATCAGAGTTTTTCATTAGCGCACGCATCAAATAATAGGGCCCTTGATGCTCATGAATCTGCTACGGAAAGCCAAGAGCGCTTAGCGCAATTGTTGGCTTCTATGAACACGCTGGGCCAAGAGCTTACTGCAGCTCAGCAAGCCGCGCACGTTGTGCAAGGGCAGATCAATACTTTTGAAGCAACTACTCAGCAAGCAGCCCAGGGGATTTATGATCAGGTTCGCCAAGATGCTGAAAAAAAATATCAAGATACTATTGCAGAAAAAGTTCGTGTTGCTCGTGAGAAAATTCGTGAAAAGCAGCGACGTGGTGTTTTTAAAGAGAGCGAAAAAATGCGCGCTCAAGCAACGGTTGATGCTGAAAAGGTAAAATGGGCAAGCATAAAAGACATGATGCACGACTCTAAATTAGTCGCGAAAATTGTTGGGGCGCTTACGCTGTTTACGCTGGGCTTTTTTGTTATTAAATACGGTATACCTGTTTTAATTGATTATTTTTCAAAGCCGCGCGTTATCAGCGAGACTTCGGAAACTGGGTGGTTTGGTGGGAGCGAACCGTTGGATGATTGCGAGCTGAGCGAACTGTTGTTTACGCCGGCGGTGCAAGAGCAATTGTATGATCTTATTTTACGCGTAGATTCAGCTCAATCATTTCACGAAAACTTTCCTAATGTTTTGCTGTATGGCCCTCCCGGTACCGGCAAGACTGCCTTTGTCAGAGCTTTGGCGCATCATTTAAAACTTGGTTATGCATTTACGTCTGGTTCTGAATTTGCAAAAATTACCGACTTGAGCACGGCCAATGATGAGCTGCGCAAGTTTATTCAATGGGCAGACGATCATGAAGAAGGGTTTATTGTTTTTATTGATGAAGCTGAATCGCTTTTTGCCAACCGCAAACTTGCAACAACGTCAAAATTGACGCAAGATTTTATTAATACGTTTTTGGCGCTGGTTCAAGACGGTGCGCAGAAAAATATCATGTTTATTTTTGCCACCAATCATCCGTTTAAGCTGGATGATGCCATTATTGATCGTGTTGGTGTTTCTATTAACATTGAGCTGCCGGGCGCGCCGGAGCGAGCGCTTATTTTGGCGATGTATCTTGAAAAATTTGCACAAGAAAATAAAGATGCGGTCGTTGATATTCAGCCGGAAGTCAGAAACAATATGGCTGAGTATGCCCAATTAATGGACGGCTTTTCGCCGCGCACCATAAAGTTTATTGCCGAAGAAATGATTGTTGTTGCTCGACGACACAATGGAAAACTTATCGACGACATGGTGCGTGTTATTATCGAAAGAGCGCAGCAGAGTCAGCAGCAGGTGCAGGAATGGGAAAAACAACGTGAAGTTTGGATTAACGCGCAGGTGGCATAAAATGTTTCTTTTATTGATTGTGCTGTGGTTGATGCCTGTTGCGCAACCGCTAGAGATGCGTAATGCTGAGCCGGTTGTTAGTGCTGTTGTTGCTACTTCTTTGTGCCAAGAAGATTTACATGAACTGCTTAAAAAAGTAATTGCTCAGTGCGGCCAGCAGGGTGACTCTACGGTTGGTTTAATAGCAACCATGAACAACGTGTTGGAGCAACAACGATTGCTTGTTCAGCAATTTGATGAAAAAGAACCTGAAGAAAAAGAAGCGGTTCGTATCAAGGTTAGGCTTCTTGATATTGTTATTATTCTTGGTATAGCTTTGGGCATTTATTATTTTTGGGAAGATAAGTGGTACCAGCCGTTGTTGGATTTTTTTAATAAAGTAAAAGCATGGCTTGCTGAGTTGTGGGAAAAGTTATGGAATATGTTGCCACGTTGGAGTGAGCCGGTATCACCGCCAGAAAGTCACCATGATTTCTCACCGCCTCGTACTAAAGAGCCAAAAAAGCCAAGTATACCACCGACTGAAAGTCCAAAAGATGTTGATGTGCCGCCGGCTGAAGATCTTGCAAGTGCTCAAGATCTAGAAAAAGATAAACACGAGAAAGAAAAAAATGAGCACAAGGCGTATGGGCATTATGAGCATGATGGTCGTCTGGGCCTTGGCGACCTGCCTTCTGGCTTTGCTGGTAGTAGTGCGCTAACCTGTTCGCTTGATTCTTTAATGCAGGCGTGTGCAAGGAACAATGTTGAACAAGAACTTTTGTTTGAGTTCTTCAAAACAGTAGAACCAGTAGCTGTGCTTGGTCAACATTGTAGTAATGTGCCAAATAATGGCATAAGAGTTACTCGAGCGACCCGTTCTGTGCGGCAGGTTTTATCAAGCGAAGATGCTTTGCACAAAGCGTGTGAGTCTAATATTGCTGGAGAGCCTAATGTGAATGCAGGGATCAGCTTGGTGCTCAAGTTTATAGAATATACAGAGCTTGACAAAAAACTGATAAATGCGGTTAAAAGACAGCTTGGGCGGGCCGAAAATTGTGGTATTGATATTTTTAGGCTTACCAAAGAAAAGTTAGATCAATACTTAATACGTCTTAACTATGAGCGGCCAGAGATTGATTGTCCTTACGTTTTGTATGATTTGGTTGAAGAGCAGCTTGACGATGCCAGAGAGATGGATATTGAGTTTGAGCGTTACTAAGCTTGTCTAGAAATTATTACTATCATTTTGTATCTTTTTTGTGCACAATCGCACGCTGTTGCATTTATCTGCTTGCTTGTTATAATGCATGTCACAAAAGCATTATTTGATATTTTGCAGATAAAAAAATTAGTCAATGAAGGGTGTTGTGCATGAGCAGACGTTGGGCGACTGTTTATCTTATTTTTCCAGTTTTTGTTTGTTTGTTTCAAAGTGGATTGCTTCTTGGCTCGGCGCCGGCGTCGCCAGCGCCTTCTCTGGCTGATCGAAGCGATCGAGACTATTACCCAGAGATGATGCGCGGTGGTTATGGGTCGTACATGGACAAGTCAACTGGAGCTGTTTTGGGTAAAGTTAAACAAGATGAGATTCTTGAAAAAAAAGTTCAAGAAAAAAATCTAAAGTTGCAGGCTTTGCTCGCAGAAAAAGCTGCACCGTTGCCAACAACTGATATGGAAAAATTGGACAAAGAAATAGCTCGTCATAGCGATTTAATTAATCGTTTGGAAGATCGGCGAGATCGTCTTTTCTTGGCTAGTACTGCAGGAACCTTGGTAGCACGTGGTTTTGCGGGGGAAAAAGAGTGGGGAATGCTTGATGATGCAAAAATCGACAATGTTAAAGATGGTTTGGTTCAGGGCCTTACTCTTCGCGCGTCTAAAGCAGTTGGCGATGTTTTGGGCAAGCGTATTGAAGGTTCATGCGAAGTAGTACTGGGCGGTGCGTGGGACAAGATGTTTGGCTGGCTTGTGGATGCGTGGGATGGATTCTGCTTATTGCTGTTTCACGAAGACAAAAAACCATTTATTCCTGAAATGCTTGAAGGCTGGCACGACTTTGTTAAAAGTACCTTCAATGATATTGAGCGCATGGTTAAAGATGGCTTAAAAGATAGTCTGCGTGGTTATGATATGACACGTCGCAAGTTTGATCTTGACGCAACTGACGATGCAGAAAATGCTGGAGCTGCCAATGAGACGACAGAAGGTGTTTGGGTTGAGCTAGTATTTGGTTATGCCGAGCAGTTTGAGCGCATTGCCGACGAACTTGCAAGACGCTGCGAATATTATGAAGATGATTCACTTGAAGCTTTTTATGCACGGCAAATTATTAAGCGCTTAGTTGATTTTAAAGATCTTTTGTTGGCATCAAAGTCATTGAACGATCTTGATGCGCAGTTGCACTCAAATAAAGCGATTATTACTGCTACCAAAACAAACTTAGAAAACCTGTTTAAGCGTTTGGTGGTTAAAGTAACGCCACGAACCTACACGCTGAAAAAGGGAAGCGATTCTTTGGGTGATTCAACCTTTGGCCGTGACAAAAACGCTGATAATGCTTACCGTCGTGGTGCCATGAATGATGATATGTATCCGGCAGGCATGTGGTAAAACATGACAGTTGTTAGAATTTTTATGCTGAGCATGATAATGGCAGTGAGTGCCGGTAGTGCTCAGCCTTCAACTTTTGTGCCTACTTCAAGCGATAGCATTGAACTGCCGCGTTTACGGCTGAGTGCTATTAAGCGCAAACAAGAGCTTTTTGCTAAGCGCATTGAGCGTACCAAAAAGCGTGGCCGCGTAGCAAGTTTTGCTGGTGGTGCTGTTGTGGCTGCTGGCACCTTGTACCTTGGTTATGAATTGTGGGGCTATTTTGCACCAGAAAAAGTTGCTGATGGTGATAGTAGTGCGCGCATTCCTGCGCAGTCTGCTGCTGAAAAATCAGAATATGAGCGATTAAAGCAAGAGCGCTTGCGTGAGTGGGAAGAGCGACGTAGCTTTCTTGGTCGCGTAAAACATTCGGTAAAAGACGGTGCTAGTTTTGCATTTTATTCTTTTGTTGTTGGTATGATTTGGCATATGTTTAATAATGCCCAAGAGTTTTCACTAGCAAATCTTAAGCAGTTTTTTCAAGAAGATGAAGTCTGGTTCTTTAAAGGTATTGATCGCGATATTATTGCCAATATTGAGCGACTTGGTTTGTCGTTGTCGCGTTTTATGAATGATATGAACGCATGGTTTAAAGATCAAGCTGATGATCAAGAAACGTTTAAGCCTTATTTTTGTCATGATGTGACTACCGACTTTGCAGCATTAATTGATGAGATAGAAAACCTGTTGGCGTTGGTGTGTGTGAGTGTGCACGAGCGCCTTGACCATGGAGAAGATCTGACTATTTTGTTAGATCAACAAAATAGTGCGTTGGTTGACTGTATTGAAATATTTGCACAGTTTATTGAGCAGTTGTTAAACGAACCAATTCAAGATTTTCGTATACAGCGTCGTCGCATGTACCTTGTTTTGCAACAATGTTCGGTTGGCATTACGGAAAATTTACGCGTTTATAATCGGTTATTGTATGCTGAGCGGTAAAAAGTTATGGTTGCTCGTTATCTTGTCTAGCCAGCTGCACGCTTCTGAAGTGGTGCAAGATTCTGCCGCCCCGGTACCAGAGGTTGTGCGCATCGAAAAACAAGAGTTCTTTAAAGAGCTGGGTAACTTGCTGCAAGACCAAGAGTTTAGTGCGTTGATGCAAGCAGAGAAGCGTGGCGTTCGTTTTGAAGAAGATGAAGAAGGTCAGCTGAAGCCCAAGCAGCCAGTTGGTTTTTGCCAAGGTTATATCGAAAAGTATTATCCCAAAGTTTTTGTTATTCGCGATCGCTTTTTTTTGATGATGAAGCCTGAACAAATTGCGCAAGCACTGCGTGACATTGTTGAGGTGTTTACTGAGCGACCGTGGTTTTACTTTGTTGATGATCAAACCAAATTTAATCTTGTTTTGTACTGGGAACACATTGTTGACCAGTGCGCTTTTATTAATCAATTTTTGAAGCGCAGTCGCGTGGATATCGATTCTGGTGAAGTGTTTTTTCTTGAAGATGATTATGAATTTTACAGCAGCACCTCGCCGTTTGCCAATCGTAACATGCGGCCGTTGGCTGATAGTATTAAAAAAGTTGATGCGCACGTGATGGCAGATTTTTATGCGCTGTGTTTTGATTATTTAGTAAAACTCTTTAATGAAGGTATTTTGCTTAAAGATTTGAAAACGGTAGAGCGTTATTACCGTGAGCTTGAATTTGTGATCGACAAATTGCGTGCCAGTGTGTACGAAGTTGATTATCAAGAAGCCATGCGGACCGGCAAAGAGCTTATTTGTTTGCTCAAGAAAAAGTTGGGGCGCGATGATTTGCAATTTATTGAAGATTCGTATGGCGATGATGATGAAGCAAAGCGTATAGCGTATGAAGCGCACTTTTTGGGAGCATGATGAGAACAATACAGCGCTTTTTGGTGTGTAGCTTTTTTTTATTGTTTGGTAGTTTTTTAGCGCCGGCGGGCTCTTCGTTTGATCAAAAATTTTTAGAGAGCTTTATTAAAAATTATGAGTTTAGTCCCGAGGGGCGCTATGTGCACGAGTACCACCCATTTTTGTTGAGCTACACCTCGCACAGCTTTGACCAGCTTGAAGCGCGTTTGCGTGATGAGGGCTTTAACTTGGTGGGGCGTAATGTTATTTTGGGTTATGAAGAAAATGCCGTGCCTAATTATTATACTGACTATCGCCAAGCAAAAATTAGCGATGAAGCTAGTTTAAAAAATAAGGCGGGCTGGTCGCTGCGTTTGCACAATCGTTTTGGTTTTATGACCGGATTTTTATTTAAAGATTTGTATAAAATAACCGAAGACTGGCAGTCGGTTTATACCCACATCAATGCTGAAAATATTGCTATTTTTGACGACCGTGCTGGCATTTTTCAGGAGCATGCGTTTGGCGATGCTCTGGGTTTAATTGAAAACGCACAAAAAAAAGTTATGGATTGTGTGTTGCGCCAAGACCCACACGGAACGTTTGAATGGTTGATTAGGTTTTGGGAAAAATTGTACAGTTCTGCCTTTCGTGTGGGTAACAAGCAGGTTGCTGGTACGCAAGATATCTTCTTTTCCATTGAGGCTGCGCGCCATGTGATTCGTTCTGGGTTGCCGCTTTTCAAATTTTTTATTGGTCCCGATCTGACGTATCCAATCGAGATTTTTACCAAGCAAGAAAAAGAAGTGACGCGTAATGCTCAGTCGTTTGTAAAGTCGTTTGCCAAAACACTCAAAACTGTTGACGATAAAAAAACGGCATATATTTTTTGCAGTTTTGTTGATGGCGTGGGCAAAAGTACCATGCTGGGCAACATTAAAAACTGGATGCGTTTTGGTGACAATGTGAGCCAATTTGGTCACGTTGACAATTCATCGTCGCAGTTGGCAGAAGTGTTTCAGTTTAAAGATAATATTTATATTGCCGATCTGCCGGCGCAAATGAGCCATTTTACTTATAAGCCTGATGGCGTGGTTTATGTTGATGCACAAACAGAATATTCTGTTGATGAGTTTAAAAGGCTGCAGGAGTTTGTTAAAGAGAATGTTAAAAATTTGGAAAAAACGTATGAAGAAAAGTTTGCATATGTTTATAACATTATAAAAAATAATGGCTTTTTTGATAAACGAATTTATGACCCATCACTTCCCGATCTTTCGTTTATTCGTAACTTATTTTTGCTTAAAAAAATTGATGAAAATAATTGGATTCCGTTTAAGTATAATGACACGCACTATCTTTTTAACCGCGAAAATCCGCTTGAAATCCGCTTTTTTACTTCGCTTGCAACGGTAAAATCTGAGGGGTTAAAAAATATTGAATCAGAACAGATGATGTTTTTTGAAGGGATTCGCTTCCCGCTGCCGTACAATTATTTTCTTGATGATTTGGTAAACAAGCTTAAAGAGGGTGGGGTAGAAAATGTGGTTTTTATCGACTTTATGAGTATGTACCCGCGCTCCTCGCGTGAAAACATTCGTATCAATTATCTTATTCAGCAAATGGCGCTTCTTGATAGTCATTTTGACGTGGCGCACAGTTTGTATAAAGATTTTATTAGTGGTGGGGAGCTGTTGCATTGCATGCTTAAAAAAGATACTGCCGCGCGTGTTCGCTTAGCGCTTAAGCTAGAATCACTCATTCGGCTGGTGCTGTGTAAAATGATTGTTGAGCGCAAAGAGGGTGATTTAAAAGGGATAGATTTGCAAACGCTCACGCCGCTGTTGCATGAGCACGTGCTGGCTGCGGCGAGCAGTACGGGTAGCTATCTTAATCCGCATTTGCAAAACAAAATGGCGCACGAAGTAGCAAGCCTTGAGCAGGTGTATGGCCTTTCAAAGTCGTATCTGAACGTTCAAAAATTTTCTTTCAATAGAATTTGGAAGTTTTCTCAATTGCTTGAAGAATATTTTACGCATCATCTGCGCCACGACACCGTTAATCGGTTGTGGAAAAACCCTGGCCATGTGTTGCCAGACAAGCGCATGGAAGGTGTTGAGGGTGCCTTGAGTTTGAATTTGCCTACAAATCGCGATCGCATGGCGCGTTTGTTGTTTCAATTTTCTGCGCAATGCAAAAGTGAACACTTGCTCGCGCCCATGGTGCGTTCACTGCGCGCTTCCTGGTATGCATCGTTGTGTAATTTAATTTTTACTAAAGCCGATAGTCAGCGAGAGCTTATGCTGCCGCAAGAAGAATTTTTTGGTGTACCGCTGTTTGTGCAGTGCTACAACGCCAATACCTTCCACGTGGTTCAACCGATTTTTGAGCGTTGGCAACAAAAAACGGTAGATCAAGCGGTGCGCATGGCTGCGTTTTTGTTTAATGTTCCTGTGCGTTCTGAGTACGCAACGCTTGATGGCAAGCCGTATCGCATGAATTGGTTGAGCACGGGTACCAATAGTGGCATTTTTGCGTTTACCTGCGACATTGCAAAAGGTAAAAGCCCGCATGGTTACGTGCCTATTGTGACGCGCTTTGTACAAAAGTATCAAAATGATCATGATGCCGGCACCGTGATGCCAACGGTGAAGTTGCAAGAATGTTTGCAAGACAGCGCTTACTGGCAGATGGACCGTGAAAATTATGAACGGCAAGCAAAGCGGTTGGGCGCGTTTCCTTACGAAGTGGTAAAGACTGCTTTTGATGAAGAGGGTGCATATTTACAGCGCGATCATTGGCGTGGGAGAATGCGCAAAATTTATGCCGCAAGTCCAAAGCAAAAGCGTGGCATTCAGCGTGCGCTGATTATGTTGGCAACGCTTGAAATGGTTTTAAAAGACCCTGAGGCTGATGTGGTGGTGCGTGATAATAATCGTGAAGATTTTAGCGCGGCCCTGTGGCTGCTTGAAAAAGTCACCTTGCCAAAATTAGGTATTTTCTTGAAAGAAGATTTGTTTAGCGACTACGACAAAGTTGAGCCCTACCCGTCGTGGGAGTTTTGGGATGAGGTTGAGTTTTAGTTAAAAAAAGGGCCTTGTTACAACAAGGCTCTTTTTTTGGTAATAAACTTACAATATCGTGCAATTATCTCGTGCCGCTCTGGCTGCTCTTTGAGCGCGGGCAGCCATACGAGGAGCTTCTTTGTATGTCTCATAAATTGCCACACAAATATTACCTATGATTAAAAGCAACTTTATATTCTTGAATAGTGGGTTGCAAACGGCTACATAAGCCCCCTCACCAAAGCCCTGTGCCGTGGCATCATCAGGTTCGAGTTGCTTAAATTCTGTGGCTGCAGGTTCTAAAAGATTTATCAAAAGTGGTATGATTACCTGCAGTACTATTACTTCTCGAGTGGTGATGTCTCGATAGGGCAGTTGTGCTGACCAGCTGTTGAGAAGGTCCTTGATTTTTTCTTCGTCAAAACTTGGTGCTGGTGTTGTGGTTGTTAGCGAAAGAACGGGAGCTTGCAATGTTGTTAAAAGATCAATGAGTCGTTGAGTAGTAGTGCCTAGTCCTACCTGGTTGAGCGTGGTGAAATGTTGGTAGAGTGGGTGACTATGATCTTGGTTTCTTTCTTCGATTTCATTGACTGCTTTTGCGAATTTAGTGAGTTGTGCGCTGAGCTCAGAGCTTATGTCTAAAAATTGAGCTGCCGTAAGCATCCGGCGAATAGTTGCTATTTTAAATTGTAGATCTTTGCAGTCCTGGATATTGGTAAGTTCTTCAATAATGTGGTCAACCGAAAGCGGTGTCAGCTGAGTTTCATTGTACTCGGCTGCAGCTGGCAACGTGTTAATAACGGTTGTTGCTAGGACTAAGCCCAGCACTGTTGTACGTAAAAATTTCATAATAAACCTTTCTATCTTCGTGCGAGGTTGCATAGTTTGTATAGTACTAACAACGCAAAGGAAACTGGTAGCAAATAGGTTGCTAGTGGTGTAATGAATTGATAGCCTTCATATGCGCTCATAAACTCCATTTCAAGTTCGCTGCATGTTTGAGTATTATTTATTCCCACAAGCATTTGAGAAATTATTCCAGAAAAAACTCCAGCGGCCGGTATTGTTTGCAACTGAGGGTTTGAAAATATTGTATCAGTTCTTTGGCAGTGTTCAGAACCAAGTTTTGCGATGGTTTTCATGGAATTGGATAATACGATTTGAGCAAGTTGTAAGCTTGCAAAAAAAATAGCCATTTTATAATGGTTTAGTTGCGCATCAGATTCAGCATCAACGACGTGGTGCCTTTGGTCTGGTTCTGGGTTTTGGGCTGCAGCGTAAGCGTTATTACTTGCTAAACTTGCGATTAAGATTGTGCTCAAAAGAGCGGTACGTAAAAATTTCATGATAACCTCCATTTTTTACTATAAATATCTATTACAAATAGTATATTTTTTATAAGTTGATTTGTCAAAAGCCCCCTAAAAAGCCTGCGTTTTAAGCAAAAAGTGGTTGTTTTTTGCGTGCTATCGGCATAAAAAAGAGCCCCAACTGTTGGGGCTCTTTTGTGTGAAAATACAAGATTATGTTGTTTTAACTGGACGAGGCTGCTTCTGATGGGTCAGAAGAAGAAGCTAATTTATTAATAGCGCTGACAAGTTCTTTTGCTTCGGGATCAGCAAGATGGTTAATTAAAGCATCTTTTATGGCTTTTAATTGTTTAGATTTGTAGAATCCGTTGATATAGAGAGTCATTAATGTTGCGCACTTTCTCGCAAATGGTTTTTGTGTTTGGCCGGCAGTTGCAATATGTGAAGCAATAGCAGACAGCTTAGGCTTTTCCTGTTTGCTTGTTGGTATGGCCGTTAGATAAATGAAATCTGCGATGAGTTCGTAGTTGTGTACTACTTGAAAATCTGCAAAAGTTGCGGTGTTGTTTTCAATGAGCAGTTTGCAGAAATTAGCAATTGGAACAAGGGCCTCAGAGTTTATTTGTATGAGGTTGGTTCTGAGTGAGTCTGAATCTTGCAGAATATTCTGAACAATAATTGTTGTGTGTTTCATTGCAATTTCGTAGCAGTTATCTGTGCCAATTGTTTGTTTCTTGAGAGACTCCAAGATGCCAGATGATGCTTTTGAAGTATCTTTTGCCTCTTCATGACATTTTACAAGCCATTTGAGCCAGCCAATAATATCCGTTTTTTTGCAACCAGCTGCTGACTCGCCAGTTAAATTAAAGCTGGCAATGTACGGTGCCCCGCCAGGTCTGAGAGCTGTGCTTTGCTGCGCATCTGGAATAAGGGTCTTTTCGATCCATCCGCTCAGAGCATTAATTGATTTTGGATTGTTGCTGGCAAATGGCTTTGTTGGTGTTGTCTTAAATTCTTCTTGTTGAAATGTTGCTTGTAATGTAGCGAGCCGTTGTTGTTCTGCTGCATCTTCTTGTGCTTTCGCAGCTGCTGCACCTGCCTCTGCTTGGCGTATGCGCTCATCGTTTGCAAGTTTCAGCGCTGCCGTAGCTTTTTTTTGTTCTTCTTGATCTGCCAGTGCTGCAATTCTTTCTTCTTCGCGCTTGTTCGCTTTCGCTTGGCGTTGACGTTCTAGTTCTTCTTGGTGCCGCTTTTGTGCATCGAGATGAATAATTAAAGCTTCTTGTTCAGCTATTTTTTGAAGAGCTTTTCTTTGTCCTGCCTCATAGCGATATGCTGCTTCAAGTAATTTTCTTGCGAGGATTGTTCTGAAAATGTCGCGCTTAATTTGCCAGCCATTGTTGTCATATTCTGGTTTATCAAACTTACCTTCATTGGGTTCGCCTGCTATAGTACTTATTTCTTGTGTGTATGCGCGGCAAGTTGCTAGCAAGGCATCTGATCCGCTTGTACTTCGTTGTACATGCTTGAGAATTTCATAAATAATGTATAGCTCTGTGCGGGCGGGTGTGTTATCAAAGTTAGCTTCTTGGTCAATGTAGTACATTGCTGCTTTAAGTGCCCACACTAAAAATTGTTCGTGATGTAACCATTCCAAAAACCGTGGATTGTCTGAGCCTGCTTTGAGGAGCATGTAGGCGCACAAGAGGCTTCCTCGTTGTAATTTTAGCTGAGCAATGAGTGAGTTGTAGCCGTCTTCAAAAGATTTTGCCGGTTCATTGTTAGGTGGTATTTTTTTAGAAAATAGTACTACGCAAAAGTCGATAATTTGCCGTATTTTATTGGCATATTTTGTTGGATTGTATGCGTCTTCTGTAGGATTTACATGATCCAATAATGCGTACCCAATGATCTCATTAGGCAAAAGATTATTCAGTACTATTTCTCCAAGAGGTACTATTTGTTGTATGAGGTGTGGACTTTGTATTGCTTGAGTTAAAATATCGAATACGTTGTCAAAGTATATGTTCATATCTGTAATGCGTTGCTGTAAAGTTATTCTTGCTTGACCTGCGTCAAACGGAGTAAGGATATTAAGACCAACTTTTGGGGTTCCTATTTCCCTAAAATCTGTGTACTTATCTAAAACCTGACCGATGTACTGCGGTACAAAAACTTTCAAGTTTTCAACATCTGTTTCTGTTATTTCAATGCTCACAAAATTTTCAAAAGCTGTGTACGTATCATCAAATCTTTCTGGATGGCCCAGGTCAGCCGCTACAATATCAGAATTTGGATCAAAATATGGATCGATCAAGTGCGCATATTTTTCGAACAAGGCAGGTGTGACGGCGCTTGTTGAAGCAGGTATAGTTTCTGCCTTGGCGCTACTTTCCTCAACCGCATCATTCAACAATCGTCGCAAGGTACCAATGTGATTTCTTGTCCATTCAATTTGCCCATTCAGATCTAAACCGCCAGGCATGGTTTGGGAAAAAGCCTCCGCCAAGCGTTCTGCTGCTGTTTGCGAAGAACCTGACGTTGAGCCAGAGCTGCCTGAAGTGCTTGCTATTGAAAGTCCATTCAAGAAATTAGTCAGGTCGTTTTTAAATTCTTTGCCTTCTTCAGATAAAGTATTGCTGTTTTGGGCTGCTTTACGAAGGTCCTCTAAATTGTCTTGTGTAAATGATATAATAACATTGCCATACTTAAAGTTTCCATCACGAGCCCCTACCCTGAGATTGTTCACAAGTAGTTTCATACAATTTTGAGCAGCATTGATGATGATTGGCATTTCTGTTGTATTTGGTGGTGTGCCAAGTAAGGTTCCAATGGTCCAGATAAGAAAATCTTGGTCGCTGTAATTATTGTTTAACAGTGCGTAGGTAAGTGCTAACACGCTGATAAACTCGGGAGCTTCATCAGGAATTGTTTGTTTTGTTCTTATTTCGTTAAATAGCGTTTTGTAAAATTCATGATAGTTATTTTCTTTGCACAGTGTATCGAGTAGCCCGCAAACGGGAACAAAAGATGAAAGAAGCATTGTATTATGTTTGCTTTGAGGAAGGTGCGATGTGATGCCTGAGCTAAAGAATTGTTCTTTTGTTATTGTGTTATAACCGCTTAAAACAGAAACTGGGTCATTGTTGTTGAACATGGCGGCATTTGGTGAGTTGTTTGTTTGCACATGTGGTGTTTGGCCTTCAATCCATGTGCTTGAGTCATATTTTTGCAGTACCTGTGTCGGCGACAATGTTGAGCCTGAGCTGCCGGTGATTGGTAAAGAGCCTGAAGCGCCCGTGATTGGTGCAGACGTACTTGGTGCCCGCCCAGCCAAACCACTCAGCTGACCAACCAACTCAACCAGCTTGGCTTTAAGCACATTCAGCGTTGATTGTAAATCATCAAGCGCGGTTGCATGAGCGTTGCTGGACATTAAAAAACAGAGAAAAAGAATGGCAAAGAGCGAGCGAGAGCGATGTATCTTCATTACGTACTCCTCAATTCAAAAAAATAAAACACTGCGTGTGTGCCTAAGACTTTTTCTTAAGCGAAATTTCTTTTCTAAACGACCGTATAAAGTTCCAATGAGTACCGTCAAGTTGATACATATCGCGACGATTGTGCGCCAAGCCAAAGAGCGTCTCTTTGTTTGAAAGTGAAAGCTCGGCAAAGGTAAGTTCTGTTGCAAAAGGCTGCCATTGTGTTGTAGTTCCGCTGTCGCGTGCAAAAAATAGTTGGCCACGATCGTTCAAGCAATAAACCAGGCCGTTGTTGTTTATGGCAGCAAAATCAACAACCGTTTCAATATCTTCGTTGTTAAGGGGCTGCCAAATTTTATCGTTCCAATAATACAAGGTGCGGTCTTGCCCCAGCGCCCAGCGGTGTCCGGCCTGCTGAGCAGGAAAAAAAGTGAGCGGTGTGGTGATGCGCATTGGTCGGTTGAGTTGGCTGGCTATCGCGGTAATTTTGATATTTGGGCGTTGAAAGTAATGGTCAGTATCATCAGTGCCTTGCGCAATGCTTGCAACAAAGTCGGTCAGTGATTGGTTAACGCCGGCCCGCCCCGGTGTGCCGTGCGCTTGAGCAGTGACTTCAATAATAACATTGCGTACACCATCCCAATAAAACGGTTGAAAAAAAGCATGGTCGTTCCAGCCAATTTTTTCTGCGTACAAAATGGTGGTGTAGTACGTTGGGATATCTGGTTCAAAATCAGTAAGTTCTGGCGCGTGTGTGTGACCAATTTTTATGGACATGTTGGCAAGGCCTTTGTAGGTGCTGTCAAGCGCAAATGATGTTTGTCCAACATCAAAAGAAAGTTTGATAAAAGCTGATGTTTCAATGCCTGCTGCGTGTAACTCACTTGCGCGTACCAGATATTGTTGGCGGGTGGTGCTGTAGGGCGTTGGTAGTTCGTTTGGTGCGTTTATTACGCTGTCACCGCCGATATAAAATGTTTCTTGTTTAAAGGTAGCGCGTCGCGCGCGCGTTGGCTCGCCAAAGACGTATTCTTCAAGCTCTGTTTGCAGGTAATTATCAAGATCGTCTGTTTGTGGGTGTGCTAAATAATGAACGTGTTGATGTGCTGGGTCTAGCTCAACAAAAACGGGCTTGGTGCCGTCTGATTTAAACACTTCGGCGTTAAGCCAAGGGACGCATGTCATGACGCTCATGACACACACGCCATAGAATTTTTTGAACATGGTATGATCTCCTTTTTGAAATAATCTTCACTCGTTTCAAAAAGTATACCATAGCGCAGGAGGGGGGCTTATGTCACGCTAATGTCTAACCCTTGCAATTCAATGCTGGTTTTACCTTGCCATTCATTGGTAACTACGTATGCCGCAACGCTAAAGGGTTTGTCGCCAAGTTCGAGCAAAAGGGAATACAAATCAGGACGGTTAAAAAAGATAATGGGCTTGATCATGCCTTCAGAAAAGATAGAGCATTTTAAATGCTTGTCTTTGAGTAAGGTAGGCTCTTTGAGTAATGTTGCTTGTTTAATCAGAAAAACTGGCTGCGGGTTGGCATTGCCAAATGGCTCGAGCATGCTTAAATCGTCTACAAGTTTTTTTGTTGCTTCGGTCAGCTCAAGCTGTGCGTCAATGACAATTTTTGGTTGCAAATCTTTTGGTGAAACCATAGCGGTAACACGTTCTTCAAGCCGCGCTTTAAGTTCGGGCAGGTTGTCTTGTGCCAGTGCCAAGCCAGCAGCGCATGAATGGCCGCCAAATGAAACTAACAGATCTTTGCTGTCGTGCAACGCATCAAAAACGTCAAATTCTGGAATGGAGCGGCACGAGCCCTTGAGTAAGCGGTTGTGTTTGTCGTGATGAAATAAAAAAGTAGGCTTGCCATAATTGTGCATCAACTTGCCAGCAACCAGGCCAATAACGCCTGCAGGCCACTGATCATGTGCGGCAACAATAATATTTTCGCGTGCTAGGTTAATTTGCTTTTGAACAATAGCACCTTCAACATCGCCATAAATGCGCTGTTCAACTTTTTTACGCTCTTCGTTCATGCTTTGCAAAATATGCCCAATGCGTTGTACTTCTGCATAATCTGAGCTGATCAAAAATTTAACCGCTTCACGGCAGTCGTCCAACCGGCCCAGTGCGTTAATTTGCGGTGCAACCATAAAGCCAATATCCAGCGACCCTAAAATATTTTTGGTGAGCTTGCTGTTGGTGGTCATTACGTTCATGGCGGTACTGCGTTGTTTGTTAACTTTGCTTAAGCCATAGCGTACCCAGTAACGGTTTTCGCCCAGCATGGGCACCACGTCGGCCACCGTGCCCAGCATTAAAAGTTCATAAACTTTGTCGGGCAGTGGAAGATTTTTTTGTTCATAAATCAGGCTGATAATTTTAAAAGCAACGCCAACGCCGGCCAATGATTTGTACGGGTAGGGGCAGTCGACTTGGTTGGGGTTTACAATTGCGAGCGCTTCAGGCACGTGGTCGTGCGGGCGGTGATGGTCGGTAATAATCAGATCAATGCCAACTTCTTGTGCATCAAGCGCTGGTTGAATTGCGGTGATACCGTTGTCTACCGTGATAATCAGGCTGTAGCCATTTTCTTTGGCGCGTTTTACAATTTTACTGGAAAGGCCGTAGCCGTCGCGTTTGCGATTGGGCAAGAAAAAATTTATTTGTGCGCCAAGAGGCAAGAGACCGAGTAAAACGAGCGATGAAGAAGTGACGCCGTCAACGTCGTAATCACCAAAAATAAGAATTTTTTCTTTGCGTTCAATAGCTTCTAAAAGTCTTTTGGTTGCTGCATGTGCGCCTTTTAAAAGTCCTGAGTGGGGCACGTCGCGTTCGTACGAGCTAAAAAGAAAGGAACGGATGGCGTCGTCGTCGTGGTAGCCTCGTGAGTATAAAACATGTGCAACAGCACTGCTGATAGTGTGTGTCATGCTGATTTTGCGAATTGCGTCGGCATCAGATTTTTTGAGTTGCCACAAATATTTTGTTCCTTGAATGGTCATAACATCAGGAGCACGTTTTTTTGTGCGTGATGTTGGTGTGGCAACAGTCTCCATAGATTCCTTTTGATGAATACTTAACTATTTTCTTTTGTTTTCTTAATTTTCTTTATATCGTCACGTGACAAGCCGGTAAGATTGGCAACTTCTTCAACGCTGAGTTTTGTTAGTAATCGCAAAACCATAGCGCGCTCACCTGCTTTGTGACTTTCTTGTATCTGTTGTTTGGATTTTTTAAGTTCTATCTTAATTTTTTGTACTTTTTTTTCGAATTCTTGTTTCAATTTTTTTTCGCGTGTTTTCTTGATGCTTTTTGCAACGCGTTCTGCATCAATTAAGCGGTCGTAGGCGGCGAGTTCTTCCGGTGTCATATTGCCTTCTTCAAGAACCTCCATAGCTTCTTGGAGGACGATAGGGCTTTTAAGCTGCTTGGGAATAGTGTTGAGATCTGAGGCGTTTTTTAAAAGATAGATCCATTTGTCGATAATGGTATCATCAAGCTCTTCAAGCGTTTTGTTGAATTTTTTGAGTTCAATAAAATGAAACTCAAGGTGCTTGAGCGCGTGTTGGTGTGTTTTAGTATTGAGAATTTTGTGATGACTGAGGTAGTCTGCGTTGTCAAAAAGATCGAAAGCAAGGACGCCAATAAAAATGACCGGCATCACTTTGCCGTACTCCCAGCCTTTTTTCAGCTGGCGAGCCATGGCTAATGAAGCGTAATACTGGCTTCGTTCGGGATAATCATCTTGGCTTTCGACCTGTAATTCAATAATGTAGTGCTTGCCTTGCTGATCAATGCAACGAACATCTACAATGCTTGTTTTAAGCCATGGCGCGTCTGGAATGTTGTAGGGATCGGTGATTTTTACATCAACAATTCTATATCCCTCTTTGCACCCCAAAACGCTGTTCAAAAAGCTCATCAGAATTTCTTTTTTTTCTTGGCTGCCAAAAAGCTTCTTGAACGCGATATCGCACATCGGATCTAAAAAAAACATTGAGATGTTCCTTCAGCGTTTTTATTCTTTGTGTGCTACTTTTTTCATAGTTGGGAAAAGAATAACATCTTTAATTGAGTTGGTGTTGGTCAGTAACATAACCAGCCTGTCAATACCAATGCCCACGCCAACCGTTGGCGGCAAGCCGTATTCAAGCGCTCTAATGAAATCAGCATCGTAATGATGTGCTTCATGGTCGCCGTCGGTGCGCGCTTGTACCTGTGCCTTAAAGCGTTCAGCTTGATCAAAGGGATCATTAAGCTCAGTAAAACCGTTTGAAAGTTCCATGCTCATGATAAAAAGTTCAAAGCGAGCGGCAATGGTTGGGTCTTGCGGATCACGCTTTGCCAGCGGTGAAACTTCAAGTGGGTAGCTGATGATAAAGGTTGGTTGAACAATTTTTTCTTCAACACATTCTTCAAAGAGTCCAAATATCTTCATGCCATAGTTTGGCTTGCCTGGTAACTCAACGCCTAACTTCTTGATTGTCTTGTCGATGTTTTCTTCGGTGATCTCGTCTGGCGTAAGCCCACCAATTTCGCACAATGAATCTTTGATGGTAAGACGTCTGAACGGTGCAGTAAAGTCGAGCTGATGACCTTGATAATCAATTGTTAACGAATCAAAGTTTTGCAGCACCGCGTTTTGAATAAGCTTTTCGGTCAGTTCCATGCCGGTATGATAATCGCCGTGGGCCATATAAAACTCAAGCATGGTAAACTCTGGGTTGTGCTTGGTTGAAACGCCTTCGTTACGGAAATTTCTGTTAATTTCGAACACGCGTTCAAAGCCGCCAATAACCAACTGCTTGAGATACAGCTCTGGCGCAATGCGCAAAAAGAGCTGCATGTCGTACGCGTTGTGGTGCGTGACAAATGGTCGCGCAGCAGCACCACCAGGGATTGGGTGCAGCATGGGAGTTTCGACTTCCATAAAATCATGTTCTTGCAAAAAGTGTCTGATCGACTGAACAATGCCGGAACGCTTTCTAAATTTTTCGCGACTTTCTGGGTTGCTCATTAAATCGAGATAACGTTGGCGGTAGCGATGTTCAACGTCAACCAGGCCGTGATATTTTTCTGGGAGCGGGTGTAGGCATTTGCTTAATAGTTTGAACTTTTCAACACGCATGGTGATTTCACCAGTTTTAGTGTTGAAGAGTGTGCCGTGAACCCAAACAATGTCACCAAGGTCGATGTCTTTGGTAAAATGTTCAAATGACTGATCACCAATAACATCTTTTTTTATGTAGAGCTGGAGCTGTCCGCTGCGGTCTTGTAAACGTGCAAAAAAAGTTTTTCCATGATCGCGAATAATCATTAAGCGACCAGCAAGAGAAAACTCTTTGGTTTCGTCCTGATGTTGTTGGAAATGTAAATTTGCTTGCTGTGTTGTTGCGCTGACTGGCTCAAAACTTGGCCATGGCTCAACGTGAGCAGCGCGCATATGGTTGACCTTTTCAACACGAAATTCATGCTCTTTTGGTTCGGCATGTTCATGGTGAGGTAGTGTGGTCAAATCTTTTTCGTCTTTCATTGGGCACCCTGACATTTTTAAGGGGTTTGATTATAGCTATTGCCTTAAGTACCGACAATTATACCCTAATTTCCCAAGAATGTCAGATCCTATTTAATGAAGTAGACCATTTCGTTGGTATAGCTCATGAGCAGATCTTCGCGCGCCAATTTCTCTTGATAAAAGCTGTCTTCGCGCCAGGTAGTTAATTCTTGTTCAAGGGCGGCTATTTTTTGTTTCAGGTCGTCAACTTTTGTTTGTTCTTGAGCAATGGTTGCCTTGAGTCTCTTTTGCATTTGTAGGCCGTTGGGGTTGAAAACAAGATAATGCCCCATTCCTATGCCAAGCATAAGTAACAGGGCGCCTTGAATTAGATGTTTTTTTTGCATTTTTATTCCTTTCCAATATCGCGGTGCTCTGTCAGAAAGGTTACATTATTCCATTGTTCTTTTGCCAGTTGTTCTACAAATGCTACCGATCGATGCTTGCCCCCGGTGCATCCAATACCGATGGTGACAAAAAATCGTCCCTCTTCATGATACTTTTTTAAGTGGTAGCTCAAAAAGTCGCGCAGGCGGTCCCAGTAATCAGTAACGGCTGGTTGTTTGAACAAGTAGTTGGTAATTTCTGGTTGCTTGCCGGTAAAGTTTTTGAGCGAGAGAATGTGGTGAGGATTGGGCAAAAATCGTAAGTCGTACAACAAATTTATTTCTTGCGGTACGCCATATTTAAAACCAAACGAAATTAAATTGGCATAAACGTGCCGTTGCTTTTCGCCCGAAAATGACTGACGGATCCAGCGGCGTAGCTCTTGAATATTAAAGTCGTCAGTGTCTAAAAGAATGTCTGCTGTTTCGGCAATTGGTTCAAGAATCTTTTTTTCTTTTTTAATTGCTCGAGTTACGTCAATGCCGTGAGCAAGTGGGTGTTTGCGTCGTGTTTCTTGAAAGCGCTGGAGCAATGTTTGTTCGTTAGCGTTTAAAAAAAGAACTTTTACATTGTTGTTGGTAATTTTTTTCAGCTTTGCAATTTCGTGCGTAAAATCGTGTAAAAACTCTTCGCCGCGGGCGTCTATGCCCAGCGCAATGTTGTGGAAAGGGATTGGCTTTTTTTGTGTGAGTTGTAAAAAAGTAGTGAGTAACGGCAGCGGTAGGTTGTCTACGCAATAAAAATCAAGGTCTTCAAGGGCCTCCATAACACTGGTTTTCCCTGCGCCTGAAAGGCCGGTTACAATGAGAACGTTTTGTCTGAGCTCTACCGGTCTGGTTTGTGTATTCATAAGATTTATCGATATTATAAACGGGTTAGACTTCCGTAATATTTGGTCTAAGCTTACATCAGAATAGCGTAAGATTTTTAGTAAAATTTTGCAAAGGAGAGGAGAGAAGATGAAAAAAATACCTATTCTTATACTGTATTTCTTTTCAGTCGTATCGTTGCAGGCTGGTAATCCGAGTGCTTTAGTTGCCAAGAAGACAACTCAAAAAAAAGTTGTCCAGGAGCAAAAAAAAGTTTCTAAGCCGCCGCAAAAAGTTGTGACCGCTCAGCCAAAAAAGGTGCAGGCAGGACCAACCAAACAACCGGCATTGGCGGTGCAAGAGCACGATGATGATAAAAAGTCGTTAAAGCTTGCAAAGACTGAGAAAAAGAATCTTAAGAAAAAACCTAAAAAAGATCCCAAAGACAATGAGCGCGATATTTATAAATGGTTTCAAACCTACTCACAAGTGATTAGTTTGATTGAAGACAAGTCATTTCGGTTTGTTGATTTTGAAAAGTTTATTCAAGATTCACTAAAATCTGCGGTTGCACAAGTTGATGCGCACTCGGCATTTTTTGGTCCAAAGAGTTACAAAGATGCCAAAGAATCAACATCGGGAGAGTTTCCTGGTATTGGCGTGAGTGTGATAACCAAAGCGCCCGACGATGATGCGCTGGCAATTGTAGACGTGGTGCAAAGCGGCCCGGCGCACAAGGCTGGCTTGCAAGCTGGTGATAAAATTGTTGAAGTTGACGGTGAAAAACTCAAGGGGCTGTCGTCTGATGAGGTTATTGCCAAGCTTAAAGGCAAAGTTAAAACTAAAGTAAAAATAAAAATTATTCGCAAAAAAAAGCCACGCGAATATGTGATAACGCGCGACATTATCAAAGACCAAACATCGCTTTCGTACCGCTTTAAAGACCTTGATATTTATTATGTGTCGTTATCAATTTTTAATGAAGTTGCTGCAAAACAAGTTAAACTGTTGCTTGAAAAGGCAAACAAGGGTGGTTGCAAAGGCATAGTGCTCGACTTGCGCCGAAACCCTGGTGGTACGCTCGATTCTGCCATTGACATGGCCGGACTTTTCTTGCAAAAAAATTCGCCGGTTGTTTTAACAAAAGACAATAAAGGCACCATTATTACCGAATACAAAACGTTTACCGATCCCATTTTGCATAGCACGGTGCCAATCTTTATTTTGATCGACAACTTTGCTGCATCAGCTGCCGAAATTTTGGCCGGCTGTTTGCGTTATCACGCACAAAAAGATGAGAACAGTAAGCTCATGGTCTTTTTGGTGGGCATTCCAACGTTTGGTAAAGGTTCGGTTCAAGAGCTGATTCCAATAAAAAATGGTTGCGCGCTCAAGCTTACCACCATGTTGTATTACCTGCCCGACGAGCATTCTTTGCAGGCAATTGGTATTAAACCAGATTTTATTGTTAAACCAAAAATTGTGCCGGTCAAAGAAATGAAGTGGGTAAAAGAATTTTTTGGTAAAGAAAGTTCGCTTAAGCATCATATTACCGTTCAAGAAGTTAAAGATCTTGGCGGCAAAAAAGATGAAGCAGTAAAAGAAGATGAGCCGGCTGAAAAGAAAAAGAGCTTTTGGCGCCGTTTGTTTGGTTCTGCAGGCAAGCAAGAAGAAGAGCAGGCTCAAGCCGAACGTGAAGATGGCGATGGACTAGAAGAAGATGATGAAGATGACGATGGTGAGCATCATACGGACGAAGATGGCAAAAAGAAGGAGTATGATAAGAAGAGTTGGGAAGAAAAACAACAAAAAAATTTGGGCGGCGATATTCAAGTGCAGGCATGTGTGAATATGATCAATATGTTAACGCTTGCGCGCGAAGCACGTCCTGGGCAGGTTGATACGCGTAAAAAGGCGCTATCATTTTTGAAGAAACATTATTTAACAGATAATCCTGTTGATGTAGAAAAGGTAAAATAATGATGAAAAAATATATAAGTTTATTACTGTTGGTTCTTTTTACGGCACGTTCGGTTAGTGCCGATGTTCCACAAACTGTTAGTGCCCAACAAATCAGTGATAAGCAGTACTACTGCACAGCTGCCAACGCCGGCTTCTTTCTTTTTCTTTGTCATTTGATTGGCAGTATTCATAAAAGTAACTTTGACAAAACAGAAGAGATTGCGGTATTCGATCTTGGCTTAACGGTTGAACAACGTGATTTGTTGAACACGGTTGAGAAAGTAAAAGTTTATGATGTTGAAATGGTTAACCCGGATCTGCTGACGCGTTTTGAAACGAGCGATCAGGGTAAATCAGCTCCAGGCTGGTATGCGTGGAAGCCGGTAGTAATTAAGCAAGCGCTGGATATGTTTGATTATGTTTTGTACCTGGATGCCGGTGCGGTAGTGCTTAAACCGCTTGACGATGTTTTTCGTTACATTCAAGAACAGGGTTACTTTTTGTTGGCTGATCAAGAGTGGTGGATTGGCGATCGCAATATTTTGTTTACCATTCGCGCTCATTGCACCAAGCATGTGACCGACTTGTTTAATCTTGAAGATCCTGCGCGTGAATATATTGCGGCTAATTCTAATCTTTATGCGGCTGTTCAGGGCATTAGTAAAGCGAGCCAGGCATACAACGAGTATTTGTTGCCAATTTATGAGTTAGCAAAAGATATTAAAAACTTTGAAGATGATGGCTCTGGGCCGCTTGGTTTTGGTTGGGCGCGTCACGACCAGACCTTGTTTAGTATCAAAGCGCGTGAGCTTGGCTTAACACTAGTGCCGGTGCAGCAAGATGTATTGCTGCCGGTTGGCAACAGCGCAGTGCTTTTTAAAGCGTGCGACTATCCGCCAGAAAATCCACACATTGTGTATGCATGCAAAGGGCAGGCAGAGTTTTTAGATTCAATTCGCTTTAAGCAAACAACCGCGTAGCAATTTTTGTACGCATTAAAAAAGGGCTCCAACCGGAGCCCTTTTTTAATGCGCAATAAGATTATCAAAGATACGTTGGCATGCTTGTGCTTGAGCTAGCGTTTCGTTTGAAATAAGCTGATTGTTATCTTGTAGCGTGATTGAGCAGGTTCCATAGCTTAAGAATACTTCAACAATGTGTGACGAAATATCTTTTAGCTGCAAGCATTGTCCCAGTGCTTTGGCAAGTACTTCAAAACTAGGTGCATTATAAGAAAATTGTACTGCCTTGGCGTCTGGCGTTAGCTGCCAGTATTGATTTTGTGCTAAAAAGAGTGTTAGTTCTTGAGCAGGGCAGCGTTGCTTGTTTGATAGTTGCTCTGTTTGATGTGAAAAATTTGATACTAACTCTGTGCTTGCTAAATATTTTTCAATAGCTGTAACAAAGGCTATATCTTTGCCCGTTAGCGCATTTTGTGAGTGGGTGTAGATAGAGATTGTGACATTTTCTTGTGTAACGGTAATGTCTGGATGGTGCTGTTGCGTTTCGGCAATGGCGGTAATTGAGCTGATAATGCGTGTTGCGTCAGCAAGGTTGCAGGGCACGGAGCAGGCAAGTTGTTGGTGGTCGTTTACTTTTTCTAAGCGCCATCGTTGGTGATTTCTAACAAAATTATTTATAGTTTGGCGGGGTAAGATAGCCAACTTTTTGTTTTCGCACAGTGTGCATGTTGCAAGGGCTGTAGCGTTGTTAGCAATCATTAAAGCAATTACAAAATAAGAAAAAATAATCTTCATGATGTATCCAAATTTATTAAAAATTGACCTACAAAAAAACTTTAACAAAGTAACACTCGTTAGTCTAAAAAAATAAGCAAAAAGAGAGCGAGTGTTTTGAAAAAAACAAACATGCGTTTTGTCTTAGTGGTAAAAAAGAGGCGTTGTGGTAGGCTATTTTGCTAGTAACAAATATTTTTTGAAGGGTTATTCATGATGCTGGGAATTATCTTTGTTGTGTATCAATGTTTGCAAATTATCGCACTGCCCATTGTTGGACTCTATTTAGTTGTACGTCGTTTTAAAGGTAAGCCGGTCTTTGGCAATGTTGCACAGCGCTTTGGTTTGGTGCCGCGTGTGTCGGCAGGCAAAAAGTCTCTGTGGTTGCATGCCGTTTCAGTTGGCGAGATTTTGGCGGTGCAGCAGCTGGTTGCCGATCTTAAAGAAAAAAATCCTGACGCAGTTTGTTATGTTACCACGGGTACCGTGGCGGGCCATGCGATGGCATGCAAATTTTTGGCTGCCGATGTGGTCAGCTTTTTGCCGTTCGATTTTTTAATTCCCATGGTTATGGTATTTAAACGCGTTCGGCCCAAAGCTCTTATGATTGTTGAGGCTGATTTGTGGCCCAATCTGATCATGATTGCACGCTGGTTCAAGGTGCCGCTGTACCTGCTCAATGCCCGCGTTAACCCTCGCTCAAAAAAACGTATGAAATTTTTTACGTGGATCTATATGCCGTTGCTCAATGCTTTTGAGCATATTTTTGCGCAGAGTTCTGACGATGTACAGGCATTTGAAGAGCTTGGTGTGCGTGCAGCAAAGCTTTCAGTGCTGGGTAATATTAAAGCGTTTAATGTTGTTGCCAAACGTGATCAGCTGGTGCCATGCGTGCGTCAGCACGCACGGAAGAATCTTGTTTTGTTAGTTGGCTCAGTGCATGCCGGCGAGCTGGATTATTATTTAAAACTGTTTGCAACGCTTAAACCGCTCTATCCATCACTTAAGCTTGTTCTTGCTCCACGCCATTTTAATTGGCTTGCTCAGCTGCGGGCTAGCATGGCGGCAACCGGTTATGCATCATTGGTGTGGGACGAGCAGTGTGCACAACTGAATAGTGCGGTTGATCCGGTGCGTGAGATTACCGAAACTATTTTGCAGCAGTATGATATTGTTTCTGTTTGTGTGTTGGGCAAGCTTTTTGGTTTGTATCAGCTGGCTGACATCTTTTTTTTAGGTGGTACATTTGTGCCTGTTGGCGGGCATAACTTGCTAGAGCCGGCAGTGTGGGGCAAGCCGTGCGTTGTGGGGCCACATCACGCCAACTGCCAAGACCATGCCGATAGGCTTGAGCAGCACAAAGCGCTTGTTAAAGTTGCCAATTATGATGAGCTTGAGCAACAGGTACGTTTGTTTTTGGAACATAATGAACGGCGTATGCAAGCTGGGCAGAATGCGGCTAACTGGCTTGGGAACGAGGCGGTGATGGTTAAAAAAAATCTTGATCAGTTATTTAAACAGTTAAACTAAGGGCTTTTGTATGAATATTATGATGTTATTTATTTTGTATCAATTGGTGCAAATGCTTCTCTTTCCGTTGTTTATTCCCTATGTTATTGTTAAAAACATCGTGGCTCGCAGCAGTATTCAGGAAGTAAAGGAGCAGATCGGTATAGTGCCAAAAGTGCAGGGCACTAAGCCGGTAATTTGGTTTCATGCATTGCGAGCTGGTGAAATACTTTCAATTGAGCGTTTGATTAATGAAGTTAAAGAGATAATGCCGGAAGCAGAATGTTACGTAACAGCAAGCACGCCAGAAGGCAAGCAGATGGCCGAAAAAAACTTGAAGGCTGATTATGTGAGCTTGTTGCCGTACGACGCGCTAGCCTCAATGTTGTTGGTCTTTGACCGCATTAAGCCAACAGCCATTGTGGTACTTGAGCATGAACTGTGGCCAAATATGATCATGTTGGCAAAGTTGAAAGGTGTACCTATTTATTTGTTAAATACCTATCTTTCGGGCAGTAATCATGTGTTGTGGTCGAGTTTGAAATTTGTTTATTCGTCGCTGTTGAATGCTTTTGACCATATTTTTGCGCAACATGAGCAGGCGCAGGCAGATTTGATACAAAAGTTTAATGTGGCGCCAGAGCGCATTAGTGCAATGGGCGATGTGAAGTGTTTCAATGTTCAAGCCAAGCGCATTGCGTGCCAAAAGGGTTTTTCGCAGCCTTATGCCTACTATCGCAACCATAACTATTGCACGTTGCTGCTGGGTTCAATTTATGAGGGTGAGCTTGATGCGTACCTTGCTTTGTATAAAACGTTAAAACAGGAACAGCCTGATTTGAAGCTGATTATTGCACCTCGTCATTTTTCGTGGAAAGAGAAGTTGGTGCAAGAAGTCGAAAAAACGGGGTATCGTTCATTTATGTGGGACAATCAAACAACGGTGCTTAACCAAAATCCTGATGCGCTCAAATGTTTGACTGACGAAATTTTGCCACAGCATGACATTGTGTTGGTTTGTACCATGGGCAAACTTTTCAGTCTGCATGCATTGGCCGATATCTTTTGTTTGGGCGGTACTTTTGTTCCTGTTGGTGGGCACAATGTTCTTGAGCCTGCCGTGTGGGCAAATCCGATTATTGTTGGCCCGCATCATGAAACCTTTAAGCAGGCTATTGATCAGCTTGAGCAAGCGGGTGGTTTGCTTAAAGTTACTGATGTGCAACTTATTGAGTGTGTGCGAGATTTGGTATTACACAAAGAAAAGCGTGAGTTGATGGGCAGTTGCGCAGAACAATGGCTGCAAAATCAGGCTGATTTAGTGACAAATAGTGTCAGTTTGCTCTTTAGGTTTTTAAGAAATTCGCACGATCAGTTCGTGCTTGTAAACTGATTATTGTGGCAAAAATGAAGAAATTTGAAAAAAGAGTAAAGTTTTTTTGATTTTTGTCGTGAAACAAAATATAATGGGGTCGTATTCGTTTGAATATGCCTTGTGGCTAAACACGGTGGGCGTAGCTCAGTTGGTAGAGCACCAGATTGTGGTTCTGGACGTCGCGGGTTCGAGCCCCGTCGCTCACCCCAGCTAGCTTGTAACCAGTTAGCTTTAGATCTTTGTTATTACACGCAAAAGAAATACGTGCAATTTGTCGGGGCGTAGCGCAGTTGGTAGCGCACTCGCTTTGGGAGCGAGGGGTCGCCAGTTCGAGTCTGGCCGCCCCGACCATTTATGTGCCCGTAGCTCAGCTGGATAGAGCAACGGATTTCTAATCCGTAGGCCACAGGTTCGAGTCCTGTCGGGCACACTTGATTTTTTTTGTGAGGCCAGGCCCATGTTCTTTTTTTCATTACTTTCAGGAATTTATGTCACATTACGATAAGCCCGACAATTCAGGCAAAAAGCCAGTCGGCAAAAAGAAGTTCTTCAAATCCCCGGCATCACGCACAACAACAAGCAAACCAGGTTCTCGTCCGTCATCGTCATCAGCGCCACGTCGTGGTAGCTCGCAACAAGGCGGTTCATCATCACGTCGCGTGATCAAGAAGTTTAATCCTTCAGATTTTATGCGCAAAGTTGAAGAGCAGGTTGCTGCACCAATGTATGACTCAAAGCATCAATTTTCAGACTTTTTAATTGAAGAGCAACTTAAGAAAAATATTAAGGTGCGTGGTTATGTTACCCCAACCCCAATTCAAGACCAAGCAATCCCGCTCATTCTTGAAGGTAAAGACGTTGTTGGTACTGCTAATACCGGTACTGGTAAAACAGCGGCTTTCTTAATTCCATTGGTTAACCGTTTATTGACGGGCAAAACCAACAGAGTTTTGGTTATTACGCCAACCAGAGAATTAGCTGCTCAAATTCAAGATGAGCTTGCATATTTTGCTAAGCATACTGGTTTCTTTTCGGTGTTGTGTATTGGCGGTTTGAATATCAGACAGCAAATGAGCACGTTGCAACAAGATCCTGAGTTTGTTATTGGCACGCCAGGCAGATTAAAAGATCTTGAACAAAATGGTCACTTGAGACTCAACCGATACAATTCTATTGTGTTGGACGAAGTTGATACCATGCTGGACATGGGCTTTATCAATGATATGAAGTATATCATTAATAAATTGCCCAAAGACCGTCATTCCGTGTTCTTTTCAGCAACCATTTCTAAAGAGATCAAAGACGTTATCGACAAATTCTTGCACAATCCCGTTTCTATCAGTGTTAAGACACGTCAGTCTGCCGAAAACGTAAACCAAGAAGTGATTACGGTTGATCCAAGAAACAAGATTGAAGTATTGCACGATTTGTTGATTAAGCCTGATTTTACCAGAGTTATTATCTTTGTTAGAACCAAGCGTTCAACCGACAAGTTGGCAAAGAGCTTAAGGGATCGTGGTTTTAAAATTGCGACGATTCATGGCAACAAGACTCAAGCACAGCGTAAAAAAGCATTGTCAGACTTTAAAGATGGTGTGGTCAAAATTCTTTTGGCAACCGACGTGGTAGCGCGCGGTATTGATATTGACGACGTTTCGCACGTTATCAACTTCGACTTGCCACAAACACACGAAGATTATATACACCGCATTGGACGTACTGGCCGCGCCAACAAGATTGGTCAGGCGATTACGTTTATTGAAAAAGAAGACGATTCAATGCGTCGATCTGGAAAATAGTTTTTTGACACGAGCAGTGTCAATTGGTTTATCTTGTTTGATTTCAAAAAAATAGGCCAGTTGCCACGCTTGTGTCTTCTTTGCTTGCTGGTTTTCAGCAACATCCCACGCTGGGTACACGCGCATGGCGCGCTTACCGCCTTTCCCATTTTGCGAAACAAAACCCTTTTCACATAGCACTGCTTTTGGAAATACAAATTGACCAAAGTGCTCTTTGTTGCGGACGCTGATAACAAAAAAGTCGATGTTGTCTGCCATGTCGTATGGCTCGGTAATGCCAGCCTGGCTGCGCTTCCATAATGTTACAAACTGGCCAATTTTGGTCGGAGTAATTTTGGCAACGCGAAATTTGATGCGTAGACCATTCATTTCAAACGTGCATGCGCCGTACTCTTGGCTCTCAGCTTCTAGCTCTGCGTTTTTAATGCTTAAATTGCATGGTTTATAAGCAAACTCTTGAGTGGTAATAAGATCGATGGGTAAATTTTTTTGTGACATAAGTCAGACGCTTTCTTTGTGCTTTTTTTCAAAAAAGATACACTGCAAAAAAGATACTTAATTTTTGTTAAAAGTTATACGAAAAGAATTAGTTATGAGTTTTGAATTATATTATGTTACCGGCAATGCTGGTAAGTTTGAAGAAGTAGAACGATTCTTGAGCACGTATGCGCCTGAAATTAAACTGTTGCAGGCCGATGTTGATTTGCAAGAGCAGCAGACAGACGATCAGTTGGCAATTGCGCTGCACAAAGCGCAGCAGGCATGGGATTTGCTTGGTAAGCCGTTGTTAGTTGATGATGCGGGTGTTTACTTTGACAAGTACCATAAATTCCCTGGCACCATGACTAAGTTTTTGTATCAAGGCATTGGCTTTGATGGCATTTTTAAATTGGTAGAACACGGCGATCGCGCACGCTTTTTTTTGTACTTAATTTATGTTGACGGACCAACGTCGTTTCATACTTTTGAAGGTGAGTGCTTGGGGCAGGTGGTAAAGCCAGCAGTGTTTAATGCGCATCCGCGCTTGCCGTTTGACGATATCTTTTTACCGGACGGTTCTGACAAAACGTATGTGGAAATGAGGCACGATGATAACTTTGATCTTTTTGCCTATCGGTTGCATGCGGTTAAAAAATTTGTGCAATGGTTGCATAAAAAAAGCCCCTGAATTTCAGGGGCTTTTTTTATATACTGAGTATATAAACTTAGTCTAAAATGTCTGTTATGTTTGGCATGCTTGATGATGAAAAGTTTGGTAGAGCATCCCATGCTGTTGAGAGCATTGAGCCTGCGCCTGAAGCAAGATCAATTATTGTACCCGTTACGGTTGAGCATGGTGGGCATGTTACATTTGGCAATATCTGCAACGCAGGGCAGGTGCTTGTTGTGTTGTAGTCGCCGGTAACGTTAATAATTTGAGCTGCTCGATCAAAAGTAAGCGTGAGATTGTGATTAATAAAACTGAGTAATGTCTCACTGCCTATTCTACCAGTTTCAAGAAGGTAGTTTGCAATTGATGTTATTGTTTCATTGCTTACTTTGCCAATTTCAAATACGCGTGGCGTTATTTCTTGATAAAGTGCGGTAGTTGTTGTGTTAAACGCTCTGCTCGTGTCTTGGATGGTTGGGAGAATACGTGTTAATTGTTCTGTTGCAAAAGTAGTATTGTTTTCTATGAATGCTGTTGTTACATCAGCGCTGAACTTGCCATAAGCAATAACGCGTTCGTAAAATTCATTAAAAATGTACGTGAGTACCATAGCGAAATATTCGTTCAATTGGCCCCACACGCGCCCTGTGAAATCTTCTTCAGTTCTTGATGAAGCTTGTGTAAGCACAATTACTGGAATAATAAACATGACAGCACCTATAACCACCATTCCTGTCCAAAATAATACGTTACGCGCTGACTTGAGTTTTGCTTTTTTTGGATGTGCTTGTTCCCATGATTTTTCTAGTACAGGTTCAAACATTCCGATGGTTTGGGCTGCTTGATCAGCGTGGTCTGGATTGTCGAGTTGGTCAATGACGCGTTGTCCATCTTCAGCGAGTCTGCTTCTAACTTGAGTCGGATTGTTTTGGAAGTAAGCAACCAAATCGGCTGCTTGAGTTGGCGTTAATGTTACTATGCGAGAGCCGTCAAGTCGTACATAAATGGGCGTAGCAGTCAATACTGTGCCAACAGCGCGACCATGAGTTGCGTCGCCTGGATTTGTTTCTATAAAAGTTGTCATGTCGCCGTCTTGTCTCAAGTCGGTAACTTGAATAACTCGTTGAGCTGCGCCAAAAGCTGACGATGTAGCAAGGTTTAATAATAAACCTGTAAGAGCTAAAAGCTTGATAGTAAGTTTCATAATAATAACCTCTATTTACTATTTTTTTTACTGAATTGCGCAGGAAAATCTTCCTGATCGCGCTGTAACTGTTGGTTCAGGCTGTTCTAAAACTTCGATGAATGGAATGATGTGGCGGAATGTTCCTGCCTTATGAGCCTCATCACGAAAGGTATTTCTTTCTAAGTTTTGAATTGTGGGATTAGCGCCACTTGCCAATAGTATTTGAACACAATCGCCATGACCGTTTATGGCAGCCAAATGAAGCGCAGTGTTGCCTGCAAGATTAGCAGTATTAAGCGCAGTATTGCCTGATTCTACCAGTTCTATAAGGCAGTTAGTGTGGCCACGTTGAGCTGCTACGTGTAGTGGTGTTTCAAAGAGATAGTTTCTTGTGGTAAATATTGCTGGTTGAGCTTGTTTTGCCATTAAAGCTACGATATGTGAGTTGTTGGCAATAACTGCTGCATGAAGTGGTGTGTTGCCATCGTTGTTTACCAAATCAAGTAACGCTGTTCTAAGAAGTATGTTTACACAGCTTATAGAACCGTTAGCAATAGCGGTATGAAGTGGTGTGTTGCCATCAGCATCACGAGTGTTAGGATTTGCATCTTTTTGCATAAGTACAAAAACACACGTTTCGTGGTTATGTGCAACGGCCAAATGCAAGGCTGTTTTGCCTGTTGCATTAGGGGTATTCAATATTTCAGGAGTAACAACAGCTTGCTGGAGTGCCGCAACGTTTCCTATTTGTGCAAGCTCGTGTAATCTTGTTGCTAAAATTGGCGGGGTGGTTGATATGCTTGGTGTTGGTGTCAAATCGGGACCGAATATGTTGCTATCAAATGGATCTAGTTCTGTAGCTTGTTGAGCCGCGGTTCTTGTGCTCGCTGCAGGGGTAGTATTGGTTCTTTGTGCTTTATGCGCCTCACGCTTCTGTTCACGCTTCTCTATCTCAGGCAATAATTCACGACGCTCATCCGGGGTTAGAAAATCAAGATCACTTTGTGTAAGTGGTTGTTCAGTACTTAATGGTCTTTCAGTTCTTTTTGCCGTTGTTGGCGTTGCAGCTGCATTCACATCAAAACTAACCATACTTGCCGCAAGGGCTGTGCCTAAAAGGACTTTATGAAAATTCTTCATCTGAAACCTCCATTAGGTTTTGATAAAATTAATAGATTATAACCTCATTTTGGTAAGGCTTTCATTCAAAAAGCCAATTTACCTTACTATTAGTATATTTTATACCGTTTTGCTTGTCAAACGCCCTATTCGGCTACTTGGCTAAAAATACAATAAAAGCTTGTTTTTTACGTTTTTTTACTGAATTATGCAGTCTGGTTTGGGGTAAGCACGTCTTAAATTATCTTGAAGCTTATGTGGGTCTTGCCAGTTGTTGAGCCTGTTTTTAATGGCTAAGGGGTTTTTAGGGTTTGCGGGGTCGGTATGATCAACTAAACAAAGCTTTGTTTCAAGTAGGACGCGTACATTTAACCACGGTTGGGTAGGTGGGTTGGTTGGGGTAAATTTGTTGTCTGGGTCCTGCGTTGCTGGGTAGTAGCCTAGGTACGTACAAAGTGCTTGTCGTATAACGATTACCAGACTTCTTCGGTAATTTTCTATCTCACGAGAGAAGACTTCATACTCACTTTGAAGTTCTGAAACAGTCTTTTCTAATGTACCTTCCTGATGCGCAGCTGCCAGTGCTCGGTCGGTTGTGCGTTCTTTTAAAGCTTGAAATTCTTGTCGACATTGCTCTAATGTCTCAGTTAAGCTGGCACGAGCAACAAATTCATTGCATATAAATTCTATGTCAGATTGGGTTGGGTACGTTAGTCTCATATAATGCCCAAGATCGATTGTTTGGGTGCTTGAGCTTGAACTGCTCTCTGGCAATGCTGCAGGTTCCTGATTTACTGCTGAGTAATCAACATTGGTTAGGCCGCTTCTTGCTGTTGCCAAAAGTTCTTCAACGATACCTGCTGGTACCGCAACTCTGCGTACGACCACTCGCTGCTTTTTGGTTCCTGTTTCAGTTTCTATAATTTCCTGTTCTTCGGGCCTGTCGCCGCGTTTTCTTGAATTGTCAGCAGCACTGTAGGCAGCGCCTGAAAACGTTCCCATGACTAATGCCATGAGTGTGATTTTAGATAACTTGTTCATATAATAACCTTCCATTTTATCGACTCACAGACGAGTCTTCAGATATAACCTCATTTTAGTAAATTCAGCCTAAAGGCTCATATTTACTTACTATTAGTATATTTTATATAAATTGGCTTGTCAAAAGCTTCCAGCTGGTCTGTGTTCTAAAAGTTTATAGTTTTGATTGGCTCTTTTTTAAGTGTATTGCTGCAGGCACTATTGTGGTGTATTCTTGGTAAAAAAGTGCCATTTTTTATAAAAATACCAAGTTTTAAGACCTCTGTTGTTTCAAAATAGGATAATCAAGCCATGCCAATTCGTGCTAAAATGAGTCAGGTGCGCAAAGCCCGCTTATGGCAGCTGGTCTACGGTTTTTTGTTGTTTTGCGGCATAATTTTGCTCAGGCTTTTTTATTTGCAGGTTAATCAGTGGCTTTTGCTCAATAATTTGGGCGAACGTAACTTTTTGCGGACTGAGACAATTTTGCCCATTCGCGGCAATTTGTACGATTGTAACCATACGCTTTTGGCCGCAAATAAGCCCATTTTTGATCTTTACTGGCAGGGCGAAGGCGGTTTGTTTCCTGAGCACCAAGAAAAAGCAGTTGAGCAAATTATGCAACTTTTGGGAGAGTCTGCTTTGAACGTGGGCAGCTTGGCAGGCCTAAAAAAAGCCGAGCGCTATGCCAGGTCATTTTTGCTCAAACAGAATGTTAATTTTGGTCAACTGTGCAAAGTGAGTGAGCAATGTTCGCAGGTGCCCAATTTGGTTATCAAGAGCCGTTTTGAGCGGTATTACCCGCACAAAAACTTTGCAAGCCACATTGTTGGTTACCTTAGCCGGGCTGAAAACGTTGGCTGTGATGGCCTTGAAAAACTTTTTGATCAAGATTTGGGCGGGCAGCAGGGCTATGAAATGTCGGTTATCAACTCGACGGGTCGCATTTTGCGTCAGCGCGAACGGCGCGATGCCCAGGCGGGGCATGATTTAACCTTGACGCTGGACTATGCAATACAGCGTTTGGCAGAGTCTGCTTTTGAGCCAGATCAGACGGGTGCTCTGATTGTGATGGATCCGGAAGATGGGGCGGTTCGGGCACTTGTTTCGTACCCAAATTTTGACCCAAATCACTTTGTGCAGCCCATTTCTGAAACTATGTGGAAAGAAAAATTTACTATTAACAGCCCATTATTAAACCGTGCCACGGCCGCTTTATACCCACCAGCTTCTACGTTTAAATTGGTTACCGTGACGGCGGGGTTGGAAGAGGGTGTGTTGAGTACTGAGTCAGAGTTTAACTGCCAAGGATTTATGCGCTTTGGCGGGCGTAAGTTTTTGTGCCAGCGTCGTTGGGGGCATGGAACCATGGTTTTGCAAGACGCATTGGCTCATTCGTGCAATATTCTTTGTTTTGAGGCGGCCAAGCATTTGTCTATTGATACTGTGGCTGATTATGCTTGTCGATTTGGGCTTGGCTACAAAACAGACTTTTTGCTGCCAGAAAAATCGGGCCTGGTACCAACGTCGCAGTGGAAGCGGATTATGAAGGGTGAGGTTTGGTGGCCTGGTGATACGTTGTCGGTTTCAATTGGACAAAGTTATTTGTTGGTAACACCGCTGCAAATTGCGCGGATGTACGGGGCTGTTTGTACGGGTTCTTTAGTTAAACCGCGTATTTTGGAAAGTGAAGAGGTGCAGCGTGAAGAGCTGGCTGTTTCTGCGCCTGTTTTAGACTTTTTGCGCCAATCAATGTATTCAGCGGTACAAAAAGGTACCGTGTGGCGGTTGCGGCATTTTAAAAATTTTAAAATTTTTGCAAAAACGGGGACGGCGCAAACGTGCAGTTTGAACAAAGAAAAGACGCAGCGGGAGCATTTTGAGCATGCCTGGTTGACCGGATTTTTTGAGTACAAACAAGAAAAGCCGCTGGTGTTGATCGTCTTGCTTGAGCATGCGGGGGGTTCGCGTCCTGCTATTTTAATTGCGCATCGGTTTTTAGATTCTTACCAGCGATTCAAAGAAAACGGCGTGTTGCCAAGCCCGTTGTATGACCAAGAATAGTTGAAATCAGTGTCAAAATTTTTCCTTATGCTAAACTGGACGGATATGAAGAATTTTATGAAAACTAACAAAGCAGCATTTTTTGATCGCGATGGTACGCTTATTAACGATATTAACTACTTATCGCGCCTTGAAGATGTGGTACTTATTCCCAAAGCAGTGAGCCTGTGTCGATTTTTGGCCAATCAGGGATATAAAATTTTTGTAGTAACCAATCAGTCTGGCATTGCGCGTGGCTTTTTTGATGAGCAGTTTGTGCAGCAAACCCATGCGCATTTGGATGCGTTATTGCGTGAGCAGGGCATTGCGGTTGATGGTTGGTATTACTGTCCCCACCATCCAGAAACTGGTGCGGTAAGTGAGTATATTACGCCGTGTTTGTGCCGCAAGCCAATGCCAGGCATGTTGCAAAAAGCCGCACATGAGCATAACCTAGATTTGAAAAACTCGCTTATGTTTGGTGATAAGCTCCTTGATTTGCAAGCAGGGTGGGCAGCTGGGTGCCGTTCATTTGAGATTAAGCGTGCATTGCAGTTGTCAGATCAGCAGATGGCATTTTTGTATTAAAAGAGAGGAAAACTTATGGCAACAGAACAATCTCCAACGTTAAAAGTGTCAGGCAATATCTTATTATTTTATGTGTATGATATTGGCGATGATGTTGATCTTGATACGATTAGAAAAAAGAATTTTGTTAAAATAGCCGATACACCACTTTCGCCATTTTTTAAGCATTATCATGTGCCGCTTTCATTTCGATTTAAAGATGAAAACGAAGAACAAGATTTAATAAAGCAGGGTGGTCATTGCTTATTTCGTAAAGTTTATAACTTTGGGGTTATTTCTTTTTGTTATCGCATTCCTTACGAAGAATCACTAGAAGATTTAAAACATAAGTTAGGTGCGGTTAAGAAAAAATTTGATCTGTTGAGCAAGCAAGCTGCTCTTGAGGCTTTTCAAAGCATTCAGTCTGCTGTTAACAAGCCGCATTTTGCCAACCTTGAAGGTTCATATGTTGCGGTGCAAATTACCCCGCTTCCTGCAATTACGGCAGAGCAATTTAGAGATGAAAATAGCCCCAAAATAGCTTCGCTGTTGCGTCTTGAAATGCAAACATTGTCTGAGCGTCAGCGTACTGAAGTGCTTTCGGCAACAACAAGTTATTACGGTCAAGATATGATTATTGTAGATACCAACGTGGCGCTTATTTACGACGATGAGTTTTTTGAGCCACTCGAATTTTTTGAATCAGCAAGCATTGAAAAGCTTGAGCTGCAATATTTCGACCGTGTTTTGGACGAGAAGCTTAACTATTTTTATGCTCAAAGTTCGTACAAAATTCCGCTTATTGCCTACATTCCGTTTATGAGCAGCCAAGTTGACTTGCCTGTTTCGCGCCTTGCCAAGCTGCGGGTTGATATTTCGGTGGTTACTGAACGGCTCGAAAATAGCGTGACGTCGTCGGGTGATTTCTACTTTTCTAACTTTTATGCCATTTTGGTTGATCGCTTTTTTATTAAAGAATGGCGCGATTCTATCAATAGAAAACTGGATATCATAAAAGATCTTTATACCGTGTATCAAGATCGGTTAGACACTATTCACGAAGAGTTTTTGAGTTTGGTAATCATTATTTTGATTGTTATGGAAGTATTGCTGGTGGTTCGTTAGGGAGAAACAATGACAAAAAAATTCACTCACCAGGCTCTTTTGCTTACTGAAAGCAAGCCACTTATCTTTACTGCCATGTCAAAACATATCTTTTACTATCGCTTATTTATATCAAAGTTTGTTTTGGAACAAGATTGTGTTCCGGTCAATCCGTTTACGTCGTTTGATTATTTTATGCTGGATACGGTTCCACGAGACATTGTGCGTGCCGCAAACAATAATCTGCTCATGCGCAGCGACCAACTGTGGGTCTTTGGCCCCATCAGTGATGGTGTTTTGGTTGAAATAAAAATTGCCCGTTCGCAGGGTAAAATTATAAGATTTTTTAAGATTGAAAATGCAAGCACCATCATTGAATGTAAGATTGGTGATCTTATGATTGAAGATGATGTTGTTGCTTTTAAGCAGGAAATAGCGCAGCTGTAATTGCTACTTTTTCTGTAGTGTTGCACCTGAAATAGTGCCCGCAATGTTTACCGAATTTCCCTTGGTTACCACAGTGCCATTGCCAGCTTCAAAGGTAATGGTGCCATTGATGGTTGTTGTGCCATCAAGAATGAGCTTTTGTGGCTCTTGCTTTTCTTTTGATGACCAGCCAAACAACCAACCAAAAAATGATTTACTTGTATTGCCGCTATTGTTCTTTTTGATCACAATGTTGCCGGTTGAGCAATCGGTAAGCTCAACCTTTGGTGCTGTTACACATATATTTTTAAATGATGAATCAGAAGCTTTTAAGGTGCCAATAACGGTCGTTTTGCCTCCAACTTGTGCATGTGACAATGTTGTTGGTCCAGTTATTTTAAGCGCTTGTTTGCATTCAATATTTTGTACGTCAACGGGACCTTTTACCGTTAGTGTGCCAAAAGTACCGGTTCCTTTGTTTTTTTCCATTGGTCCAAAGAGTTTTGCCGTGTCTTGAACCGTAAGGTTATTAAACTTCAATGGGCCTGCTACCCTGAGTGTTTTTACATTAACATTTTTTAATGTTGCTGGGCCATAAACGTTCAGTTTATCGTCATTGAGTTCTGCTAAGTCTGCAACACCGGTAATTGTTGTTGCTTTAAGCATTGGCGCGGCACAAGCTAGGAAAGAGACAAATGAGAGGATAGTTTTTGAAAACATAAAAAACCCTTTATTTTAGGCACAAATAGCTCCTTATTTCATTGTAGCAGCTTTGTTTAAAAAATCACGTTTTAACATAAAAGCGGGCACCGATTTTATAATCGGTGCCCGCTTTAGTTATTTTCTTACTATCAAAAGGGCTTATTCTGTTCGTTGACGCTTTGTGTCTTCCTGGAGTTGGCATCCTGGGCAGGTCCAATTCATGGAAGCCGCGAATTCTAAACATGCGCAGTGAAATGTTGTAGTGCAATCATCGCATGAGGCGATTTCTTGCGAAGGGCCTGACAAGCTTTCTGTGCAAATTATGCAGGCATCTTCAGTTCGATCTTCAGTTCGATGGCGAACTGATTTTGAGCTGTTGCTTGAACTTGAGCTACTTGAACTGCTACTACTTGAGCTGGCGATGGCAACTCTGCATAGTTGGCCGCCAAGCTGTCGGTTGGAGCGCGTGTATTGAGTTTCTTGTTTACACAATGGACATGTTGCATATTCTTGGTAGTTAGCGCCTTCAGTTGCTCTCAGCTCGTCACAGATTTTCAGTTCAAACTGAGCGCTGTTTAGCATGCAGTGTTCATGAAAATCGTGGTTACAATAAAGCGTTATGCAACGCTCATCTTGTTCAAAATTATCACGACAAATTGGACATGTATCTGCTACAGTTTTTTCAATGATGTCGGTTACTTCAGCAGGCTTTCCTTCTGAGCAAGACTCTTGAGAGATTTTGCCAAGAAGCGTGCTTATGCTCTCTTCGCGTTCAAGTGCTAGAGCAAGCTCAAGTGCTGTTCTACCATCTGCTAAGCGTGTTTCTGGCCCAACGCCTTGTCTGATAAGGGCTTGGATTTGTTCTGGGTCGTTTGCTACAATAGCTTCGTACATTTGGTCGAGTTGTTCTTGCAGAGATTCTTGCAATGCAGCTTCTAGGCTTTGGTCCAAATCTTGGTATAAATTACCAAAATCGTCTGCTGCGGGTTGCAAAGTGTTGGTAGTGCATACAAAAACGAATGCTAAAAGGATTGATACATTTTTCATAGTAATAGCTCCATAGCTTTTAATACTTTTTCACCGATTGTTAATTGTCAGTTTTCGTTTAAAAAATTACGTTTTAATAAAAAAGAGGGCACTAATTTTATAGCTAGCGCCCTCTTTTGTCATTTTCTTTTATCAGGAAAGCTTATTCTGTTCGTTGACGTTTGCCTGTCTTAAAATCTTCTCGACAGATTGGACATAAAGGGCTTTGTTTCATACATGCTTCTAGGCATGTTTCACAAATAAGTTGGCCACTTGAACTTGAACTAGAGCTGCTTGAGCTTGGTTCAAAATTAGCCAATGTTGTTATGCAGTCTGTATGACTACGTTCTATAGCTAAATCAAGAGCCGTTTTATGAGTAACTTTTGTTTGAATTTCAGGATTAGCACCATTTGCAAGAAGTATTTCTATGCATAGCTGATGGCCAAGAAAAGCTGCCAGATGAAGCGCTGTTATTTGTCCCTTTTCTTCTTCTTCTTCTTCTTCTTCAAATACATCAACTTCTACAAGGGCATTAATGTCTACGATGCCTGCATTAATAATATCTTGTATGGCATCAAAGTCTTGTCTTTCAATTGCTACAAACAAGGGATTAATTCCGTGTACCTGGCTTGAGCTGTGCGATGCTGGTAGTGGAAGTGGTAATCCTGGGAGTGGTAGTGGACCGGTAGGTTCAAGCAGAGGAAGGCCATTATATTCTTCATCAGAAGAATCATCTGAAGAATGTGCTGCCGCTGGTTTTGGCAAAAGGCTTGATGTTATTTGTGAAGCGGCACGTTTTGGTCTTTGGTGGAGTGGCGTTATGCAGAAGGGGCAAACGGTTGACCATTTGCTGATTCGGTTTCCGCAAGTTGGGCATTCTACATCAATGCCTGTTTGAGACAATAAAGAGATGCTGGATGAGCTTGAGCTACTTGAACTTGATGATGAGCTACTTGAGCTAGATGAGCTTGAGCTGTCGTCATTATTACCAAATAATTTTCCAAGAAATGGAAACATTGGCTGTGCGGTACCTGTTGTGAGTGCTGTGGCAATGGCCACGAGTAAAATTATATTCTTCTTCATAATAAATCCTCCAATAATATTTTTTAATTATACAATAAGAGTACTTATATAATGTATATTAGTCAAAGGCTTGAAAAGTGAGAAAAATGAGGTTGTTTTGTTTAAAAATGGGCAAAATTACGCAAAAGTGGCGATTTTGGAATGTTTGAAGGGTTTAATTAAAAAATCACAGTAACTGTTAGAATTCATAACAGTTACTGTGATTTTTTACAATTTGATAGAAAAAAAGGGAAAAAGGTATGATAAAATAGTATTAATGATTGGGTGAGATACGAAAAAAGAGAGCCTGCCAACCGGCCTGTCAGCCATAGCTATCTTAGCGAAGGCTGAAGCTACAAGCCCATAGGGCGCAGAGCGTAGGTTGGTGTGTGCCTAACAGGGCTCGAACCTGCGGCCTAGCGATTAGGAATCGCTCGCTCTATCCACCTGAGCTATAGGCACACAAATCTTTGGGGATTCTCCTTTTGATTGAGTGATTGAGATGGGTAAATGAAGTGCGCCTGGCAGGGATCGAACCTGCAACCTACGGATTCGAAGTCCGGCACTCTATCCAATTGAGCTACAGGCGCTTACCACGTTTCAGCTTAATTTTTACCAGAAAAAAGCGAAAAAGGCTAGAAAAGGTTTATCTTTGATTGGTTGGTCAGCAAACAAAAATTGATGGTTGAAAGATCGACCAATGGTTCGATATCAATCTCGTGATACAAAGCGTTTGGTTGATGCCGATGCTTGCTGATTTTTCCTAAGCAAAAGCCTTCGGGAAATATAAGCCCCTGGCCGCTACAAAAGACCAAATCATCAAGGTTGATGGTTGAAAGACTGGTAATATAAGAAAGCGTGCAGTGATTGTTTTTGTTGGTGCCTTGCACAATGCCTTGTGCATCGGTAGTGTTGGTAAACGCAGCAATCTTGCATTGTTGGTCGGTGAGTAGCATGACTTTGCTGTAGCAGGGCCATACTTCAACAACCTTGCCAATAATTTGCAACTTATAAATGGCAACCATATCGTTAACCACGCCATCACGCGAGCCCTGATTGATTAAATAATAATGCTCATCGTCAGACAGATTTTTGACTAAAATTTTTGAAACGAGGGCATTGGAAAGATTGTAACGATTTTGAAAATCAATGAGTTCTTTGCTTTGGTTGTAGTGGCGAGCGGTTGCTTGTAGCTTAATTAACTGCTCTTGAAAAATCTCGTTTTCTAGCGCGAGCTTGTTGGCATGCTCTTGCAACTCTTGGTACGAACGTTTTTGAACAATAATGTTGCTAACATATGATGCCAGTGAGCTTGAAGCGGCAACAAAAGGGTACGTTATGGTTGTTGCTGCTTTTTCTAAATAACCAGCGTTGAAAAAAAATATGCGGTTAATAAAAAAGAGCAAGATTGCAACGGTTCCTGCTGACCAAAGAACTGTTTTATTTTTGGTTATCATAATAAAAATAATGCGTTACGATTTCGGCGTGCACAAGAAAACTACTCTTGTGAGAGTGTAGCGCAATTGGCAGTATCTTCAACTTTGTATTAAAACTTGAGGCAGGTTGTTATTTGAGTTTTTTAACTTCATCGACGGACAACCCAGTAATGCGTGCAACTTCGTCGATACTGAAATTTGATAGCAATTTTAGGGCTATGTTACGCTGTGTTGTTGCGATGCCTTTTTCCATGCCCTTTTCGATGCCCTTTTCGATGCCTTTTTCCATGCCTCGTTTGATCCCTTCTTCAATACCTTGCTTGACGTTTTGTTCCATCATCATTAGTTGCGTTTGTTTAATACTTTCCGCAACTCTTCGGGCATCAATAAAGCGATCGTATGCGGTCAGTTCTGCTGGTGACATATTGCCTTCTTCAAGCACTTCCATAGCTTCTTCCAGGGCAGCAGGCGTTTTGAGTTGCTTTGGAATGGTGTTTAACGTTGCCGCATTTTTTAAAAGATAGATCCATTTGTCTATCACGTTATCAAGTTCTTCAAGTGTTTTATTAAATTTTTGTAGTTCAATGAAATGGAATTCTAGATGTCGCAATGAATGTGTATATGTTTTGGTGTTGAGAATTTTATGATGAGTGACATAATCTTGATCTTCAAAAAGATTAAAATCAAGAACGCCAACAAAAATTACCGGCATGACCTCGCCATATTGACCACCAATTTTAAGTTGTCGAGCCATGGCCAGAGCGGCGTAATATTGACTTCGTTCTGGGTAATCGTTTTGGCATTCAACTTGTAGCTCGATAATGTAATGTCTCCCGCTTTGATCAATACATCGAACATCAACAATGCTCGTTTTTAGCCATTTTGTGTCTGGCGTATTGTAGGGGTCAGTAATTACCACACTAACAATTTTTTCTCCCTCTTTGCATGCCAAAATGCTGTTCAAAAAGCTTATAACAATCTCTTGTTTTGCCTGATCACCAAAGAGTTTTTTAAATGCAATATCGCTCATTGGATCTAAAAAAAACATATCAAGTTCCTTTTATAAAGCGTTTGAATCAACTTTGTATTCATGGCACAGCTGGTCAAGCTTGAGGCGCATCTCTTCTTCGGTTTGCGTGGTAAGAAGTGTTTTGCGCCACATAGCAGCATTTTCAACGCTGCGAATGTATTGTGGCAATTGTTTTTTGAAAATACTAAAACCCGAGTTGCCATAAAAATCTTTGTTCAAATAAAAATGGCGGCGGGCATAGTCGAGTGCTGTTGTGGTATCAACCGAAAATTCTTTGCCTTGCGAGTTTTCAACAATCTCACGCATTTTCCACGGAGCGCCCCAGAGCGCGCGGCCAATCATAAAGCCATCAACGCCAGTCAGTTCATAGGTTTTTTCAGCGCGTGAAAAGTTGTTAACGTTGCCAGAAAAAATTACGGGCACTTTAACCGCTTCTTTGACTTGTTTGGTTAGTTCAAAATCTAAGCGTGAAACAAAGCCTTCTGGTTGGGTACGCGGATGAATCATGATGCAGCTTACGCCTGCTGCTTCTGCTGCTTTTGCAACGTCTACCGCGTTGCGTTCTTTATAACCGGCTCGAATTTTAATGGTCATAGGAACGCGGTCACCAATAATTCTATTAAATTCTTTCAATAGTTTTTCAAGCAACGGAATATTTGCCATGAGCGCCGAGCCGGAACCTGAGCCGGTAACCGTGCGCGAAGGGCAGCCACTGTTGAGGTTGATCAGTTTAAAGCCGTTTTCAATAACTTTTTCAACGCTTTGTTCAATCCATTCCAAGCGATTGGCCGAAAATTGAAACGCAAGTGGTTGCTCAACTTCTTTGTATTTGAGTGTGCGTTTTAACTTATCGTTGGCAACGTGAGAAACGTGGCGCATTTCAGTCATCAGCAATTCTTCTTTGCAGAAATCGCGGATCAACTGACGCAATGGAGAATCGGTAACGCCATCAAGTGGCGCTGCCATAAAACGGGGAATAACCAAGTTGCCAATAGTGATTTTTTCGGACCAAAATTCTTTATTCATAGTTCGCTGGGGTTTGAGTGTGGAACGGGGTACTTTGTTCAAATGCGTATGCAGCTTGGTAAATTAAATCTTCAGAAAGCCGTGGGCCCATAAACTGCAAGCCAATTGGCAAGCCAGTTTGTGAAAGGCCGCATGGCAATGAAAGTGCAGGGGTGCCGGCGATGCAATTTGGCACCAAGAAATAGTCGGCCAAATACATAGCGATAGGGTCGTCAACAACTTCGCCAATTTTGAAAGGCATGGTTGGCGAAGTTGGGCTGACAATCAAATCGACTTCTTTAAACGCTTCCATAAATTCAGCGCGAATAATGTTGCGCACATGCGTTGCGGTGTTGTAATATTCGCCTTTATTTTTTGAAGAAAGAGCGTAGTTGCCGGTCAAGATGCGTCGCTTAACTTCGTCGCCAAATTTGTCGTGGCGCGTGTTAAGATACATTTCTTGCAACGTTTTAGCATCTTTGTTGCGGTTGCCGTAAAGCGATCCGTCGTAGCGCGACAAGTTTGATGCAGCTTCTACGCGGCTGACCACAAAGTAAACAGCATTGCCATATTTCAAATGAGGCATAGTAACGTGTTTTACGGTAGCGCCAAGGCTTTCAAGGTGCTTAACTGATTCTTGAAATGATCTGCGTATTTCTTCGTTAATGCCTTCGTGTTCAGCCACGTCGTGCAATATACCAATACGCAAACCTTGTGGTAGCTTACCGGTCAAATTTTTAGTGTAATCTTTTTTTTCAATTTGCAGTGAGCTTGAATCATGCTCATCTTTGCCTGACAAAACGGAGTTGATGAGTGCGTTGTCGTACACCGTTTTGGTAAGTGGGCCAACTTGGTCGGTTGATGAAGCAAAAGCCAAAATGCCGTAGCGTGAGTTGTGGCCGTAGGTTGGGTACATGCCTACAAGACCGGTAAACGCCGCAGGCAAACGCACCGAGCCACCCGTTTCAGTGCCCAGCGCAAAAGGCACCAAGCCAGCAGCAACTGCAGCAGCAGGGCCGGAGCTTGAACCGCCAGAAATGCGCGTTGTGTCCCACGGGTTTTTGGTTGGTCCGTAGGCCGAAAACTCACCAGAGCCGCCCATGGCAAACTCGTCCATGTTGGCACGGCCTAGTGAAAGACCGCCGGCTTTTTGCAGCCGTTTGTGTGCGGTTGCGTTGTAGGTTGCGCGATAATTTTTTAAAAGATTAGAACCAGCAGAAGTAATGCGGCCGTGTTGTGAAATATTATCTTTCAAAACGTATGGAATGCCGCTCAGTGGCCCATTAGTAGCACACGCGGTGTTAATAGTTTGCGCATCAACGTCAAAGCTTTCTAAAATGCTATTGAGCGAATGATCATATTTTTTTATGCGCGCTTGAAAAAAGCTGACCACTTCTTGTGGCGAAACTTCTTTTTTTGCAAGCAACGATTGTATTTCTTTGATCGTGATAAATGGTTTCATGCTGAGAGGTCCTTTTTTATACGCAGGTTTTATGCGCAGGCATTAATCGAGAATTTTTGGAACAACAAAGTAATGGTCTTCCCGTTCTGGTGCTTGCGCGAGCATTTCTTCAGCGCGGTCGCAGGCAATTGCAACATCTTCACGGAAAACGTTAACGTTGCGGACCTGTTCAGCTTCGCTGGTTTTGGTAACTTCTTGGAGTTGTTTTACGTACGCCAAGATTGCAGAAAGCCGTTCAACGTAGGTATCAATTTCATTTTCTTCAAGATGCAATGAAGAAAGTTGTGCCAGTTTTAAAAGTTCTTCTCGATTAAAGGTAGCCATGTCGTCCTAAATTTTTAGAGCGCAGTTTTTTGCCAATTCGCGTGCCAAAGCTTACTTAAGCCTTTGTAGTCTACGCTAAATTTCCTTTTTTTGCCACTTGTGGCTCATAATTCTAAAGAAAAAGATAGCGCCCATAACCCCGGCGTTCAAGTAATGGCAACCGTAAATGAGGATAAAGCGCAGTGCATGGCTCTCAATAGTGAGTGTGCTCAGAAAGTATGAAACCGGTAAAAAGAAGAATAGGCACGACAATGCGCGCCCCCACATCACGCTTTTAACGTCGCCAGCACCACGCAAAGCGCCAGCCAAAATAACTTGGAGGCAGTCAAAAAAGACCAAAAAGCTGATTGCTGGTAACACGGCAGCGCCCAAGGCAGTATAGTTCTTTTTTGGATCAAACAGGCCAATGAGCATTTCGGCATTAAAACAAGCAAAGAGCAAGCAGGCGCCAACGGCGGTAAAAGTCAGCATGAGTACCTTTTTAATAGTGGACGAGGCACCCTTGGGGTCTTGTGCGCCAAGCCTATTACTGACCAAAAAGGTAACAACCTGAGCAAAGGCCATGGCCGGCACAAAAGCAAAGCGTTCAATATTTTTTACCACATCGTAGGTGGTTATGGCATAGGTTCCCATGTCGGCCAGCAATTTGGACAGCCAAACATAAGCCAGAGCGAACGATGTTTTGTCCAGCATTATTGGCCAGCTTAAGTTGAGTAAATGCCAAGCGCGCTTGAAATCGAAGATTGAAAAGAAGGTTGCTTTAAAATATTTTTTATAGTCTGGATTGAGTAAAATATAAGCGATAGCGGCAATGTTCATAACGCCGTATTGCAAAATAGTGGCAATAGCCGATCCGTTTAAGTCCATGCGGGGAAAGCCATATTTGCCCAGCACCAGTGCGTAATCAAAAAATATGAATGTCGAAATGCCCAAAAGATTGAGCATCATGGGAATACGTGTATTTTTGATGCCGCGCATAAAACCAATAAAACTGAGTGAGACAAAAATGAGCAAAACGCCAAATGATTTTAAGCGCAAAAAGGGTGCACCAATAGCGGCCATTTCTGGCGGTACGCCAAGCCATTGGTAAATAGCAGTAGCACTGACAGAAATAATAGCGAGTTGTGTAAAGCCCAGCAGCAGGGTGGTCCAAAAGGTATTGCTTAGTTCTTCGCCGCAACGTTCGTAGTTTCCCGCGCCGTTAAAGCGGCCGATGATTGCAATAGCGGCCACTGGTAACGCTTCAGCAAATTTGATGAGCGTGTGCATAAAATTAGTGGCCATTGCCAGAGCGCCGTAGGCCGTAGCTGTTTGTGAGTTGGAAATAATGTAAGAATCTACAATTGGCGGTAACGTGATCAGGATCATTGCTGAGATAAGTTCGGGAAGCCAGTAGCACACAATGTCTTTGACCGACTCGCCCATATGCCAAGTCGAAATGGTGCGTTTGAGCAGTGCCTTCATTATGATCCTTTTTTTATTGCGAGAACTATGCAACGGTTTTACCTGGCTTCTTTCTTACCATAAATTTTTTGAATTGGAAAATTTTGCTTTCTCTGCACAAAAAAAAGAGGCGACCTTGTGGCCGCCTCTTCGTGAGTTATGTTAAGCAAAGATTATTGTTGAGCAACTTGTTGGAATTCAGGTTGGGTAATATCTTGCTCTTGTGGTATTTCTTGCAGTTGAGCATTTTCAGGTATTATTTGTTGTGCTGGCATTTGGTCATATTGTTGCACTTGTTGTGGTGCTTGTGCTTGAACTTGTGCGGCAGCAGGAGCCTGAACATTAGCTTGCGCTTGCGTTTCTTGCTGAGCAGAAGCTTGTACAAGAATTGGTGTAGCAACTGAAGCTACGGCAGTGTTAACCGCAAAAGCGGCAGCGGTAGCAGCGTCGGCTACTGCTTCTTGTATCAACAGTTTCGTATCGTTAAATTCTTTCTTGGCTGCTTCAACTTGCAAGCCGGCGGCACTTTGTGCATCTTTTAATTGACCAGAAAGTGTTTCAACAACACCAAGCAAGTTGTCTACATACGCACTTACGTCTTTGTTTGTACGAAGCTTGCTCATGAGATTTGCTGGTAGCGTTAGTGCTTGAGCAATACTGTTACCAACGGCTTGCTGTGCTTCGTCCAATGTTTTGCTACCAGTGGCTATTGCTTGTTGCATGTTGTTGATGACGGTGTTAACGCTGATTATGTTTTCGGCTCCCCGTGATATTCGCTCTTGTACGCGTTGCGTTAAGTCGTTTACCGTGCTTGCAAGAGCAACCAACATTTGTTTTGGTTGTGCTAAAAGAGCGGTCAGCTGTGTTTTTGCTTCTTGCGTGTTGGTATCAACTTTTGCTCGAATATCAACCAGTGCTTTGCCAATGTTGTCGCTGATCATTGTTTGTGTTTGTTCAATCATATCGTCAGCATTTTGCAACACAACGCCTTGCGCTTTAATCTGTGCCAAAAATTTTTCGGCTGCCATAACTTTTGCTTGGTTCATGGCGGCTGCAGCAGTGTCGTCAATTGCTTCTCGTGCAAGAGCTTGCGCTTGTTTCAATTCTTCTTCCAGCTCTTTAATGCGTTGTAATTCCAAGTTTTGTGCTGCTTCAAGTTGAGCAGAAATATCAGTAATAACGCCCAGCACGTTAGCAACATAGTTACGCAGGTTTTTGTCGCCCGTAATTTTTTTGGCAAGCTTTTCGGGTGTTGCCAGTGCGCTATTAAGTGCTACAACAATATCTTGTTGTGTTTGGTCGATTGTTTTAAGGCCGGCATCAAGTGCTTGTTGTGCTTTGTCTACTGCTTGTGTTACGCGGTCAACTTGGCCGGCAACAACAGCTTTTCCTGCTTCAAGTGCTGCTTCAGCTCTGTTGGTGGTATCACGTATTTTGTCGGCGGCTGCGGCAAGCATCACTTCTGGTTGTGTCATAACGCTGTCAAGTGTGCTGGTTGCTTTTTGTATAGTGCTATCAATTTTTTCTTGAACCCCACCGAGTGCTTGGTTAATAACACTCGAGATTCTGTCTTGTGTTTGTTGCAACATCAGCGCTGCTTGGTCTTGCAGTGCAGAGCCTTTACCTTGTATCATATTTAAAAAGTCTTGAGCGGCAAGTACTTTTGCTTGAACGTCTGGTGGTAATTGTTTTAAAAGAGCATCAGAAATTGAGCCGCCGCCTCTAATATCTTGCAGTGCGGTGGTTGCTTGGCTAACACCGGGAACTTGTTGTACTAAGCTTACAATTTTTTGTTGTAAAAGGTCCATCATGCTTGTTTGCATGCCACCCGGCATTTGGGCATTCATGCCACCACCTTGCTGTGCTGCCATCATCATCATCGACTGCATCATGCCAGACATGCCCGGGTCTGCCAACATTGGCAAGAGACCCATGAGTGCAATCCCTGCCATACCAATACCGCCCATGGTCATAGTGCCAGGGCCTTTCTTCTTTTTATTTTCTTCTCGTTTTGCCAGCATATCATCGAAGAGTTTTTTGTAGTCAGGTTCAGCGTCTGTTCCTGGTTTTGCTGGCTTTGTTGGTTTGGCCGCCAGATGGGGTGGAAGCGGTGGGAGTGGTTTGAGTGGAGCTGTTGAGGTTGGTGTTGGTGCGTGTCCTGGTAATGCCGATGAGTGAGTAAGTGCCATACTCGCTGGGCGTGGAGGGCGTGGCCCCGCCATTGGTGCTGAAGGAGTCCCTGAAAAGCTCAGTCGTGAGGGCTTTGTGCTGCCTTGTGGGAATAGTGCATTAAATTTTGCAAGATTGGCATCATACTTTTGTTTTGCTGGTACGGGAGCTGCTGTTGCTAGCGTTGAGGTTGGGCGTGGCGGTGTGAGCTTACTTGCTGCGGCAAAAGCAGCAATTGGTGATAGTTTTGTAGGCGTTGGCAGCGTTGTGGCTTGTGGAAGGAGGTGCGCTGGTGGTTTTGTAGGCATTGGTGTTGTTGGAAGCGGAGGCGGGGTTTGTGTTGGCTTTACAGCGCCTTCAGTTCGGGTTTGTGCTAGAAATTGGTATCTTGAAGGGCTTTGAGGTGTGGTAGCAGGTTGAAAAGATGGAACAGGATGAGTAGTTTGGGTAGTTGCTGATGGCGCACTATGATATTGTGGGCCAACTGGCGGGGTTGGTATTGCCATTGGCATAGCAACGTATTTACCGGTTCTTGGATCGAGTATTCTTGCTTGAATTGGTTGTGGTGCTGGCGCTTGAGGTTCTACTATGCCAGGCTGGAATGTTCTTCCTGCCGGAGGCCGTGCTTCTTGTGGTCTGGTTGCAAGTTGTTTAGCTTCCATGGGGGGAAATGCGCCAATTTCTTGTTGTCTTTTTGCTGCTTGTTTTTGTGCCATTTGTTGTTGGATATATTCTGGTTTAGCTGGTGGTGTTGGGGGTGTGGCCATGCGTGCAGGGGCTGGAAGACCGACAGGGAGCCTTCCACTTGCGGCTGTTGCTGTCCGTTCACTCACCACAAACAAAATTATCAAGCTCATTGTCAGTAAGCGTATAACGCTTTTCATGCTCAAACGAATCTTCATTACCCATCTCCTTAAATTTTAGGAATTGTTTTCTCTATTTAAAAATATCAGAAATGGTAACAACAATTCAATGATTTTGATTATTTGAAAATAAAAAAGCCAGGCGCTTAGTTGGTAGCGCCTGGCTTAGTAGATCTTTTTTTGAATTTTATTGGGCTGGTGCTTGGACGGGTTGAGGCGCTGGTGCTGTTTGCACAGGTCTTTGAGCTGCGTCACGCAGGGCTCGTTCTTGCCAATAAGCAGGTTGTAAATCTCTTTGGGGAACTCCCAATGGAACTGGTTTACCTTGATGTTCGGCTATCTGGCCGGTATAAGGTACCGTTTCAGGTTGTGCTACTCTTGTTCCTATTGCTCTATCTTGGTTAACAGCTTCTACTGCGGCCTTGTTTTCCCTTTGGTGTTTAAATACAACTTGATCAATGGCATATTGGTCTCCTGTTTTCTGAGCTGCAGCCATTTCTTCACTTTGTCTTATTTTTCTTTCTGCAGAGCTTTGGGCTATGCTGATTTGTTGTGGATCGCGAGTAAGGCTTGCTTGATGAAGTAATGTTTGAGCGCCTGTTTTTGCTCGATCAAGTTTTTCTTGATTTTGATAGAGTGATTGGAAATGTTGATAATTTGCATACTCTTTTTTTGCTTGCTGATACTTGAGTGGGCTGAATATTTTTTGCAAAAAACTAAATGATTTTGGGTCTTTTACGCTAGGTTTTGGTACTTGATAAGTTGCGGCAGCTGGTGCATAAGTAGGTGCTGGCTTTGCTAGAGATGCTGGTTGTTTTGCTTGTGTGTGTGGTGTTTCATATTCACCGGCTTTGCCTCCCAATTTTGGTGTCATGAGCGTTGGTGGTGGTGTATAACCACCTACAGCCCTGTCTCCCAGCGGGGTAGTTGGCCGAAGGGCAGGAGTTGTTGGTCTTGTTCGATCCGCAGGAGCTCTTAATTCTGGATTAATAACCATTGGAGCTGGTGGTCTAGGCATTGGCGGTGGTGGCTGCATTTTAGCATCAAGCGAAATGCTTGAGCCAACAAGTACCACGCTTGCCATCAAAAACAATCTAATTTGTGATAATTTCTTCATTTTTATCTCCCTTCAAAAAACAATTTTTTACTTAATTTAAAACTAACATAAACGCTTATCACAAAGCAATAAACTCAAAAAATTGGGAGATATTAAAAGAAGAAGGGAGATGCTATAACATCTCCCTTTGGTAATAATTTTTTAAATCTTGTGGTTATTAACGAGGTGGTAGTGGTGGTGGTAACGTTTGTAATTTCCTTGCAAGTTCAGGATCTACAGTGTACGTGCTAGGAGCTGGTGCTCTGGTTGGTGCATTTGCGGTTGCGTCGTCGCGATTTCTTGCTGGTATTGATGGACCACTGAGTGGTAGTGGTTTTGTTTCTTGCGAGAATGTTGGCAGGCTTGGTGGAGGGGCAAGTGTTGGGAGTGGTTGTGCTGGTATTCGCGCAGCGCCCAACATTTGTTGCCCAGGTGAAGATGTTGGTTTGGTGAACGTCAATCCTGCCTTGGGTGCCGGCTCTGTTTTTGTCATGCTTGGTTGTATGCCAGGTGTTGTGAGTGTTGGTGGTGGGAGCAATCTGCCGCCTGGTGTTGTTTGTAGTCCTGGTCTAGCAGCTGCTTTGTCTGCTGCGGCTTGCGCGGCTGTTGCTCTTTCTGCTCGCATTTTTGCCGCTGAAGCTGCTTGGCTTTCTTGGAAAGCTTTAAGATCAAATTTTGGATCCATTGGGTTTCTTGTAACGCCGGGAACTTGTGTTGGTCTTGTTTGTAGCGCTGGTGGTAGCGGCGGTCGTGCTGGTTGTGTTGGAATAACAGAAGGAGCTGGTTGGCGAGCTGGTTGCCAGTTTTCTGGTGCGAGTGTTGTTGCTGGAAGCGGGCGATTGGTTGTTGGTGTAGGGTGTGTAATTTGTGGTTGAGCATACGTTGCCGGATCAAAAGTTTGTGGTCTAGGGTGTACGGCTGGGATTGTGTAAGCAGAAGCTCCTTGGTACTGATCAGTTGTTATGAGCCCTTTTTGAGCGGTTTTCCCGCCGGTCATTTGTTGTATGTATTCTGGTTTTGAGGAACGTGTTTGATCGCCAACTTTCTCAGGAGTGCCGTAAGAACTTTTTGGCCCAAAACCAAAGGTGCCTTTAACTCCTGAAGTAATTTTTTGCATAAAGCTTGGCTTGGTTGGTACTGGTGCTGAGGTAGGTCGTGCTGCTGGTTGTGACGTTGGCGCGGATTGCTGAAAAGGACGAGGTGCTTGGCCCCCAAAAATTTGTTTTACGTGTTGCCATGGAGTTTGTGGTTTTACTGGTCCAAAATTTTGTTGCGGTGCTGCTGCTCTGCCTGAAAGATTGGTGTTTATGCCAACAAGCATCAAGCTTGTCAGTATAAACGGCGTAATTTTTGATAATTTCTTCATTTTCTATTCTCCCCAAAAAACAGATTTCCTTTTATTTAAAATAGCACAAACGCTTGTCATAAAACAATAATCCAACAAAATTTGCTGGCACCGTGTTGAAGGGCTATTCATAAACCGTAACAGTCGTTGTAGTCTGACTACGTTGAATACCAGACTGTTGAGTGATTGGCGGGCTTTGCCCAGTGATAGTGGCTGTTGGTGCTGGTTGTTGTTGAATACGCGTTGCAGGATTTGTGCCAAGTGGCAGTGCGAGCGTTGGTGTTGGCAGTACTGCTGTTACCGGAGGGCTTGTTACGTCGTTATAGCGTGCCGCTTTTTCGTTGATCAGTTGTGTAATCTCTGTTTTTCTTGCAGGATTTGCACGAGTTTGTTCTGAAAGAAGGCCCTTTATCTCTTCGCTGATCTGACGAGCTTCAGCGCGTCCTTGCGGTAATTGCTTGGTAAAGTCAGTCATAGCCTTTTGCTCAAGTTTTGCTATCTGCTGCATTACCTGCGGTGATTCTGGATGGAGGTTAGCAAGTTGTTTTTGGTCAGCAGCAAGAGAAGTTGTAAGTGCTTTGCGGCGTGCAATGAGATCTGGTGCTTCTCCCTGCTTTGGTTCGCCAAGAGCAGCTAATGATTCTTGTTTTTGTGTAACACGTGCTTCAGCTGCTTGGTAATGATCTTGTGCCTGTTGCATTAAGTCTTGTTTAATTTCTTGGCGTTTGGTGACAATTGATTGATTTTCTATTGTTGTCAAAGCGCGCTTGTCGCTTACACCTTTTTTGTAAACATCAAGTTCTGCTTTAACTTTTTTAGCGGCATCTGGTTGGCCATAATAACGAGCTTTAAGTGCAACTTCTTTTGCTTTGATATCGGCTTGATCTTTTGCACTTAAGATCGTTTTGGCAGCACTTGATTGTTTAATTTTTTCTATAGCACTGGTTATATCAGTTCGTAGTGTTGCTTTGTCTGTCCGAAATTGTTGAGTGGCTTGCTGGAACTCTCGTAGCGGGCTTTTGAATTGGCTCATTGACTGTGCCCATTCTTTTTTCATAGTTTGGATTGGCGATGTAAGAGCGTCTTTTGCTTGTTGAATGTCTCGACGCATATCTCCCATTGTCATGTTGTAAAGCATGCCGCGGCTTGCATCCTGTTCGCTGCGCATTTGTCGGCGTTGTGCTTGAGTAAGTGCTCCTGATTGCAGACCAAGTATGTATTCGTCACGTGTAAGGCCCATAGCTTTGGCTCGATCATCATATATTTTTAATGTTTTGGGGTCGCCTTTTGCTATTGCTGTTTCGATTTCTTTAAGTCGTTGTTGCATCACTGCTTGTTCTTTTTGTTGTTGTGCGTCAGCGGCAGCTTGCGCTTTTTGCTGTGCTGCATGAGCTTTTATTTGTTTATTGAGTTCTGCTTCTTGTGCTTTGCTCAGTGTTGGTGCTGGTGTTTGTGGGTGAGTAGTTGTTGGCGGGGTTTGCGTTGGTCGTTTAGTCACAACTTCTGCCCATGCAGCAGGCGAGCCGGCAGGTTTTGGTAGTGTTGCTGGCGGAGTTGCTGGGCGCTGCATATACATAGGTTTTGGTGGTAGTGTCGGACGGGTTGGTGTTGTTGGACTTGGTTCAAAAGCTTGTGGTCGTCGCGCCAGTTGCGCTGGCGTTGGTCGAATGCCCTGAGGCAGAGTTGGTGCAGAAGGTCGTTGTACCAGTGGTGGTGGTGTTGGTGCGTAGGCGCTTGAACCAGGTGCTGTTGTATAAACGCTTGGAGTGCCAGTACCTGCGTAGCGGCTTTGTCCACCTTCGTAAGGACTTTTAGTGCCCGTTGCAGCATAAGAACTTGTTTTGGGGTCTGCACTGTAAGAGTTTACTTGTTGACCAGTTTGAAGTTGTTGCGTTGTTTGTTTTTGTAGTTGAAAAAGGCCAGGAGTGCCGGTGGCAATTGCATCACGTGCTGTTTTTTGTGCCGTTTCAAGGCGTGTTGTAATATCAGAATAGGCATCTTTAGTTTTGCCAAACACACCGGGTTTTCCTTGGTTAGTCATGCCGCTTGTCGGTGGCTTTGCCGTTGCTACTGGTGCTGGAGCGCCAATGCCGGCCGTGGGTGCTGGTGGGTGCCCAAGGCCGGGAGGTACGGGCATAAATGGTTGTGGAGCGCCAGGGGTTGGCGCTGGGCGGGGTGTTCCTAATCTTTGAGCAAGCTCTTCATCGGGGGTTAGAGTCTTTGGTTTTTTCGCTGTTGGGCTTTTGTCAAAAACGCCTGCTGCACTCGTATCACTTTTTTCTTTTTGGCTAGCGGTGCTTTTTGCCTGGAAAGGTTTAAACATCTGTCTCAAAAGCGCTGCCGGCTGCACGGGCGTGTGCGCTATGCCTAGCGCGGTAATGAGTGCGAATAAAAAAAGGTGCTGTTGACGTACCATTTTTTTCCTTTTGATTAGTCGGTAAGAGCAATGCCACATTTTTGTTGTAGAGCCTGTAAGGTGCTTTTGCCGTAATTCATTTTTATTTTAGCCTCAAGTTTTGCAATTTTGCTGCCAACATTTTCGTGTACTTGTCCTGCAATAATCTGTTGGTAGAGAGCGCTTAGCTTTGCTTGTTGGCGTTGTTGGCGTACCGGTTGCGTGCTGCCGCGTGTGTAGTTGCCGCTGACCACAAAAATAATGTCTTTAGCAGTTTTTTTTACTGTCTTGCCGGCGTAAGAAAAAAGGCTTTGTTGTGGGAGTTCTTCAGGCCCCGGGCTAAAAGTGGTAATGGCATATGATGCCGTGAGTGTTATTGCGGCCACGAAGAGTTTTATTTTCATGCCAACATCCATGTAGGTACCTTTTTTTAATTTTTTATGTGGTTTTTGTCTTTCTATCTGTAATAATTGTAGCATGGTTGAGAGGGCGGAAGCAACGGTTTAAAAAAGAAAACGGGGGATGCGCAAATGCATCCCCCGTCGTAGTAGTTTTTAAAGTTTTTAGAAGTTGGTAGCATGCGCTACATCTTGTTGGACTGGGCGAGATTGAGGAATAAAGGTTGACGGTTTTCCTGGCCCTACTGGCGGGATAGGCAGAGGTTGTCGCTGTTGGCTTGGAGCTGGCTGGGTTGCATAGCGGCCAAGTGGGTTGCTTAAAGCCTCTTGTAGTATGCCGCGATTTTGTTCAGTGATTCTTTGCTGTTCTGGCGATGGAGCGGGTATTTGTGCAGCTGGTCGCGTTGGCGTAGCTCCTGTTTGGGCTGCAAAGGCCTTTTTGTCCTGTGTTAGCTGTGTGCGTGCTGCAAATGCCGTGTCTTGTGCAGCTTGAGCTGCTGCTTGTTTTTCTTGATTATAAGGATCTTTAAGAGCTTCTTTGTTAGTTTGGTTTGATTGTGCCATTAATTTTTGTACATCTTTTTCTCGTGCTTCAAGACTTTTTTGTGTTATTGGTTCAGGTTGTGGTGGTGAAGCTGGTTGTACTGGTCCAACTGCGGGTGTTTGGCGTCTTGTTACATCAACATACTGACCAGTTGGTGTTTGCATTCTGCCAGTAACTGTGCCTGGAGCTCCGGGTACAAGCGGCGTTGGTGCTGCAACATTTTCACGACGAGCAGGTCGTACTTGTTGTTGAACCCATTGGCCAGCTTGCCCTACGGCTTGGCCAGTAGCTGTTGCTGCCTGACGAACTTGTCCGCCAACAAATTGTGCTCCGGAGGCAACTTTGCTGCCAGCGGCTGTTGCAGCTTCTTGAGCTTTTTGCATGAGGGTTCTTTTTGCGGTTTCTTCCGGTGTTAGCAATTGCCCTTTGGCTTTCATTTCTCCTTGCAAGTTGGCAGTTTGCTGTTGTGCTGTTTTTTTGTCGGCGCTATAAGCTTTGCTATCTTGGTAATAGCGAACAGGACTTAAAACCTTTTGTACGGTGCTGTATTGTGGTTTTTGTGGTTGTTCGCCAACTGCTGGCGTGTATCGTGCTGGTCCGCTTGGCGTTGTTACTTTTTGATAAGCTGATTGTGCAGCTGTTTTTGCAGCTTGAAAGGGTTGTTGGACGTAGTAACCAAGGCCTTTGGTGGTGACAGGTGCTGCCGGTTGCGTCATTTGCCCTCTTACTTGTTGTTGCATGCTGCGAACCATGCCGCCAGCAGGAGCTGAGCTTAACTCGCCGCTATGTACTTGTTTTGGTTGAGTTGTTGTGCCTGACCAGATATTTTTTGCTGTTTGAACTGGGTTTGCGACAGCGGCCTTAATTTTTTGCCAAGTACTTTGTTGAGGTCCTTGTACGGTTTTTAGTTGTGCGGCTTGTCGAAATGCTTCGGCGCCTGGTTGGAAAGGAGACCCTGCTGGTGGGCCTGACGGTCTTCTTCCTGCCGCCTGCACTGTTACGCTTGCAAACAAGCAAGCAACAAGTGCCAGCATAAATCTACGCATAATCTTCATGGTTTATCTCCTTTAAAATACTATTTAAAAAGTACCAATGTGTGTATTTGTTCATATTCACTACTTTGATTGTAGCAGTTGTGGTTGATAAAACTCAATAAATTTATTTATAAAAGAAATATTTTTAATTAAAACCAAGAGGGGTGCGCGCGCACCCCTCTTGGTTTTAATTCTATTCAGTTTACGTGGGCTTCATGCTGGTGTGAGTTATGGCGTTGGTTCGGTTCTTCTCAAAGTAACGCTACCAAGATCGATGTTGCCAAAACCGGGCCTACCGGGTGCCATGGTTGCTGCTGGAGCCGGTGCCTGTGTCTGTCCCGCTGGGGCTTGTCTTGGCCCAGCTGCATCTGGGGCTGCGAGTGTTGTTTCTATTGTGGCTCTAGGCGTTGGCGGTCTGCGCGTGCCAGCTGGTATTGCGGCGCGACCTTGCGTAAGTTTAGGCAAAGGTTGTGTTTCACTCAGCCCCGTGAGTGGAGAAGCTTGAGTTGATGGTTGTTTTGAGAGCATCGGTGTTGTTGTTATTGTTGGTCGTGGAGGAAGAGGTGCGTTGTATTCAGATGTTAGCGTGGTTGATAGTGGTTTTTGAGGTGCTGGAGTTGCTGGCGCTTTTGTGCCTTCCCAAGCAGCCTCGGCTATTCTTTGTTCTTGAAGCTTTCTTTGCGTTTGACCAGCTTGCCATTCAGCAAGTGTTTTTTGTTGTTGCGCTCTTCCTTCAAGGGGCGTTGTTGGCCGTACGGCAGACGCTTCTTCGATTTCTCGTCGTGTGTAACTTGCAGACAGTTGACTCAATTCTGTGGTTTTTGCTTTTATTTGAGTTGCAAGTTCGGCTTGTTTTGCGGGGTCTTTTTCTTTTTCATAGCTACGTTGGAGTTTGTCCAATTCTGCACCAGTACTTTTCATTGATGCATCAATTCTTTGCATAGTTGGTGAGAGTTGTGAAGTTGGTGTTGGTTTTACTTGTTCTTTAACCCACTGACCAGCAACTTGAGCTTCGCTGGCAACTTTTTTGCCAACAACTTTGGTTCCTTGCCATGCCTTTTCTAAAGCGGCATCGCGAACGGTTGCTATACCTCGAGAGGGCGCCTGTGAAATATCAGCCAATTTTTCAAGGCCTTTCAGCGTCATTTTGCCAGCGGTTTTGGCTGCTTCTTGCGCTTTTTGCATCATGGTTCTTTGTTGTTCGGTGGCTACTGGTTGTGTTGCTGCGAGTTCTTGAAAATGCTGTATTGGTCTAATCCGTGCTTGTGCTTCTTGCGAAATGCGACCGGTTTGTAATGGCTGTGTTGTTTCTGTTGCCGGTTGTTTTATGTCTGGAGCACTTGGTTTGGTGGTGACAGGTTGAGGGACAAGACGTTGAAACTCTTGCATCGTTTGTATTCTTCCCTGAGTTGAACTAACAACGGAAGGGCGAGGCGTTGGTGTTGGTGGTATTTGTAATTCAGTAGGTCGTACACTAATCCAGCGTTGACTTGGTTGTGGTTCCGGTGGTGTAACTACTGGTTGCGGCTGTATTGCCGTTGTTATTGAGGTTGGTGTTGGACTAGTTGGTTGCGCAAGCCGCTGTTCACGCAACTGTTTGTTTTGTTCAAGCCGCTCTTGTTGCTGTGGTGATTGAATACCAATCTTTTGAGGAAAATTGGGTCTTTCTCCAAGTTCAAATGAAGCTTCATATGCTGGTCGCCATGGTGCCGTTTGACTTGGTGCAGGAGCTCCTAATGCTTGACGCTTTTGTTGCAAGGCTGCTTCTTCTTGTTGTCTGCTTAATGCGTTACGAACAGTTGGGCTGGTAATGACGCCAAGATTTGGCGAACCATACGAAACAGGTAGCTTTGCGGTAATATTACTTAAACTTTGTTCAGTAAGTGCTGTACGTTTTTGAAGTGTTGGCGAAGGAACGAAGTACTCAACACCTTTTTTTTGTGCTTGTCGTTGCTCAAATGTTTGAAGGCGGTATTGTGCGTTCAGGTTATAATCTGCGGTTCGTTCTGCACGACGGATATCAAGGCCAGCTTTTTTTTCGGCTTCAATTTGCTGAAGTCTTGCTGGTGTTGCGTCTTGTGGGGTCCATTTTTTTAAGCTTGTTGTTTCTTGTTGAATTGCTTGTTTGGTTTTGCGTGCATCTTGTACGTTTTGAAACACAGTACTTATTTTTTGTTTTGCAGCAGTAGCAAAATCGGCAACTTTAAATTGAATACTTTGCCAGTTTGGTAACGCCTGGCAAGGCTGAGTGCACAGCATTAAAAACGCTACAACAAGCACGTAAGAATATCTTTTATTCATGGGCAGTTCCCTTTTTCTTTTTCAAAAATTCCTGGCAGCATTATTCATGGCTTAATTATAGCAATTTGCACTCAGCAAACTCAATGGTTTGAGGAAACTTCTTTAATGAAAAAGGGGATGCCAATATGCATCCCCTCATAGTTTTTTTTGCTTTGTTTACGTTAGTTTTACTGCCACTCTTCTTTTCTGGCTCGTTTTGCGGCTATTTCTTCTGCTGTTTTTGGTGGTTTTTTTTGTGTTTGAGCAGCTGGTATCAGCCCTCTGTCTGCAAGCGCTCCTTCAAGTGTACCTTGAAGATTTGGTGCTGTTGTTGGCGGTGTTGAGAGTGGGCGCGGTTTTTGTTCAGTTGTTCTCAGTTTAAAATTACCTGCTTGAATTTGTTGTTGCAAACCGGTATCTAAACTAACTGGCCGTGGTGATCTTTCTTGGCTTGGTGCCGGTGGCGGTGGTGGAGCTGGCGGAAATGTGCCGGCTATTGGTGGTGGCGGTGTTTGACCAAAGCTTGCTGCTGTACTTGGTGGTGTGGTAGTTGTTGGTTGAGGCGTTTTGGTTGCAGAAGCTATTTCCTGGTTATCTTGAACATCCAATCTTTGGCTCTTTCTACGAGCCTGTAGTCCTGCTACCAATGCAGGGTCTAGTGCCGGAGGCGTTGATTGTGGTTGAGTCCCTTGCTGAGTTGGTCGGTCAACTTTTTGCAACTGGGCTCCTGCTCGAATTTGTTCTAGCAAGTTTGCAGATTGTTTGGTTTCAACCGGTGCTGGTGGAGGAGGCGGTGGTGTTTGTGATGTAGGTGGTTGCGGTGCCTGTCCCATCATTTGAAGGGGTGTTGGTTGTGGTGCTGGGCCAAATTTTTGCAGAGGAGTTTGTGTTGGCTGTGATGCAGGAGGTTGTTGTTCTTGTTGGGTTACTGAGCTTGGTTTAGGACCAAGTGGCGTTGGTGTTGGTAAGTCGCTTAATCTTGTTAATGTTGGTTTTGGTTGTAGTGGTCCTATAAATTTTTCTGATTCTGGTTGCCTGCTTGGGGTATCTCTTGGCACTGGTGGAGGCGGCGTTGATTGTTGTTGCTTTGGCTGCTCAGTTGGTGTCTGAGTTGGTATTGGCGGCAGTGAGCGTGGGCGAGGTTGCAAGAGTTCTGGAAGCATTGGTGGTTTTGGAGGTGCTACCGTTGTTGTGGGTTCAGGTCGTGGCAATAGAGCTTGCGTTGTTTGTTTCTGTGATGGCAAAGGAAAAGCACCCATTTCTTTGCTAATTCTTTCTGCTTGCTGAGTTTTTTGAGCTTTTTCTAAGCTTCCCAACTTGATCATTTCTCGCACGTAAGCTGGTGTTTTTTGTTCAAGCTGCTCCTGTAATTTAGCTTGTTGTTTTGGTGTTAAGTCTGGATTTTTTTGTTGTGCCTGGATTTCTTTCATTTCTTTGAGTAGGTCTCCACTTCTTTTTTGCGTTTGGCTTACTTGTTGTTCGAGTATTCTTGTTTGCTGTTCGGGTGTTGGCGGGCTTGCTGGTGTGCGAATGATACTTGGATCGCGTTGTTTTCCTGGCGGATCTAGTGGTCGGTCTGAACCTGGGTGTTGTACGATTTGTAGCGTTGTAAGTGCGCGTTGCTGTGCAATGGAATCAGGTGCCATATCTTTGAGCTTAGAGCGTGGCGACGTTTTTTGTTCAACGAGCGTAGTTAAAACTTGATCAGTTTTTTTTGCTGATTTTTTAGATCCGAGTCCTAAAGCTTTTTTTAGTGTAGCACCAAAACTTTTTGCTTGAGTTTTTGTGTTGCTCCACATGCTTGTTTTTTGTTTTGCTTGAACGGGCTGTGATGTTGGCGTTGCGTGCACTGGTGGAGCTTGCGGTGTACCAAATCTGGACAAGCCGCCTTGTTGATTAGGAGTTGAATATTCAAGAAATCCCTTTGGTTTGCCGGCTGGTGGCGTTGCTGGTAAAGGACCGTCGGTATATCTTAAAAATCCGTGTGGCTGACCCACTGGTTGTTCTACAGGAGTTCGTTTTACTGCCTGCAATTGCTGAGTAAAGCTTTGTTCAGAAGTGGGTCTTGCTTGCGGTTGAGAAACAGCTGGTGGCCCGCCTGGCGGTGGCATTGGTATTGCGTGTGGTGGTGGCAAGGGTTTGCCGTACTGTTCTAGCGTGCTCATTCCCCGCATGCTTTGCGCACTCATTCGCGCGCCACTTGCGCCGCAAGAGCTATGCAAACCAAGTGTAATCAAAAAAAGTAACGTACTTTTTATAAACTTCATCACATAAACTCCTGTTATGGTCGAGGGTTAATTTCCTTCTTCTTCAAAAATGCCTGGTAGTACTTGCTGCGCTGCTGCCGAAGGCTTGTTAATCTGCAAAATTTTGGCCAGTGTTGGTGCTAGTTGTGTTGTAGAAACCTTTTCAATAATCCGTTTCTTTTCAAGTGAACCTGCTTGATACAAAATAAGTGGCACGTGTGTGTCGTAGTCGTACGGCGTTTTGTGCGAGGTGCCGTTGGCGCGTTTGGCAATAAATGAGTACATGTTTGGCATGCAAATCAAGTCGCCGGTACGGCCCACATACGTTTGGTTTTGATACAAATATTCAAACGAAGTCGGGTCAAAGGTTGACTCAACTAATTCTTTTGTTGTAAAAACTTTACACATGCCCGGTTGCGCTTGTAAATAATTTCTTAAATCTTCAATAATTGCGTTCTGTTTTTCTTGATCAACTTTTGCCAGAGCTTGCTTGTTGAGATAAAACATGGTCGTTTTAAATGTTTTTACAATGCCGCTTATGCCATACTTTTCTTCAATCAGGTTGTTCATACCGTTGGTTAAATCTTTATTGAGCAGGCGGCTGACAAACCCAAAGCCTCGCTCGTGCATTAACTCAGGAATTGGTGAAACGCCATGGTCGCCTGAAACAGCAAAAAGAGCATTGTGTGCGCCTGCTTTGTTTTGTGCGTAGTTCATTAAATCTTCAATTTGTTTGTCCAAATGACAAATAGTGTCGATCATTTCTAAGCTGTTGGGCCCAAACACGTGGCCAATTTTGTCCAGTGCCGAAAAACCAACCCATACAAAAAGTGTTTCACTTCCGTCTTTTTCAAAATGCTTATCAATACATTCTTTGGTTAAATCGGCGAGCATACCGTTGGCCATGGGTGTACGTTGAAATAATTGCTGATCATCATATTTTCCCGCCTTTTCGCGTTGACCAAAATTTAAGGCTGTTTTATTGCCAGCCAGACGGAGCGTGGTGCCGGCAAAGCGGTAATCTTTGTTGGCAAATTGCTCGTAGATTTCATGATTTTCGGGATGGAATAACTGCCAGTCGATTTCTTTAATTTTTGCAACGTCGTTGCGCTTATTAAAATCTTGCACCCATTCAGGAATTTCTTGGTAGTATGCTTTGCTGCTGGTAAACATATTTTCATCGTCGTTAAACCAAATAGCATGCCCCCCCTTGCCTGCCATAGCAATGGCGGCGCGCGTTTTAAACGAGAGCGAGAAAACGGTATTTTTGTGCTCGGGTGTAGATTGTGCTACCAGTTGGTCTGAAAGTGTGTCTACCATTAAAAGCTTTGGCGAAGCGCCATAGTTCATAGGTCCGTTGCGGCCCAGCACTGCTGCTGTTTGGGCGTCGTCTTGCGTTGCGCGAATCTTTTTACCGTTGCCGTCGGCCCAGGCATTTAAAATGTAGCCATGGTCTTTGGCGCAGGTGCCGGTGCTCAAGGTAGCGTGGCCGGTTGCGGTTGCCGGTGCGCCGTGCGGATGGTTGGCGCGCTCAAAATTTATGCCGTCTTCAACAAGCTTTTTTAAACCAAAGTTCAAGTAAGGCCTGAGCATAGCCAGGTAGTGATGGGCAAATTGGTCGACTACAAAAACGAGAACGATTTTTGGTTTTGCTACCTTAACCTCGCCTTTAGTCCCGAGCTCACTCGAGGGGCGCACGTATGCCAGCAGTATGCTAATCACAAAAATTGCTGCCAGGCTTTTGGCTATTTTTTTAATCATGGGCTTTCCTCGTCAAAAATGCCTGGCAGCACAGGAAAGGTGCCGGCAGATGGTTGCACAACGCCCAAAAGATACGAAAGCGTGGTGGGCAGTTGTGGTATTAAAACTTTTTGCGTGATTGTTTTTGGCGCAAAGCGCCCGTGCTGATACACAATAAGCGGTACGTGTGTGTCGTAGTCGTAGGGCGTATTGTGCGAGCAGCCTTTTGGATAACGTGTGAGCAGGCAGTAAGGTTGTGGCATGATAATCAGCTCGCCCAGGCGCGAGTCGTACAAATGGTTCTTGTAATAGCTTTCAACATCTTGTGTACGAAACGTTGCTTTGTGCAGCTCGTCGCGCGTCCACACGCGCTTGATTGACGCTTCTTGAAGTAACATGTCTTTAAGATCAGTCAAGATAGCTGCTTGTTCTTCAGTATTTTTGGTTGCCATTTGTTGTTTGTTCATTACAAAGTAGGTTGATTCAAATGTTTGTACTGCATTTTTAAGATCGTACTTTTCTTCAATAAACTCATTCATTTTTTCAATCAATGGCTGAACCATAACGCGCTGGGCCTGCGTAATGCCTTTTTTGTATGAAAGCTCTTGAATTGGTTGTATGCCGTGGTCGCCGGTTAGTGCAAAGAGCACGTTCGACTTACCCATTTTGTATTGTGCATATAACATAAACTCTTTAATTTGTTGGTCTAAATGGTACACCATGTCTATCGCTTCCAAGCTGTCTGGGCCATAATAATGGCCAAGTAAATCAAGGCTGCTCAAGCACAGCCACATAACCATATCGTTGGGCGCGTTGGGGGCGATGGTGCTGTCGATACATTTTTTTGCTAAATCAAACAGAAGCTGGTTTGAGTGGGGTGTTTTGTTGTAAAGATCGTACGGGCATTCGTTATCGCGATCGATAGGAATTGGTTTTTCTGAAATTAATGGAAAATCTAATGCCGCATAATCATAGTTATCAATGTGCGGAAAATCATACGCTGCGCTGGTGCGTGGGTAAAGCGTTTCCCAGCGAACGTTTTCAAGCTTGGTGGGCGCCTTTTGTTCGTTAAACTCTTCAAGCCAGTTGGGCAGTTTGTTGTAATAATGTTTGCTTGAGGTAAAGCGGCCGGTTTTATCGTCAAACCAAATTGCTTTGCCCATGCGGTTAGCGGTAGCCATGGCAGCCTTTGATTTTATGGAAAGCGAGATAGCAATATTGCGTTTTTCTTGTGGCGACGAAAGTACAAATTGATCGGCAAAAGCGTCGACCATGATGTGGCTTGAAGAGCGTTGATGGTCATCATACGTTGTTTCTTGATCTCTAAAAACTTCGGCACTGCAGGCTCTGCCTTCATCTTCAATAAATTCTACTGGTTTGCCGTCTTGGTTGTACCAGCGGTTGCCGGTAACGCCGTGGTAGGTAGGCACGGTTCCGGTGCTCAACGAGCTGTGGCCTGGGCAGGTTTCAGGAATGGCGTGGGGGTGGCAGGCATTTTCATAACAAACGCCTTGCTCAAGAAGCATCTTGATCCCGTGGTTTAGGTGGGGTCTGAGCTTTTGGATGTAGTGGTGTGCAAACTGGTCAACTACCATGATAATGGTTAGTTTTGGTCTTTTTTGGACGAGGTCTTGGTTGAGCGACATAAGATTAGCTATGCTGCAAACAAGCAGCAGCCAGGTAGTAAGAAGTGTTTTACGTTTGCGCATAAATCTCATGGTACGTCCTTTATTTTAGTTCAATCAGATTTCTACACCCTTAGTGTATAGTATTTTCAAATAGAAAATAAATAGTTTTGGTAAAGTTTATGATAAAAAAAAGTTATCCGGCCGCCATTTTTTTATTATTTGCTTTCTTTTGTCCGTTTTTGCGTAGTGCAACCGGCGAGCTTTTGAGTGATTTTAAGCGTATTGTTGCAACGCAACGGATTAAGATGTGCATCAACCTGCCTTTGCCCGATCAGGTGGTTTATTACGATTCTCTATCCTTTTCGCTCGATTATGAGGGGGTAGTGCTGAAAGGTTTTAAGGTAGCCAGTGAGCCGGTGGTGCGTCACATTGCCGCCCTGCGGGCCGACAAAAAGGTGTTGCAGGGGCCGTTGAATGTGACGCTACGGTTTACTTTTTCAAGCTCGACCAAGCGGTTAGGTTCTGGGTTTAAAAAAGCAAAGTTGTATGTGAGCCTTTTGTCTTTAGATAGGCAGGGGCGGCATAAGTTTAATTATTTGGTGTTGCCGTTGGCAGGCCAGCTGCCAGCAGGTAGCCAAAATCAAAGCTTGGCTGCTGAGCGGCATGAGTGGGGCGGGCCACCTGCAGATTCTGTTGGTCTGGCTGAAGTGCCGGAAGAAGAGCTCTTCTTTTTAGACCCGTTTGCTCGGGTTTTGGCTCAGGTGCGCTATGCGCTGGGGGATTTTTTGAAAGATTATTGGTTTTGGGTCATTTATTGCTTAATGGTGCTGGTGGTAGTGGGTATTTCGCTTGGTCTTTGGTTTGCCACTACCACTCAGTATTCAATCTTTTGGCTGCGCGAACTACGTCTGGTTGCATTAGTTTGTTGCATCATTTTGAGTATGAAGTTTGCGCCGCGAAGCTTATTTTTTGTTTTTGAAGCAACAACGTTTTTGTTGTTAGGCTTATTCTTTTTGCGGCCGTCATCAAAACTGCCTGTGTTGTGGTCTGCGGTGCGCACGGGCGTTGGGGCATGCTTGCTAATGGGTGTTTTTCCGTTGCTGGTCAAGGCTTTGTTGGTTTATGGTAGATTTTAGTTCCCTCGATACACCCTGCGGGCACTCGGGACGAGCGATCTAAAAATTTTTCCCCGCTCACCCTGAGTGTTTTTCCGTAGGAAAAATGTATCGAAGGGCTAATATTTGTCTGATCCAAACTTATTTTTCTCATTTTCGTGTTTGCGTTCTTTGTCGTTTTTTTTGTCTTTTTCTTTTTTGAGTAGTGCGACCATTTTGTCGATAGTGTCATCAACAACCACGTACAAATCGGTACCTTCTTCCTGCGTGTTTAAGTCAAATCGTGGTGTTTTAACGTGCAAATGTGCCGCATGGTGCGGGTGGAGTTTGTTGGCGCGTAAATGAAGCTCAATGTTGAATGGATTGAGATTTTCTGCATTTTCTAAAATGTCGTTAAGTTTGGCCAATTTTTCACGAGCGTGAGTTTCGAGTGGATTGGAATGATCCATATTTTGAAATGAAATTTTGATATTCATTGCTGCCTTCTCCCTTTACCTTTTTTATAAAAATCGTTCTGCAATTTCGCTATAAAATTGATCGCCGAGATAGCGTTCTTGAGTATCTTTGTTGGCAAGAATTTCTTTGATGGTGCCCGATGTTACCACATGGCCTTGCATTACAACGTAAACCAAATCGGCTATCGACAAAAGTTGGTCAACATGGTGATCTGAAAGTACTATACCAATACCAGATTGAGCCATATCTGTAAATATCTTTTTTAGTTCGTAGATCGACTTTGGATCAACGCCAGCAAATGGTTCGTCCAATAAAATGAGCTCAGGGTGCATAAGTAGTGCGCGAACCACTTCAAGCTTGCGCTTTTGCCCGCCCGAAAGTACCCCTGCTTTTTGCTGTAGGCTGTGCGTGAGCTGGGTACGCTCAAGCCACATGTTGCGTTCGGCAAAAAAAACTTGTTTGGTTTTTTTGTGCCAAAAAGCATGATATTCAAAAACGAGTTGCAGATTATCGTGCACCGACATGTCTTGAAACAGTGAGCTGCTTTGAGGCAGGTAGATAAGACCACGGTTGACGCGTTGATCTATGCGCCAACCGTTGATAATTTCATGATTGAGAGAGATGATATTTTTCTGATTCTTTTGGTCGGCTGCTGGTGCCGGGTTCAGGCCCATAATGGTAGTCAGCAATGTTGTTTTGCCTGCGCCGTTGGGGCCCAAGAGCACGGTAACTAAACCACTTTGTGCAGCAAACGAAATGTTTTGTAAAATCTGTTTCTTACTCAACGTTTGGCTTAAACAAACGACCGAAAGAGCCAGGCTCATAAACTATACTTTTCGTACACTAAACTGAACTGGGCAGCCTTTAATATCGTAATGTGATCGAATAATATTTTCGATAAAGCCAAGTTGTGATGGTCCAAAAAATTCTGGGTAGTTTACATGCAAAACAAAGGTTGGGATTTGTGCAGGAACGTTACGAATTTTGAACAGGCGTAGCAAGATGCGTTTGTGGTACATCGGCTTGGTTGTTAATGTTTGTTTTACCAATTCATCAAGTTCGCTTGAGTTAAAGCTTTGTGCGCAGCGCTTGACCAGTGAGTTAACTTGGTCAATAACTTTGCTTACGTTTTTCCTTGAAAGACACGAGATATTAATTTGAGGTGTCTTTTTTAAGACGAAGTTATATTCGTCCAAACTACTTTTAAGCTGTGCTTTGGTGTAGTCGTCTTCTTTAATTAAGTCAGTTTTGTTGTAGAGCACTAAAACTGGCTTGTTGACTTCGTAAACGTAAAAGAGCAATTTCAGTTCTTGGTCAGATATTTTGCCTTGTGAAGCATCGATCATCAAGAGTACCACGTCTGCTTCGCGAATTGCTTCCAGCGAGCTTTTAACCATGAGCTGTTCTAGTTCATCGTCAACGCGGCTTTTTTTACGAACGCCCGCGGTATCAACAAGTTGGATCAACTCGTCGGCGCGCTGCAACATTTCAGTAATCGGTTCACGTGTGGTGCCGGCAACTTCTGAAACAATAGAGCGTTCTTGGTTAAGTAGTAGGTTCATGAGTGACGATTTACCAACGTTGGGCTTGCCAACAATTACCATTTTGTACTGAGGTACTTCGCCTTCAATAGTTGTTGGTTGTGGCACAATGTCGGTAATGCGTTCAAGAAGTCTGCCAATACCGGTTCCGTGAATGCTGGAAACGTTAAGAATCTCTTCAAAGCTTAATGAGTAAAATTCTGCGGCATTGTCTTCAAGTGCCCGTTTGTTGTCTGCTTTGTTAACGACAACGATAACCGGCTTTCTGGTTCTGTGTAAAATTTTGGCAATGTGCAGGTCGCCCTGAGTTAAACCGTTTTTACCATCGCACACAAATAAAAGAAGTGACGCGTTGTCCAGCAAGCGCAATACTTTTTCTTGTACGCGTGTTTCGATCTCGGTCATGTTTCGTTTAAACTCAAAACCACCGGTATCAATGATTTTAAAGGTTTTGTCGGCCCACGTAATTTTTTCTTCGATGTAGTCGCGGGTTACGCCTTCGCGTTCAAATACAATACTTTTTTGTTCGCTTGCAAGGCGGTTAAATAATGTTGATTTACCAACATTTGTTCTACCAACTAATACAACCGTTGGGTACTTTACCTTTTTATTCATTGCTTACCGGGTCCTTACTGCTTTTGGTTCGGAATGTAATTTAAGAGTTAATGAGAGGCTTTGCAGCCTTCTTTATTGTACCCGGAAAATGACTAGTAAGCAAGTTTGCCAAGGGCCATTTCTCTTTGTCCTGCACGTCAAAGGGCTCTAAAGCGGGTCCTTGCTTTTTGGGCGGGGCATTAAATGTGCGGTACTGAGTGTTTGGGGCCTGACTTGCGGTTGGGCGTGGGGCTGCCGGCTTAATGCTGCTCGGGTCAATTGTTGGTTGAGCGGCCGGCGAAGGCTTTGGGCTTACTGGCTCGGCATTATGGGCAAAGTTGAAGCCGGTAAAGTGGTCAAAATGTTGCTTCAGGTGCTCTTGCCACATGGCCGCACTTTCTTTAATTTTCTCTTTAAAAAAGTTGCTGTTGCTACTCAATTTAATGGTTATAGAGCCAGAGGTACTATCGTTACCCAAAAAGCGAGTTTGCATTAAAATTGAGTTGAGGAGCTGGTCGTCGCTTTTGGCCAAGACCTTTTCTACAAAGGCCTTCCATTTTTCGCTATTTTCTACTGAATCGTCAACCGGAATGGTTACTACCAGCTTGGTTTCGCTTTTTTCAATGGTTGCTTTTGGCATGTGCTGCTCACTTTGAGCTGGCAAGGCTGAAGGGGTTGGGCTGGTTATTTTGGCCGGTGGCGGGGTGCTGGTACCAGGGCTATCGTTGTTTGGGTTGTATTGTTTGGGCTGGCCTGGCGCGTTGGGCGTACCCGTTTGCTCACAAATTTGGAGCATGACCACTTCCAAAAACGTATGCTTTTGGTTGGTTTGCTGAAACAAAGCTTCTTGGCTGAGTATCAGCTGCATAATGCCATGAAGTCTGCCGAGCGAACATTTTGTTGCGAGTGCTTGCAGGGTTTCAAGATTTTTGCTGAATGAGTTGGGGATGGTGGTAACGCCGTATTTTGCCCACAGCAGTGCGCGGCACAGCGCAATAAGCATATTCCAGAGTGTGAGCGGGGCAATACTTTGAAATGAAATTTCGTGCAAATAGGTAAGTACTTGGTCTGGCTTGCGGTCTAGCAACAGTTCAAAAAGGGTTAGGCCAACCGTGTTACTTACTTTGCCCAGTACGCGTAAAACCTGGTCGGCGTTAATGTGCGCGCTAGAAAAGCGTACTTGCTCAAGCAGGTTAATAGCATCGCGCGCGCAGCCGCCTGTTTCTTCAACCAAAAGTTGTAGTGCATCATCGTCGATGCTAATTTTTTCTTGCTCGCACATGGTGCGCAGGTGGTCTTTTAAAAATATGCTGTTGATTGGATGGAAGGTAAGCTGAAAACAACGAGACAAAACCGTTTCCGGTATTTTTTGTAATTCAGTTGTTGCTAAAATAAAGAGCACCGTTTCTGGTGGTTCTTCTAAAATTTTTAAAAAGGCGTTAAATGCAGCTTTGCTGAGCATGTGTGCTTCGTCAATCAGATAAACTTTTTTTTGGCCAGAAAGTGGAACGTACGAAGCCGTTTCAATAATTTGGCGGACATTGTCCACACCAGTGTTGGATGCTGCGTCAATTTCAATAAAATCGGGGTGGTTGCCGCGCATCATGGCCGTGCATGACGAACATTCTAGGCACGGAATCTCTTGGCTGGTTGGCTGTTCTTGAAACGCAGGCAGTTTAAGACAATTGAGCGCTGCAGCAAAAACGCGCGCGGTTGATGTTTTACCACAGCCGCGTTGACCAGCAAACAAATAAACGGGGAAGTATTTTTTTAAGTATAAGCTGTTTTTGAGCATGCGAATGGGAATATCTTGTCCCACTACTTGCGAAAAGTTTTGCGGACGCCATTTGCGTGCTAAGTTAAGTGTTTGCTGTGTTGCGTGAGCCATACCGTATTACCACCATAGATTCTTTAAAATGTGAAGCTTTCTTTGGGATTGTACGAATGTACACTGATTTAAAATTGGTTACAAGTTTCAACATTATTCAGTTCAAAAAGAGCTTTTTTTAGGCAACAAAAAAGGCCTTGCGTGTGCAAAGCCCTTTTTGAAGCTGGGGGGTTGTATGAGATTTATTATTCGAACATGTACTCTTTGACTGCTCTTTCCAGAAGATTTAAGGAGTCTTTCATTATTCGATGTTCGTTATTCTTTTTCATGCGCTCTTCTCGTTCACTATTTTTTTGATCGCTATCATCCCAAGAAAATAATATGCTTGTCGTTGCAAGTCTGTTGTGCCTGGCTCTGGCGTCTTGTTCTAATTTTTGTGCAATTGTGTATGCTTTTTCTTTGAGTGCTTGCAGGTTTGGGTAGTGGGCATATTCTTGGCGCGAAACACACAATTGGCAAAGCTGCTGGTTAATTCCCAAAAGAGATTGTCTTTGAGGCTCGTAGCTTGCCATTGCAAATGGGCTTTTCTCATCATTTATCATTGCAAGTTCTGCACGCTTTGCTCTTGCTAATTTATCAAAGTAAATGCAGCGTAATTCGTGACCAATAATTCTGCTTTCTACAAATTCTTGGTGTGCCTTGTCTTTGGCTTGTTGAGCCATGGGATTTGCATGGTAACTACTTCTTTCAGCAATGAGGGCATCAAGTTTATTATTAATGTAGGTAAGCGTACTTTTTAGCGTCATTTTATCAATGGATACATTGTATGCTTGGTTGTTTTTTATGCGTATTCGCTCTACCAGGTTTTTTATTTGTCTTTTGATCGATTTGTTTGATGATTTTTCTTTTTTGAGTTCGGAAATTTTTTGTCTTAATTTTTCTATTTTGTCAGCCAATTGTTTTTCTTGGTGACGATATTCTCTAATTTGACTGCGATAAAGTTTACGTTTGTGGCCTAATATAATGATCATTTTTTCGTTGTCTACGATTTTTATGGTTGGCTCTACGGCTTTGTGCCCAAGAATAACGCGTAAGTTTATGTCTTGGCGCAGCTTACGATTAGGATGGTGCAGGCTTGCTTTAATTGCTTCTCTGCGTTCGAGCCGATCTTGTTTTGAGCTTGTGTTTTCTTGTGGTGAGCCTGCGGCTGCGTGAGCGTTGCCAGCAATAAAGCTGAGCATGAGTAGTGCGTAATATATTTTTTTCATGATAACCTCTTTTTTAGTTGTCCTCTTCTTCATCGAATTCTGCTAGACGTGCTTGCTTTATTTTGTCTAATTTTTTGCGATAGAATTGTTCTAATTTTTCATGAGTAATATTGTCTCTTTCAAGTTCCATTCTTGCTTGTTTCGTTGCTTTGACTATGCTGTCGATGGTGCCCAAAGTTGGACGTCTTTTTTGATGCTCTTTAAGTTTTTTTGCAGTTGTTTGGCACTCTTCTTCAATGATCATATTTTCAAACATTAATTCTATCGTTACACCGCTTTTTTCGCTTATTGCTTTTTCAGCTTCTTGCAGTTGTGTTTCTAAGCTTGTATCATGCGGGTTTAATGACAGTGCAAGAGCAATTTGGTCGGCATCTTGACTTAATTTTTGTGTCTCAGCGTTTAAGGCTGTTTTTTGTGTGCAATATCTTTGGAGCTCTTCGGCATAAAAACTTAGCTGGTGGCTCAAAAGAATGATCTTTTTTTCATTGCCAATAATGCTAATTTTTTTATCAGTAACAGCGAGCGTAGTTTTTCGATCAGCTGTTGAGCTGGCAGCACCGTGAGCGTTGTTGGTAATAAAAGTAAGCATGAGTGCGTAGTATATTTTTTTCATGGTGAGCTTTCGTTTTAGTCTTCGCGGGCATCTTGTTTGAGGGCTTCAATACGCCATTTTGGTCCGGCTGCTGATTTTTGTGTCTGTCTGCGTCGTGCTGGATTTGTTGCAAATTGTTGACGAGGTGTTCGGCTTAACCCTTTGCTTGCCTGCATGCTTAGTTGTATGTTTTCTACCGTTTTTTTGAGTTGTTTGATTTCTTTGTTTATTGCTTCTGTTGTTGTTTCATAATCAAGGGTTTCTCCATCTTCGTCTTCACTACACTCACGAATTGTTATATCTGTGCTTGTGTGAATATCGCTGGCAAATGGAGCCGAATTGTAGGTTTTTATTGCTTGTTGTAATGTAAATCGTTGCGTGTTAATTTGTATAATGTTTTGTTTGATGCGTTCTAGTGCGTCAGGAGGAGTTGTTGGTGATTGCAAAGATTTGAACATGGCAACTTCTTGTTCTAATAAGAATTCTTGGAAAATTAAAATCTGTAAATTGCACTCGTGAAGTTGGCTTTCGAGCGTTTGCTTGCTTGGGCTTTGCGTTTGTTTTGCAATATTTTCTAAGTCTGATCTTGCTGCACCGTGTAATGAGCCTGCAATCAGGCCTAGTGTTAACAATAAATAATTTAACTTTTTCATGATTTGTCCTTGGTTTTTAAGTTTTTTTAGCTTTGTAATTTTGCTGAATTTTGCATAGCGATTGCACGAAGAGAAAGTTTTGGTTTTGGGGCTGGTTGTTTCTTGTTTGATGGTTTTGGTCGAGGTGTTATTCCTAATCCGGTGTTTTGTTTTGGTGTTTTTTCGATTGGTTCTGTCAAGCTTTTTAGCGCTAACTTTGTAGCTTCAAGCTTTTCTGAAGCTTCTTGTATGTTTTGTTCAAGTGCTTTTTTTAATTGGCAAGAATCATAGGTGAAGATTGTAGTAATCATTGTTTCCATATCTTTTTCGGTTTTCTTAAAAAATGAAGCTTTGTTGTGTTTGTCTATAGCATTGTTTATTGCTATTCGCTGGGTGTTGTATGCTCGAATTTTCGCGGTTAAATTAGCGAGTGCTGTTGCATCACTTGTTTGTTTTTTTAAATTCATAAGATATTGGACTTCATTTTCTATCCAAGCTTCTTGGAAAATTAACTTTGTTACATAATATTCATTCATTCTTTGCTCGAGCTCTTGTTTGCTGAGCTTTTCTTCTTCGTGCGAGCTTGAGGATGATGATGAACTTGACGATGATGCTGCGCCCCGTAGAGAGCTGGCAGCCAGACCTAATGTTAACAATAAATAATTTAATTTTTTCATGATATAACCTCTTTTTTTAATCAGCTGATAGTCTTTTCCGGATTGCATCAACTTCAACTTGAATTACTTCTCTTAATTCTTGGCCTTCAAGGTGTCCGTATTTTTTTTCTATAATGTCGTCAACGTAGCGCTCTATTTCTTTATGAAAGGAGTAGCCCTCTGTTTTTTCTGCATAGTGTTCCAAGCGCTTTATTTCTTTTGATATTGCCTTAAGTTGTTGTTCTGCAGCATCATCCATAATATCTTGGCGTATTATTTCATGATCTAGTTCAAGAACGAATACCTTTAAAAGAACGTATGCCAAGTAGTTGGCTTCATAGTTTTTATGGCAATTATTGATACTTACCGGTTTTCGTTTTGAACTAGCTCGTGGAGCTTTTCCAAGATAGATTCTCCAGCGCCTTTCAAATTTTAGACGCGGGATCATTCCCAAGCCTGTGCTTCGGGTTAACTCGGCCATTTCCAATGCTATTTTGTCTATGCGTTCTTCCGTTGCTGCATGATGTTTAAGCAGGGCTTGTTCTGGTTTCGCTTGGTCTTGTGTGCTTAGTATTATCAATCTGGTTGTTTTAGAAACACGATCAGCAAATGGATAGGTGGCATAGTGTTCAATAATTTCTAGTGCTTTGGTTATTCGCATTTCGAGATTTTTCAATTGTGTGTCGATCTCTGTTATCTCTTCTGCGCTACTTGCTTTTTCTCTGAGGGAGGAAAGTTGTACTATATTTTTTTCAGCTATAAATCTTTCGATGATTGCCAGCTTCAAATAGCTGTTATCTTTGTCTTGTGCAAGTTTTTGGTAGTGTTCAATTTTTTTCGTAGCTTGTGTGCTTGGGCCAGATGATGATGCTGCGCCGTAGAGTGAGCTGGCAGCAAGGCCTAATATTAACAATAAATAATTAAATGTTTTCATGGTATAACCTCTTTTTTAACTGTGCGTTGTTGTGGTGATTGATCATTGCTGCTTTGCGGTGTGAGCTTTTTCGTGGAGTTTTTCCAAGATAATCTCTCCATGGCCGTTCAAATTTCTTGCGTGGTTTTACGCACCATTCTAATTTAGCCATTTCTAATTTTATCTTGTTTATATGGTTCGTTATTAATGTGATTTGTTGTAAGAGGTGGATCATTGGTTCTTTTTGTTCATCAGCATAATTTAGTTGTAACCGAGTTTTTTCTATAATAAATTGAGCAAATGAACAATTGCTGTAGCATCCAATGATATCTTCTGCTTGCGTTTGTTCTTTTCTGAGTTTTGGGTATTCCTCGTTGAGCTCTGTTATTGTTTTTGTTGTATCGTTTTGTAACGCCACTATTTTTCTGGCTATGTAGTCTTGGTTTACAATTGCGAGTTGAAACAATTTTTCTTTTTTGCTTTTTCCAAGCTGACAGTAGTGTTCAAATGGTGATGTTGCTGCGCCGTGCAATGAGCCTGCTAACAGGCCTATAATTAACATTAAATTAGGTAACTTTTTCATGATATAACCTCCCAGTTATTTTTTTAAAAAGAGTTAGAAATCTCCAAAAAGGCGATTTTTTAGTTATTTATGATAAATTCAAATTGAATCACCCATGGTTTTATTGTAGATTATATTTAATAATAGTCAAGTATTTTTCAAGATGGGTTAAAAAAGGGACAAAATACAGAATTTTCATACCCCTGCTGCTTCCTTCCGGATCTGACAGATTGTGTACAAAAACTACTTATTTTGTCCCAATTTTCTATGCTTTATGCGTTATTCGCGCAAAAAGCGGTATATTTCATTTAAAAGAACTGGCCTGCCATCCGGCCTGTCCTACTACGCTCTTTCAGAGCTTCGAAGGACATACTTCGCTTTGTTCTACCGTTTCTAAAACTTTTAAAGAAAATGGCCGTGCCATACGAAGCCTTGGCGAAGTATGGTGGAGAGAGAGGGATTCGAACCCTCGATGCCCCTTTCAGGGCATACATGATTTCCAATCATGCGCTTTCGGCCACTCAGCCACCTCTCCTTCCCTCGATACACCCAGTCTTCGTCTTTCGACAAGCTCAGGACTACGCCGGGCACTCGGGATGATATTTTGTCAAAGACAGGGTCGTTATTTCTTGATCGGTGATCGTGAAAGAGGCTTTTTAATAGCTTCTACTTTTGCGGTGTTACCAACAATGTCGTCACCTTCTTCAAGAGCCAACGCTTCAATGATTACCGGTTCAACAACTGGGGCAACTTCTTTAGCAACTACTTTTTTAGCAGTTTTTTCTGCGCCTTTGTTGTCTTTAAATTCTTTCATACCTTCTTCAACTTTTGCTTGCAAGTATTCAAGAACATAACGAATCGATTTTGGTGAGTCATCGTTTGCAGGAATAACAAAGTTAACGCCTGAAGGATCTGTGTTGGTGTCGACGAGTGATACGATTGGAATACCCAAACGTGAAGCTTCTTTTATTGCAGATTGTTCTCTGCCTGCGTCAACAACAATCAAACCTGCTGGTGGGTATGACAATTCAATAATACCGCCAACATTCTTTTCAAGACGTTCGATTTCCTTTTGGATCATCACAAGTTCTTTTTTTGTGTAATGAGCAGTAGGTTTTGCCATAACATCGCGCAAATGAAGAAGGCGTGTAATAGCTTTTTTAACTTGATCAAAGTTGCTCAAGGTGCCGCCGATCCAGCGATGAATAACCCAAGGCATATTCAACTTGGTTGCAATTTCTTGAACGATCTTTTGAGCAGGCTTTTTAGTACCAATCCACAAGAATGTGCCACCTTCAGCTGCGAGTTTTTTCAACTCAAGGCCTGTTTTTTCTAACAAGAAGGCAGTCTTGGAGATATCAATCAAATGTACGTGATTTTTTGAGCCCCAGATGTAGGGACGCATGTTTGGCGACCAACGTGAAGTCTTGTGACCAAAATGAAGGCCAGCTTTGAGCATATCTTTTAAATCGATGTTCATAAAAATCCTTCTTCGGGTTATATCTATTGTTTCTTTGGTTTTTTACGTATTTTGTAAGGTAACCACCCGTCAATAAGAAACAAGGTCCAATTATAATAACTGCATAAAATGCTTACAATAACGCTCTCAATTCTATCAGAAATGAGTTGAAGATCAAGATTTATATCTCTTTGTGCCGATAACTTCATTATTTTCAACTGTTTTTGCATAGCGTCGGCCCAAGAAAAATACCACAACCAGGTAAAAAGCGCTAATGGCAAAGGAAAATATAGCGTTGGTTCGGATGCACAAGAGCGGGTTGGTGGTTATAGAAATCCAACTAAAGGCTGAACCGGAGGCCTTGGAAAAGGTTTTACCAAACGACTCGATCCAAGCTTTTGATTTAAATTGGATATCTTTAACTGTTGGAATATACAGTATTTCGCGTACTGGCTGGTTGAAGCCGTAGTTCAGAGCGCGTAAAATAACCAAAATGAAAAAGGTTATCCAGAGCGATGGCCAGGTAAGCATGATGAGTGAAAGAAGACCCAGTACAAGCGGAGTGATAATTAAGCAAGCACGAACCCCAATTTTTTTCAACAACGTTGAGGTGCCCAAAAATGCAAATAAGAAGGTGCAGACTTGAAATGTTGCTGTATAAATAAACATAAATGAGCTCATAGAGCCAATGTGGTTGTTCATTTCAACAGACATTAATACTTGCATTTGATAGTCAAAAATGATTGAAATAATTTCCATGCTGTACAAAATGCCGAAAATTCCAAGAACATACGGCTCGGTAAGCATCAAGCGTAAGCCTTCAAAGATACCCGGTTTTTTAAGTTGCTTTTCAGCCTTCTTCTCTTCAACAAACGCTGCTTGATAACCGTGCAAATATGAATCTGGGATGGTTTTGATAATAGAACGTACCAAGAGAATTGAAAGGAATAAGAAAATGCCAGCGCTTGCGGTAAGAAGTGGAATTGATGATGATGTTTCAAGGCCAGATCTTGTTATTAATAAGCCAATAAGAGCTGCAGCAATGCCTCCTATTTTAGAGATAGCTACAATGGTGCCGTATCCTTTTTCCGCAAACATTGGCGTGCAGATTGAGTTAACAAAGCTCCAGAAGGTGCTTACCACCAGGGCTGAGTAAAGATCCATGAAAATTTCAAAACCCCAGCCAATAAAGCGGTAGGGGCTGGTGAAAGTGTTTTGGACGCCAATGGTGGGATGGGCTAAAAGTACAGCAAAGACAAGGCTTGCAACAGCATAAATACCAATGATGGTATAAACAATTTGTTCGCGTTTAAATTTATCAACCAGTTTGGCGTAGCCAAGCATTGCTGGAAACATAATAACAATAGCAATAAGGCGTGTCATTGGTTGGTATTCTTTGCCTACAAGCCCTAAAAAGATGGACGTTTTAAGTGAGCGAAGAATTGAGTATGACGCTATTATGAAGAAAAATGAAAACGCCAAAAGAAATAATTTTTTTATCTCATTTGAATCTATTTGTAATTTTTCTTCCATTGTTCGTGAAATATGCCTGGCAAATCTAAAAATCATACTCTTCCTTTTGTTGTACTTAGTTGATTACTACCTATTGGTTTTAGACTCTTCTGTTTCGCCGATAATGCGATTTTCATCGATTGCGCTTTGCAATGTCTTACCTAAAAAGTAGGTAATAACCAGCCAGATGCCTGTTAAGCCAAGGCTGAATGTGATGCTTGAGAATAAGGCAATAGCCGGAGCAACACTTTGAAGCGCCAAGTTGAAGAAGGAACCAAATCCTTTAGCAATACGAGACCCAAAGGCATCGGTCCATGTTTTTGCTTTAAACTTGATATCTTTGGTGGTTGGAATATATAAGACTTCTCGTGTTGGGTGGTTGAGTGCATAGTTAAAGGCGCGTAAACCGATCAAGGTACCAAACAAAATCCATCCTTGAGGAAATATAAAGGTAGTTACGAGCATAATCAGGCAGATAAGCGGGAAGGCAAAGAGAGACATTCTAATGCCCAAAATACGCAACAATGGGGTTGTACCAAACAAGCTGATCAACAAGCCAATACCATTCATGATGAAGAAATATAGTGCATAAAAAGCCGTCATTGAGCCGATTGAAGGATGTGCGCTTTCGGCACGCATCATAACCAGGTAATCAAAAATTGCTATGATAATTTCATAAAAAAATACGAGTGAAAAAATACCCATAACATAAGAACTCTTTACCATGATGGTTAAGCCATCAAAGGCGCTGGTGATTGAGCGTAAAAAGCTTTTAAGCCGCGTTGGCGTGGGGATGTGTTCGACATCTTTATGTTTTTCAAGTTGATATACTTTTTCATAGCCGTGCATGATGCCTTCAGGAACTTTTTTGACGAGAAAGTAGATACATGCTGCTGCGGCAAAGAGCATGCAGCTGCCAATCAGAAGTGCGTTAGGAATAATGCTTAACTGGCTTTCTGTTGTTGCGCCCGTGAGCACAAAGTATAATGTTGCTGCGGTAAGCATGCCACCAATTTTTGAACCTGAAACAAAAAAGCCATAATAATATTTTGCGTCATTAGCGTTGTTTACTGAGTCAGCAAATGACCAGAATGTTGTTGAAAGAAAGGCGTCGAAGCTTTCCATAAAGAAATAAAAGAGCCATCCAATATAACGACTTGGTCCTGTGTCAGTATTTGCAATGCCGTAAACGGGATGAGAGATGAAGTAGTAAAAAAATAGACCGCCAAGTGCGTGAGATATAGTAAAAAAATAGAGGAGATGGTGGCGTCTGAGCCAGTCGACAAGTTTGGAGTAAAGTAAGATCAGAGGAATTAAGAAAAGCAGAGAAGAAATTTTAGCGAAAGGGACGGAGCTGGTGCCAACAATTTGCCCAAAGAGCGAGTATTTAAGTGGCTTCCAAATCACATGGCAAGCCATTAAAAAGAAGTACGTTGCTGAAAGTAGCAATATTTTGAGAAGAAACTCTCGCTTAATGCCCCATAACTTATATAACTTACCGGAGAGCTTTTCTTGCATGATCACTCCATAAAAAAGGATTATTGGTAATAATTTGGTAACGCCTGTCTTTTCTATCTGTTAAGAAAAGCTGGGAACAACAAGATACCCGACTTCGTAAAAAAGAAAAATGAAATTTAAAAAATTTTTGTGCTAGAAATAATGGCGTGCAAAGTGATGGCGGATTAGAGCACCCGCTGAGAGCTATGGCCGTGTACTTATTAAACGTATCGTACTTATTAAACTTCATTATGGTGGTGAAATTAAATAAAAGGGCCTACAAGTCCTATGTTTTAGATAGTTTCAGTATAAAGTGCTCGGGTATAAAGTCAATTGGAAAAAGTGGGGATTTTGTTGATTGTTGTTGATTTTTCGTATAAATAAGGGTGTTTGTTTCAGGTAGAATACTATTTGTGCTTTGTTGGTGCAGGCTTGTTTGTAAGATGGGGTGACTTTTTGTCGATCTAGTCGTTTTTTTCTCGTATTTACAAGCCTATTTTATTGTTGTAAAATCATAGGGTTCAAACGTATGTTGATTACTAAAACTAATAAAATTAAGAATAAAACATGAAGAAACCTGATAATCACGGAATAGAACAAGGCTATGAAAAGGGTAGTCAGGTTGTTTTGCCTGTTTTGCCCCTGCGTAATCTTGTTGCATTACCCAAGAGTATAATCCCTGTTGTTGTTGGTCGCGACTTTTCAATTAAAGCGGTTGATGCTGCCATGGCTGCCAATAAGCAAGTTTTTGTAACTGCTCAGCGGTCTTCAGATGTTGATAAGCCTGGCAAGGAAGATCTTTTTGACTATGGGACGCGTGCGCATATTTTGCAAGTTGCTCGCATGGCCAATGGCACGCTGAAAATTTTGATTGAAGGTTTGGCGCGCTCACGCATTGTTGAAGTTACCAATTCAGACGATTATTTGAGTGTTTTGGCTGAAGATTTAATTCCAGTTCCGGTAGAAGATTCTGCCGATAACACAGCCCTGTGGCGTAATCTTTATGAGCTATTCAAAGAGTACGTCAATTTGAACGAAAAAATGTCTACCGATGTTTTGGGACTTTTTAAAGGACCACAAGATCTTGACTATCTGGCTGACACAATTGCGGTGCATATGCACCTTGATTTTTACGAACGTCAGCAAATTTTAGAAACTATTGATATTAAAGAACGTGCTTTGCGCTTGGCGGTTTTGCTGAGAAGTGAACTTGAGATTTTAAAGGCTGAAAAAAGTATTCGTAAGCGTGTACAAAGCCAAGTTGAAAAGCATCAGCGTGATTACTATCTTACCGAACAGATGCGTGCTATTCAGCGCGAACTTGGTCGCGAAGATTATCAGCTTGAGATTGCTGACTTGCGTAAGCGTGCTAATAAATGCAAGTTACCTGCTGAAGCTATGGAAAAGGTTGATGCAGAACTTAAGCGTCTTGAACAAATGCAGCCAACTTCGCCAGAAGCTTCGGTGAGCAGAAATTATGTTGACTGGCTTATCGAGTTGCCATGGCACAAGGGAACTAAAGATACGGTAAGCTTAAAACAAGCTGAAGCGATGCTTGATTCGTCTCATGCCAGCATGAAAAAACCAAAAGAGCGTGTTATTGAATTTTTGGCTGCTCGCAAGTTTGCCAAAGATCAGCTCAAGCGTGCCCCAATTTTGTGTTTAGCGGGCCCTCCGGGTGTTGGTAAGACTTCTCTTGCCCAATCAATTGCCGACGCGCTTGGTCGCAAAATGGTTCGTATTTCGTTGGGTGGTATGCGTGATGAAGCAGAAATTCGCGGACATCGTAGAACCTACATTGGTGCTATGCCAGGAAAAATTATTCAAGTTATGAAAAAAGCTGGTGTTATTAATCCGATCATTTTGCTCGACGAAATTGACAAAATGGCTATGGATTTTAGAGGTGATCCAGCATCAGCGTTACTTGAAGTGCTTGATCCGGAACAAAACAAAGACTTTTCAGACAACTTTTTAGAAGTTGGATACGATTTGTCTAAAGTTATGTTTATTACTACCGCCAATGTGGCAGACAATATTCCATATCCGCTGCTTGATCGTATGGAAATGATTAATCTTTCTGGTTATACGCTTGAAGAAAAAATTGCTATAGCCAAAAAGTTTTTGTTGCCAAAAGTATTTAAAGAGCATGCCCTTGAGTCTTCGCATGTAAATATGTCAGACAAGGTACTCGTAAAGATTATTGATGAGTACACCAAGGAAGCGGGTGTTCGTCAGCTTGAGCGGGGCCTGGCAAAAGTTGCACGTAAGTGTATTCAAGAAATGCTGAGCAATAAAAAGTGCACATCTGTTGTAGTTACTGATGAGCTTATTGAAAAATGGTTTGGCTCGCCGCCGTTCCGTCGCCCCGACACCAAGGCAGAAAATGCGATAGGTTTAGTTACCGGGTTGGCATGGACAGAAGTTGGTGGAGACGTTCTAGAAATAGAAGTAACCATTTTGCCGGGCAAGGGTGCTTTAACGCTTACCGGTCAGCTTGGCGAAGTTATGCAAGAGTCGGCCCAGGCCGCCATGAGCTATACTCGTTCACGTGCTAAAGATTTTGGCCTTAAAGACAATTTCTATGCTGATGTTGATATTCATATTCATATTCCTGAAGGCGCTATTCCAAAAGATGGCCCTTCGGCAGGTGTTACCATGGCAACCGGTTTGATTTCAGCTTTGACCAAGATTCCCGTGAAGGCAGATGTAGCCATGACTGGTGAAGCTACGTTAAATGGGCGTGTGTTGGCTATTGGTGGGCTTAAAGAAAAGCTGCTGGCAGCAATTCGTTTTGACAAAATGACGGTTATTGTGCCTAAAGCTAATGAGCGAGATGTGCAAGAGTTCAAAAATGAGCTTGATGCAAAGCTGACTGTTGTTTACGCAACTACCATTGACGATGTATTAAAGCACGCGTTAACTGAATCGCCGTTTAGAACGCGCAAAGTAGCGCCAAAAAAGAAGAAAAAGAAGACGACTAAAAAGTCACCAGTGACTAAGAAAACGTCAAAAAAGAAATAAGCAAAGCAAACAAAAAAAAGGGACTGTCGGTTATGACAGTCCCTTTTTTCATGAACGTTGGATATTTATATTATCATTGCGACATATAAATAGTACCAAATTAACTCAATGAAGAAGCAAACTTCTTCTATTAGTTCTTCATCTTCAGAAAGAAGAAATTCAGTGAGTAAGTTGGCAAGTTCTGGGTACGTTGCTATCAGTTGTGCTACCCCAAAAATCTGAAAGACATTGTGGTTTTCTTCCAGCCCAGTAATAACCGAAACGATTTTTTCTCGTAAAATTGGGCTAAGAGAGAAAAAATCCTGTGGAATATCAACGACTTTGATATTTTTAATATTGCACGATATTTGGTCAACAAAGAGACAACCTTGGGTAAAGAGATAGTCGTAGGTGTTTTGAAGATAAAAAGCAAAATCGTTTTGGTTGTTATCGTAAATGCCAACATAGATTTTTGTGCTTTCTGTTTGTGTATTTGTTATGTAGGGATATTGGTCATTGATGAAGTCAAAAGAACTTATGCAAGCGCCGTTTGGACAGTTATCATTGCCTTGGTCATCGCGAATAACGGTAGAGTTTGCCCAAAGATAGCTGTCAGTAACATCGGAACTGGATACAAAAAGGCGTGTGTAGGTAGAAGATATGGGAATAAGCGCTTCCAGTTCTTCTTGTTCCTCTTGCGCTTCTTCCGCTTCTTCGGGTCTTGGAGCTACTTTGCCGCAGAAAGTCATGTTGAGCCAAGCCCCATTGCTGTCGCTGTCATTGTTGCAAAATTCTATGCAAAGAAGTTGAGTGTTTGGGTTAAAGGGAAATGTCCCAAGAGTTCTATTGCATCCGCAGTTTCTGTTGCCTTGTTCGTCCAAGTTGCTGCCACTGCCTACAATAAGGTTACTACGCAAAAATGCTTCGCGTGTAACTTCTAAGTCTCTTCTTGTTTTATCGCTGTCATTTTTACCAATTTGAAGATTGTTGTTGATAATTTGACGGTCGGTTGTGGCCAAGCGTGTTGGCATATCTTTTGCATGTGCGGTTGGTGCTGTGAGCGTGATTATGCTAAGAAGCACAATCTTTGAATAGAAAGTTTTCATAATCATGTGTCCTTGTTATTTTGACTGAGGCAGGTTTTTTAAAAAACCTGCCTCAATTTTTTTTATGTTATGACGATATACAGCTGTTGCCAGATTGCCAAAATTTGGTCACACGCGTTTTGCACTTGCGTTTGCGAACCTTTAAGAAGATCCGTGAGTGTTTCTGCAAGTCCTTGAGTTTCTGCAATTTTTTTTGCAACGCCAAAAGTTTGAAAGACGTTGTTGCCTTCTTGGTTGCAAACGGTGCTGATAATCTTATTTTGGAGTATTTGCTCAAAAGCAAAAATATTTTGTGGGATGTTAACAATGCTCATGTGTTTTATTTGACAAGATACTGCATCTACAAAAAGACAACCTTTAAGAAAGATGTAGTCATAACAGTTCTTTAAATAAAATGCCATGTCTGAGCTGTCGTTGTCATAAAGACCGATATATACTTTGGTGCTTTGCGTACTTGGTGTTGGAATGTAGGGATATTGAGCAGCGATGACACGAAAACTGTACAAGCAGGTTCCATCTGGGCAGTTATCATTTCCTTGGTCGTCACGAATAACGGTAGAATTTGCCCAGAGGTAGCTGTCATCTGCAGGATCGCTACAGGAAACAAAAAAACGGGTATAAGTTGAAGAGATAGGTATTGTTGGGTCTAAATAGCATTGACTTTTGCGTGGGATTGCCTTACCACAGAAGTTAATGTCAAGCCATGCACCATTACTATTTACGTCAGTATCACAAAATTCTATGCACAAAAGTTGGGTATTTGGGTTAAAATCAAATTCGCTGAGTGTTCGGCAGCAACCACAATTTCTGGTGTTATCATCACCGATATTACCGCCGCTCCCAATAACAACTTTGTTGCGACAAAATGTTTCGCGAGTAACTTCTAAATCTCTTCGGTTGGCATTTTTGTCGTTTTGGCCAATTTGAACGTTTTTTTCTATGATTTGACGGTTGGTTGGGGAGAGACGTGTAATACTTTCTTCTGCGTGGGCTACGGTGAAAGTTAAGGTGATTATGCTTAAAAGCACAATCTTTGCATAGAGAGTTTTCATAAGCATGTGTCCTTGTGGATAGTAAACGAGGCAGGTGTTGTGTTCACCTGCCTCGCTTTGTTTTTTCTATGTATTTCAATGTTTTAGTTGCAACGAATTAATCACAAACATACAAATTAAGCCAAATGCCGTAAATTTGAGTGCAAGCTTGTTCTACTTCTGACTCATTGCCATTAAGAAGTGCTGTTAGTGCGGCTTCAAGGCCTGCGGTGATTGCTATGTAATGTGCAACGCCAAAAACTTGGAAAACATTATTTTGTTCGCTGCACACAATGTATGCGATTTTGTCTTGAAGAATTTGATCAAATGTAAAAAATTCTTGTGGAATATCGACAACGCTTACGTGCTTAATATTACAAGATTTAACGTCGGCAAACAGACAGCCTTCTTGAAAAACGTAGTCATATTCATTTTGAAGATAAAATGCCTTGTCGTTTTCATCATTGTCGTAAATGCCAACGTATACCTTGGTGCTATCTACGCATGGTCCTGTTTTATAAGGATATAAGTCTTCTATAAAACGAAAATTGTATAAGCTGGTGCCACTTGGGCCGTTGTCATTGCCTTGGTCGTCACGAATAACGGTGGAGTTTGCCCAGAGACCACTGTTGTCTTCAGGATCGCTGCTTGACACAAAGAGGCCGGTGTAGGTAGAAGAAATAGGAATAATTGATTCAAGTTCTTCTTGTTGATCTCTTGGTACTGCTTTGCCACAGAAATTTAGATCCATCCAAGCGCCATTGCTATCTGAGTCATTGTTGCAAAATTCTATGCACAAAAGCTGGGTATTGGGATTAAAATCATAGGTGCCAATGGTTCGGTTGCATCCACAATTTCTGTTGCCTTGTTCGTCCAAATTACTGCCACTGCCAACTACCAGGTTTTTACGCAAAAACGTTTCGCGTGTAACTTCTAAATCTCTTCTGGTCTTGTCGGTGTCGTTTTTACCAATTTGAAGATTGTTATTGATAATTTGACGATCGGTTGTGGCCAAGCGGGTTGGCATATCTTTTGAATGCGCTGTTGGCAATGAGAGTGCGATTATGCTTAAGAGCACAATCTTTGCTGATAAATTCTTCATGGTCTGTATCCTTATTTTTTTTGTAGCTAACTTGTTTATGTCAATCGGGGCAGGCACTGTTGTACCTGCCCCGATTAGATTTGAAAAATACTGCGTGTGTCAAAAGTTGCTTATCGTTTAGCAGCCGAATATTTGGCAAGCAAGGTTTTGGATGTAGTTACAAGCTTCCAAAACTGATTCTTCGGTGTTGGTTACTAATAAGTTTGTCAATGTTGCAGCATAGTTGTTTGCTACAATTGCATCAGCAACTGCCCAGATTTGGAAAATGTTATAGCCGCTAAGTTGGACTTTAATTTTGTCTTGCAAAACTGTTTGGAATGAGCTGAAGTTTTCATTTGGCAAATCAACGACGGTTACGCTTTTAAGGTTGCAGCTCTTAACGTTTAGGAACACGCAGCCACCATCTTGGAACACGAATGGATATTGTTGGCAATAAAATTGTTTTGCATCATCGTTATAAAGGCCAATGTAGACTTTCTTGTTGTCGTTAACGTGTGGAATTGGGTGTTCGGTAAAGCTAACGTTGTTCAGATTTGATCCATAAAAATTGTCGCAATCTTGTGCTTCGCAACCTGTTGATGTGTTGATTGTTTCATAGAAGCCATCTTGGTAGCAATTGTCAACATCAGTACCATTGTTGAGGTACATGCGTTCAATGTTGGTTATAACTTGTGCGATTGAGCTGTCAAATTCGTTATCTTCTGTTGTGGCTGCACCGCAGAAAACAAGCCCATCAATAAGTGCGCCTGCCGCAGCTTCTCCTGAATCGCAAAATTCAACGCAGATCAATTGTGTTGATGGGTTGAATGACATGCTCATTATTTCTTCACGTTTTCCGCACTTAAAAACACCTTGTTCATCAAGGTTGCCGCCAGAACCGTTTACCAGGCCTCTTCTAAAGAATGCTTTGTCGGTTGCTTCAAAATTTCTTCTTTTTCCATCTTCATTTTGACCAACTTGAAGATGCTTGGTAATTAATTGACGGTCTTTAGCAATTAAGCGCGTTGTTTCATCTGCTTTCAAGCCTGATTGTGAAACAGCAAACGCGAGTGCAAGTGCTAAAATTTTCTTCATATTCATGGCGATCTTCTCCCTTTTTAATTATAAAGTCTTTGCTTACCCATAACTGAACAGAAAACTTTTTTGTCCTCCGCGTATTCTCCTCCCTATCTTTGTCAATTTTAAAAATCTATGACAACATTATGACAACATTATGAAAAGTTAATTAAAATGACAAAGCTTTGTCAAGGACTTGATAATAAAAGTTTTTTGGCGTGTAGGTGGTTTTTTTAAAAAGGATTGTGTGAGGAGGAATTATGAATAAAAAGTTCAAGCGTTGGGTGAATTTTTTTGGGAATATTTTTTTTGTGCTCTGTGTTTTTTCGACGAAATTGAATTCTCATGATTTGAGCAGTGCGATAGAGTGGGGTGACTATGATCAGGTAAAAATGTTGCTTGAAAATCGACAAGAGAATCAAGAACTTGATCCGTATCTTTTTACGTTGGCAGTTAGGGGCAAGAACCCAGACCACCGAATTGCGGCATTGCTTATGCGTCATGGTTTGTGTGATAAGCAACTTCTTGAAAATGCTCCCAGAGCTTTTGTGCATGGCGTGCGTGAATATTATCAACGGTTGCCAGAGCCTGGTTTTTGTGATGATCGACTTGATGAAAAAGGGCTTGCTTACCTTGAAGAGCTTAATGCCAATGGTATAGTTCGTATTTCTGGCTTGATTAGTGATGTCGAGTTGGCTCAACTGCAGAAAGACTTTCAAAAATTTGTTGATTCAATTGATGATCAGCGAGCGCGAGGTATTAAGGTAGAAAAAAGGCGAGATGATTATTATGAGCCTGAAACCAATGTTTACCATTGCAACAATCCTTTCAAATTATCGCAAACGTTGGTTGATTTTTGTTGCAATGAAATGGTTTGCTCAGTAATTAATAATTATCTTGGCAAAGTTGGTTATATTGTAAAAGGGTGGGCTACGCATTACATGCCGGGCGGGAAAGCGGTAAGTATCTTTAACTGGCATCATGACAGATCTGGCCAGCGTGTGAAAATGATGATCTTGTTGGGTGATGTTGAAGAGCGGTCGCGTCATTTGTCGTACGTTCTTGGCTCTCATGCCGTTTCGCATGATTATGAAACATACGTTGGAATACCGGGTGATTTGGACTATTACCAAAAGAAGTTTGGTAAAGAACCGGTTGTTTTTAAGGCGCTTGGTAAAGCTGGTGACATATTTCTTTTTGATACCAATGGTATTCACAAAGCAAATTGCGGCGATATTACGCGTGACACATTTATTATTACCTATTCGGCCGACAAGCAGATGGTTTATAAATCAACATTGCCGTACGGAGCCTTTGAAGGAGTGACTGTTGATCAGTGGCATCCATTTTTTCGTACGCTTGAAGTTCAATCAAGACGCTATTTTGCGCCCGAATATGGCGGATGGTTGGTTAGTTTAGAGCATGTTGATTCGTGGTATTGATACTATCTAAAGTAGTTATAGGTGACCAGGCACACAAGCAAGAAGATAATACCAAAGAAAATATTGTTGTTCAGCTTTTCCAGACTGTCCATGGCTTTTTCTGCGGTGTTGCCTGGTTCAACATCTTTAATGCGTTGCAATTCGAGCATAACGTACGTTTGAAAAAACAAAATAAGCAATGACAGAAAGACGATGGCGTAAAAAATAAAATCAATATGGGTGGTGTTGCCAACTGCTGGTGATGTATTATCGATAACCATTCTAAAAAGTACTAAGATGGGCAATGAAGAGGCAATAATGCCCAAGCGTACCGAGTTAATAATGTTAACGGTGAGTGAAAGCAAGCCAATAAAAAAGATTACAAAGAGCGGGAAGTACAAAGAAATAACATCGCGAGCGCCAATGCTTTTAAAGTCGATAGAAAAAACAACAGCAGGATAGTTAATTTCCATAGCGGGATCTGATTCTTTAAGATTTGCTTGTGTAAAGCCAGTTACGGTATGTTTTGCTTTTGGCTCCCAGTTTTTTACTAAAATATCATCAGAAAGCGCAATGTTTTCAGGTGAGGACTCAAAATACATTTCGCGTGCCGTTACCGAGCGGTTTTCAAGTATAATATTGAGCCGATGATCGCTTATGGGAAAGCGCTTGTAGTGAATATTGGCCATAAATTTGGTGTACACATGAAAGCAGACCAATACGTCATCGCCAAGTATTTTGATAATAGGTTCTGAAAGCATAATGAGCCGTTCAGTTTCAAGAAGTTCGCCATTTTTTATGATAAAGCGTTGCAGTGTTGCCAGCGATTCGGTAGTTTTTGCAAATTTAAACCAAACAATAGCATCAAGAATAAATTTGTTTTTGGTGAAAGAAAACTCTTGGAAATGATTAATGTGTATGCCGGTTTCTATCCGTGAAGCAAGTTTTTTTTCTTCTACGCTGACTTCAAGCAGGGTGGGGATTGGTTCTGGGTAAAACTCTTGACGATATTGCACCAAAATAATGAGAAAAATGTAAAGAGCTGCCAACGTAGTTACCGTGAGCTGTACTTTGGCATAACGCGTTTTTTCAAAAAGTGAGTCAAACATTACTTATCCTTTTATCAACGTAATTTGATTTCCGTAAGCGTGCCGTGTTGATGCGTCAAAGTTAACCATAAATCCGCCAAGGTTATAATTTTGCATGTTTTCGATCTGGTTAATAATGTTTTCTTTGGTTAGTTGACCGTCTAGTTTTTTGAGTGCATCAACAATAATTGCGGCACTTAGGTAATACGTAAACGAAAGAATGTTGGGCGTTTCGGTTGGCATATATTGTTTCAAGTCTTCGCGGTACTGCCTTGCAATAGAAAGTTGGCTTGCAACTGGGTCTGGCGTGGCCGATGTATAGTAAAAATCAATGCCCTTTGATTGCAGAATATTGCCTACAAACAACGTTGAATCGATGCCAAAAAATGTTGTTGCGTAATGTCCGCGCTCAAAAAAATGCTTGATTAAGCGTACCGTTGGCATACTGGTTGCAATGCATATTACCAGCTTGGGGTCTGTTTGGATCAGTGGATCTGCTGCCGCAACAATGTCCATGGTAAAACGGTTGTACGAAGTGAGTGCTACTGGTGTAATGCCGTGCCTACTCAATTGAGCTACCAGATCATCTTTTGCGCCGACTGAAAAATCATCATCTGCGTAAAAAACAGCGATCTTTTTTTGTTTGACGTTATTAACAATATGGTCGACTAACGTTTTTATTTGTGGCTCCAAAAGCCCTGGTCCGTTAATCATGCTAGAAAGCTTTTGGCTTCTGAGCTGTTCGTCGCCGCCCCACGGAAAGAATAAAGCAATATCGTGTGCTTCAATTTGTGGCAAGAGTTTTACGATGCTGCGGCTGCCCATATTGCCCAAAAACATATCAATGCCCTTGGCACGCAATTGGGCAATGTTATTGGCCGCTTGTGCTGGATCGCCGTTGTCTTCCATGCTTTCTAGGCGCAACTTATAGCCGTTAACGCCGCCTTGCTCGTTTGCTGCATCAAAACAAAGCTGTATTGCGTTTTTAATAATGGTGCCGTACAGGCCCAATGAGCCAGAAAAAGAGCCTGATTGGCCAAAAACAATTTCATTGGTGCTGGTTGTCCAGGGTTGTGGGAGCACTTCTTGGCCCAGAGAGACAAAAGGCCAGAAAGCTGCTAAGAGCAGTAAGGCGGTAAAAAAGGGGGAGTAGTTGTTCCTTTTCACGAGCTAAATCCTTTAAAAATAAGGGTATTTTGGTACTTTGAGCCCAGCTTTTGACAGCGTTGTTGGCTTTGGTAAGCTGGGTTTATTACTCCTATTTTCTTTTGGGGGGGGGAAGTATCGGTCAGATACGGACCCCTCTTTTTTTATGTCTATCGTTTGCGCTTATTCTTATGGTTACAGGTTTTTAAAACCCAATAAATAACGGCGCCAACCCCAATAACAATAGCAATGGCTACGGCAATTTTAAGAATAAGAGCGCCCAAAATCATGTTGTAAATTGAATTGATAGCACCACTCACAACGCCTTGTGTTTCTTGTGTAATGGTTTCTACTGGTTTTTCGAGCATTGACAACAACATAGAAATCTCCTTTTTTTAGACCTAGAAAAAATGATCGTAGCGCCTCTTGGTTGCCAAAATCAATTGTTCAAAAAAAGAGATTATTTGGGTAGCTTACTAGCCGCGTTCTTCAATGTGAACCTGAGAACCGCTTGGTCCTTTTTCCACAATAAAGTGGACCGGAAAATTATCTTTAAATTCTGGCAGATGCGAAACGATTATAATCCGCGAAAAATCATGTTGAATTGCGTGAATGGCATTCATAAGCCGTGCTAGCCCTTCTTCGTCTTGCGAGCCAAAGCCTTCGTCGATAATGAGTGTTTGTAGTGCTGTGCCGGCTCGGCGTGCCAGCAATTTAGAAATGGCTATGCGTAACGCAAAATCAATGCGAAATGCCTCGCCGCCAGAAAACATCTCGTACGGCCGCATGCCGGCAGCATCAGAAATTTTTATTACCAAGGTTTCTTTAACGCCACCACTTTTTAAATCATGCAACGATTCTATAAAAATTTGGGATTGATTGTTGGTCAGTTGTCCAAGAATAGCGTTTGCTTCTTCTTCAACTTCAGGAATAGCTTCTTCGATTAGCAGTGCCTGAATACCATTTTTGCTAAATGCTTGCGCAATAATTTGGTACTCATCGCGTTCTTCTTCAAGCTTATTGAGTTTGTTAATATTGTCGATCTGCTCTTTTTTTACTTTTTCAAGCCGTTGCAATTCGTTTTCTAAGCGGCCAAGTGTTTGTAAGAGCTGTTCTTTTTCTTGTGAAAGTTTGCTTGCTTGCTGTGCCAAGTTAGCAATGGTCGTGCTCATGGCTAGTGCTGTTTGTGGGTTAAAAGCAAGTTGTTTAATGCGCAGTTCAAGCTCGGCTACTTGTTGTTTATCTTCTTTGAGTTCGCTACAAATTTGAGTAACACGCTCTTTGCGGCTTTCTTGCTTGCCAAGATCGTGCTGCGTTGCCTGAACCTGCTGGCAAGCGGCTTCAATTTTTTTGATCGCTTCTTGCAGCTGAGCATATGCTTTTTGGTCAAGAGCCGTCTGCTCTTTTTCGGTTACCAATTTTTTAATTTCTTGGGCGAGAGTTTCAAGCTCTTTAGCTTTAGGGCTTTCTTTGCTAAATGCTTTCTCTTGTTCAGCATACGCGTTGGTCAGTTGCGTGCATTCAAGCTCACGTTGTGCGTGCTGTTGCAGCAAGAGAGCGCTTGCTTGCTCAAGTTGGCTACATTCCTGCATCAGCTGTGCTTCTTTTTTTACTAGTTCTTCGTGCTGTGCCTGCAGGTGTGCAAACTGTTCAGCTTTGGCTGTTTGCTGCTGTACCTGCTCGTGTTGGGCGAGCAACAGCTGCTTAAGTTTTTTGATAATGTTTGTAACGCGGGTAAGCCGGTGCTTTAAAAAATCATCTTCTTTGCTAAATTGCACGCTCAAAAATTGCTTACGCTTTGCTGTTAAAATTTGTAAGCAGAGTGGGCAAGAAGGGCTTGTTTGGTCGTCGACTGCCTTTTTTTTGTGATCAAGCTCGCCAATCGTGTTTTTGGCATAATTGCCGCGCTGAACGAGCGTGTTATAAAACGTACGTCGTTTATCAAACTGGCTTTTGAGTGCCTGAAATTGTTGTGTAAATATCTGCTTTTCTTGCAGTTTTTGGGCAAGCTCTTTTATTGAGTTGCTTGTTTGTTTTAAGAGTGCTTGCCGCTCGCCAGCTTCGCGCTGTTTGCTGGTCAGCTGTGTTGCCAAGTGCTTTGTTTCAAGCTCGGCGCGTTCGCGTGTACGGCGCAGCTCCTGCAGCGTTTTTTCCTGTTCTTGCTGCCAGGCCAGTGCTACTTTTTGGTAGTTCTCTTTTTTTTGTAAAATATGCTCGTGCAGAGCCAAGCCAGCTTGTTGTTGCGTAATAAAAATTTTTTCTTGTTCGCGCAGGTATTGTTTTTTAGCTTCCAGCTTTTTGGTATCAGGCAAATGCAGGGCGTTGCGGTGTGCGGTTTGCCAGGCGGCGCGTAGTTCTAAGAGTTCTGCCTTTTTGAGTGTTGCTTTCTTGGCCAACGTTTCGTTCTGTTGCGTCAAAAACTCGTACTGGCGCTGCTGGTCCACCAGCTGTTGCTCTTGCTGCTGCAAGGCAATTAACTGCTTGTGTTGGTGGTCAAGCTCAGAGCTGAGTGCGATAAGATTTTTTTTTGTATCACTGGCAGTTTGTTCAACAACCGGTTTTTTTTCAAGCTCGAGCAGGTACTGTTCCTGCAGTTTTTGAATAAACTTGATGTCGTCAATAAATTTTTTTGCTTTATCTAGTGCTGCTTGCTGCAACAGATCGTATTTACTTAGGCCCAAAATGTTGGCCAAAATTTGTTTACGCTCTTTGGGTGTTTTTTTGGAAAACTCGTTAGATTGGTTTTGGCGTAAAAACGCCGAGTTGAGAAACGTATCAAAATCTAAACCGATAGTTGCGTCAATTTTGTCTTGCGTTTGTTTAATTGTTTTGTCGGTTAACGAAACAAAACGCTGTGCCTGCTCTTCAAAAACTTCAAAGTCCAGTGCTGCGTACGGCTTGCCATATGTTTTGGCAAATTCGCGGCGTACGTGGTAGCGCTTGTTGCCCAGTTCAAATTCAAAACTCACCATCATGCGGCTCTGGCCCAGGCGCAGCAACCCGTCGTCGGCTTTTATGGCGCCGGTAACTTTGCGTGCTTGGCCCCACACCGCCCAGGTCATGGCGTCTAGCAAAGCAGATTTGCCATAACCATTTTTTCCCGAAAGGCAGATCAGGGAATAATCTTTAAAATCTATTTCTTGTGCCGTGTCGCCGTAGCACAAAAAGTTTTTTAGCGTTAGCTTACGAGGGATCATGTGGTGAGTCCTTTAAATTGTTCTAGCGCAAGGATATACTAAGAACTTGCGATGAACAAGTGTTGGTACCGTAAAAAGTAGTAGTGAGAGAGTATGTTTGATAAACGTATTATGCGTCATTTCGATTGGGTTAATTTTATTGTTACGCTTATTTTGTTGAGCATTGGTTTATTGTTTGTTTTCAGCTCAACCTATCAAGTTGAAAAACCCTGTTCGATGTTTTTTAAAAAACAGCTGTTCGGGGTTATTTCTGGCCTGGTAATTTATGTGGTTATGTGCCTGGTAGATTTGCGCAAAATACTTCAGGCTGGTTATTTGGCTTACTTTGGTATTTTGGCCCTGCTACTTTATACCGTTGTTGGCGGCTGGGTAGGCATGGGCGCTCAGCGCTGGATCTCGCTGTATCTCTTTCGCTTTCAGCCGTCCGAGCTTACCAAACTAATATTCCCACTTTTTGTTGCCTACTGTTTTACTGAATTTAATAATGTGGCGCGTGACGACGGCCAGCGGTACACCATGCAGCAGTTTTGGTATCCGCTTTTTATTTTGCTCGTGAGCTTTGTTTTAATTTCGCGCCAGCCCGACTTGGGTACCGCGTTGATTGTTTTGTTTTCTGGTCTCATTTTGTTTTGGTTTATTGGCATGCCGCGCAAGTTTTTTGTTATTGCTGTTTTGGTTTCAATTTTAGGAACGCCGGTGTTGTGGACCTGTCTTAAACCTTACCAGCAGCGCCGCATTTTGGTACTGTTTGGGTATGGCGATGTTAAGCGCGAACGTTATCAAATTGAGCAGTCAAAAATTGCGATTGGCTCGGGCGGTGTTTTGGGAAAAGGTTTTTTGCAAGGCACGCAGAGCAAGCTGGGCTTTTTGCCTGAAGATCATAACGATTTTATTTTTTCAGTTATTTGTGAAGAGTGGGGCTTGCTGGGCGCCTGCTTTCTTATTTTTCTTTTTGCGCTGTTGTGCGTACGGCTGATTTATTTGATTTTTCAAATACCCTCGTTTGCCAATCAAATTATTTCGCTTGGTTTGATCATGCACATTCTGCTTTCGGTCTGCATAAACATTGGCATGGTGGTGGGCCTGCTGCCTATTGTTGGTCAATCGTTGCCACTGCTGAGTTATGGCATTAGTAACTTGTGGATTACCTTGGCAAGCCTTGGCTGGTTAAACAATATTGCCATGCGGCGCTTTTTTTCTTAGTTTTTGAGGCGATCGCGGTACGCGATCATGAGAGAAATGATAACGAGTACAAAGAGTGCGTGTACTAAAAATGATTGTCGCAGATCTGCATTTACAAACCATGGCAGCTGGCTTGCGGGCAGGTAAATCAGTAATGGCGCGCGGCGCATAATTACTTTAACAAACACTAGCCCCGCGTGCGCGCCCATGCCGGCATACAGCTTGCCGGAAATATGAAAAATGAGTGCGAGCATAAAGCCCAGCAAAAAGAGACCCAGCCCAAGTTTATAATCAACTGTGAGCAGGTTGAGCGGATTTGAAAAGTCGTGGCACAGCATAAATACCAGTGCCGACCAAAAGATACTTTCTAGCGGGCTCAAAAATTGTTTAAGAAACGGTAGCACCGTGCCGCGAAAAATAAGCTCTTCGGTCCATGCCAGCATGAACGTTGCCAAAAAACCAAAGCCCATACTTGCAAGCAAGCCAAGAGATAAGCTGCCCCAGGCAGGGTTGATGTGCGTGTAGCCAGCAAGCCACAAAGCACCAAGCAAGGCGCTGTGCAGCGTAAAGAAAATAATAAACATAGTAAAAAAATCTTTGAGCCACGATGTTGAACCAAGAAAGCGAATGTTTTGCTTAAACCATGTTCTTAAAAAACTGAGCGGCTGCAAGCTGAGTAGCAGCAAGACGTGGCTGATTGCCAAGATTGTCTGAACAATTTTGCCCGCGCCGCGGCTTGCAAAGAGTGTCAGCGATGGGTCGAGTAAGCGCGCCAAGGGCTCGAGCATGGCGAAGATGATTCCAAAAGAAAGGGCCGATAAAACTACCGGCCCTAAACTTTTCCATTTTTTGTGCTGTATCATGTTGTAGCTAGTGTACGACTTGATGTGCCGATTAATAACCTGAGCGGATTTGCTCTTTAAGATGTTTGCCTGGTTTGAAACGAGGCACCTTGATGGCAGGCAGGTTGATTTTTTCTTTGGTTGCTGGATTAATACCAACACGTGCTGGGCGCTTTGATGTCCAGTACGTACCAAATCCTGTCAAAGAAACCTTACCACCTTTTTTAAGTGTTCTTTCAATGATGCGTGTGAATGCTGCAAGTACTTTTGCAACATCTTTCTTGCTGAAGTTGGTTTCTTCGCTTAGCGCGTTGATCAACTCGCTTTTGTTCATAACGGTCTCCCGAAAAAGAGTGTAACTTATCAACATTACGTTTCAGTGTGAAATTTAGATTGTGTTTGCAGGTTTGTCAAGAAAAAGAGCGAAGACATAAATGTTTTTCTTACTTTTTTGTATTATTATTATTTATTAAAGAAAAATAAATGTGGGTTTTGGCCATTGTTTAATTTTTCTTTTCTGAATGTAAGTTGTTTTTTGCATCAATAAAATTTTAATTTTTTTGAAAAGCTACTCATGGTACACTTATTTTTTTGATTCATTTTTGTACACAAAAAGGAAAAATATGTTTGTTGACACTCATTGCCATTTGAACATGATGGTAAAAAAAGAATTTGATACGCTCCTTAAACCAGAGCATTTTATGCTCGTGCACGATATTATAGAACAAGCCAAGCGGGCTGGCGTTACTCAAATTATTAACGTTGGTACCAGTGTGCCAGAAAGTATGAATTCAGTAGCGCTGGCACAGCGTTTTGATAATGTTTATGCAACAGTTGGTTTGCATCCGTGTGACTGCACGCCAACCTGGCGTAAAGATTTTGAAGAGATTGTGCGGTTGGTAAAAAATAAAGAAGAAAATAAAATTAAAGCGATTGGTGAAGTTGGTTTAGATTTTTATCATAAACCGTTTGATGCGCAACGGCAAGTTGATGCTTTTAAAGCGCAAATTGAATTGGCGCTTGAATATAAATTGCCGTTGGTTATTCACGTGCGTGATGCTGGTGAAGAATTGCTCAGAGTGCTGGAAGAATATGTTAAAGAAATAAAAGGAGCGACTATCCATTGCTTTAGTCAGAAACAAGATTTTGCTGACATTGTTGTGGGCTGGGGTTTTTATATTGGCATTGACGGGCCCATTACCTATCCAAAAAATGATGAGTTACGTGCAATTGTAAAAGCTGTGCCGCTTGAGCATATTATTTTAGAAACTGATGCGCCGTTTTTGCCGCCGCAGCAATACCGTGGTAAGCAAAACAGCCCGGTCTATTTGCCACTTTTTGCGCAAACAATTGCTGATCTGAAAGGCGTGAGTTTGGAAGAGCTGGCGCGTCAGACAACGGTCAACGCGACTAAGCTTTTTGATTTGTAGGCATAAAAAAAGGCCGGGACTTTTTAGGTCCCGGCCCCAACGTATCTTTTAGCTTTTAGGCTGTTTATTTTCAACGAACGTCTATTTGGTTAAAAGATATTTTGGAAATGGCCCGTCTACGTTAACAACTACGCCGCGGCACCCGTCCTTTTAGGGCATAATCGCGCCGTAGCTCGTAGAGCGAAGCCGGATGGAGGTTATCCAAATAAATTGGTTCTTACCAGGTCATAAGCAGTTGCTACCGGAGCTGCGGTAAAAGCTTTTTTTGCTTCGAGCATTTCTTGGTAAAGTGGTATTAACTTGTGGTAAAGAACTACAGCAGCAACCAGTGGGATGGCCGACAAGGTTGCGGTAATTGAGCCAGAAAGTATGATGAGTTTTTTAAGTTCTGCATCGTTATTTGTTGGGCATGGGCAATAGTATTCAGGATTGTTGATTTCGCTTTCTAACTCAGCAATGAGCTCTTGCTGCCGTATGTTGTCTTTTTGGCCACAAAACAAGGTGCTTGTTGTAACAAGCGCGAGTGCTAATAAAAGTACTTTCTTCATGGCCGTTTCTTTCTTTTTAACGTGTTATGCTGCAGCAGCCGTTTGAAACCCAGGTTTGTCTGTTGGATCAAGCGGGTCTATGGCGAACATCTTTTTTACTTTGAGAGCTTCTTTATAAAGTGGCATTACTTTATGCCAAACAACTATGCCGGTAATAATGGGAAGAGCTGCTAGTGTTCCAATAATTGCCCCAGATGTTTTGACGAGTTTTTTGAGTTCTTCATCATTTTTTGCTAAATATGCTAATTCTGAATTTTCTTTGCTGTCTTGTAATAATGCTTCAAGATCAGTGATTTTTTGCGCTATATCGTTAAGTTTTTGGTTGGCGTTATCAATGTCAGGTTGGCGGGTGCACTTGTGCTCAAGTAAGTCTTTTAGCTCTTCAAACTTCGCATCCATATTTTCAGTAAGGTCTGTTGTTGCATCCTCAATACGCTCTCTAATCTCTTGGGTGGCATAAGTGATCATTGATTCACGACATTTTTGGTCTGTTTCAGGATTAAAGTATTTATATGCCGTGCCAACAAGTGATAGGCCGGCGTCTACCGTGCCAATCCCATCCAAAAGCAGCGCAGCATTAGCCGATTCTGCCCTTTTTGCCAAAGCAATGAGAGCAAGGACTAATAAAAGTACTTTTTTCATGATGATAACTTCTTTCTATGTTTTTACTTTTTATGCCGCAGCAGCCGCTTCATGTTCTGGCTTTATAACCGGTTCATGAATAACAAAAACTGGCTTTTTTGGCAGTAAGATCTTTTTGACTTTTTTCTCTTTGAGTTTGCTGGTAACGCCTGCTTTAACTTTGGTATAAAGCACGTAGCCAACAGCAGCAATAGCTACTGAAAGGGCAGCTGGTGTCCATTTTGAGTAAGATTCCCATGCCGGCAGTTTGTCAGCAAGACTGGCAAAGAAGCTATTTTGGATTTCTTCGTTTTCAAGTTCTTTTTCAAGCTCTTCTATCTTTTTCAAGACTTCTTGCTTGCGTTGTTCTTTTTCTAATTCGGCTTTGATTGCTTCTGCTTTTTGCAAAATGTCATCGTTGGTAGCTTTTTGAGCAACACTTTCTTGCGACAATTGAGCTTTTCTATCTTGCTCAATTTTTTCAGCTTCTTTAAGAATGCTTTCTTGTTTTGCTTTCGCAGCTTCTTTTTGTCGTTCTTCTTGTGTTTTTAATACTTTTGCACGTTCAAGAAGTTCTTGTTCTTCTGCTAACTTTTTGGCTTCTTCTTGTTCTTGTTCAATTTTTCTTAAGTATTCAATTTCTTCAGCTTTTTTGAGTAATTCATCTTGTTTAGCTTTTTCTGCAGCGGTTTCTTGCTCGTGCTTAAGTTTGCGTGCGTTTTCAATAGCACGGGCTTGTGCTAGAACCTTTTCTTGTTCTGCAAAAATCTTTGCATCGAGAGCTTCTTGCTTAATGCGCGCTTGTTCTTTGTCAAAAGACATTTGAGCTTGTGAAATTGCATCGCGTTGATTTTTAAGCTTTGCAACGTTATTAACAAAATTACGAGCCGTTTGAAGGCTTGTAGCGTCCATAATTTTTGAGTTGATGGTGTTCAAACAATTTTCAAGATCATGGTTGCCGCGTAACAAAAGGTTGTTTGCTATGTCCAACAACACAAAGTCTTTTTCAGACTTTGGTCCATTGTGTTCTATGGTTTGAAGTGCCGCTTTATTTTTTAGTAAGAAGTCTTGTGCGTCAATGCTTGCTGGCTTATTTTGCTGCAAGCAATCTATCGCTTTGTTGTATTCTTGTATTTTTTGTTCAATTGGCGCAGTTGGCAAATTGTGTTGTTTATAATTTTGCAAACTTTTATTAAGTTCGCCTATTTTTCCTTTGAAAGCATTGATTGTTTGGTCAATGGTGCCCATGACTGCTTTTGGTGTGCCACAGTTCCAGAACCAGCACGCTGTATAAGCCGGATCTTCTTCAATGCCAACACGGCTTTCAAGATCTTTAACCGTTTGTTCAACGGGATCTATAAATGTTTGCGTTGCAGGCAACGCGTTTGTTGCGGTACTTAATGCGATAAGTACTAAAAATATTCTTTTCATGTTCTTCCCCTAAAAATTATTTAATAAGGCCGTATGCAAATGCTTTTCCCAAAGATTCTACGTTTGCGCTCTGTAAGAGCTCTCTAATCTGGTCTAAAGTTGTTAATGTTTTTATGCTGCGATTTTCCATAAACCCATAAAATTTAAAGTCGTTTGGCATGGTGTTAATCAGTTCAGCAGGACTTTCTTTGTGTACCGTTATAAAACTCAGTGCGTTATTGTCTGGGTTTGCAAAGTTTTGTTCCAACATTTTTTTAGAAGCAAGTTCACCAGCAAGAGCTGTTGAGGCTTGGCACAACTCATCAATAATTACCAACGCATGCTTATTCTGTGCTTTCAATGTTGCCGCTTGAGTAATAATGTTTCTTAGTTTGTCCAAGTGTGAGGTAAAGCCCGAAAGTCCTTGTGCTGGATTGTCTTTTGACACAATACTCACCAAAAGCTTTGATGGTGGCATGATAGTAAAATTTTGTGCCGGAGCTATACCAAAACACAATGAAAGTATTGTTGCGTTGGCAATAGCGCGCAACAATGTTGACTTACCTTTGGCGTTGGCGCCGTACATAAGTGCCGTTTTTTGATGATTTGGCCCACCAAGTTCAAGATATTCGTACGGCGAAATTTCTTGTTTTTTCATTCTGTTGAGCAGGTATGGGTACCACAAGTTATGAGCACGAAGGTAGCCACGAGCAGTTCCCAAAGAAGCTGCAGGATCATAGACGGTTGGGCCTGTTGATGGGCTTACAAAGCTAGTAAAACAGAAGCAATGTCGTTGGTCTGTTTCATGTTCTTTATATAATTCAGCCAAGCCAACCCACATATCAAGTTCGCCAACAGCTTCAAGCAGGTGCGAGAACGAGTTTTTATGTTCAGTCATAACTTTATAGTTGGCAGCATCGGCAACGCCAACGGTGCGGCCTTTAATAATGCGCCAAGGGTTGTAGCGCCGTGGGCTGTACCACGAAGGTGTTGCAAGTGGTTCAATAGCGCCGGTAATATCTGCTGTATTGAGTGTTTTTAGTAATGTGCTTAAATCGCCTGGTGTTGTTGGTGTAACAATTGATCGTTGTGCATCAAGGTGCTTGAGGCACGTTAAGTTGTTATGCAACACGGTGTTGTGTTCAAGAACTGCTTTGAGTGCTTTAGTTTTTTTTACAAAGAAAGCTAATTTCTTGTTTAAGTCATAAGCTTTTTCAACCATATCAACTTGGGTAACAAGGCCTTCTTGGAGTGGATCGGTGAGGTACATTTTTCCAAAAATGGTGCTTTTGACTAAACCATAGAGCCCACTTGCCAAGTTGTTGAGTACTTCTGAACTTGCCCAGGCAATGGCAATAGGCGCAGAAGAAAGAAAGCTGCCGATCATGGTGGTCCAGCTTGTAGGCAGCGCTAATGCTTCTAAAGCTACAGAACCAAATAAATCTGGGGCAATTGGTGCAAAGTAACCCAAGAATAGTATGAAAGCAGTAAGTTTTAATGCATTGTCCCAGCGAGGATTAATGAGGCTGCAAACCTCTTCAGCAACTTCAGGTCTGTATGAAACGATAATACTGTTTTCATTGTCTGCATCAGGTTTGCTAAACAATCTTTCGTTGTTGGCAAATCTGCTCAATGCATTCTGTGCAATGGTTTTATTGCTAAAAGTTATTTTTTTTGAAACGCCAAGTACGGAATCTGTTGTAATATTTGTTGAACGAATGTCGCGGTTTTTACCAAGCCATACATTTAATTCTCTTTCCAGGTAAGCGTTTCCTTTTACCGTGGTTAAAAGTTTGTGCATAATTAATGGTATTGTTGAAACGGTAATGCTACCAACATAAGGAACAAGCTCTTGGCTTACTAATTCAGGAATTTGCGCCAGTGTTTCTACGCCATTTTTTGCAAATGACCAGACGGTATCAACACCAGAAGTTACAAATCCAACCTGTATTCTTGCTAGTAATACGCCAAAAACGCCAAGTGTCCATGGCTGTTTATCAGCATTATTTAGAGATGTTTTAAGTCCTGGTATTTTTTTTAATACATTTACTGTTGAACTTAACGAATGAGAACCTCCAATAAAAGGGCCGCTTGAAAGCAGGTGGCTGGTAAGAGCGCCATTCCAAAATGATAAAATATCAAGTTCAATCTTTTTTACCTCATCAAGGTAGGTAACAATTTGTTGGCGCAATACATTATTTTCAACTAATTCTCTTAAAACAGCTTGGCGTCTTCTCAGCTCTGTATCGTTGTCGGTTGGTTGGCCAAGCGTCTTTGCCAGTTTAAACTCTCCCAAGCTTAGGCGGGTGTGTTTGTTTAAAATAGTAAGAAGGCTCTTTTTGCCGTTTTTTGAAATGATTTCTAATTCTTCGCTGTAGGCATTAAAGTCAAATAAGGGAGATAGTGTTTCGCGATCATTCTGCGCAAAGAGCGTATAAATTTGTTCGCTAACACTGAGTTTGTTTTCCATTTGTTTTTGACCGATGCCGAATTTTTCTAATGCTGTATTAATGAATGCTATTTTTTCTTCGTTGGTTGTTTTTGTTTGTAACTCTTCTGCCAATGTTGGATGGGTGTTGCTTAGTTTGGTCAAGGCGCCAAATGGATTAGTATTTGCTTGTAAAGCTGTCTTGATTTCTTCTAAAATGGTAATAATTTTTATGCAGAGTTTCTTTCTTGAAGACAATCCGTTAGTTACCGCCTCGCCCATAATGTATGAAGCTGTTTGGCTGGGATCAAAACTTTGTGCAGCGGCATGAGTTTGCATTGGCTGTGCAAGCAGGCCCAATGCCAATAGTGATGATAAAAGGAATTTTTTATTAAAAATAACCATCTCGTTGCCCCCCGGCTAACGTATAACCTCAAAAAATAACCTCCATTTCCCCGTTAGGAAAAATGGTATAACCTCCAGTTCCCCGTGAAAAATCTGTATTGGCTTAGTTAAGTAATAAAAATACTTAATTATTGATGATAGGGTTTATAGGCTTTTCGGCACTATAAAACTAGCTTACGAAGTTATGATTTATTCGTCAAATGGGTAGGGGTCTAAAGGGGCAAAAAGTCCTATGAAATGGGCCTTTTTGAATGTTTTGCTTAAAAAAAGCACGATTATTTTTTATTATAAATTTCAGTTAGAAATTGAAGTTTTTTAGTAGCGCTTGGTGAGCTTCTTCATTTTGGTAATCGATTTATCAAGTAAGACGTGACTCAGTGCGCCGGCCACAAAAAAGAGGTAAAAAGAGACAATATGGTTGAAATACTCTTGGTTAAAATAGCCCAGGTACAAAACGAAAAAACCGGGCATAAGTACCAAAAACCAGGTTTGGTGGGTAATAGTTCGGTGCCGAATGATAGCAACCAAGAAGGCTGCTGCTGCAAAACAAAAGAAAAACTGCCAAGCATGGCTCCAAAGTGCTACCGGCACTATAACTATTGCCGAGAGATAAAAAAGGCGCTGCATTTTACTGCGAACATCAATATCAGGGAAAATAGAGCCAACAAGACTTAAGGCCAGTCCAAAGAGCAGGTCGGCAGTTGTTGGTGCAAACAAGAAGTGTGCGGTTACTTGCCATATTATAACCCAGGTTACCAGGCCTGCCGACAAATGAACTCTATAACCAGGCATGCGCTGTCTCCTTTTTTTGCGTGCCTACGTATTGATCTTAATTTCGTTTACCGTAGTTTTGCTGGTTGGCCGCAAGCGGGCCAGATTGGTGGTAGGATAGTAAAAAGCCAGAATGTCTTTAAAATTCCATCCTTGTGCTACCAGTTCGCGAGCGCCAAGTTGGCACAGTCCTAAGTTGTGGCCAAAGCCACGACCGGTAAGCATTACTTTTTCGTTGCGCAGCTTAATGTCCAAGGCCAGGCTTTTGAGTTTTGTTTCAAGACTGGCTTTAACGTCGGCCGCTGGCACAATAACACTTTTCTCATTATTGGCAATTCTAATTTTGTGAGCAATGCCGGCCTTGTCGCGCTCGTGAACAACCATGTGGGTTATTTCTTTAATGGGCCTGAGGTGGTGGGCTACTTTTTTGTTTGCTTTGAGCTGCTTGAGCATTTCAACCGGGCACAAGTGCTCTTGCCATTTGAACAACGATTTTTTTGCACAGAAGGTGCATTGATTGGTTCGGTACAGGTAGGGTTTTTTGGGGTCGGCTTTTTTCATATCGCTGGGTACTACGCCACCGCAACAGATATCAAACATAGTGAGAGCAACGCCTTTGTTGTGGGTAAGGATCATGTTGTGCGTCTCTTCAACAGCCTTGCGCAAATGCGTGCAGTCGTGTGCGCCACGGTAAACTTGATGAAAATTAGTGTTTTTTATATCGTACCCAACATTCTTGCCGCGCTTAGTGCGCGCTTCAAGCATTTGGTACACGGCATACGTGCGAGAGGCTACCGCCTGTACTTTTTGCATTTCAAGTGGCCAGTACGAAAGGCTTTCAAAGCGGAGTACCGAATAGATATAATCGTCCAACGAAATTTTATTGATGAGCAATAAGGCCTTGTTTTCTTTGTCCACGCGTATATTGAGCGTTCCTTGGTATGATCGGTTGTCAAAGTGTAAAATGCCGTCTATCGGGGTTACTGCCAGGTTGTTGTTAATAACATTGCGGTACTTGCCGTCTTTGCATTGCAAGTAGAGCGTGTTTTCTTTAACAATAATCGTAATCTTCGTGTTTTTTTTCCAGAGTGCTTTTTTTAGACCGATTGGGCTTTCTAGTACAAAGCCATTGCTGGAACTAATAGTGTGGGAGCTCCGCGTTTGTGCATCAAGCTCATTGAGCAAAACATGAATAAAAATAGGTTTGCTGAGCGGTTCGGCCAGATCAGGTGCTGGCGTTGCTTCAAGAGTTTCTTGTTCTGGGCTGGTTGTTTCTAGCTCATTAGTGGGGCTTGCATAGATTGTTTGCACAAACGTGCCGCCAAAAATAATTGTGCAGCAAAAAATAATAACGGGAGTACTATTTTTTTTCATGAAGTTTTACACCATTTAAAGCGGCAGTTGATGAGTTTTTGCCAAAGCAGCTAAAGCAGCAGGGAGCTTTTTTTTGTGATCAACGCCCAGGTTGGCAAGTTCGTCTGCCACGGTGTTGTATTCGCGCAAAACGTGTTTAAAGTGGCAGGTTAAATCTTGCAAGAGTATTTCAATAACCATTTTGATTTGCAATAAAATGGGATTTTTCATTTTATAAGCGCCACGCATTTGCTTAACTAACAGTTCTGAGTCTGAAATTACCAGAACAGAAAGATCGTTTACTTCTTGTTTTTCTGCTTCTTTTTTAATTAAAAAAAGTGCGAAGACGAGGGCCAAATATTCTGCCTGATTGTTTGTCTTCAGGCCGATATAAAAGCCCTGTTTAATAATTGCTTTGCCATTATGATCAACCGCGTAAATGCCGGTTCCTGCTGGTCCTGGATTGCCGCGAGCAGCACCGTCAATGTAAACGGTCCAGGTAAGGCTTTGCGGCTGGGTAGCTTGTGATGATAAAAATGAGTTTTGTTGTTCTTTCATAATGGCCTTAACGGTAGTTTAATAAGCAGCTTTTGCTACATCCTTTTCTTCTTCTTGATCGTAGTACAAAAAGCGGTAGCAGCTGCGGCATGGCAATATGTCTGATTTTTTTAATTTATAAAGATCTTGATGTAGCACGGCGTAAAAACACGAGCTGCAACTTGAACGTATCACCGGTACAATTGGGTCGGGAACATTATGTTTCATACGATCATAACGCACCAGCCATTCTGGCGGAATAGTTTGCACCAGCGTTTCTCTTTTTGCATGCAATTCAACAAGTTGTTGCTCAAGTGTCTGCACAGCTGCTGCTTTTGCTTGTATGTCTTCAGTAAGATCTGCTGTGCGACCAACACTGTTTTTTTCTTCAAGCTCATAGCTTTTTTGTGCTGTTTCTAGCTGATGCCATGCTTTTAAGAGAGCATCTTCTTGCTCATCGCGATCTCTGCTCACGCGGTCAAGTTCTTTGCGCACTGCCTGATATTCTTTTTGGCTACCAACATTTGCCAGCTGTGTTCTTTTTGCTTCTTCTTTTATTTTAAGGTCGTGTGCTTGAAGTTCTTGAAGATCTACATTTTTTTGTTCTTGGCGAAAACGATTCTTTTTTTCTTCAATACTGATGGCAAGCTTTTGAATAAGCTCTTGATCGGTAGTAAAAATTTTTTGAGCTTCTCGCTTCTGCTTTTCCAGGCTAAGGATGTTGTGGTCACATTCAGCAAGAATTTTTAAATTTTGCCAAAGAGCTTTTCCCGTCATACTGCCCTCTCTTTTGGTGGAAGATGTGATGAAGAAGGTGGTGGGCCCACCAGGACTTGAACCTGGGACCTTTCGGTTATGAGCCGATTGCTCTAACCAACTGAGCTATGGGCCCCCACATGCATATGATTTATAATTGAGGTCAGTGTAAATCAACTTTTAGGAGTTGTGAAGTAAAAACTCTTTCAATCGTGATGAGTAACCAAATTCATTGTCGTACCATGCAAAGATTTTATGCATGCTGCCGGTGCTGTTTGTTAAAAGGCTGTCAAAAATTGCTGAGTGCGGGTTGCCAATAAAATCTGATGAAACCAGTGGTTTGTCGCAGTATTCAATAATATTTTTGAGTGAGCCTGAGCTTGCTGTTTTAAATGCTTCGTTAATCTTTTCAGCGGGTAACGTTTCTTGTGTAACAAACGTAAAATCAACCAGCGACATGATGGGCAGCGGTACGCGCAGTGACGTTGCCAAAATTTTACCTTCAAGTTCTGGGAAAATCTGGGTAATTACTTTGCTGGCACCCGTTGCAGCGGGGACCATGTTGGCAGCTGCTGCTCGTGCACGGCGTGCGTCTTTGTGTTCGTTGTCCAGTAAGTTTTGGCTGGCGGTGTAGGCATGCGTAGTGGTCATCATGCCTTGTACCAGCGTAAAATTGTCGTTAATAACTTTGACCAGCGGTGCAAAGCAGTTGGTGGTGCAGCTGCCCAATGAAACTAGGCGGTGCTTGCTGGCGTTATAAGCGCTGCTGTTAACACCAGGGATAATAGTGATATCAACATCTTTTGATGGGGCGGTAATCAAAATTTTGCCGTTTTCTGGTAGCGGATGCCGTTGTGCTTGCTCGCGTGTGGTAAAGTGGCCCGAAGCTTCTACCACCCAATCAATATTAAGCCGTTTCCACGGTAATGCTTCTGGTTCGCTTTCGCTGATTATCGTGATTTCATGACCATCAATAACAAGCTTATGATCTGCGTAACTAACCTGGCCTTGGTAGGTACCCATTATCGAGTCGTATTTAAAAAGTAGATCAAGATTGGCCACTGGTGCGGGGCCAACGTTAATGCCGACCACATTCAGTTTTGAGCGAGCTTGTGAATCGCACATGATAGTACGCAAAAAGGTTCGGCCAATCCGACCGAACCCGTTAATTGCTAAGTTAATTGACATCGAATTCTCCTTTTTTCTGATGTATCAAATAACGTATAAAAAATAAAAAGATATTATGCTTTAAAGTTATGAGCAATCATAAATGCAACCAGATCTGCCACGCCTTCTTTTGAGCGTGTGTTAATCAGAACGTGCGGATTTATTTGTTCAACGTCGTGCTTAAGCTTTTCTACTTCTTCATCAGAAAGTTTATCAACTTTATTAAACGCATAAATCATGGGTTTATCTTGAACGCCAAGATCTTCAAGAATTTGATGAACAACTTTAAGATGGTCTGGCCATGCCGGGTTGCTTGCATCAATAACTTGTACCAGCAATGCAGCAAATCTGAGCTCATCAAGGGTAGACTTGAACGCTTCAATTAACTTTGGTGGCAATTCGCTAATAAAACCAACGGTATCTGAAACAAGAATATTTTTGTCTTTGCCCAAATACAGTTCGCGTGTGGTGGTGTCCAATGTTGCAAACAGCTTGTCTTCTGCCAATACGTCACTTTTGGTGAGGCGGTTGATTAAACTTGATTTACCGGCGTTGGTATAACCAATTAAACACACAAGAGGGATTTTGCTTTCTAAGCGCTGTTTGCGTTGTGTGTCGCGTGCGCGCTGCAGTGTGTCCAGTTTCTTTTGTGCTTGGCGCAGTTTTTCGCCAAATTCTTGTTTTGCAACTTCGGCCAACGTTTCACCAGGTCCCTTGCCGCCAATGTAACCGGCTTGCTGAGCCAAATGAACGCCTTTACCAAAAACGCGTGTTTTTAAAAATTCAATTTCTGCCATTTCGATTTGTACTTTGCTTTCAGAGCTTATGGCTGCATTTCTAAAAATTTCTAAAATTAGTTTGGTTCGGTCGTACACAACGCAATTGAAGAAATCTTCAAGATTACGTTCTTGTAATGGCGTTAAAACTTCTGAAATAATAACTTCTTCTATTTTGTGTTCGTTACAAAAATCAGCGACTTCTTGCAGCTTGCCTTTGGTAAAGAAGGTGTTTTTGTCAGTGTTTCTGAGCTTTAAAAACATACTTTCGTCGTACTTGAGACCGAGCGTTTCGATGAGGCTTAAAAATTCATCGTAATAATGCTCTGCGCTTTTGAGGCGATTGTAAGGAGCGTAAATACCAACGATAAGGATGCGCGGACGCATGCTATCGGTTGGTGTTGCTGGGCGGGCCATGGGAGGAATCTTTCTTAATAAAGCTTCCTGCTATTCACCTTCCAAGAGGTTCAAAATTGCTTGACCAAAGGTCTGAGCAGCTTGAGGGCCTTGGCAGGTAATAATTTTTTCTTCAGGAAGCACAACACATTCTGAGTCTACAAAAATGACATCGTACTCTTCTAGTATAGCTTTTGCCTCGTCGGTTGGATAGACCGTAGCATCTTTATTTTGCAATAATCCCGCTTGTACCGGCACAATGCTGGCATAACAAATTGCGGCAACAATTTTCTCATAGTCATGAAAGTAGCGGACGATGTCTTGCAACTCTTCATTATCCCACAAAAATTGAGGGGATGCTTTACCGCCAGGAATAACGAGTGCATCGTATGAATCGAAGTCTTGTGTGTCCATGTCGCTCAATAACAAATTTGGGGTAAACTCATAACCTTGGGTGCCACGTGCCGGGCCTGGCTTAAAACCAGCAACGTCCACATGGTAACCTTGGGCGGTCAACATGGTGTAGGGCTCGGTGAATTCAACGTCCTGAAAATCCATGGGCATGAGGACAAAGAGGATTCGCTTGCTCATGACAAAGTACTCCTTTCACGTGTTTTGGGGGAAAACAATGACAATGCTTATGCTTTAGCATACGCAAAACGAGGCAAAAGGAAAGAAAGGTTGAGCAGAGTGGTTTTATGGCATTATAGCTTTTCGGTGCATTTCCAAAATATGTCGGCCTTTTTCGCCGTTGGTTTCATAGAAATAATCGCCCGTGTCTACAAAGCCTGCTTTGAGCAGTGCATGGTAGCTACGCTTGTTCCACAGCCGCACTTGAGCAACAAAGCTGTCGTACGGTTTTACCATAAACCATGCTTTGGCAATTAAGCGTAGCGCTTCTTGAATACGTCCGCCGCCCCAGTAGTTTTCGTTAATCCAGCAGCTGCATTGGCCAGGATCTGATTCGTTTTTCTCACGAATGGCAACAGAGCCAATCAATTTGTTGTCGGCGTTGTCGTACACAACATAAATAATCATTTTGTTGGCGTTCATTTTTTTCAGTTCGCTCTTGAGATACATGATAGTGTACGAAAGGGTGATGTTCTTTGGAAATTCCATATTCTCGCGCACAATGTTAGAAAACATGTTGTGGTAATCGAGAAAGTGTTCTTCTTTCAATTTTTTTATCGTGATAGTTGAGCCCTGGAGCTCTTCTGGAATTTCAGTCAATAGTTGAAAGGCTGAGGCAGGAGGGGCTTTTTTTATGTGGGTGTAAGTTGCGTAGCCGGCAATGCCTGCTACAACAATGCCAACAACAATCAGTGCGCGTAAATATTTGGTGAAAAATAATCGTACTGACAAAAATTTTTCGTTCATAAAAAGTCCCCTAAAAAATAGTTAAAAGCCTACAGTAGCTTAGTATACTGTAGGCTTTTTGTGATGTGCAATAAAATTGGTTTTTTTATGCCAAAGTTTCTATGTCTGATTTTGTAGGAAATGCAACCGTGCCTTGTCTAAAAAAGCGATGGGTGCATATGCCGCTAGAGCTTTCTGGTGTAGCTTTGATGATGATAAATTCAAAGTATCCGTTTGGACCATGTTCCTGTGCTCGTTGGGCAGGGTAGGCAAGAGAAGCAATTCGGCCGGGTAGTGAGTAAAAACATTTACATTTGCCGTCAGTTAGTTCTTCTACTTTTTCAAGCTTGGCGCAATGGCCATAGCATTCAACAAGTTTAGTAAACGCATGGTTGTTGTCGCATGGTCGCAAAGATTTTTCATGAGTGTGTTGGCTCAGTTTTATACCATCGAGCGGGTTGGTTGTAAGTCTTGTAGCGCCCGGGTAAACAAATACCGAGTTTTGATAGCCGCCGCGGTTGGCGCGTTCAAGGTCGACTAGATGCACAAAGTGTGCTTCATTTGTTTCGATATAGTCTTTGATTGTTTCTTGCTCTTCTGTTGGCATGAAAACAGGAGTGACCGGCTCTTGTTCTATTCGTTCTTCAAAGGTGACTGGAAGTAACTGTTCGTTACTTGGAGTTGTTGATGTAGTCGGTGCGTTTGATGTGCTTGACGTGCTAGAGCTAGAGCTAGGGCTAGGGCTCGTTGAACTTGAAGAGCTGGAACTTGGCGTACTGGAACTTGATGAGCTTGTTGGGTGAGTTTTTTTTGCAGGCTTTGCTGGTGTTGATGTTGTTTTTTTGCCTTTTTTACCCTTGCCCTTGCTTCTTTGGTTTCCGCCTTGTTTTTTGTGCGGGCCTTTTTTTGGTGTGTTATATTGTTCGATCCAGCTGTCGTCAATTGGTTCTACTTTCTTTGGTTCATGAATAGTTTCAAGACCGAGAAGAGCGTCGAATGTTTCAGGAGATTTAAAAACGTCATTGGCTGCTTGTGGGGGGAAATGCAGTTCGTTGACTGTGGAGGTATCGAGATTGTATATGCGATTAAGAATGCCAACAATATTGCTATAGAATATGTTATATTGCAAATATATGTTGTTGGTTAATAGGGCAAGAATATTTGGCAGGAAGTATTGATCGCGAAAATAATCTTGTGCCTTTTCTTGTGCAGATACTGTGAATGATTTCTTGAAGCTCTGTATTGATTCGGTAACTCGATCAATAGCGTTGAGAAGGTTTTTTGCTTGTAGACGTGCTTTTGTGTCAGATTTATTGAAACTCTTAAGTTTAGCTTTCTCCACGAGTACTTGTTGTTCGAGTATGGTGATAATGTTTTGAGCATTATGTTGTTGCAGTAACTCAACAAGCGTGATGAGATCGTCTTGCGAAAGTGTTAGGTAGGCGTAGTCGATTGCAAAAATGTTTTTGGGAAGATCGAGAATGTCTGATTTTTTATACTGGTCAACAAGCTTGTTGTACACTGAAGCAAGGTAATGTTTGTAAGGATAGGTTGCGCTGTACAAGATTGAAAAATCGAGAAGTTTGTTAGATAACGCCAAACCTGCAACTGAAAAGAGGAGTTTTTTGCGCATTGCCGAGGGAAGTAATTTTGTTTTTGCAATGTTGGCAACATTGAAATATGTTGGATATTTTGCAATATTATGGTTTTGTTTTATGCTTTTAGTTGCTTCATTTTCTAGGTAGTTAATAAATTGTTGCACGTCTTGCGGAGCTTCAGAGTAAACAATTTCTGCTTCTTTAAAAAAAGAGAGATTTGTTTTCTCAAAATGTTCTTTACGTTCTTTAGCATCTAATAAATTTTCTTTAAACCTATTATCAGAAATTATAATATTTAGTTGACCTTGCCCATGGCTAGCACGGTCGTACATTGTTTCCACGGTGCGTGCACGAAGGTGCATGATTTGTAAGCAGGTATAAAGCTTTTTTTGATCGGTCAAAATTGCCGGATCGATAGCGCATGTTATTTCTGTGGTAGTGATATCTGGTTCGCTTGCACTGCTGCCTGAGCTACTGGAGCTGCTGCTGCTTGAATCGGTACTGCGGCTAGCAGCAAAGATCTGATGCGTGCTACCAGCTATAAAGCCGGCAAAAAGTGACAATAATGCTATTTTTTTGAAATTCTTCATAGTAATCTCCGCTTTTTAATATTCAACTAGTAATATTATAGCGGAGGGATAACAAGGGTCAAAATATCTTTAAAAAGCGGGCTTTACAGCGGAATATTGCCGTTTTTCTTCTTGAGCAGGTTTTCTACCTTATTTTCAGCTATTTTGAGGGCTTTTATAAGCGTCTGGCGAGTGGCGTTTGGTTCAATAATGGCATCGATATAGCCATATTCTGCCGCAACGTAAGGGTGCAGAAACTCTTCGCGATAGGTAGTTTCGAGCACTTTTTTAAGGTTGGGCCTGCTTTCAGCCGGTTCTATTGCCAGCTGTTTGCCATACAAAATGGCAATAGCGGCCTGGGGACCCAAAACGGCAATCTGCGCACTTGGCCACGCAAAGTTAAAGTCGGCACCCAGCTCTTTGCTGCCCATCACAATGTAAGCGCCGCCAAAGGCCTTGCGCGTAATAACGGTAATTTTGGGTACCGTGGCGTTGGCATACGCATACAAAAGCTTGGCGCCGTGGCGAATAATGCCATGGTGCTCTTGGTCAATGCCGGGCAAAAAGCCGGGGACGTCGACCAATGAAATGATGGGAATAGAAAAATTGTTGCAGCAATTGATAAAGCGGGCAGCTTTGGTTGAGGCATCGCTGTCGATAGTGCCGGCTTTGTGCAATGGTTGGTTGGCTACAATGCCAACGGTTTTTCCGGCCAGGCGCGCAAAGCCTACGACCATATTTTGTGCAAAGAGCTCATGAATTTCAAAAAATGTTTCATGATCAACGAGTGCGTGAATAATTTTTTTTATATCGTAAGCAGCCGTTTCAGACGTTGGCATGAGTTGAGTAATTGGTTGGTGCTCTGGTGTTGGCTCTTCGGCCAGATTGGCGTCAGCTGCCAAATAGTTGCTGGGCAAGAGTGACAAAAGTTTTTTAAGCTGAGCAAAGCACTCATCTTCAGTTTTGGTAATAACGTGTGCAACGCCGGAAAGAGCAGCATGAACCTGTGAGCCACCCAGTTCTTCTTTGGTAATGGTTTGTCCCAAAACTTCTTTAATAACTTGTGGTCCGGTAATAAACATTTGGCTAATCTGTTCGGTCATAAAAACAAAATCAGTCAGTGCCGGCGAGTAGGCAGCGCCTCCCGCGCAGGGGCCAAGAATGAGTGAGATTTGTGGTACAACGCCAGAAAGATGAACGTTGCGTTTAAAAATGCTGCCGTAACCAGCCAGCGCATGAATACCTTCGTCAATGCGTGCGCCGCCAGAATCGATAATACCAATAATCGGGCAGCCAATTTTTGCTGCCATGTCCATGACCTTGCAAATTTTTTCCGCGTGGCGCTTGCCCAGGGAGCCGCCCTTGAGGGTAAAATCTTGTGCGTACACCGCAACTTTTTTGCCTGCAACGGTACCAAAGCCGGTCACAACGCCGTCGGTATAAAGTTTGGGTGTTAAAAAAGGAGAGGCTGCCAGCTGGTCAATTTCCTGAAAACTATTTGGGTCAAGTAGCAAGTCTAGGCGTTGTCGTGCTGTTTTTTTTCCAGCATTGACTTGTTGTTCGATTTTTTTTAAATCTGAACCTTGAAGTGCCGTGATTTCTTTTGTTTTCCAAATTTTTAGGGCATCGTTGTGTATCATGAGTTTGTTTAGCGGTAAGTTCTGGCGTTGTCTTGTGTGTTAAAAATTTTTGAATTAAAACAGAGCGAGTGTAGCATGCAAATTGATAGTGGCCAATTAAAATAAGCAGTATGCCTGTTATGCGCAATAAAAAAGGAGAGCGATGGAGTCTGGAAAAAATCTTGCCGGTGCAAGTGTTGCATGGTTTAAATTGGCCTACCTCATCACACGCAAAGAACGCGAAAAGGCCCTGAGCGTCTACCGTCTTTTGTCACACTCGTTTGAAGATCGTGCGTATGCGCTCCAGCTAGAAGGGGATATTTTGTGGGCGCTAGACGACCAACTTGCTTCTGAAAAATATAAGCAAGCAGCTTTTTTGTATCGCAAAGAAAAGCGCTGGGTCAATGCCATAGCCGTTTGTGAGCACATGCTTTCGCTTGATCAGGCCAACCAAGACTTGCGGGGCATTATGCTCGATTTGTATGCCATTGCTGACTGGGACGAAAAGCTGCAGCAGGCTTTGCATGCAACGGTGCAGACAACAAAACAGCATGCGTTGAGTGAAGAGCAGCTGTTTGAATTATTCAAAATTGTTATTGATCGTGCCAACGACAGTGACGATCTGGCTAAAAAAAATCGCTTAGTAACATTGGTAAAATCATTTCAAGAGCATGTGCCAAGTGCTGTGTGGGCGCGTTTGCAAACGTGTTTGGTTTAAGTTTTAAACGGCTATCGAGATTTTTATGCCGTGTTTTTCAAGTGCTTGTAAAATATCTGAGTTACAAACAACGTGTTGCTTGCTTTGCAAAATCAAATCAATGCCGCTTTCGTTAAAAGCAAGCATGAGCGGGGTGCTGCCGGGTGTGAGCATGGTACGAATTTGTGTAACAAGCTCTTCATTAAAGTTTGCTGGTAGGCCCAGTGTAACGCTGTTTATTGCCTGCGTTTGTTCAAAAATCATTTCGATTGGCAGCATGACATTTGCTTTAATTTTGCATTTGTTCTGCGATGTTATGTCGATGGTTCCCTTGACCAAAAAGACATCATGTTCATCAAGGAGCTGTTCAACTTCTTTGTAAGTCTTTGGAAAGATAATAATTTCTGCATGGTCCGATAAATCTTCCATGTTGGCAAAGGCCATTTTATCACCTTTTTTGGTGTTGATAACGCGCTTGCTTTGCAAAAGGCCTACGCAGACTACATCAGGCTCGCGTAGCGACGTGACCGATTCAATTTTTTGTAATGCTTCTTTAAAGCTGGTTGTTGCAAGCCATTGAACAATGGGATAACTGCGCAGTGGATGAGAGCTTAAATAAAAGCCGGCAACTTCTTTTTCTTTTTCCAATTTTTCTTTGGTGGTAAAGTCGGCCAATGGCTGAAAGCCATAAAATTCTTCGACTTTATTTTTATCTTGGCTCATGCCAAACAAATCCATTTGGCCGGTAAGTTCTTGTTCTTTAAGCTCGTGCGCGCGCGCCAGCACTTTTTCAAGTTCGGCAATTTTTTGTGCACGGTTGCCTGGCAAGCCGTCAAGTGCGCCGGCGTAAATTAAACTTTCAAAAACGCGCTTGTTTACCGTGCGCAAGTCAACGCGCTTGCACATGTCCAACATATCTTTAAACGGCTCTTTTTCTCGTTCTTTAATAATATCTTTAAGTGCGTTTTCGCCAACGTTTTTAATACCTTGCAAGCCAAACAAAATACCATCAGGTTGTGCTGCAAATTCCATTTCTGAGCGATTGATATCCGGTGGTATTGTTTTGATGCCCAGGTCGCTAATTTCTTGCAAATAGTGCGTGAGCTGGTCTGGGTTGCTGGTTTCAAAGCTTACGCAGGCAGCCATAAATTCTTTTGGATAGTGAGCTTTTAGATATGCGGTGTGATACGCAATAAGTGCATAAGCTGTTGAGTGCGATTTGTTAAAACCATAACCGGCAAAGTAGGCCATCAAGTCAAAAAGATCGCCCGCTTTTTTCTCGTCAAAGTTATTTTCTTTAGCGCCTTGCACAAACAACGAGCGTTGCTCGGCCATTACTTCAGCCTTTTTCTTTCCCATTGCGCGGCGCAAAATGTCTGAAGCACCTAGCGAGTAGCCAGCAATGGCAGACGCAATTTTCATAACCTGTTCTTGGTACACAATAACGCCGTACGTTTCTTCCAAGATTGGTTTCAGTTCTGTAAAAGCGTAGGTAACTTCTTGGCGGCCATGACGGCGCTCAATAAAGTCATCAACCATGCCTGCGCCCAGCGGACCTGGTCGGTACAGAGCGTTAACCGCAATTAAGTCTTCAAACTTTGATGGCTTAAGTTTGCGCAACACCTCTTTCAAACCATCAGATTCAAACTGGAATATGGCGTTGGTTTGCCCGCGCGATATCAGCTCAAATACTGCTTTGTCGTCAAGTGCTAGTGTGTCCAAGTCGATGTCGACATTATGATTTTTTTTAATAACTTTTAATGTTCTATCAATAACCGTTAAGTTTTTTAAGCCCAAAAAGTCCATCTTCAAAAAGCCGATACTTTCAAGTTCGGTCATAGCATATTGCGCAACCAGATCGGTTGATTTTGAAGGGATGTAAAGTGGCAGTACTTCATCAAGCGGTTCAGGTGATATCACAATACCAGCAGCATGTTTTGATGCGTGGCGCGTAAGGCCCTCAAGCTTAAAACAAATATCAAACAGATGTTTAACTTTTGGATCAGAATCAACCATTTCTTTTAAGCGTGGTTCAAGTTCAAACGCTTGTGTTAAATTAATATTGAGCTGGTTGGGAATAAGATCGGTTAACGCATTGGCATCTTGAAAAGGAAATTCCATAACGCGCGCAACGTCTTTGATTACGCTTTTTGCCATCATGGTACCAAACGTTATAATCTGGCACACGCAATCGTGTCCGTACTTTTCTTTAACGTGGTTTATAACCGCTTCGCGGCCTTCAATGCAAAAGTCGATATCAATATCAGGCATGCTCACGCGTTCAGGGTTTAAAAACCGTTCAAAGAGTAAGTTATATTTTAATGGATCTACGTTGGTAATTTGCATGGCCCACGCAACCAGTGAACCAGCAGCCGAACCACGACCAGGGCCAACCGGAATTTTTTGTTCCTTTGCCCATTTAATAAAGTCGCTCACCACCAAGAAATAACCAATAAAGCCCATCTTCATGATCAGGCTAATTTCTTCTTCAAGCCGCGCATCATAAACCGGATACTGTTCTTGTGGAATCAAACCCTTTTGTTTAAGTTCTACCAGGCCTTGGCGGCAGGAGTGCTCAAAAAAAGTTTCTTGCGTATATTCTTTGGGTACCGGTGATTGTGGGAAAAAGAGCTTTCCCCACTCAAAATCAAAGTCGCAGCTGTCGGCAATTTTTCCCGTATTCCAGACAACCTCTTCATGCCCTTTAAAAATTTCGAGCATTTCGCTGGTGGTGCGGACATACGTTCTACAATCGCCAAATGAAAAGCGATTGGGGTTTGAAAGAACGTCTTTAGTTTGAACTGACAACAACATTTCGTGTGCTTGATGGTCATCTTTTCTTAAATAATGCGCGTCGCTGGTAGCAATGCACGGCACATTGTACCGTTTGCCATAATCAAGCAACATGCTGTTAAGGCCTGCCTGTTTTGCTTGATCAGTTGGTTGTAGCTCAAAAAAGAAACGGTCAGGGCCAAAAATGCCTTGAAACTGTTCAATGCGTTGGACTGCTTCGTCATGCCGATCTTCTTGCAGCAGTGTTGGAATATGCCCGCCAAGGCAGGCTGTGCTTGCCACCAGGCCTTCAGAATGCTTTGCCAAAATGGCATAATCGATACGTGGTTTAAAGTAAAAACCTTCTTGATAAGCATACGAAATGAGCTTACATAAATTTTTATAACCAGCTTTATTTTGCACAACCAAAATTAAATGGAAATACTTTTCTTTAGCATTTTTAATGGCAACGTCGGGCGTAAAGTACATTTCTATGCCCAAGATTGGCTTAACCTTTTCTTTTTGTGCCAGCTGAAAAAATTTTACAGCGCCAAAAATATTGCCATGATCAGAAATGCCGATAGCTTTCCATTCTTGTTCTTTGGCCATTTTGACCAAGTCTTTGAGATGAATGGCTCCATCCAAGAGAGAGTATTCAGTGTGAATGTGCAAGTGGGTTAAGTGATTGCTCATAATGCTCTTTTTTGTGCAACGGTAAAAAATTATTTGAGAAGGTATTCGATTGTACAGAAAAGTATCACAAAAGTTGAGCCTTTTTTTTAGACAAAAAAATACCGAGCAAAGTCGCAAGACCTTGCTCGGTGACAAAATTCAGTATAAAGAGGGCGAGTTTTACTCACCAGCTACTGGAATAACAACAACTGGATTCAAGCCAAGATCATTGCTGATTTGGTTTAAATCGCCGTTGTCTTGATCAGCAAATGCTGATACACGGTTAATAAATGCTTGGAGCGTGTTGCTAAATGATTCACGTTGAGCGAGTAACGCGCTGTATTTAGCTTGTAATGCTGTTAAGCTGTTGATAATACCAAGAGCTTGCGCTTCATTTTCTTGATTTACGTTAGCCAATGAGTTTTGTGCTACTAAAAGCTGAGCTTGCAAATCGGCGTTAAGTGATTGGAGTTGTGCAATTTCTTCGTCAGTTGTTGTTCTTAAAATATTCAATTGGTTGGTCAGGTCATTTACCGCAATAATTCTGTCTTGTTCAGATTGATTCAAGTTTGATTGGATCATATTAAATTTGTTTCTGATCAAATTAAACGTTGATTGACGTAATGCTTGCATTTCATCAAAACGGCCACCAAGTGCATTAACAGAATCATTCCAGTGTTGCAAGTCAGCCGAAGAATCATCAAGCTTGGCATTGAGTTCGTTCAAAACGCCATGTACTTGGTCATACCACATTGGTGCTGGTGCAGCTGCTGAAGCGGTAACACTAAAGCCTACAAATGCCAATGCAGCAAAGTATTGTTTAAAATTCATAATAGAATCTCCCTGAGTTATGGTTAGTAATTATTTTTTACCAGAGCCAAAGGTTGCGCTGCCTTTGGCATGTACTCAGTCTGCAATATTTTTATTTCTACTTGCAATGATTTTGTTTCTTTTTTTTGCTTTGTTCGATCTGGTCGCATAATTTAAGCGTTACAGGCAGAAAATATCTTTTTTCGAAAACCTCAAATTTTGCTTAAAAAGTGAGTTTTTTAAAAAAGGTTACAAGTTTGCTAAAAGTTTTTAAACTAAAGCCCTTTAGTCAGAAAACGCAAAAAAGTGGGATTTCTTATGAACGCAGTCATGATCAGCATGTTTTTAATCAGTAGCGTTATGGGCCTAATTATGCTCTGGTTTGCCGGGGGCAAGGTAGTCACGTATGCCGTCAAGGTTGCCCCAGCCTTTGGCGTGACGCGTTTTTTTATAGCGTTTATCCTCCTGCCCATCGTGGCCAACATTCCCGAGCTGTGCGTGGCAATCTCTTCAGCCCTGACCGGCGTGGGGCAAATGGCTGCCGGCGACGTGGTAGGGGCTAATTTTACTGAAACAACACTCATTTTAGGCATAACTTTGCTGGTAACCAAGTCCATCATTTTGACCAAAAATGACCAGCGTCGTTCAATGGTCCTGCTGGCTCTGAGCAGCATGATCATGGCAATTAATTTGTTTATTGGCCAACTGCCGCGCTTTTACGGCCTCGTGCTTATTGCGTGTTATGCCGGCTCGCTTGTGTGGGTCTATCGCCATCGCACTTTGCATGAGCTGCAAGAGGCTTATGCGGTAACGCACGAGTTGTTGCATTACCAAGGTATTTCCTTTTGGTATACCAAGTGGGGCATAGCGATTAAGCTCTGTATAAGCCTGCTGCTGGTACTTGCCTCTTCAATGGTGGTGGTGCATAGCGTGGCGCATTGCTCGTACTGGTGTGGTCTGCCGTTAGAAACGGTGGGGGCTACCGTGGTGGCCATGGGTACCTCGCTGCCCGAGCTGGTGGTCAGCCTCAATGCGTTAAAAAGCAAAGAATATGGCTTGGTGGTGGGGCCAACGTTGGGCAATGTGCTGGGGCACGGTACGCTCGTGCTGGGTACGCTGACTTTCTTGTCGGATGTGCCAATTGATCTTGTACCGCTGCGCTCAACCTCGTGCTTCATGTTTGCAACGTTTGCGTTGGTTGGTTACAGTCTTTTTAAAAAAGAGGTAGGCAGATTGACTGGTATAGCACTACTAGCTCTCTTTTTTTTCTATCTAATTTTTCACGCTTTCATTAAGTAACTGAGCAAACGATATAATTATTTACACTCGTTACTTTCTTTTTAACAAGCCAGTTTGCTAAAGTCCAAGCAAGGTGGGAAACTGGGCTGCTCGTTATGAGGGGGCGACTATGAAAATAAGATTGCTCATGATGATAGTTATAGCAGGTTTTTTAGAGCCATGTTTTTGCGCATCAACAAGCGATGAGCCAAAACATGAAGCGGTTGAAGAAATTGATTACGACTCTGAAGAACTCTTTTTCTTTGAAGATTCAGATTTTAGATTTTTTCCCAACGAGCTGATGCGTACTATTTTTAACTATGTTCTTTCGACTGACGATTGTCAGAGTATCAATTCTTTTTTCAAAAATTTAAAAAAGCTTGTTTTAATGAATTCGCGCTGGTGCCGGCTTGCCTATACTATTTCTGGCGGACCAATTGACAGCATGCGCAGCGCGCGTACTTTGTTGGTTGGTCGAGTTAGACGTCAGTCCGTTGATGCTTACGAGTTTCATGCAACCTGTGCAACGCTAGAAAGAGTTCTTGATCAAGCACGTTTTACGCAGTTTGAGTCTGAAACACAAGCGTATCTTGAGCGGCATGCAGCAGATTCTGCGGTGTACGCTGCCGTGCACGAGCATGATTATCAAGCTCTCGAGCAGTTGCTGTTTCATGGTGCAAGCCCGCATGGCCATGCCGACCCAAGTGGTCTTACGCCACTTAACTATGCCGTTATGAGTTCAAACTCAAAAGCAATACAATTGCTTAAAGTGCGCGGGGTGCAAGCGGCAACGCCCCTTCACGTAGCCATAAAGCAACAAGATCTTCAAGTGATACGCGTGCTTTGTTGCTTTGGTGCCTCGCTTGAAATGACAGACCTTTACGAACGCACGCCAATCTTGTGCGCCGTTGGGTTGGAGCTGCGGGGTGATTGTGCACTGGTGCGTAGAATTGTTCACTTTCTAGCGTGTGCTGGCGCTCGTTTTGATGTACAAGACCGTTGGGGAAGTAGTGCTGTTGTGCTGGCAAAGCCCGTACTTAAAGACTTTGTAAGGCGCCTTAAACTGGCAGCAGACCAGGAGCGCATGAAGTTTTATAAGAAAGATCAGGAGTTCGAGCTTGCATGTGCGCTGGAGCGTTTAGCGTTATAAAAAAAGGGCAGCTTGCTACAAGCTGCCCTTTAAAAATTCAAGACATTAAAAGCTTATAAACTCTTAAGTTCAGCGCTCTTTTTGTCATGTGTTGTATCTACTTTGCCAATAAAATCGTCGGTGACTTTTTGCAAAAGCGTATTAAGTCTCTTTGCAAAATCTTCAGAAATGATCTTTTTCTTTTCTGCATCACGAATTTCATTGTGGAAGTCTTTGCGCACATTTCTAATGCCAACGCGGCACTCTTCCGTTTTCTTACCCAAAACTTTGACCAACTCATCGCGACGAGCTGAGCTCATTTGAGGCAATTGAATGCGAATGATGCTGCCATCATTTGCCGGGACAACACCAAGATCTGATGCTGTTAATGCTTTTTCAATAGCGCTGATATTGTTTGAGTCCCATGCTTGAATAGTCAGCAATCTGCTGTCTGGAGCTGCAAGCGTAGCAATATCTTTAAGAGACATAAACTGGCCATAGCTTTCAACCTTCAGGTCTTCAATCAACTTTGTTGAAGCTCTACCGGTACGAATGCTGGTCAATTCTTTTTCAAAATGCTTTAATGGCTT
>JAIERW010000006.1 GCA_019746485.1 Candidatus Babeliales bacterium | reverse complement strand
GTCACTTTGTTATCAAGCCACAAGCGGCCCTTGGTCAAGCGCATGCCCGTGTGCGTTGTTTGTAACGAAGTACCAGAGCCTTTTAAGAAAAGAACAGAACTTTTATCTTGCAATTGAATAAGATCTTTGCTGGTTGAGTTTGGATAATAGTACAACGTTGTACCAGGATCAAACGTTAACAGCGAACGGGATAAAACATAACTTTGCATTACTGACTGATAAATAAAATCGCCGGTACCCGTAACTCGAACATCATTGCGAAAAAACAAACGCCCAGTATCAAAAGTAAAGTTGTCAGCCAACTCCAGAACAACATTATCAAGCGTCACATGACCTTTTTGGTCAAAGCAGCGAACAAAGGGAATTGCGGGAGCATTGCGCGTTGTTCTAATGGTCATATTTTTGAGCGTCAAACTCACATTTGTTTCAAGAAGAATTTGGGCATGTGGCTGAAAAATAAGCCCATTTTGATTGTTACCATCAATAACCGTATTTGAAACAAATTGAAAAACACTATCGGTTGGCAACGTTACGTCATCGCCCAAATGGATAGTATTGGTCCGACCATTGATATAGCCGCCCGTAGAAAAGGTAATAGCTGAAGCCAAATAAACATCGCTACGCAAGTCCAGCGAACCGGTAGTGCGCAAGTCGATAGCGCCCGAAACCGTAATAAACGTATCCAAAGCTGCCGACTGACCGGCTAAAATGGTAAAACCATTGTTCAAGCGCACATAGCCAGTGGCATTGTTAAAATTACGAAAAACATAGTGTGCATTTTGGTACACAATACTGGATGTACCGGTCAAGTTTGCCGCTTGAGCAGCGGGCAACCAGGCAACCAGCACCAAGCACAGAGCTCGTACAATTATTTTCATTAATAAACTCCTCTTTCCATTATCCTTTGGATTACTATGAAGCCAGAATTCAAAAAAAACAAGAGCCCTGATGAGATACCTTTTTCAAAAATGAAAAAATAGTGCTACAGTAAACAAACACTGTTTGTTTGAAAGGTAACACGTGGATCTCTCATCTATAAAAAAAGACGCTCTTTTTATCATTGACGGTTCTTATTTCTTGTACCGCTCGTACTACGCCCTACCCCCGTTGCACACGCCACTGGGCAAGCCAACCCATGCAACATTTGCTTTTTGCCGCACTATCAGCAAGCTGATCAAAGATTTTGATCCAAAAAAGATTGTAGTCGCGTGGGACAGCAAGAGCTCTACGGCAACACGTGAAGAAGTTTATGCAGAATACAAAGCAACGCGCCAAGCAGCGCCCAGCGATCTTTTTGAACAAAAAGAAGATATTGTTAACTTTATTGAGCTCATTAACATGTGCAATGTCTCCAAAGACAGCTTTGAAGCCGACGACTTAATTGCTTCACTGGTCAAAGAGCACCCGGACGAACAAATTGTGATTGTCTGTGCCGACAAAGATATGTACCAACTTTTGGCCAACGATCATGTTCTTATTTTGGATACGTTTAAAAACAAGCTCGTTTCAAAGCAAGACTTTATTACTGAGCACGGCTTTGGACCAGAAAAGATTCCATTTTTCTATGCGCTGACCGGCGACGCTTCAGACAATATTCCCGGCGTAGCTGGCGTTGGCAAAAAGACGGCAGAAGATTTGGTCAAAGGTTTTGATTCACTTGAAGATTTGTATAACAACCTTGATAAAGTAGAAAAGAAACGCACGCAAACACTCTTGAGCGAACAAAAAGATAACGCTCTGCTTTCGCTCAAACTGTTTTTGCCTCACTACACACAAACGGGTCTTTCTAAAAAAGATTTAGATTTTGATAAACAACATTGGAACAAAGCACACGACTTTTTTGAAGAGCTCAACTTTAGAGCATTTCTTAAAGACCCCAATGCTCAAACTCCAGAAAAAAAAAGCTCAAAAAAAGTAGCAGAAGCACAACAAAGCATGTTTGACAGCACTGCCCAAACGTGGGAATGTGTTATTGTTTCAAGCATTGAACAACTCAAAACACTTTTGGCAAAAATAGAAAAAACGGGCTATTGCGGCCTAGACACTGAAACAAGCGGTAGCAATCCGCTACAAGATGTGTTGGTGGGTATTTCATTTGCCTACGACCATGCGCGCGCTTATTACATTCCGCTACGCCACCCGCACAACGAGACTTACCCACAAATTCCTGTCGACGAATGCTTGGCCTTGATCAAGCCCCTTCTTGAATCGGACACAATAGAAAAATATTTGCATAACACCAAGTTTGATGAACTTGTTTTTTTAAACAACGGCATCACGCCACGCGGCACTACATTTGATACATTAATTGCCGCCAACTTACTCAGAGACGCCTGGCAAAAAATTAATCTCAAGAATCTTTCGCTCTTTTATCTCAATGAGCCCATGCGCAAGTTTAAAGAAGTGATGGGCAAAGAGTATAAAAGCTTTAATCAAGTTCCTATCGAAAATGGGGCAGAATACGGCGCGCACGATGCATTGCAAACGCTCAAACTAAAAGAAATTTTTGAAAAGCAACTTGCTCAAGAACCAGTGCTCAAAAAAATCTTTGACGAAATCGAAATGCCGCTTTATCACGTGCTAACAAAAATGGAACACAAGGGCATTGTGCTGGATGCTGACATATTGCGCATAACAGGCAAAGAGGTTGAAAAAGAACTGGCACATCTTGAAGAAAAACTCTTTGCGGCTATTTATCACGACGGCCATCAAATGAGTATTGGCAGCGAGGCACCAATTAATCTTAACTCGCCAAAACAAATTGAAACACTGTTGTTTGAAACTCTTGGTCTGCCAAGTGTCAAAAAAAACAAAGGTGGCAGCAAATCTACCGACCATGAGGTTCTTGAAAAGTTGAGCAAAATTCACCCCATCCCAGGACTTATTTTGCGCCACCGCGAACTTGCCAAGTTAAAAAACACGTACCTGGATCCACTACCACTGACCATCAATCCCACAACGCACCGCGTACACACATCGTACAGCCAAACCATGGCGGCAACCGGCAGGCTTTCGAGCAACAACCCCAACTTGCAAAATATCCCTGCATCGTCCGATTATGGCTTTAAAATTCGCTCGGCTTTTGTGGCGCCTAGCGGGCACAGTTTTATAGCAGCCGACTATTCACAAATCGAGTTGCGCGTGCTGGCACATTTGAGCGAAGATGAAAATTTGATTGAAGCATTCAGACAGGGGCGCGACATTCACACGCAAACGGCCGCCCAGCTCTTTGATGTGGCACCAGACCTGGTTACCAACGAACAACGTCAAATTGGCAAGAAAATCAACTTTAGCATTATTTATGGCAAGAGTGCTTATGGCCTTTCTCAAGAGCTAGAAATCTCGGCTACTGAAGCCAAAAAGTACATAGAAACCTACTTTGCCCAGTATCCAAAAGTTAAGACCTGGATGGAAAGCGTAATTGAAAAAACGCTTGAAACGGGCTATGTAGAGACCTGGTGGGGCAAGCGCCGCTATGTGCCGGAGCTGGCCGAAAAGAACAAAATTCGGCACGAACTAGGCCGACGCATTGCCGTTAACACGGCGGTTCAGGGCACGGCAGCAGATATTATGAAGATTGCCATGATCAAGCTGGACCAGGCTTTTGCGGCCAAAAAGATGGCTTCGTGCCTGATTTTACAAATTCACGATGAATTGGTGCTTGAGGCACCAGAACATGAGCTTTCTGAGGCAAAAAGCATGGTTTTGGCAATTATGCAAGAAGTGACCGACTGGAAAATACCCCTTGACGTAAGCGTAAAAACGGGCCAAAATTGGGGTCAAATAACCAAATAACCTTTGACTTTTGAAAAAAAAGGAAGCAAAATAAGATATCACGTCTTAATTGAAGACATCTGTAAATCACAAATCTTTGATTGATAACGATATCTTGTGTTGTTTAAGTATCACAAAACGAGGATTATAGCATGGCAACGAGTAAAAGTGGTGGCTCTACGCAGAATGGCCGCGATAGTATAAGTAAACGTTTAGGTTGTAAGCGTTTCGACGGCCAAATCATTCTTTCAGGTAACATTCTTGTCCGTCAACGCGGAACAAAAATTCATCCAGGTAAAAACGTTATGCGCGGCAAAGACGACACGCTTTTCGCTATTGCGGATGGTTCTGTGAAGTTTCACATTGGCTTTAAAGGTAGAAAGTTTGTTTCAGTTATTACTGCAAAGTAACCAATTAAACATTCGTTTCTGCACTATGTATGTGGACTCAAGCATATAGTCAATTCTTTAATATTTTATTTGTGATGGGGAAGTAATGCAAGTTTCATCAGGTTTGGTAAAATATCGTTTTGATTTTTTGAAATACCGATTTGCTGGTTTGGCATTTTCTGTTCTTTTACTCGTTACCGGCTTGGTAGCATACGTAGTACGAGGCGGATTTTCCTATCACATTGACTTTACCGGCGGCGCTGAAATACGTGTCTCTTTTCAAAAACCGTTAGAAATTGGCGCTATGCGTCAAGCTCTGGGCGGCGATACTACTTCGGGCGCTGAAATTCAAGAACTTGGATCTGACGGTAAATCTTTTTTGATCACGCTTCACATGGATACCTTGGCAGAAAACCTTGAAGATTCATTTAAAGCGTTGCTTCAACAAAGCTTTCCCGACAATCCTGTTGAAATTAGCGGTATTGAGCAGGTAGGACCAGAAGTTGGTAGAGATATCAAGTGGAATTCGTTTGTGGCGGTCTTCTTGTCACTAATCTTGCTGCTTTTTTATATTGCTGTTCGTTCGCAATTTCGTTACGCAGCAGGTGCAACAATCGCTTTGTTGCACGACGTATTAATGATGTTAGTATTTATTTTGCTCACCGGCGAACAGATCTCTGTACACATTTTGGCAGCAGTATTGGCAGTGTTGGGATACTCTCTCAACGATACCATTGTAATTTTTAGCCGCGTACGCGACAATTTGAAAAAAATGAGCGGGCTTTCAGAGTATGATATTATTAACTTAAGTATTAACCAAACGCTTAAGAGAACAATTTTGACAAGCGTTTCGACATTTTTGTCGATCCTTGCTATTATAATTTTAGGCGGGGACACACTTCGTGGGCTCTCAATGGTAATGGGCGTGGGTGTGGTTGTAGGAACCTATTCCTCAATTTACGTAGCAACAGCCATTATGTATATGCTTAAAAAGCAACCAAAAACTACTGACTCAGCTTCCAGCACATTATAAGCTTGTAAGCAAAAAAAGATCTTTCGATTAGGTTTCAATTTCGTAGATTTACGATTATTTGATATAAATAGATTAAAAGTTTTATAGTATGTGTAGCATCATGTCTCAACATTGTGCTACACATCATTCATATGCATGTAAACATATGCTCACATTATTCACCTTTTTAGTTAAATCTACCGATTTTAGTTGGTTGTTTTTTGCAAGGAAATCAAGATAGAACATGGTTAACAATAAAAATAAGAAAAGCGATGGCCCAATGTCTACCAATAATACGAAACCTAAAACTCCTACCGTTCCAGACAACACTGCTGCCGATTTGAAAAACGATGTTCAAACCGATATTCCAACCAATGTTCAACAAGACTTTGAAATAGCGCAACTTGAGCAAAAAGAGTTAGCGTATACTCACCAACAAGCGCCTCAGCAACAACAACAACAACAACAGTCTGGCCAACAAAACTATCAAAAAAACAACCACCAGAATAATCAAAACAATCGCAAAAGACCTTCTCGGCCAGGAAGCAACAATAACAACAACAATAATAACCAACATCGCAACTTCAAAAATAAAAAAGAAAATCAACACCAACAAATGCCACACTTTTCAGATCTTGATGACCTGATTGAAACACCAAACAATAACGAAAATGGCGGCGAACCAAGAAAATCAATCAACGTTCAAGAATTGAAAAGCATGGGTATTACCAGTCTTATTGCCTACGCAAACGACATTGGTTTGCCCGACATTAGCTCGCTGAAAAAACAAGAAATTATATTCAAAATTCTTGAATCTCAATCTGATAAAAAAATAGACATTTTTGGCGAAGGTATTTTGGAACGCCTTCCAGATGGCTTTGGTTTTTTGCGTTCACCAAAATTTAACTACGTCCCAGGCCCAGACGATATTTATGTTTCACCAATCCACATAAAACGTTTTAGCCTGCGCACCGGCGATGTGATTAAAGGAAGTATTCGCAAACCAAAAGATGGCGAAAAATATTTTGCATTGCAACGCATTGAGTCAGTCAACTATCAATCACCGGCATCTTCTGCCACCAAAACAATGTTTGAAAACTTGACGCCACTCTTCCCTAACACCAAATTTAATTTATCTGAAAATACTTCATCAATTGCCACCCGTATCATGGATTTATTGGTACCAATCGGGAAAGGTCAACGTGGTATTATCGTTGCACCACCACGTACCGGTAAAACAGCATTGTTAAAAGAAATTGCCAACGTGATCAAGCAAAACAACCCAGAAGTTAAAATGACCATCTTGCTGATCGACGAACGTCCTGAAGAAGTAACCGACATGGAACGCTCTGTTGATGCTGAAGTTGTTAGCTCAACATTTGACGAGTACGCCACCCGCCACATTCAAGTGGCGGAAATTGTACTTGAAAAATCTAAGCGCTTGGTTGAGTGCGGCCACGACGTGGTAATATTGCTCGACTCGCTTACCCGTCTTGCTCGTGCTTACAACACCATGGCACCATCGTCTGGTAAAGTGTTGACTGGTGGTATTGATGCTAACGCTTTGCAACGTCCAAAGCGCTTCTTTGGTGCTGCGCGTAACGTTGAAGAAGGTGGTTCATTAACCATTCTTGCAACCGCATTGGTTGAAACCGGCTCTCGAATGGACGAAGTTATCTTTGAAGAGTTCAAGGGTACCGGTAACATGGAAATTCACTTAACGCGTAAACTTTCTAACAAGCGTGTATACCCAGCATTCGATATTCAAATGTCTGGTACGCGTCGTGAAGAGCTCATGCTTGGTGAAGAACAAGTTAAGAACATGTGGGTTCTGCAAAAGTTCATTACCTCAATGAACACCATTGAAGGTATGGAATTCTTGATCGACAAAATGCGTAAAACAAAAACGAATGATGAGTTTTGGGAAATGATGCTTAAGAAAAAGCGCCCTAACGAATCGTCTTCGTCATAACTCTGTAAACAAAACCTATGGCACTCATCTTAGGAATAGAAACATCGTGCGATGAAACTGGTGCAGCTGTATTTGATACAGCTGCCCAAAAAATTCTTTCAAACACGCTCTTTTCTCAAATCCAATATCACGAAAAATATGGCGGCGTGGTGCCAGAAATTGCATCACGTTCGCAACTTGAACGTATTGATATCATTGTAACCGAGGCACTTGAACAAGCTGGCGTCACCGTTAACGATATCGACACTATTGCTGTTACCAACACGCCCGGTCTTGCCGGTTCACTGCTGGTGGGCATTTGCTTTGCTAAAGGCTTGGCATGGGCAGCTAATAAAAAAATTATTGGCATCAACCACCTTGAAGGCCATGTCTTTTCAACATTTTTAAAGGCCGATAATTCAGTTGAACAATCAATACCTTTTCCTCACTTAACTATAACCGCTTCTGGCGGGCACACCGCATTGTATCTGGTTGAAGGCTTTGGTGACTACGTGCAGCTGTGCAACACGCTAGACGATGCAGCTGGCGAAGCATTTGATAAAATTTCTCATCTGCTCAACCTTGGCTATCCCGGCGGGCCGGTTATTGAAAAGCTTGCACGCGAAGCAAATTTTGTAGATTTTTTTGAATACCCACGTACCAAAAATAAAAACAGCGAATTGATGTTTAGCTTTTCTGGCTTAAAAACGGCAATTCTTTATAACTTGGTAAAGCAAGGCGCTTACGACTTGCAAACCGGACCGATCAAAGAAAAAATTACGCCAGAGCTGCAACGACAAGTTGCAAGCTCACTCTTGGTCTGCGTTGCTGATATTTTTGAAAAAAATATTAAAATTGCGCTGCAACAATACCCCGGCCTTCAGGCTGTTACTTTTGGCGGCGGCGTTGCGTGCAACAAATATATCACGCAACGTTTAACAACGTTTTGCCAACGCAGAAAGCTTTCGTTCTTTTCACCTCCACCTAAATTTTGTACCGACAACGGCGGCATGATTGCCTTTGTTGGCGGTTATAAATATGAGCAAGGCTTATTTTCCGACCTGCACCTTGACGTGCACAACCGATAATTAATTTTATTTATCGCTGCCCAATAGTTCTTACATCGCTAATTCTTGGCGCAGCTGGCACACGACGGCTAGCAAGCTCTTGGGACTCTTCTTGTGGAGCACTAAGCTCTTCCTGCTCGCTTAAAGGTTCCTGCAAACTTGTTTGCGCGTGTTATTCAACAGAAGATGGCTGGGTTTCAGTCAATGTCTCTTGAGTTCCAGAAGAAGATGTTTCTCCTGAAGATAGCGATAACTCTTCTGAAGGTGGCAGCAACTCCTGAGTACCAACCTCCTGCAGTACACTTGGCGCAAATTCATTGAGGAATTGTTCAGTTTTAGTTTCCCCCCAAGACTCTAGAGCATCATTTTGTAACAATGCTTGCAAGCGCTCTGCCCTTTCTTGAACGGCCACTTGCAATACTGACCTGCTTGCTGAATTATCTTTTTGCCAAGCAAGAGCATCAAGCATATAAAAAGCATCATATTTAAAATTTTCATCAGTAACATTGTTAATGAAAAAATCAAGAACAGGACTGAATGAAGGCGTATATCCTTTGCTAATCAATGCCGTCAGCGTGCGAACAGCACCACGGCGATAATCAGAGTTTTCATCAGTTATGTAACCCATAGCAACATCAAGCGCTCTGACGGCATACGCAGAAGCATACTCATTTTCAACAAGAATAAGCAAGGCAAACATTCTCACACAAGCATTTTCATTTTCACTCAACTCACGCGCTTTTTCTATAATTTTTATGGCAGTAATCGTGTCATCCATCAGCCAGCTCACTTTAATAAAGTGAGAAAAAGTAATCAACTGTCCTTCATGATTTTTATGACTATAAACTTTATTAAAAAAATCACGTAAGAAGTTTTGAAATTGGCTATTACTTTGATATTTTTCTATAAAGCCAAGGTTTTCACTAAGTCTTGCCGCGGCTTCCCCTTGATAAAAAAGATCTGCTTCAAATTCTATATGCTTGATAAGTTGAGCAACCAGCGATGCATGATCTGGGGTCGTACTTTCTAATTCACTTGATAGTATAACTGGCAAAAGATCAAGCTTCTTTCCGCGATCAAAAAGATCATAGGTGAAAAATAAACTGTAATGCCAAGCTCTGTGGAATTCATACGCCTTTTCATTGTCAATCGGTTTGGGTCGATAAAGATTTGTAAGAAGCAAATGCATTGGATCAAGGACATCGGCAAGAGTAGTTTCAAAATAATCAGACAATTCTTTTCGATACTCTTCTTGCGCCTCTTCGTTCACCACGCGCTCGACATAAGCATGCTTAAACGGTTGAACATTAACGGTAAAAAGAGCCTCGCCTTTTTTTAAAGAAATGGATTGATCAACTGCTTGGTCATTCAGTTTTGAAGCATCAAAATCTCCCTCAATTTCCCAGCCACAGCGTTTGCATATTTCTGGAAAATATGTGGCATTAAAATCTGCGTTAAAAAATATATCGCTAAGACCCGGAGCATAAAATGACGATGAGCTTGAAGCACCTGAACTAAATAATCCAAGCCCCAACAAATTGTCTACCATAACAATAACATTCTGCATTGACGGCATAATTTCAAAAACAAGAGAGTCATCATCTGAGTTAACTAAAACAAGCGTGTTTTTATTAATCGTTATTGTCTGGAATGTATGATCAGCGCCATCAAGTTTTATAGTCGCCGAAGAACGCTCTGCACCCTCTGGGATAGTAACCCCAGAAAGCTTAATGAACCCACCTATTTTTTTATCAACTTCCTTACTATCAAGAGCTTTTGGACTACCTGGCAGTTTAATTTTACCATACGCAATGTACGGCAGATTCTGCACAATATCACTCCAGTCTTGATGAACTTGAAGCTTATTAACATCATCTTCCAAATTATTCGTTGCATCTTCACTTACCCGGCCATAAAAAGCACGTAGATTTAGAGGCAAATTCAAAGAGAGCGAATTACTGACAAAAATACGTTCTTTTTTGTTGTAGGTAAAAATATTACACAAGTTGCGAATTGCATTTTCTACGCAGGTGGCAACAGCCATGCCATCATAATAATTTGTTGCATGCTCTGATAAATAAGGGATATCTTGCCCGTACTTTTGGTTCATAATCCCTGCATAAATAACAGCTGCCAAATCTGCATTATCTTTTAAATAATTAAAAATATTTGAACCATCTTGCTCGTTTAATTTACTTGCGATATCTTGTTCTATATCTTTATAATCATTACCTTGATAAACATCTTCACCATCAGCAACATAACCAGATACCAAAAACTGTTGTGGCAACGATTCAAAATAAGGAATGAAATCTCGTTTGTTTTGGGCCTTTCTATAAAGCCAAGTCAGCAAAACATGCTGGGTAGCGTACTGTTCATAATGCTGCGAATTTGTGATTGGCATTGCGGGCAAACTCGAAGAAGAACTCGAAGAAGAACTTTCTGCTGACCTGCATTCGGCCAACGAGCGAATAATCAAATCAGCAAACCGAGAAACATGGCTTAAAGCCTCTATCGTTTTCTTAACCTTTGGCCCACTTGCTTTAGCTTGCAAAACGGCAATGGTTTTTTCAAAATCGAATGGCTCAGGTTGCTCACTGAGAAACTTTTCTCTGTATTCCTTAAGCGTCTCAATAAGCTTATTATCATCTTTCTCACCATGCTTAAATATTCCCTTGCTCATAAAATATCCGTTTGCATCTGCCTTGAGATGTACATAATGGTTCTCTTTTTGTATCTTTTCACACACTTCAAGTTTATTTTTTAAATCATCATAATCTTGATATGACAGATCAAGCCTGTTTTTGTGTTTCATCCGCAAGGCTTGTTTAAAATCATTATCGCAAGCAACAGCATTAACAATTGCTTTTTTGAGCATTACCTCGTCGCCACCCTGATTCAGTTGAATAGCACCCAGAAGCTTGCCAATCGTTCTAACCGAAAACAAGACGACAGGCTGGTTAAGCTGACTGGGATGAAAAGCACCACCAACCGGCATAAAAATTGCTTTAACAAGTTGCACCGTCGCATGCTCTGGGTTGCCAAAATAATAAAGCTTTTCGGTGTACCGCATTTCGCTGTCTAGCGCGCCGCAAGCCGGCGAAAGCGCAAGCCGATGCTCAGGCTCAATCACGTGCCAGGTGCCTTTAATATCTTTAATACTGCTGGGCGCGGCAGTTGTTACCAAAGCAAACGAAAGAACAAGAACAGTCGAAAGCACAGGTAAAAACTTCATACCAACCTTCTTTAATTATGGTTTTAGCTTATTTTCATTAACTATTTTTTAGCATAGTTAAATCAGGATTAAAAAATCAAAGATACATTTAAAATGAGATTTTCCTGGTAGCTTTGCACACGCTTTGCGCTAACAACCTACCCTTTCTCGTTTACAAAAAAAATTAAATAAACTAAGCTGCCTACGCGTAAATTATTAATCTTTTTCCAGAGAGTAATTATAATGAACAAGCAGCTAAAATTTATCAGTCTTGCCTTTTTTCTGGGCATAGTACCCCTCACTTTTGTTAACACAACGCCTCCAGAAGAAGAAATTTCAGAAGAATCAGAACAAGCAACCAAGCAAACCTTTGCCCAGCGCATTCAAGAAATCAACATGGGTTCTTTCATGTGGGAAGACACTGGATGGAGCGCTGAAACTATGCGCGAATATCTTGAGCAGTACACCCACCACCGCCTTAACCCCAAAGCTTCGTACAAACGTCGTTGGACTTTTGAATTTCTCGATAAAACAGAAAATGTATTGGAAGACAAACCGTACGCGCTGGACAACGAACAAACCTGGCAAGACCTTAACTTATTTTGTGGCAAGAGCGACCGTAACAAATATGTTGGGGCCAGCATAGACCGCACCGGCACCGAAATTGGCAAGTGTTCGCTGTTTGGCATGTTGGCAAAAGCGACCACTAACGTTCCTAAACTTCAAGCACGCCAAGAAGTTATTCAAACGTTAATTGAAAAAAAAGAGTTGCGCGAGCAGCTAAAAAAATCTCTTGATGATTTAAAAATGTCCGAATCAGTCTTACTTTCTTTTTGGCGAAACGATCATTTTAAAAACACGCTCAATCGCTGCTATTTTTCTGTTCCTGGATTTGAAGAAATTAAATTAGACACACTTAATGAAAGTGATTTAGCGCTGCTCTCACTCAGCTTAACCAACCATGGTGCGCGCATTTCAGACACCGTCATCACCGGTTTAACAACACTAGCACTCACTATTTACGGCGTCTTACAGCTAGCAAATTCTGAAAAATCTCCCGAACAAGTAAAGTCATGGGCCGAGCAATATCGCAACCGCAAAAACTTTGTGTGGCAGTATTTGTGGGACAAAGAAAACTCCCAACTGCGCGGCGTACTAGCATTAATTGGCGCGGTCTTGTGTGCTGGCAAAACCAAAGAAAGTTTTGATTGGGCAAGCGACTGCTTTTTGTTAGACCAATGCGTACACACGTTTGCCGATCATGTAGCAACGTACTTAAAAGCAACGCGCGGATTTTACACGATTATGCAACAAATACCAACGCTTACAAACTTTAAAGAGCTTACACCAATCACAACATTTTTTGACGAAAAAATTGGGGCATCAGAAAAGTTACAACAACTTTTCGACTTGCTTGAATCTGAAACGTTTCAAGAAAAGCCAGGTTTCTATAATTCAATGTTTTCAGACAAGGGCGTCTTTTTACTTGCGTATCGTTTGATTGGCGAAGTGTTGCAAGATTTACAAGACATGATTCGCGCAGTTGGCAAACTTGATGCATATATTTCACTGGCAACACTGGTTGAAGAAACTCAAAACACCAACACACCGTACTGCTTTGCCAACTATGCCCAAGCAGAAGCACCACTGATTGATGCACAAGATTTTTGGCATCCGTTAATTGATCCTGAAAATGTAGTACCAAACTCAATAACACTAGGCACTGGCGGCAACCGCGCCAACGTTGTTTTGACAGGCCCTAACGCCGGCGGAAAATCGAGCACGCTCAAAGCACTCAGCATAGCCGTTGTTATGGCACAAAGTGTTGGCATTGTTCCCGCACAATCATTTACCCTCACGCCATTTAGCATGATTTCTACCTATCTCAACATTACCGATGATATTGGCGCAGGAAACTCGCTCTTCAAAACTGAAGCTATTCGCACGCAACAGCTGGTAGATGGTATTGAAAAGTTAAAGCCAGGCAACTTTAGCTTTACCGTGTTTGACGAAATTTTCCATGGCACATCACCAGTTGAAGGTACCGCTGCTGCCTACAGCGTTGCCCAGCACTTGGCGGGTTATGACCAAAGCATGTGTTTAATTGCTACGCACTTTCCGTTGCTCACCGAACTTGAACAACATACCAAAACGTTTAGCAACTACCATGTTTCAGTAGAACATGTGCGTGGTGGCCAAATTTATTATCCATACAAACTTGAACGCGGGATTTCAGAACAACACGTGGCGCTTGATATTTTGCGTAATCAAGGGATTAATGGTTCGGTTATTGATAAAGCGATAGAGATTTTGAAAAAAACAAAAAAATAATTTATGGCGCGAGCGAAATCTGCCCTTTACCTTTTGCCATCCTTTTAGTTGCCTCTTGCACCGGCTCGTGAAAAATAGTTGAATCGAGCGAATACAACAAAGACTTAGCAGCAGCACGGGGCAATTTTTCTTTTTTCTTTTTCTTTAAAACAATGCGCGGCAACTTTACCAAATTACCTTCAAGCCGCACTTCCCATGGCTCAAGATAATCAACAAATTTTGGATCAACCAAAACCATGATGGTATTGCGGCCAACTGCACGCTCATTTTGTGGCAAATATGTTTCTTCCCAATTCCACACACCATCGCTCGTGCCGGTACGTGTAAACGAAAATTGGCGATACGGCTTGTCTTTACGCACACATAAACTTTTGAGCGTGTTGGTATTTACAAAACGCTGTTCAACATTTTTAGAAAGCACCAACGAATACTTACTAAATTCAGCACTGTTTTCTAGCGGGAATGAAAAAAAGCCATCACGATTACTCATAGTTGCCATGCCGTCAAAGTAAACGCGAAACTGGGGCACCACTTCCTCTTGGCCGTCAACGCGCACACAACCCATAATTTTGGCACCTTCTGCCACTGGCACTACAACGTCTGGCACAACAGGCTGAGCCGCTGCCTCAGGTGCTGGCTGAGAAGCACTAGGCCTCAAATGAGCCGCACGAAACTTTTCAAGATCGGCCATAGATCTAATAACAACATGTTCTTCGGCAGCAAGAGCCGCACCAACCATGAGTACCGTTACTAAACAAAAAAGTTTTTTCATAATTATAGACCCTTTAATCAGAGATAAAATCTTGCAATAATTCGGTAAGTCTGCTTTGCTTAAAGCATACAAAGGGACCTGCTATTGTGCAAGGTTGCTGAGTAAATAGTAACTTTTTCCCCGTAAATTGTACCCAAATGTTCTTGCCACCTCACTCCAGGAAATAATTGTGAACATTAAAAAAAAAATAAAGAATATTTTTAATAAAGCACTGATGTCGGGCCACTCGCCCCACACGCTTGCTTTGTCATGCGCGCTGGGTTTTTATATTGCCTTTTCGCCCTTTCCCGGTGCTCATACCATTATGATGCTGCTAGCCCAGTGGCTGTTAACCCTCAATTTTCCCCTACTTTTCTTGGTAACATCAATCAATAATCCTTGGACCATGATCCCCTTTTTCTCGTTCGATTATGCCTTTGGCTACTGGCTGGTGCACAAAATTGGCGGTTTTAGCCCTCCCTGGCAGATCTCTTTGGAAAAAATCTTTGAATCTGGTAACATATGTATAGTGTCATTCCTGGTGGGTGGCAATATTCTTGGTATTAGTTCGGCACTCCTCAGCTACCCAATTTTGCTGATGATTTTTAAAAAGTTACTGGTAAAACACCGATCATGAAAGAATTAGCACGCAATAAAAAAGCATTCTTCGATTATGAAATTAACGATACATTTGAAGCAGGTATTGTTTTAATTGGCGATGAAGTTAAATCGGCTCGCGCTGGCAACGTTTCATTGGTCGACGCATTTGCAACCGTTCACGGTAACGGCATTGTTTTAACCAACTGCTACATTGGCAAGTACACGCACGCGTTTGACAAAAGCAGTGGTGATTTTACCCGCCGCTCACGCGTGTTACTCTTAAATAAAAAAGAGATCAACCGCTTGATTGGTGAAGTTTCACGCAAGGGCATGACACTCATTCCTATCAAAATGTATTTGAACGCACGTGGGCTGGTAAAGCTTGAAATTGGTGTTGCTAAACATAAAAAAGCACGCGACAAAAAGCAGTCGCTCAAAGAACGTGATATCAAGCGCGAAACAGACCGCACTATCAAACAACGCGTTTCATAATCAAAAATTAATCATGATTAAAAGAATTGGTTCTGATTTTTTTTATAAAGAATCATCAGACAACACGCTTGCGTGGGCCAAAGAATATTTGGACACAGCACAAGACGGTGCGGTTTTTATTGCGCACAAGCTAACACACGCGCGTGGCCGGCAAGGCAGAACGTGGCACTGGGCGCCCGGCCAACTGGCTTTGACATTTGTTCTTAAACCAACGTTTTGCCCAAACGAAGATGATTTAATAAAACTTTCTATGGCGCTTGCCTGCGGCATTTACGAACCACTGACTCAATATGGCGTTACGCTCAAATGGCCCAACGATTTGGTGATTGACCAGAAAAAAGTTGGCGGCATGCTCATGGAGCTGGTGTGGGAAAGTAATAAGTTACGCGGTATTATTTTTGCTTTTGGATTAAATGTTAATAACACGTTTGAGCCCGGGCATGAACTGACAAAGCTTGCTACCAGTTTGTGGGAGGCTACGCCTCCGCCGACCCTTCAACTCTTCGACCCTTCGAGACATCCGGCCTTCGCTCTTCCAGCTACGGCGGATTCCTCAGGGCAGGCGGGGGAGAAAAAGGCTGCAGTAAAACAATTGTTAGAGAGTTCATCTTCACAAAAAATTTACCATGTTGAAAACTGCGAAACCCCACAAACACCCCCCGTTCTCCCTGACTCTTCGGCAAGCTCAAAGCTAAAGGCCTTTCCCGCCTGCCCTGAGGAGCCTGACGAAGCTTTGCAAAGACAGGCGTCTCGAAGGGTCGAAGGGCCAATTACCCACGAACCATTCAATATCCCCGCCCTACAAGAAACAATCTTAACCAGCTTAGATTCGTGGTACCAAGCCTGGTACTCCCGTTCTTACGACCACATTTTTGCAACGTGGGTCGCCGCACAGAGCTGCCTTGGCAAAGAAATTAAAGTACATAAAAAAGATGGGAGCACAATCACGGGCATTGCCCATCACCTGCTCCCAAACGGAACTTTATCTTTACTTGTCGATAATCAAGAAATGCTTCTTTCTTTTCACGACGTTGATTTTCTTACCATTTAACAAGTACGTTGGCGTTTTATTTTTTTAGCTCGTTGTACAGAGCTACTCGTACAAGCGTTTATCAGCTCTGCCTCAACAACATCTTCAAATTCAATGCCAATTTTTCTCAGCTGCTCAGGATCTGTATTCAAAACATTGTATATTTCTTTGGGTAAAGAAATCAGCATACGATCGAACATTGCTTTAAGCGATTCCTCAGAATCGCTTAACACTTTATCATTAACGGCAATAGTAAAATCGGGATCTTGAATATAACCCGCTTGTTCCAAAAATGAGACCAAGAAACGGGCATGGTCAACGCCCATAAACGCCGCAACCGTATTTGCACAGTGCTCTGAAATAATATGAAAAAATGCATTACATTCAAGCATGTTTCCAAGCCCAAAGGGCTCCTTGGTAGCTTCGCTACTTTTCATAGAAAGAAAATCGAGTATCGATCGAATTGCCATCATTTTTGGTTGATAGACTTTCAAATGCTCAGCCTGAAACGCCTCAACCAATAATTGAAAAAGTGGCTTATGCATAGCTTGATCATAAGAAAAACCTGCCCGTTGCAATGCCGCACACCACACGCGTACTTGCTTTTCAACATCTCGTGCGATAACGCGAAAAGTTCGCTGCAATGATATTGGCAATTGATAGTGCGCAAGCATAAAGCGCAAAGCATCGGTATCTTGGCTAATAATATTTTCTAATTTTTTTAACGAAATAGCAGCAAGTTCAGTCATGCGATCATCACCCAAAATATCAACGACAGATCTATTCTCTTCGTGTCTTAATGGACTAAATTTTCCCATCAAAAAAGAAAAAACGCCGTGAAAAATACCGCCCTGCAAAAGATATGAATAAGGCATAACATTTTCAGTATTCAAATGAGCAAGTTCCGAGCAACCCTCTTGTGCTAAAAAAGAATCAAGCATTTTCACCAAACGTGGCTCAGAATACAGAATCACGTTTGAACCAAATGATTTTTTTATTACTGATTCCAACACTTCTTCGACTTCGAAAATCGAAAAGGGGCTATCTTTAAAATATCTACCCTCAACCAGCACGTCAATGTTGTAAGAACCTGCACTAAGATTTTTCTTCAAATGTTCAAGCTTTTCAAGCATTTCTGGTTCTGAGTCATACCCATGAGTATCAAAAAAGACGTGCACACGTTGTGTGCCTTTTCTCAATGTGACCAACTGCACCGTTGTTGCAGCAACAGTCTGCACTAGCAAACTGCTTGCTACAAAAAGATTAAGAAATAATTTTTTGAACGCTCTCATTATAAGCTCTATTTTTAATCAGCTTGGACGCTGATGCTTAACGCCATCATCCAAATCGCGCGACTCTGGTGCCGCTCTTTTTGCTGAACTCGAACTCGAGCTCAACGACAAACCTGACGAGCTGGCACCCGAGCTACTGCTTGAGCTTGACGAACCTGAACTCGATGAACTTGCCGCACCGGCAGAAATATCAGACACTTCTATACCTATTTTTGCCAATTCTGCTGGGTCAGTACTCAAAACATTGTATATTTCTTTGGGCAAAGAAATCAATGTACGACTTTTAAAAGCCTTACTGAATTCTTCTTCTGAGCCCATTAAAATTTTTTCATTCGGATCAATGGTAAAATCTGAATCTTTAACGTAACCCGCTTGTTCTAAAAACGAAACCAAGAAATATGCATGATCAGCACCCATAAATGCAGCAATAGTATCTGCACACGGCTCAGAAATAATATGAAAAAATGAGCTACATTCAAGAAGATTTCCCATACCAAACAATTTATCATGCGGGCCACCCGTACTTGGTAAACTAAGTATAGAGAGAAATGTATCCAAAATTTTTTCCTGATAAAATTTATCGGCATAATGATCATCATATTTAGACACAAAATATTTAGACACAAACAATTTTAAAAGAGGAACTTTCAAAGCATCTTGCTCAAAACAATCAACTATTGTTTTTTTCCACAAGGCCAATTGTGTTTCAGAATCACTCACTATTTTGCTAAAGGTATCTTGCAAAAACGCCGGCAAAGAAGAATCGTTCAACACAAGTTTAATGGCAATTCTATCTTGCTCAAACGCTTCCTGTACTTGGTCTAATGAAATTTCAACCAACGAAGCGAGGTTATTTATGTACTTCTTTTCTCTTTGGGCTATCTCTTCAATTGATCTACCCTGCACATGAGGTAATACTTTGTATAGCTTGCGAAAAATTAAAAGGAGGCGGCCATGCAAACGATATGAGGAAGGATGAACATCTTTCATTTTGAGATGAGAAAATTCAGCACAATAGTCTGGCGATAACAAGAATCTAATCTTTGACAAAAGCAATCCCCTGCTTTCAGGCGCGTCTGGAAAGCAACCACCTTCAACAAGTAAATCTATTTTGCTTGAGCCTGCACTAAGATTTTTTTTCAGGTACTCAAATTTTTCAAACATATCATACTCTGAATCATAGCCATGCACATCAAAAAAAACATGCACGCGCTGCCGGCCATCGGGCGACCAGAGCGTTACCAGCTGCACCGTTGTTGCGCTCAGCGTTTGCATAAACAAACAGCTTGCCACGCAAAGATTAAGAAATAATTTTTTGAACGTTTTCATTATAACCTCTATTTTTTTGATTAGTCTGTGCGCTGGTCCTTAGCATCGTCACCATCATCTGAATCGCGAGACTCAGGTGCTCTTCTTTTTGCTGAACTCGAACTCGAACTTGAGCTCGACGAACTAGTGCTCGAACTACTGCTTGAACTTGATGAACTTGAGCTCGAAGAACTTGCTGCACCGGCAGAAAGGGCAGGCACTTCAAGACCGATTTTTGCCAACTCTGCTGGATCGGTATTCAAACAATTGTATATTTCTTTGGGCAGCGAAATGAGTGTCTTGGCATCAGATTCAATCATTAATTGCCTCACACTTTGATCGCCAATCGAAAAATCTGAATCTTTGGCATAGCCTGCCTGCTCCAAGAATGAAACCAATTCATAAGCATGAGCAGCCCCAGCAAATACAGCAACTGCGTCAGCACTATGTTCAGAAATAATATGGAAAAATGCATTAAATTCAAGAAAAAATCCAAACGCACTAGATCTACTAAAACTTACCTTTTCAAACAACATGCGTCTAATTATTGAACCAAGAATATCTTGAGCTTGGGGGGCACCACTGTCTGATTGAAACTGATCAACCATTTGGCTAAAAGAACCAATTTCTATTGCCGGTTCTGAAAAAAACTTTTTTGCATGATCAACTACTTCGACAAAAATTTCTTGCGATAATTGAGACAAAGAAGATGTTGCTATCATGTCACGCAGACAAGTAATTTCTTGATTAGCAATTTCTTGAATTTTTGGGAGTAAACCATCCATTAATTCCTTCAATACCGGTGAAAGAGAGGCCTGTTTTTTATCCAAAGGTATATCAAATTTGGACCAATAAAGATACTGTATTAGGGCCAAGCTTCGCCATAATGGCACAATGTTTTTTATTCTCACATGTTTGAATTCTTGATGATCAATCAACTCCTCAAGCAGACTCAAAAAATGCTGTTTAAAAGAATCAGAAATACTGAGAGTTTTTAATAGCTCTTCAAAAGCTGCGCTCCAGGAAGAATCATATCCCCCAAATAAACCCTCAACAAACAGGTCGATTCTTTGCGAACCTGCCAAAAGATTTTTTTTCAGATGTTCAAATTTATCGCGAGTATCTTGCACTGAATCATAACCATGCGCATCATAAAAAACGTGTACACGCTGCCGGCCATCGGGCGACCAAAACGTTACCAGCTGCACCGTTGTTGCGCTAAGCGTTTGCATAAACAAACAGCTTGCCACGCAAAGATTAAGAAATAATTTTTTGAACGTTTTCATTATAACCTCTATTTTTTTGATTAGTCTGTGCGCTGGTCCTTAGCATCGTCACCATCATCTGAATCGCGAGACTCAGGTGCTCTTCTTTTTGCTGAACTCGAACTCAAACTTGAGCTCGAACTACTGCTTGAGCTTGACGAGCTTGAACTCGATGCACTTGCGGCACCGGCAGAAATATCAGACACTTCTATACCTATTTTTGCCAGCTCTGCTGGGTTCGTATTCAAAACATTGTAAACTTCTTTAGGCAATGATATCGCTTTCCCAGCCTGACAATCAACCACTAGTTGACCATAAGACTGGTCTGCTATCGTAAAATCTGAATCTTTTTTGTACCCAGCTTGCTGCAGGAAATAAATCAACGCCAAGCAATGAAAACCACCAGCAAAAACGGCTACCGTATCGGCACTTGCGTCAGAAAAAATATGACAAAAAGCATTCATTTCAAGAATATGACCGAGCTGATCATTAACATCATCAAGAATTCGTTCAACTGCTTGAGTCTTTTTCGGTTGATCTTTCTTGGAGCATTCCTCACCAATCGCATTCATATAAAGTTGCAGAAGAGGGGTTGTTTTTGCCTCTTGCTTGGAAAACCCTGCACTAACAAGATTCTCCAACCATACTTGGAATTGAGCCTTTGTGTTTTCAAACCTATCCACAAATACTTCATAAACTGCACTTGGCAAACCAGACAACATCGACCTTGTAAGCGCAAAATCTTGGTTAACGTTCTGCCATAAAGAATTCAAGGATATCGAGCACAACTCATCTGCATCTTGATAGTCGGCCAACAGCATTCGTAAAGAAGCCCTAACGCCCTTTGCAACAGCCTGCTCAATAACTTCTTTTGTATCTTCACTTAAACATTCAAGCTCTTCGTCACTTACACTAGGCTCAGCTCCTGAGTTGAGCAAGTCAAGCCAATAATTAAGAGCAAGTTCAAAGTATTGGCCAGCACGACCCAACGCATTGTGCTGCGAGTACGAAACCGGCGTAACATTTTTAGTCACAACATGACCAAGCTCAGGGCGATCTTCGTTTGATTTAAAAAAATCGAACATATGCAAAAAAATCAAGCTTTCATCAGCCCGCAAGGCATCGAGCGTCAGTGGAGCATCACCAGGAACAATAAAGTCATCCTGATACCCTACGCCCTCAATAAGCAAGTCGATAGGCTCTGAACCGGCACAAATATTTTTAAAAAGATGGCTAAATTTCTCAAAAGTAGCAGCATGCGGATCGTACCCGTGACAGTCAGAAAAAATGTGCACACGCTGACCATCGGAACTTATCATAGTTACCAACGAAATAGTTGTTGCACTAAGCGTTTGAGACACAACCATAAGCCCAAGAAATAATGCTATACTTTTCTTTATAAATTTTTTCATAATAACCTCACTGATTTTTATTTACGTTGACGCTTAGTTTTTTCTGCCAATCGCACCGAGCGGCGTGGCGGTTGTTGCTGCTTCGTACTTGTGCTATCATCCGTTAATGTTGAACTCGATGAGCTCGAACTTGAGCTTGAGCTTGAACTGCTGCTCGAACTGTCGCTTGAAGAACTTGAGCTTGAACTTGAGCTTGCTGCGCTGGCGAAACTTGCTCCAAGTACAACATTGTCATCAACTTCAATGCCTATTTTTGCTAATTCTGTTGGATCGGTATTCAAACAATTATATATTTCTTTGGGTAAAGAAATGAGTGAGCGATCTAAATATGCTTTATAAGCCTTTTTATCTAGGGCAAATAAAATTTTATCATTAACTTCATTGGTAAACTTTGGATCTTTAATATAACCAGCCAGCTCTAAAAATGAGACCAAGTAACGAGCATGGTCACCGCCCATAAATACCGCAACAATGTCGGCACTATGCTCGGAAATAATATGCGAAAATGCATTAAACTCCATAATATTTCCAAAACCAAAGGGCTTATCAGTACATCCGCTTATACATGGTTTTTCAAGGAGTGAAGCAAGCGCCTTCTTAATTGGAGAATAAATAAAGCGACGATCCTTAAAAGCAGCCCACACATATAATTCTAAAAGAGGAACTTTTAATTCCTTTTCTGGCTCATCAAAATACTCGACTACTATTTGTTTCCACGAGTTCAGCAATTCTTCACAATTACTCAGTAGTGTAGTAAAAACATCGCAAAGAGGTTCTGACAAAGAAGAATCGCCCAGCATAAGACGGATAGCCGCACTATCTTGCTCAACCGCTTCCTGTAATTTTTCTAATGAAATGAAAGAAACTTGCGAAGACACATGGCAACCCTTTAAAAGATTAGCAAGAAGATCTGAGTTACTCAGTTTCGTCAAATCAACGCCCCAGAAATCCATATGAGTTCGTTTGCTTAACACTTCATCGAAAACTGAAAACAAGCGACCATGCAAGCCGTAAGACAAGGGCATAATATTTTTGAAATTGAGATGGGGAAACTCATAAAAACTCTCAAGAAAAAACAACATACCCAAAAATGGTATTTTTTCATTTTCATCGATCTGGTTTTGAAGAGAATGATACAATACGGCAGAATATTCCTTATGAAAACAACTACCTTCAACAAGTAAATCTATCCTGCTTGAACCGGCACGAAGGTTTTTCTTCAAATGCTCAAATTTTTCAAACACATTTTCAGTTGAATCATAACCATGCGCATCATAAAAAACATGCACGCGCTGCTTACCTTTTCTCAGCGTTACCAACTGAACCGTTGTTGCGCCAAGCGTTTGTGCTGTAAAAACAAGCACCAAAAACTGGGCAATAAAACTATTTATAAACTTTTTCATTATAACCTCCGGACTTTTATAACCTCTGAATTTTTATTTCTTACGCCGACGCTTTATTTTTTCTGCAAGCCTTGCCGAGCGGCATGGCAGTTGTTGCTATTTTGTGCTCGTGCAAGCATCTATTATTGCTGAACTCGATGGACCGCTACTTGAGCTTGAACTTGACGAACTAATACTCAAGATACTGCTCAAACTGTCACTTAAAGAACTTGAGCTTGAGCCGGAAGAGCTTGCAGCACCAGAACCAGCTGAGACTTCAATGCCCATCTTACGCAATTCTGCTGGGTCGGTATTCAAAACATTGTATATTTCTTTTGGCAGCGAGACCGATCTAGGATCTGAATATTCTTTATCAGCCTCTTCCTGTGATGAAGCAGTGTAAACTTTTTCATTGGGTTTGATAGTCAAATCTAAATCCTCGCTATAACCCATTTGCTTTAAAAATGAACACAAGAAATATGCATGCGCCGCGCCCATAAATACAGCAACCGTATCAGCACTTTGCTCAGAAATAATATGAGAAAATGCATTAAGTTCAACGAAATTTCCAAGACCAAAAAAATTATCCCACGGCGAAGGCATACATTCATACCAAAATATAGAAGAAAATTTCTGCAAAATTTTGAAACGTCTTAGCGTATCACTCAATAAATTAGAACAACGAATACCATGTTCAGACATAAACAATCCTAAAAGAGGAACTTTCAAAGCATCTTGCCCACAACAATCGACCATTGTTTTTTTCCACGAGGCCAACGGTTGTTCACTTTCACTAATTATTTTGCCAAAAGTATCTCGCAAACCCGCTGGCAATAAAGGATCGTTAAGCATAAGACGGATAGCCGCACTATCTTGCTCAAACGCTTCCTGTAATTGGTCTAATGAAATGTCAACAGACGAAGCAAAATGATCACCAAAAATAGCAGCAAGCGATATCGGTCCTTCTTGCCCAACAAGCAGATCTATGTTCTTTTTTGCTTCTTCTGTTATCTCATCAACTGGTTCACCCCGCACATGACCCATTACTTTAGTTAAATCATCGAAAGCAAATTGAAGGCGGCTATGCAAGTCATATGAAGAAAAAGAAAGAAGATCTTTGACCTTAAGATGAGGAAACTCAGAACGGCCTTCAGATGACTCAAAAAAATCAATCTTCCCGAACAATTGCATATTCAAAGCAGGACGCAAAATACCGCGAGGCACTCTACAAGGACCCTCCAAAAGCATGTCAATTCTGTGCGAGCCTGCACCCAGGTTTTTCTTCAGATGCTCAAATTTTTCAAGCATATCTTTAGTTGAATCACAGCCATGTTCGTCAAAAAAAACATGCACACGCTGCTTATGATCAGATGACCACAGCGTAACCAATTGCATTGTTGTTGCACCAAGCGTTTGTGCCGTGAAAACGAGCACTAAAAACTGGGCGATAGAATTCTTTATAAATTTTTTCATTATAACCTCCGGACGCAAGATTTAAGCCATTCTGACCATTTTTATATTATATTTGTAATTTTAACACAAATATAATGAGGCGTCTAATCTTGCTAGAAAACGCCTCTTTTTATACAAATATAATAGTTTAAATGCTAAAAACCGTGCTTTTTTGGCTTTTTCAGGCCCTATACCAAAACCGGCTTTTTTACGACTGAAGCGACATATTAGCCCGTGTTTGGGCACCGGTAAAAGTCGACCAAACGTTGCTTAAAAACATGCCCACTTTTTTAGACCAGCTCGAAGAGCCCATGCCCGAACCAAAATCTTGGTCACCCGCCAAAAACTCCATTACAGGATTTTGCTTTTTCTTAAGCGGCACAAAGGTAATTTCGTCATCTTCCCCAAGCCCCAGCATCTTTTTAACTTCATCAACCGCATCGCTGTACGAACCAATCTGATCAATCAAGCCCAACTCAAGCGCTTTACTGCCAGTAAAAACCTTACCATCGGCCCATTCGCTTGCTTTGTTACTATCAAGCTTGCGTTCACGCGCCACATCGTTAACAAACAGCTGGTACGATTGCAGCGTAAGATCTTGCAAATGTTGTTGCTCTTCATCAGTCAAATCGCGCACGGGGTTGCCCGCCACTTTAAACTTACCGCCATGCATATAAGCAACTTTTACATGACACACATCTGCCAAGCCTTTAACATTGGGAACTTGCATCAACGTACCAATGCTACCCACCAGCGACGCTCCATTGGCAATAATTTTGTCGGCACTGCACACGGCATAGTACCCAGCAGAAGCACACACATTTTCAACAAAAGCAATAACCGGTTTTTTTGCTTTGAATTTTTTAATCTCATTAAATAACGCTTCGCCAGAACCAGAAATGCCACCGGGAGATTCAACTTTAATCAGAAGCGCTTTGATATCAGAATCTTTTTCACAGCTGCGTAATTTTTTGGCATAAAAAGTAGAATCGTTAATCTCACCCAACTTCATGTACGCAACATGCGCTTTGGGAAATGCTACGCTTGAAAAAGTATCTTTGAGTGAATAAAAAACGCTCGGCACAAAGTTGATAATTAGCAAGCCAAAGAATATATTTTTCAGAATGGTCGTAAGCGAACGTTTTGGTTTTTCTTCCACAAGTGTCCTTAATTTTTAGTTGGTAAAGAGGACTGGCCTGACTACGCCTTTTTAGAACCAATTTGCGCTGTAACTAACAAAGTTGAAGCAGGTATTGCAACTGAACGACGTGTTTTCAATAAGCGTCTGCTTTCTTTTTTTGGATTATGATCAATTAACGAAAGCTTCTTATCACCAGAACGATAGGTAATAGTTACGACACGCTCAACATTTTTTGCAGCACCGGCAAATGCCTTTTCTCGATATGCAGCAGATTTACGATAATCTTTAAAATGAATTTTTGTAAGCGCCGAAATTGGTTTATTATCAGCCAAGCGATAGGTACATGAAACCAGATGCGGCTTGCCATCAACCGTTTTTAAATCGAGCATAATATTTTGCCAAGCATGATTGACCAAGGCACTGTCAGTATCAAAATTAACTTGGGCACCAGCAACCGGCACAAATGAAACGATAAAAAAAGCATACAAAATAAAAAACTTTTTATACCACATATTCATAATTAAAATCTCCCACTATTCTTAATTTTTGTGATTAAAGTCTGTGAAAAACAGACAAAGAAAAACTTACAGGCCAAGTGTAGGCAATGTTATACAGCGTGTCAAATAACAGCAGTTGCCCAACGACGCAAGCCTCGTAAATCGTGGTACACGGTTACTTCCTGAAATCCACCATTTTTCATTACCTCTTCAATAGAATCTTGATCTTTGCCAATCTCAAACACCAGCTGCGGCACATTCTTGCTTTTTAACTTTACCAAAAAGGCCGGTGCTTTTGCAACAATACGCTCATACAGCGCCATGCCGTCGCGCGCGGCAACAAGCGCAAGCTTATCTTCCCACGCTACCACTTCTTTACTCAGCTGCTGGTACGATTCATTAGATATGTACGGCGGATTGCTAATAATTAAATCAAAACGAAGTGATGGATCTAAATTTTCAAACAAATCAGATTCAATAAAAAGAACATGCTCAAGCTTATTGTGGCGCGCATTGCGCTTAGCCAAATCAACTGCGTGAGGGTTTTTATCGATACCAATAACAAACGCATTAGGAAAAGCTGCCGCCAAGCCAAGCGCTATGCAGCCAGTACCCGTACACAAATCAAGAATACGCCAATCAACGCGCCCGCTCGCACGCATCGCATCAATCAGCCACACCACAATTTCTTCAGTTTCTGGCCGTGGAATTAAAATTGGCGGCTCAACAAGAATTTCAAGATCGGCAAAGGGCACCGAGCCCAAAATATATTGCAGCGGTTTTTTGTCGTGCGTGCGCTGGTGAATCCAGCCTGCAATACGCTCTTCGCGCGTGCTGTCCCAGCCAACACTGCCTTGCGCAATAAGATTGGTTTGTGATTGATTAACTAATTTTTCAAGCAGCCACCAAGCTTCTTGCTGCGCATCGTGAGGCAATAAACCTCCCGCAACAAGAAGCTGGGTTAGTTTGGCAATAATCTGGCGAACAGGAACGTTGTGCATTTAATTTTCCAGCAATAATTTTTCTACCATGCCAACCAAATCGGCCAAGTGAGTTTTAAGATCAGCAGCTTCTTGTAAGCAGCTTTGCGCTTGTTGATAAAAGGCTTGTGATGGTTGTTCATCTTTATTTTTGTACGTTGCCAGCGTGAAAAGTTCGGTCACACACTGATCAAGGATTGTTTCTTCTTCTTTAAGTTGTGCCGCAAACGAAATAAGCGGCGCCCGCTGGTCAGCAAATTTTCTGGTCAAACAATCTTCCAAAAGATCCAACGCCTGCGTGCGAGACTGTGCAGCACTCGTTTTTAATCTGTTAAAAAAATCTTTATTGTTAGCCCAGTACACCATGCGGTACTTGCCTGCTGCTACTTGCAGACGTGCGTCGACACCTTGCAGAGGCTCGATGCCTTTGGTCGTTATCACGCCTGACGTAATCACTTGCTTGCCATTTTCGTCAACCGTTGAATTTTTTAAAATATCTCTAAACGATTGTACCGGATGCCGTAACGCTTCTTCAACTTTGTCTCGAACGCGACGCAAGCCGGGCATAATGCTATCTTTTGCCGACACATGCGAACAAACAGAAATCATTACTAATGCAACACTCACAACTCTCTTCATACTCTTCTCCTTCTTTTTTTTACTCATGCAGCAAGTCATGCACGTAGTCACGCGCATTAAACTCACTAATATCTTCAATACCTTCACCAAACGCAACAAACATAATAGGCACATTAAACTGATCAATAATCGAAAAGACAATCCCACCCTTGCCGGTCCCATCAAGTTTGGTAACCACAACACCATCTAAACTGGTTGCTTCATGAAACACTTCTGCCTGGCGCAATGAATTTTGCCCCAGCATGGCGTCAACCGTCAACCACGTTGCAACCGGCAACCCTGGCAGCTGACGGTCGATAATCTTTCTCATTTTTTCAAGCTCGCGCATTAAGTTAGTTTTTGTTTGCAAGCGACCAGCTGTATCAATAATCACATGATCAAAACCGCCCTGGCTAAAACGAGTACAACCGTCAAAAATAACCGATGCTGGATCTTGATTTTCACGACCAATAAAAACTTCTACCTCTGCGCGCGTTGCCCACTCGGCCAGTTGCTGCGTTGCTGCAGCACGGAATGTGTCGCCCGCAATAAGCAAAACTTTTTTGCCTTGCTTTTTTAAACGACTTGCAAACTTGCCCACAAAGGTCGTTTTACCACTGCCATTAATGCCCACCATCAAAATAATAGGCTGCGTTGCCGCCTGCCGGCTTGGCTTTTCTAAAATCGTTTGCAGCATCTGCTCAAGCTGCTCGCGCAGTTGATCACTATTTTCGATCGTTTTATTTGAAACCTGTTCTTTAAGCTGCACAATTAAGCGCTCTGTTGTTTTTACACCAACATCAGCAACCAACAACAAATTACTCAATTCAGTAAAAAACTCCTCATCAAGCTGATTGCGCAAAAAGAGTGATGAAATTTTTTTGGTAAACCCTGCGTAAACTTTTTTTATTTTATCTTTGATAAAACCAAGCATGTAACATTCCTTGCGATAAAAAACCAAATACAACACTACGACTTTAACTCGTTATGGCCGCAAAAACAAGACCATTGTTATAGATTTCACCGTGAACTCAAGACAAAGAAAATTTATACAAAAGATTGCCAACGTGTGCAAGAAAAGAGCAATTTTTCAGTCCTCTTATTTTTTAATTGATTCTCAGTGCGAAAAGTATTGTAATATATTTTTTTGCTGATATCATGGTCCAAACATCGATAAGATTCTGATTGTAAATAAATTATTTTGGGTGGGTAAGTGTTTACAAATATAAGGTCGGCCGTTATTAGCATCTTTGCATTGCACATCATGAGTGCCTCGGGCTTTTGCTCACACACACGTACAACGCGTGGCACTCAGGCCGACCTTGCCTTTTATCAAGACGATGCATCACTCGATGCCTTTATTCAAGAAATCGAAGAAAAAACGGCACGTTACACCAGCGACGAATTTATCAACCACGTTCTCACAACAGAACAACGTCAAATCGACCGCCAGCAAGAATTTAATAACACGTTGTTGTACGAAGTTTCTTTGCCATTTTCACGCAACGGCGTTCCATTGCAGCTGGGCATTTATAATAAAGATATTATCAAAGCAACGTTTACCGCAGCTCACGTTGGTCTAGACTGGTATTTGTATCGAACACTTGAAACACAATGTGTAAACGCACTTACTGATTTTTTTGTTCAACAACAAAGTTTGCCCGCACAACCAGAAAGCTTTATTGCAACTATTACAAATCGCTTACGTTTTTCGTACAGTACGTTTAAGCAACCTGCACTTGCCAAGCTCATTGGCATGCATTTTGTGGGCAGCCAGCTGGCACTGGCACTGCGCAACGGCCTGTTGGGCAACGACACCACCTTTTCGTTATTCAAAAAAAGCGAACCACTCCAAAACCCTATCCCCATTTTTTCGTTAGTTGAAGAGCATATTATTATGTTCCTGCCGTTCAACTCAGCACAAACCAATCTTATTGAAATTGCCAATAGCCTCTTCAAGCGCTGCGGCCTGATCCCCGCATTTTTTCAGTCTGCAACATTTGAGATGACCAAAGCGTTAGCTTTTCAGCTCTTATTTATTGCCTGGTTTAACAACATGGTCTTAGTTCCGGTTTGGACTCAATACGTACAAAAAAATTATCAAAACATTAACAAGCTCTTTGCTGCCTACCAACAACTACCCGCAACAGCAAAAGAACAACGGGCAATTATTGAAACAACTATTGCAACATTTGTTCGCACCGGCTTGCACTTTTCATTCCGCACCTGGTTTGCCCTGCGTAACAAAAAAATAGCCGAATGGAATCTTTATAGCTCCATTATCACGTCGCTACCAGGCTGGTACACGTTGATTAAAGGAGCTTATAACATTTATCAGCAAGCAACCCAAGACGTTGACCAAGAAATTGGCAACCCTGCACCTGCTCTTACGTAATTAATAACTTATGGAAAAATTTATGAACAAAAATAATTTCTTGTACTTACTACTTTTACTCACCAACAGCGCATGGGCAGCCAGCCCGCAGCTGGGCATTAATATTGGCGGCTTTACACTCAACGCCAACGACGTTGCAACAGCAGTTACCAAATCGGCCCAGGTAATTGCCGAAGCAACACGCTTTAAGCGCTCAGAACTTGAAAGAAAAATTAATGCACTAGAAACACAGCGCCAAGAAATTGGCGTTAAGCGCGACCGTGGCCAACTGGGCAGCGCTGCTTATGAACAAGCAAGCAAAAGCGTTGACGACCAAATAAAGTCGTGTCGCAAGGAACTTAAAAACTTGGACCGCCGCAGCGAAAAAACCGGCGACAATGTTGAAAAAATTATTACCACCGGCTGGCAAACAGCCATGGACGTCTACCAAAAAGAGCACGATCGCAAAACACAAATTGCCATCACTGCAGCCAACAAAGCGGTTGAAAACGAAGGCTCACTCGAGCGCTTACGCTTTATTTCTGAATTTGCAACGCAACCCGAAACGCTCACACGCGCTGGCGTATTTACGGTTGGCACCTGCGTACTCTTGAGCGTTGTTTATTACGGCGGCAAGCTGACCTACAACTACGCACAAGCAAAACTTGGCCGCCCCACACTTGCTACCAACAGCTTTCATGTCACACTACTCGACCGTTTCAAAGCATTTTTTGGATTAACAGAAACCAAAGAACAAATCTTTGACGATGTTGTTTTGAGCGACGATCTTAAAACACAACTACATGAATTTGCCCAAGATACAAAAAAAATTCCAGAAAGTAAGTTGCCCTTCCGTAATCTTTTGCTCTACGGCCCACCAGGCACCGGTAAAACATTGTTTGCCGAAAAACTCGCACAGTACGCCAACATGGACTATCTCTTTATTCCCGGCGGTAACTTTGCGCAATTTGACCAGGGACAAGATATTGTTGAACTCAATAAACTCTTTGACTGGGCCGATCAGGCACCAAACGGGCTTATTATTTTTGTTGACGAAGCGGATGCTTTGTTGCACAAACGCGGCCCACAAGACCAGCACGGCACAAAAGTAGTTAGCACCTTTTTGGCACGCACGGGTGGCCTGGCTGAAAAATGTATGTTTATTTTGGCAACCAACAATCCAGACAATTTGGACACAGCAGTGTACAAACGCATGCACAAAAAGATTAATATCCCATTGCCAGGCCTTGCCGAACGCACAGAAATGGTAAAAATCTATTTAAACAAATTTGCTACACAAACAAAAACCGCTACCGTTTCAAGTTTAATCACCGAAGAATTTTTACAAACAATTGCACAGCAACTTGAAGGCTTTGCAGGCCGCGACATTAAACAAATTTTTGTAGATATTCAGTACCACGTTGCCCGCACATCAGACAAAGTGCTAACGCCAGACATTATTACGCGTGCCGTACAAGAAAAAATTGCTGAAGAAAAAATCAGCTATTCATTGCATCAAAAATCATTGACAGCGGCAGCCGCTTAACTAGTTCTTAAAAATTCTTTACAAAAACGCACGCAAAGCGTAACGCTGGTCATAGCTTTTTTTTAAACCCAAAGCAGGAGTTTGAGCTATGAACCGACGCTCTATTTTGTGCGCATTTTTGTTATTGTTAACTTTCACACTCCAAGCAACTGAACTTGATGATCTTGCAATCGGGCTGCAAGCTTTGAAAAGCAAATTGGCCCAGTTGGGTCAAGCGCTCAATAACCTAAACTCTCCATTCATCCCCCCAGCACCACCTCTCCATCTGCTGCCACCACCACCAAGCTTAACTACTTCCTCGCCAAAATTTACCATACAAAAAAAAGCACCCAGCTCTTCCACTACAACACAACCAAAAGCAGATCTCATGACAGAACTACAAAAAATTCTGGCAGAACGAAAAGTTGAACCTATCCCAGAATCATCGCCACCACCATCAACACCACCAAGTACCGGAACACCACCACCACTCATTTCACGACCGCAATTTGCAAGCAGCTCAACAGGCAAGAGCACATTAAGGACATCAGACCTTTTGGCAGCAATTAAGACAGGAGGGTCTTTGCGCACCACAGGCGGACCGGCAGAGCGCACTACTCCAAAAACAACACAGCATCTTGCTGCCATTAGAAAAGGCACAGAACTCCGCGCCACCCAGTCAGCACCAGTTTTACCATCAGCAGCACCAGAAGATATTGAACAAGAAATTACCGGGCTCCTCATGGATTCATTAAATAGCATCACTAAAAAAAATGATCTAAAACAATTTGTAGGTCTTTTCACCACTAAGCTAGAAAAAATTCCTGACATTAGTACAAAAATTGCCATCACAGAACAAGCGTGGACCAAGTTTTTGGACAGTTTTTTAAGCGCTCAAAATTTTGCAAAAAAATTTGACCCAATTCTCACTGATCCAGCAGATAAATTTATGACGGCCATGGTCTATCTTGGGCTAGATCTTTTTATACTCGACCAAGATCAAGCATTAATAGACGCTTTTAATCAAGAATTTGAAGACACAAACGGCATTGAGCAGATCTACCCTCTTTTCCAAGAAAGATTCAATGCCAAAGCTCAAGAACTCAATGTAGACAGACCAACAGCACAAGAACTTTCAAAGCTGACCACGTTCATAGCTGAAAAACAAAATGATCGTAGATTGTTTACAAAAGAACACATTCTTTACCTTGCAAATATCTGGCAAGAACATAATCGATTGTTTAATCTTTTACTCATTGATCCAACAAAAAATCAAACAACGGTAACAAGCGGCACAAAAAGAAAAATCAAAAGCGAAACAATTGAAGACAACAGGTTCTTGATAAATGAACGCATCGCTAAAACCCTCAATACTCGAATTAAATCTCAGCAAATAGTATTTGACGAAGAAGAAAAAAAGCTGATGAGAAAGTTTTGCGATGGCCTTCAATTACAAAACCATCTTGAAGATGATTTTGGTAAAAAAATGATTGATATGCCAAAAGCAACAACATTCTTGCGCGACATCACAAGCGAATCGCAAAGCAAACTAAAAAAAGTTCAACCAACAAAAAAAGAAATAGACCATTCAGAAAAACAACGACAAGAATTAAGACGTCTTCATGGCCATCACGAAAAAGAAGAAGACAATGAAAAAGATTGGGATGCAGAAGAAGAAGAAGAAGAAGAAGAATTAAAACAAAAACCACCATCAATACAAGAATCAGAAAGCGATTCTGATGATGGCAATGACGACGATTGGGATTAAAAAAAAGAAAACGAATAATAAAAAAGGAGTCCTATGAACGTACGTAACGCACTCTACCTCTTACTCATTATAACAGCACAAACATTAAGTATGTTGTCAGATGTGCCGCCACCACCTCCCGCGCCACCAGCGCCAACACTTTTAGATCAAATTAAAGAACGGCCAAAATTGCGGCCCGTTGAACAGCCACAAGAAAAACCAAAATCAACACATGACGATATGCTTGAGCAAATTAAACGCGGGCCCAAGCTACGCAAAACACAAACGCCCGAGCAAACATTGGCAGTCCCAACCTCTCCGCTTTTGCCAACGCACCAGGTAACGGCAGATGAAGTAGCACAAGCACTTGCACAATACGTTGCACAACAACAACAAAACATTATCGAAAAAAGCAAACAAAAAATTATGAATGACTCGGTACTTGCATCACGCGTGCACGCAGCTCTCGAAAGGTTGCAAAAGCCAGAACAAGTGCTCAGAGCCGTTGACAAGATCAATTGGAACGTAGACAACGAACCACTGGTTAAAGCACTCAACAGTCCTGATTTTATTAATGAACTTTTTAGCACCTTGTCACACGACCAACTCAAAAAACTCGAAGCAATGCTCCAAGACAAGCTGGTTGCAAACACCGCTTTTTTTAAAAGAACAAAAATAACAACCGAAGACGAGCGAGAAAATATGCTCGCAATTGTGCGTGAAATTATAAAAGCTCGCAACTCTCTTGAAAAAATAAAGAACCAAGAACAAGAAAAAATAACGCAATTGAGCAAAGCACTTGATGATCTGTTTGAACTACAAACAACGTATGCCGTTATTACCACCTGCCAACAACTAATCGATTCTTTCAAAAATGTCCCAGACTTACCTGACGCGCAACGCAGTGAAAAAATAAAACAATTGGACGCGGCAACGGCAATGATCCGCGCCAACCGCGTAGAAAAACTTTGGAAAACAGATCTACTGGATTATTTAGTAAACGGTGCAGTAGATTTTGCTGCACTTAAAAACGATTTAACAGATCCCATTTTGCGCAGTTGTGCAAAATTAACCGATCAAGAAGCATACCAACGTATGAATTCTCTGCTCAACTTATTTATTGCCGGCCAAGAAGTTAAAGACAGCACATCAGCAATTGTTCAAAAATTGCAGGCAGTCTCAAGTACTTTAAGCATTGAAAACTTTGTTAGCTGTTTTAGACAAAGCTTGGCAAGTTTGGAAACAGCTACTCAAGTTGCCGCCACACATCAGGCATGGAATGAGTTTTTAGCAAAACTTTCTACCGCACAAAAATTTATACCAACCATAGCGTATCTTGGCATTGCCCAACTTATGCTAACCGGCGATCAAGCAGCACAACAAAAATTTACTACTGAGTTTAGAAAAACTATTGCTGCAGATTTGTATGATTTTTTCAAAAAAAGCTTTGATGAAAAAGTTACCGAACTTGGCATTGATGTAGAAAAAATACAAAGCTTTGCAACACTCAACAATTTTGTAACCACACGAGCAGCCAAAATACCACTGCCAGCATTACAGAAAAATGAATTTTTATACTTGGCTGATACCTATAAACAAGAGCGCGATACTTTTAATTTCTTAAAACAACACGATATAGAAACAATAAAAAAAATGCTGGAAAAAAGCCTTACTCTTAAAAACCTTGGCTTCAGCCCCGACGAGCAGACACGAGCAAAGTTTTTGTGTGAGCAGCTCAACATCACCAAAAACCTAGATGACCGCGCCCGAGAACAGCTTGGTCTGGCGCCACAAACAAGCTTTTTAGACGAAATTAAAAAAGGCTTTAAATTAAGAAAAACAGGTGATTCGTCCGCCAACCCCTAAAAAATCGAGTAACAAAGAAAAAAGCCCGCTTGCGATTTTTGCAGACGGGCTTTTTCTTTTTTATATAAAAATTTTCTAAAAATTATAGTCCACGACTTGGAAAATATTTTTCAAAAGGACCAGCTTGACAAATTGGACATTTTTTTTCTGAATTCCATGCCAAAATTTCGTTTGCACACGGCGTACAAAAAACATGCCCACAACCCAAAATAGCAATGACATCACCCTTTTGAAAATAAAGAGGACAATTTGGTCGTGAACAATTGTCTTGAAGATGTATCGCTTCAGGCAATGGTGCATTTTCATCAGCTCGGTCAAGAAGAGCCTTTGGAGCTGGTTGTTCAGGCGCAGGAGTAGTAAAACGCTCCCACAAACCACTCGCACCAGCAACAATGCTACCCCAAAGTCCCGGACCATCTTCTTGCTGCTCATCTTGATCACTCAATTGCACATCATGAAGCTCTTCGTCTTCACCGCTACCAAACTGACCGGCGCTACCATGAACTTGTGCATAACTGATCATTACCACACAAGCCACCACTAAACGTAACATTCGTTTGGTCATACTTCTTCTCTCCCTTCAATAAATTACTCACACAAAACTGCTCAACGTTATTTCTTGTGCGCAGCATACCACGCGCAGATACTCCCAAACAAGCAAAAAAAAGAGTAAAAATTATTCCGGCTTCCAGAAAAGTCGTGAGAAACAGTTAATAGCCATTCTACAAACAGAACACCGCGGTTGATAGCTTAAAGCGGTATTGGCACATTCAACACAAAAGACATGCCCGCATTTAAAGGCTGCAACAATATCCTCACCCTCAAAATGAGCATAACAAATGGGACAATCAGTCTGGCAAAACTTAGACTCTTCCAATAAAAGAGAAGATTCGACAGCCTCATCAGCAAAATTACCAATCGTGTCCGGCGTTGGAATTGGATCGCGAAGATTCATGTAGGCCGTAACTACCCAGTCATAAATAGGACCAAGAAGCTTGCTCAAAAAAACTAGAAAGTAATTAACTTCTTGCGGCTGTTGTTCTTCAGGCATAACAACCCGGTTACCAGATTTTTCGGGAACAAAAAAACCTTTTACTTTTGTAACCCAACTAGAACTCTGTCGCTGCTCATGATGCTCATAGCGAACCGCACCAAGCAAACACACAAAGCTTGTCATCATAAAAAAACATGACAACACAATCAGCAAACGCCGTGCCATAGCTTACCTCCTCAAGAACTACCCCGAATTCCCGTTAGTTTTTCTTGAGGCTATCAGACCAGAAAGATATTTTGCGATACTTTTCTGTTTTTTCATCGCGACAATTCGGACATTTTTTTGCTTGATAACTTAACGAGTGATTAGCACACTCAACACAAAAAATGTGCCCGCAAAGAAAAACGGCGATATCACTTCCATCGCCAAATGCTTCAAAACAAATTGGACATTGTTCGGTATAAAGAATAGTTGCTGGCAGCGGCGCATTGTTACTTGAGAAATCTGAAATTTTTTCCGGTGTTTGAATAGCTTCTGGTTGAGCTTGAAAAAGAACATTAACCAACTGATCAGAACCATCAACACTTTGCTCCACTCCTTGCACCATCGCCTGCAAGATAGCAGGCATAACTAACGCTTGCAAAGCCGCCAAAGCTTCTGGCGAAAAAGCAATTTCTTGACCATCGTGATCAAGTGGCCGCATAACAAAATCGGCACCCATTCTAAAACGAAATATTTCACCAAGGTCATTATCAGAAGACATGGCGCCCTGCACACTCGCACAACCAAACATTAAAAAACCAACAAAAAATAATTTTACTAAACATTGCATAATGTTGCTCCTCATTTTTCTTAAGTATACCAAAAACTACAAAATCGAGACAACACAATAACACGCATTGACAAAAAGTAAATACAACAACACAATGCTTGCTTGTCTTTTTTTTATTTATTTTCCAAAGACAAAAAACAACAGAAAAAAAGTATAAGAAATTTTGTATTACTAATTTTTGAAAAAAATAGGTGCATAAATTTGCCCAATGACACCGCCTTGGCTTCTTGGCAAGCTCGAAGGTAAGCCCGGAGCCATCATTCTTTTTTGACCCAATTTTTTTGCAAAAACAGGGCACCCCCCACCCATCGGCCTCAAAACAGCCGCTCACAACCCCTACCGGCAAACAGGCACTTTTATACGATTTCTAGGCCCTTTTAACACTAAATTAATACAGTTTGAAAAGATGTCTAGTTGCCAAATAAAAACTATTACAAAGATTAAACAAACCCAACCCGTTTGCCCCTCCAACCAAACCAAGGTATACTTATATAAGCGCTTGAAGCAGAGGTTTTTGGCCACTGGCCAAGCAAAAAGCGCGTTTGAGCAAATCCGGGGGGATTTCAATGAATAGTTCAATTCTTATACAACGTTATGCGCAACACACATTTTATGGCGTTGCTTTTGCACTTGCCAGTTTACTGGTAACCCCTTTGCTGGCTGCAAAAAACCCACGTACACCTTTACAGCAAGAATGCACCAACCTTACCAAGTCATTACCTATTCCAAAAGTTCCAGAAAATAAAAAAAGCCAACTTCAAGAACTAATGACCAACATCTTCGAACTTGATTACTTTAATTTTTCAATTGAAGACTGGTTTTGGTTTTTTCCAACAACTGAGCAAAAAACACCACTTATACACGCCATGGTTAAAAAAATTGCAGCCCGCCAGGGAATACCAACCCCAAAAATTTTTATTGTTAAAAATGACTGGCCGCTTCACGACCAAGCTTTAACATGGTCGCCACGCGGACAAGAAAGTATAGTCATGATTGGCGAGACATTATTACTCAACACAACAGAAGAGCAAGCAGAAGCAATTATCGCTCACGAGTTGGGTCATATCAAGCATAACCACAGCAAAAATCGCATCATAATAAAATATGCGTTGTACGCTTTTGCTTTTGTTTTTATGACATTCACTATCTCTCTGCCGCTGATAGGCTGGCTGAATCCGTGGGATCTTGTAACGTGCTACCCGTGGCTTGGTGCACTTGTTAACCGTGCTTATGGCTGCATCGCATCAAATTTACTCGTAATTCCCACACTTATTCCGCTCTATAATGCCTATCTTAAAGCCAATGAAAAGCAAGCAGACCTTGAAGCAATTGCAACAATCGACAATCCGCAAGCTCTCGCTACAGCGCTTAAAAAATACGACACACAACCACACGACCAAAAATCATTCTTAAATAACATAGAACAGACTCTCTTTGACGATCATCCAGAAATTAAAAGCCGTATTCAGTACTGCATCCAAGCCGCAAACAAAAAAAATGCTCATCAATTTAATCATTTTGCCATGTCTGCAGCAGCGGCGGCATAGGAAAAAATTATGAAAATAGTTAAAAAATTTACGCACATTGCAACGCTCACACTCATAGTCATGGCAGCCACACAACTGTACGCTCACAACCAAGCAGGCAACAACTTCAACGATAGTGAAACGAGCGCGTTATGCGTTAATCAAAATCTTAAAGACGACTACCTCAATCTCTATCGCGAACACAGCAAAACAAATGATCAAGCCAACAACTGCATAAAAAATTTACGCAAAAAAATTGGCGTTATGACTGCTGATCAAAACAATGCGCCAACACTGTACGCCATGGTCAAAAAATATGCAACCAAGCTTGGTATTGAAGTTCCAACAATTCTCATAACAACTCATAAATCACTTTTACAAAAATGGGTTATTTGCTCGCCAGCCGCAACATGGTCATTAACACAAAAGAAAGCCGTCATTATAGTGAGCAACGATCTCTTACAATTTGCAAACACTGACGAAGTTGAAGCGGTTATTGCTCATGAACTTGCTCACATAAAACACAATCACGTTCCCAAAAAAATGGCACTCCAGTGCGCGTTGTTTTGTTTCTTTTCATACGTTGTACCGCTTTACGTACACGGCACCATCTTTTCATATGTATGCTTGGATATTTCATGGCTTCCAGAAATTTTGCAACCGTGCCTGCTCACCTTTAAACCACTCTTACTTGCCACGTTCCCACTCTCGTGCTACTACTCGCGAACAACGGAAAAAGAGGCCGATTTAACGGCAACAAACATTCTTGAAAAACCAGACGGACTAACAAATTTTTTTGAAAAATGCCAATGGTTTGAACCAAAAGAAAAAACAACGTGGCAAAAAGTTAAGTCCTATTTTGACTCGCATCCAGAAAGTCGCGAACGCATAAAGTACTGTATACAAGCAACACAAGCTGCTGCAGCGGCGTAATTTTTAGGAGAAAATTATGAACAGTTACAAAACATTATCACGCACAGCAGCGCTAGTACTGCTCTTGCTCACCACTACACAAACATATGTTCAGGGCTTTGCATTTGCAACACCAAAGCGCGATACTTTTTGTGATACCACACTAGAAAAAGAATATAACCAAATTTACAGCCAACAAGACATGTTTAAGTTCACACCAATCAAAGGCGCTCTGTGTACCAACAAAACCAACGCTCCAGTTCTTTATGCGATGGTTAAAAAATATGCAGAAAAAATTGAGCTTAGATACACGCCAAAAGTTTTCGTAACAGAAGATGACATTGCACACCATACCGACGTAAGCAAGTATGGCAAAAGTCACATTATCATAAACAAAAAACTCATGCAGGTAGTAACTATTGAAGAAATGGACGCACTTATTGCTCTTAGCTGTGCATTCATAAAACATAGCGCTCAAGAACAAAAAGATTGTTTTAATTGTTTAAAATTCTTAACTCCTCTCGCTGCCCTTACTTTGGACTTACATTATCTCAAAAATGAAGGCGTCTCCTATTTCTTTACCGTTCTTCCCCGCATGCTTGGTGCTGGCGAATGGATCTGTGATACCATCATGCCTCCTGCATTGCTTGCCATATGGACAATTGCCGCTCTTTCAACATTCTTAGTCTTAAAAAGAAACATCAAATCCGGCGAAGAAGAAATCAATAATGCAACACATGCGCTTGTTGAAAATAAAAAAGTTTTTGCTTCATTGCTCAGAAAAATTGCAGCACTCACACCACAAAAAAAATCATACTGGCAAACTATCAAAAACTTTTTTGTTAACCCAGAAGATATTCAACAACGCCTGCATCAAATAGCAAACATCAAATAAGCATAAAAATACCCTTCGAGACGCCTGTCTTCGCAAAGCTTCGTCAGGCTCCTCAGGGAGAACGGTAAGAAAAACGCACACCCCGCCCTCCCTGAGGAATAACTTGTAGAGTTATGTCTCGAAGGGCCAAACAATCAAAATTATAAGCACAATAAAAAAGGCCCCTAAAATTTAGGGGCTTTTTTTATTGTGCTTATAATTACTTTTATTTCTCAGCAATAATCTTAATACCAAGCTCACGCAACTGCTTGCCTTCAACCGGCGATGGGCTTTCCATCATCAAGCAACTCATCTTTTGCGTTTTTGGAAATGCAATAACATCGCGAATAGAATTGGTCTGACCAAGAATCATCATGATACGGTCAATACCAAACGCTAAGCCACCTTCTGGCGGATAGCCATACGTTTGCGCTTCAAGCAAGAAGCCAAACTTTTGCTGCGCTTGCTCTTCACTTAAACCAATAATTTCAAAAACTTTGCGTTGAACGTCGGGGTTGTTAATACGAATTGAACCACCGCCAAGCTCATAACCGTTGCAAATCAAATCGTACGCGCGCGCTTTTACATCGCCAATTGGTAAGCTTTCCCAACCTTCTTGTGGTGAGGTAAATGGATGATGGCAGGCATTCCAGCCCTTTTCTTCTTCGTTCCACTCAAACATTGGAAAGTCGGTAACCCAAAATAACTCATGCTTGGTGCGGTCAATTAAATTAAGACTGTTGCCCAACTCAATGCGCAACTTGCCCAAAATGCTCCACGAATGTTTATACTCACCAGCAACCACAAAAAGCGTGTCGGCTGCCGTTAAGACAGGGATAAACTTTTGGGCTTGTACTAAAAAGTCGGCTGGTAAAAATTTGGCAATGGGGCTGTTTGGTGTGTTATCTTCATTAAATCTGATGTACACCAACCCTTTGGCACCATATTCTTTTGTTACCTTTTCTACCCAACCATCAAGTTCTGAGCGTGAAAATTTGTGATCTTTTACGCACACGCCACCAATCTTGCCGCCCCCTTCAATAATAGACTGCAAAAATTTGAGTCCCATTGGCTCAAATAATTTTGTATAATCTTGGATTTTAAGGTCAAAACGCATATCGGGCTTGTCGGAACCATAAAGCGCAAAAACGTCATCATACGCATAGCGCTTGAACGGCGCTTTGAGCTCGATGTTTAAAAATTTCTTCCAAAGTCCACTCAAGAATCCTTCACACACGGTTTGAATGTCTTGTTCATCAATAAATGACATTTCAATGTCCAGCTGCGTAAATTCTGGCTGACGGTCGGCACGCAAATCTTCATCGCGCATACAGCGCGCAATTTGGAAATATTTTTCAAAACCTGCCAAAATCAGCAGCTGCTTGTAAATTTGAGGGGATTGAGGCAGTGCATAAAACTCACCTTGCGAGAGGCGGGATGGCACCAAAAAGTCGCGCGCACCTTCAGGCGTACTTTTTGAAAGGATTGGCGTTTCAATTTCGTAAAAACCTTGCTTGTCCAAATACTCACGCAAATAAAGATTAACTTCGTGGCGCATGCGCACAAACTTTTGCATTTCGGGGCGGCGCAAGTCTAAGTAACGATATTTTAAGCGCAAGTCTTCAGAAACATTTTCAGCTTCTTCCAATTGAAACGGCAGCGGCTTAGAGCGTGCCAACAATGAAAACTCAGTAACATTAACTTCGTACTTGCCGGTTGGCATTTTGGGATTTATAGCGTCTGGTGCGCGGTGCGTAAGCGTGCCTTTGGCCGAAAGCACATATTCAATGCGCAGCGTGTGGGCCAGCTCCATCATTTCAGCATTAATTTCTGGATTAAACACCAACTGCAAAATACCGCTACGATCACGCAGATCGATAAAAATAACGCCGCCATGGTCGCGCCGACGGTTTACCCAACCGGTCACACAAACTTCTTGCCCAACCAATGACTCTGCAACGTCTCCGCAATACACCGATCGCTTTATCAATCCCATGATCATTATTCCTTTAAACAAAACAAAAAGTTACTTTGTTGACCAGTTTAGCAGCTTTTGCATAAAAGAAAAATAGCACAACGCCCCACTTCTCCAGGCTTTGCCGCTTGTGCGCAGGCGCGCGCACCCGCGCCCCAAAAACCATAAATCATTGCTATCTGAAAATCTTCGAGCGTACACTCAGAAAAATTAAGGGGCCAAAATTAAACGAGGGGATTTTTATGAAGATAGCTTACACAAGTTTGCTACTATTTTTTGTTTGCTTTTCTTTTTCAGTTTTTGCTGGCGAGCCAACCAACAGGCCCGGTGCTGTACCAAAAAATACCCGCACACAAACCTTGCCTGGCAACGAGCACGAGATTGATGTTGTTCCTATCGAACTGTCACCAGAAACGGCACTTCTCTTTTTTGATATTCAAAGTCATATCAAAGAATTAAAAATTCAAGGAGTCGACAAAGAGACTATCTTGAAAAAACTTGAACAGCATTATGGCCTGAGCGTTGTAAAAACGCTGGAAGAATATGGCCACTTTTTTGATAAAACAACGTGGGAGTATGTACGCGAAGCAGGAATTTTAGGCTGTGCGTTTGCCGGTGGCTTTGCCGCATGTTTGGCATGGTTTTATTATATTGTTATGCACATATCATAAACTAAGAAAGAATGGCCATGAACAATCGTTTTTTTAAGTATCAATGCACGCTTATTTTTTCATTTCTTTTTTTGAATGCAACCGTGCACGCCGACGAGCTTGATGATTTGAGAGCAGCGCTGACAGCGCTTAAGACAAAGCCTGCCAAATTAGCACGAAAATTACACAGGTTTGAAAGACGGCATTGGCACAGGCACCACCACATGCATCATCTTGGCGGCCCTCACCACCACAGACACGGCGGCCATCATAAACATCATAGACATCATGGCGCACATCCTCGCGGCCACGGCCACCGCCGCAAATGGCACGGCACACCGCCACCTCCAGGAACACCAGGCACACCACCACCCTGCCAACCTGGTCAACCTTGCTGGGGACGACGCGGATGCAGGCCTTAACGCACGAAAAAACCTTTGAGCACATACCCAAGCCAGGCAAGCGCACCCAAACTTGTCAGCAAACCAATCACGAGTTTAAAGCGATTGCGGCTCGCACTCACCACAAAGTAAATACCAGCGGCCAGCAAGATTAAGCCGTACGCAAGTGATGCACCAAAGTCACCAAGAAACCCGGTTAAAAAGTAAACGCACGCGCCAAGCATGCCAAAACCCATCACGCGTTTAACTTCAATCATCCACTCGCCAGAGCGTGGCAACAGTGCCAACGCACCAGAAAAGGTGCCAATTAAAACAAGCACAATGCCCATGCCGATAGAAAATAAAAACAGAATTAAAAAGCCAGCAATCGGACTGCCAAGCTTTGCCACAATTGTTAACAACACGGCCAGTGCCGGCGTTATGCACGGCGAGGCAAAGGTGCCCGAGATCATGCCAAACAAAAAAATCTTGGCTAATGAACCCTGCGGGCGCACATCGGTATTTACTGAAAAAAAGCGCGGTACGTACATTTCATAAAAACCAAAGAGCGAAAAGGCCATGTACAAAAAGAAGATCACGATCAACAGCAAGACCCACGGGTTGGCAACCCAGTTGCCAAACAACACTGAGGCTGTTGCTGCAAAATAACCCAGCGATGCATAAACGGTTGAAAGGCCAAGAACATAAACCAGCGCCGACAAAAAATTACGCTTTAAACTTACTGCCGACTGCATTTGCAAAACACTGACCGTGATGGGAATCATTGGATACACGCACGGCGTAAAGCTGGTCATGAGGCCGGCAAAAAATGCCAAGATTAACAAATAAAAAATTGAACCTTTTTGGTCAGCTGTTTGCTTGAGTATGTCGATAACGCTACGCGTTTTTGTTTCTTGTGCAGCTGACTCTTGAGAAGCTGGCAGTACCTGGTCACCCTCTTCCGGTGCGCTGTGCGCGCGTGCACTTTCTGCACGCACGCTTGCTTCTTGCTCATGAACTTTTTGTGCAGCAACATATGCGCCACCGGCACTTGCCATCATAAACATCGAAATTACGGCAACCTTTACCATATCTGTTACATTCATCGCTTATCCTTTCTCGTTTGAAAAAAATGAGGGTAACAAAATTACGGTACTAAAAAATGCGATACAAACGCAAGAGTTGAGCGTTTTTAGAGGCTAAAGCATACTTAACTGCGTTGCGAGTTGTGCCAGTTTTGTTTTGAGTGCTTCAAGACTGGCTTGCAGCTTGAGCAATGCTTCACGCACCCTCAAAGACCTTGCTCTTTTTATACGCATAAAAACACCTGTTTTTAATCAATCAGCTACCCGCTAATATTTTAAAATTCTTTTCAAGTTCATCTGCAGGCAGCAAGCCAACCAAGCGCCCAACTTCTTTGCCATCTTTAATAAACAACAAGGTCGGCACGCCATCAACAACCTCGCCGCCAACGGCATCAGTCAATGCTTGCACATCAACTTTATTAATATCAACTTTGGCACACGAAATACCATCGCGATATTTACCTGCCAGTGTTTCAAAAATTGGCGCCAAGCGTTTGCACGGCATACACCACTCGGCAGACAAATCGATAATTATTGGTTTTGATTGTTGTTGTATAAATTGTGTAATTGCTTGGTTATCGTTTAACAACGCAACAGCTGGGCCGGCATCAACTGCTTGTACAGGCACGGCACGCGGCGCGCTTGGCGCAGCACTTACAGGCACACTCGGTACTGCTTTTGGCTGCGTAAGCATTTGTGCATTAAAACCAAGATCGTCTAAAAACGCTTGTACCTGCAGCGCTGCTGCACAGCCGCCACCAGCAGAGGTAACCGCTTGTTTATAAACCGGATCGCACACATCACCAGCCGCAAACACGCCGGCAACTGATGTTGCTTGGCCACTCTTCAAAACAATATAACCATGCGCATCAAGCTCAAGCGCGTTGGCAACAAGAGCAGTATTTGGTCGCGCACCAATCGCTAAAAATAAGCCGTCAAACGCACGCTTTGTTTTTGCTGTATCATTTTCAAGTGAAAGGTGCGTCATGTGCTTACCATCACCATGAACTTGTGTCACACGCGTATTGTAGAGCACCGTAACGTTAGGCAACGCTAAAACTTGATCTCGTTTCTTTTTGTCATTCGCTCTAAAATAATCTTTGCGTACCACCAGCGTAACCGAGCGTGCAATGCCGGCCAAGTACGCCGCTTCAAGCACGGCAGAATCCCCACCGCCCACCACCACAACATCTTTGCCTTTGCACAGGCCGCCGTCGCACACGGCACAGTTGGTAACGCCCTTGCCCCAAAACTCCTGCTCGCCAGGAATGCCAAGATAGTTTGGTTCAGCACCGGTAGCCACAATAGTACTCAATGCTTTAATAACACGCGTAGTTCCTGCAACAACGTCGTGCACGTCAAGCTCAAATGGCCACACATCAAGGCGCACACTCGTCACACTTTCTGAAAAAATCGTGGCGCCGTAATGCACCGCCTGCTCACGCAAACTTTTCATAATATCAGCACCAGGAGCATCAAGCACACCCGGCCAATTACGCACTGACGGCGATTGCGCCAGCGCACCACCCGGCTTTGGCCCTTCTAAAACAACCGTAGGAACATTTGCTTGTACCAAATAATTTGCTGCAGTAAAGCCCGCAATGCCACCGCCCAGCACTACAACGGGATAAGTAGTTGCATCAAAAGCAACTTGTGCCAGCTGGTAGCTGCGCTTAGTTTGCTTACCAACTTGGTCGGCTTGAAAACAGCCCGAAAAAAAAGTAAGAACCAAAGAACATGTAACAATTTTTTTGTACATAGAAAACCTTTCTGTAAACAAATAAAAAAGCCTGTCAGGAATCAACCTAACAGGCTTTTTTTATTTTGAGAAAGATTTCTTAATTTTTTATTATTCGTTCTCAGGACCAGCAACTTCATCTTCAGGCCTGTCCGGCTTTGCATCACGCTCTGGCATTGATCCTTCGTGCATTCTGCGACGTTTCTGATCCCAACCTTCATGTTTATTTCGGCCACGGCCTCTCTTTTTGCCAACGCCCGAGCCTTGCACATTCCTTACTTGATCTTCAAGCTCATTGATACGTTCTTTTAAGCGCTTTACTTCATCAGCAAACGAAGCTTCAAGGCGCCGCATCGCGTCCCAAACGGCATTCAAAGCACCGTTGTCGTGACCGCTTGAACCGCTGCTACGCGGCGCTGTCATGGCACCGCTCACAACGCCACCAAGCATACCACCTGCAAAAGCACCACCAAAAGAATCACCGCCGTGACGGGCTTGAACTTGGCAGGTTACATTTACCAGCACTATCAAGCAAAAAACTAACTTCTTCATACTACTCTCCCGCTTAATTCTACTTAAAACTCTCTTGAGCATTTTACAACTATCTCAACTTAATTTTTCCAAAAACCTCTAAGTGGCTTCTTCGTCCACACACTACTTGGTTTGTTTTTATGCTTCCTTTGCGGTTGTTTTTTACCCGTTAACAATTCTTTAATTCTTTGTGCCACATCCTTATCTTTCAATTTATTAGCATAAAAAATTGGTCGCTTACCCTTTGCATCACGAATTTCAGGATTTGCTTCTTTTTGAAGCAACGCTCTCACTAAAATCACATTCCCATTTTTAACCGCCTCATGCAACACGCTATTACCAGTTGCTGGAGCAACATAGTTAACATCAGCACCAAAACCAATCAATGCATAAACTTCATCTAACTGACTTGTTGCTCCTACTTGCTGCGCAATGTCCATAAGCTGCTTATTCAAATTTGGCCGAGCAAACTCTTGCGCCTCTGGCTGCATCGGCAAATTTGCTGGTACGTTAGCTACTGGTTGAACAACTTTTACTTGTGGCTGCACATGCTCTACTTGAACTACTGGCTCAACTGGCTGGACAACAGTTTGTTCCGGCTGGGCTACCGGCTCAACTGGCTGGACAAAAATTTGTTCTGGTTGGGCTACTGGCTGCATTGGCTGCATTGCTAGCTCTTCCTCTGCTTGTGCAATCCACCCTTCAGTGTCATAGTCAACTGGCGTTTTACCCTGATTATCAAGAGCATTCTTGTTCGCAAATCTTTGAAGCAAAATAGCCACTATGTGAAATCCTTCAAGACCACCTCTTTTTATCGCCTCATGCAACGCTGTTGTCGCTCCATCAGAGTAATTCACATCGGCACCTTCTCTAACGATACTAGCAACCTGATCAATCGACCCCCCGCGTACAACTGCTATCAGACGATCATTCAAGCCTAGTTCATCAATTGCCGGTATGGTACTCACTGACGCTGTCAACAAATACATTCCCAAAAACAAAAAACCGATTTTTTTCATACTTTTCATAATAAAACCCTTTCTTTCCCTTAACGCTTTTTAACAACTAAAAACCCAAGACCAATAATCGCAATAATCAATGCTATGACTAAACCAAACAAGAAGTTAAACATATTGCCGCCACCCATTTTGCGCTTAAGCTCTTCGTCGCGCACTTGATTTTCAAGACGTTGCACACGCTCACGCTCTTGGTCGCGGCGCAACTGTTCAGTTTCTTGACGCGCACGAGCCGCATCGTCAGAGGCGCGGTTAGAGTTACCGCTCACAATGGCCGACGTTGCAATACCGCCAATCATACTACCCGCAAGAGCACCACCAAAAGCGCTCCCGCCACTGCCGTGTCTGGCATAAAGGCCTGAAACTGATACAGCAACGGCAATAACTGCTAACAAAATTTTCTTCATAACATATCTCCCTTGATAGTGTTAAAATTAATCAACATTCAAATTTTGGCGTGTTAAGCTCGCCTTCAGCTGTTGTCTACTTTTAAGATAGCCAACTTCATTACAAATAGTCAATAATATTTAAAAAATGTTGACCCATGGGGAATTTATGAAATCGACAATGAACCAAAAAAGCCAAAAAATTAGCCATGTTTTCGATCTGATCGACCAAGAAAAAAGGCGCCAGGAAGAAACTATCTGCCTGATTGCATCAGAGAACTATGCCAGCCCACAAGTTTTAGAGGCCTCCGGTTCTGTTTTAACCAACAAATACGCTGAAGGCTACCCCGGCAGGCGCTATTATGCCGGCTGCCAGGTAGTGGACGAAGTTGAAAATGTGGCTCGCGACCTGGGTAAGCAGCTCTTTAATGCCGAGCATCTCAACGTTCAGCCCCACTCCGGCTCATCGGCAAACTTTGCGGTTTATATGAGCAAGCTCAAACCGGGCGATACCGTGCTGGGCATGCACATCAATGCCGGCGGACACCTGACCCACGGCCATAAACTCAACTTTTCTGGCAAGCTTTTTAACTTTGTGCCGTACGGCGTTTCGCCCGAAGATGAATGCATTGATTACGACGAGCTCGAAATTTTGGCCAACCAGCACCAGCCAAAAATGATTGTTGCTGGCGCTTCGGCCTATTCCCGCTTTTTCGACTTTAAACGTTTAGCGCAAATTGCAGCAGACAACCACGCACTGTTGCTGATAGACATGGCGCACATTGCCGGCCTGGTAGCCGCAGGCGTGCACCCAAACCCAGTTCCGTATGCCGACATTGTTACCAGCACCACCCACAAAACATTGCGTGGCCCACGGGGCGGCATGATCTTGAGCAAAGCCGACCACGCGCCCGACATCGACCGCACCATTATTCCCGGCACGCAAGGCGGCCCGCTGATGCACGTGGTTGCAGCAAAAGCTGTTTGCTTTGCCCAGGCGCTGGAACCAAGCTTTAAAACCTATCAAGAACAGGTGGTTAAAAACGCCAAAGCAATGGCACATGCATTTCACGAACTTGGCTATCGCATTGTTGCCGGCGGTACCGACAATCACTTATTTCTTGTTGACCTGCAGCCAAAAAATGGGAGCAGCTCAATTATAGAAATTACGGGGAAATTGGTTGAAGAAACGCTCGAAAAATGCAGCATCATTTTAAACCGCAACTTGATTCCGTTTGACACGCAAGGGCCTATGATTACCAGCGGGATCCGCATTGGCACACCGGCAGTTACAACGCGCGGCTTTAAAGAACAGGAAGTTATTCAGCTGGTTCACTGGATTGACGAAGCAGTGCGGCGGCATGATGATGATGCTTTCTTACAAAGCTTGAAAGCCGAAGTTATGGCGATGTGTAAACGGTTTCCCGTTTATGACTAGCGCGCGCGTTTTGCGCTTCTCAAAAGCTTAGCAATCTGAACCTTGCCCGTTCGCACCGCAGCCGCCAAAACACCAGGATAGTTAGGGTCGGCACCTTGCGCCAACAACGCAACAACGCGCTGCATGCCTTGCCTACCTGGCGCACTAACAACAGCCAAGAGCTGGTCATTTAAACTTTGTGCAGAAACAATTGGCGCTGGTGCTGACACCACTGGCACAACCGGTTCAGCCGTTGGTTCATAAACCGGCAATGCTCGCACTTCTTCAACTGGCTGGGCACTCGCTACTTGTTCTTCTTCAACCACCGGCGCAATTGGACCAGGCACTGGTTCAGCAATTGGCCCTGGTTCGGCAGAAGCAATTGGTCCTGGCACCGGCTGCTCAACAGCTGGCTGAACGCTTATTTCTCGATGCAGCTTTGCACCAACATTTTGTTGTGCACTATTAAAAGCGTTGTTCAATGCAGCAACATCAAGCACCGCAAAATTCCATGGCCGCGTAACATCACCACCACCCATCTCCATGCCGTCCCACCTAAAAGCCCAGGCAGTACCATTCACTTCAAATTTTAACGAAACCCATTGCTTCCATTCCCGCTGCTCATCTTTGTAAGCCTGGCTTGCAATTAAAACATTGCGCAACGCAACCCGCTCACCAGCACCCAACGCTACTTCAAGCGGATGAGGGCTCACGATACCCTGGCTTGCGCGCACAGCCTCAAGAATAGCGGTAATATCGTTATTACCAACAACTTGGTCAATGGCAAAAGTTTTTATGGTTTGACGACGCGCAACGTCAAAAAATCCGTCACGAATCGCATGCAAAACACCGTTTGCTTTGCGTAGTGCCTGAACTTCAAAACGCTTTACATGGTGCGTACCTTCGCCGCGCACCATAGAAACAATGGTTGGGTACAAGTTACGGCTGAGCGGTGGCGCAAAATCACCAGCTGCTTGCAAAGCCGAAAGGCGTGGAAAAGCACCAGGGTTGCTTGCAACAACTGTTAAAACATCTTTATTTTCAACCAAAAACTCAAGCAATGTTGGCAGATTTTTCCAATAATGATTTTTCTTGCTCCACCCGCCTTGTTCTGCATCGTACGGCTTTGCATTCACCACCAGTGGTACCTGCAATTCTGGCGGATAAAATAAAATTGCTTGTTGGTTTGCTACAAACGGCTGTCCAGTTTGCGCCATGGTACGCGCTTCGTTGTTATCAAGAACATTCACATCGTTATCAATTTCTTCCGTCTGAAAAGCTGCACTACCTGGCAGCCACACTTGCGGATACATAGAAATGTTATGCACCGAAAATGGACGTGGCTCAATAGCAACTACCCCTTTGAGCAAGGCATTAAGGGCGCCTTTGCTATCATGCACACGCGCCGCCCGATCAAAAATTTGAGGGTTCCACGACAACGACATTTTGTAGTTTGTTGCAATGGGCGCGTCGGTAACAGAATTACTAATTAAAATGTAGTCATGATCTGGTCGAACATTAAGCTCGTCCATTTCTATAATACCAATGTGCTTACCACCAGAACTACACGTTCTCAACATAACAACACCAGCTTTAAAGTGTGTTGTTAAAAGGTCTAAATTGGTACGCGTGGCATCAATAGTCATACCACAAATGTTTCCGCCATGCTTAAAATTACCATGCCCATGAATGAGAACGTCAAAAACATATGGTGGATTATTTTTAAAAATTTTTGCTAGCTCAGAACCATTGCAACGAGTAGCAGCTTTGTGCGGAATTCTGTTACCAAAAGGTTCTCTGCGCGACATATCAACAGGAAAGCCTGCAATCTGGGCAAGTAAAGGCTCGTAATCATCACCAGATCGTGGTAATAACGATGTTAAATCTCTCAAATTTTCCGACTTAAAATGACTAAAGCCGTAGATATTAGTGTAGGCATGCGGCACCAATAAAAACAACGGGGTACCCGCAACATCGTATATCGACCAACCTTGTTGATCAAATGGAGACTTTTGCAGGTTTTTATTTTTTCCTTGCTGCTTACGCGTTAAGAAATTGTATAAAACTGAGGTGGTAACCACAATGGGATAATAACCCAAACGAACAGACGCAGCCAAATTCCACGTCACATTCCCAATCTCACCGGTAGGATATTCTTTTAATTTTTCCGTTAATGCTTCTTCTTCAACCAGCATCAGCAACGGCGAATGCAACTCAGCACCTGCCGCTTTCAGCGCCCGCAAATTTGCCGGTTCATAATACCCAAGCCCAGCTTGCACCGAGCCAATGGTCGTCGCAATCAGCACGGTCAACATCAATAACCAGCCCAGCACGCTGCGCACTTTTATACCTGCCTTCATAACCAATCCCCTTTTTCAAAAGTCTGAATATCCAAAAAATGGGCACTAAGCGCCCACAATAATCTACTACTTTTGATGACAATTGATTTGATTGCAAATAGTCAATAATATCTAGATTCCATTGAGCCAGACAACAGAAACATTCCGGCCCGCTTCTGCCTTTTGGCGCCGAAAAGAATAGAACCGATGGTCGCATACCGTGCAGATATGCAGAGAAACATCAATATTTTTGGCCACAATACCGGCCTGAAGCAGCTGCAGCTTGTTGCAGGCAGCTTTGTCAAAAAACAGCTTGTCACTGCGCTCAAGCAACAGCTCGTACCCCACAAACGGCTCAAGATACTGCTTAAAGTCGGGCTGCACCTGATAACAGCAGGTACGGGCCGAAGGGCCAAAGTAGACCTGCAACTCCGCTGGCTCGCAGCCAAAAGCCTGCTGCATGTGCGCAACCAACTTGACCACAACGCCAGTTACCGTACCCCGCCAGCCGGCATGCGCAATGCCAACCACACCGCGCGTCACATCGCACATTACCACCGGCATGCAGTCGGCGGTAAGCACTGCCAGCCCTACCCCAACTTGGTTGGTAACCAGATAGTCACCATCCTGCGGATACAGTACCACCGGCTCGGGCAGGGGCGTGTTTGCGTCAATGCACATGCCATCAACGCCATGAACTTGTTTAAGCAGTACAAAGTTGCGCAGCCCTTGCTGACTGCGTAGCTCTTCGCACAGAATGGGAAAATCTAAAGATTGGTGATGCGCCCAGCACGTGTGCACATCACCAAAAAAGATAGAAAAGTTTTGTTTTTTGATCATAAAAAAACTAACTCAAAAAAGATTCAATGAGCATCTGGCGCGTTTGTTGCGCATCAAGCCCACGGCTCTGCAAATAAAAGAGATGCTCGTTATCAAGCCTACTCACTGCCGCACCGTGTTGACAACGAACATCGTCAGCTTCAATTTCAAGCATGGGGATAGATACCGCACGCGCACCGCGGGCAAGCAAAATATTTTTGTTTTCTTGCTCAGCATCGGTCCGCTGCGCATCTTTTTGAACTTTAATTAAGTTGTGACAAATTAATTGCGACTGATCGTCCAACACCGTTCTAATAACCAAACTGCTGGTAGCATCGGGCGCTTGGTGATCTTGCAGCGTTTTAAATTTAAACGTTTTTTTACCAAAACCAAAACACAGGCAGCGCACTGTTGCACGCGCGCCCTGGCCACACAAACGAACATTGATGGTGCGGGTTAGCACTGTTGCATCAGCAACCGGCTTGCTACCACTCAGCGCATGTTCAATACCATGCGTAGCTTTGAGCGTGTAGGCAAGCGTCGCGTTGGCACCAACCAACAATTCAAGCGTGGTGTTAAGCCAACCAAGTTCATGCAAATCGTCGGCCACGTCAATTGACGCTCCGTCGGGAATAAGCACGGTAAAATGTCGTGGCGTTTCTGCCGGCACTGGTTCTGTTTGCACAGCGTCCAACGCGTCATTAAAAACCCACGAAAGGTTAACAGGACTGTTGCGCAGTGTTGCAGACTGTTTAATAATTTGTGTCATAATTAACCCACACTACCTTCCATTTCAAGCTCAATCAGCCGGTTCATTTCAACCGCAAATTCCATCGGCAGCGTTTTAACCAGCGGCTCAATAAAACCATTCACAATCAAATTGCGCGAAGCAGCATCATCAAGCCCGCGGCTCATCAAATAAAACAATTGATCTTCACTAATTTTGCTGACTGAAGCCTCATGGCCAATGTCTACCTCTGGCTCACTAATTTCGATGTACGGATACGTATCGGTTCGTGATGCAGAATCTAAAATGAGTGCGTCGCACTGCACAAACGATTTGCAATTGATCATGCCCGCCGGCACTTTAACGGCACCGCGATAACTGCAGCGGCCGCCCTTGGTGCTAATCGATTTTGAAATAATGCGCGAGCTGGTGTTGGGCGCTTCGTGCGAAATTTTGCCACCAGAATCTTGAATTTGGTGCGGTGAATTTGCCATAGCAATCGACAATATTTCTGCGCGCGCGCCTTCTTCTTTCAAAATAACTGCCGGATATTTCATGGTAATACCGCTGCCCAAATTGCAGTCAATCCACTCTACCATAGAATCTTTGTACGCATACGCACGCTTGGTAACTAAGTTAAAAACATTCTTTGACCAGTTTTGAATAGTGTAGTACCGCACGCGCGCGCCCGGCCTTGCAATAATTTCTACAACGGCAGAATGCAGCGAACTGGTAACGTAGGTTGGGGCAGTGCAGCCCTCAACATAACTTACAATTGCGCCCTCGTCGGCAATAATGAGCGTACGCTCAAACTGGCCCATTTTTTCTGCATTGATCCGAAAATAAGCTTGCAGCGGAACGGTAATATGAACGCCCTTGGGCACATAAATAAAGCTGCCACCACTCCACACCGCTGTGTTGAGTGCCGCAAATTTGTTATCATTAAACGGGATTATTTTACCAAAGTATTCTTTGAAAAGATCGGGATATTGCTTTAAACCAGAATCGGTATCTAAAAAGACAACACCTTGGTCGACCCACTCTTGTTTCAAATTATGGTAGACAACTTCAGACTCATATTGAGCACCCAAGCCAGCCAAATGTTCACGCTCAGCTTGCGGCACGCCCAAACGGTCAAACGTGTTCTTGATATCGTTGGGAACATCGTCCCAGGTGCGTTCTTGCTTGCCTACCGGTTTGAGATAGTAATAAATATCGTCGATATTTAAGGCAGAAAGGTCGGGCCCCCAAGACTGCATGGGCCGCTCTAAAAACTCTTGCAAGGCCTTGAGCCGCAGCTCAAGCATCCAGGCTGGTTCTTGTTTTTGAGCCGAAATGGTGCGAACAATCTCTTCGGTAAGGCCCCGTTCAGATTTGTAAGAAAAGGCCTCAGGAACAAAGAAATCGCCGCGCTGCTCGCTGGAATGGGGAATGTGCTGCTCTGTCATAAACCACCTGGAACTGATACTAAACGTCTAGTTTCTCCAACGGTCAGTATAGCCCAAAAGGGGCAACAAATACAGCACATTCTTGGTTATTTAGAACTAACCCTTCGAGACATCCTACTTCGCTAAAGCTTCGTAGGATTCCTCAGGGAAAACGGAACGAAGGAACATACATTCAAAACAAAAACAAACTAATAGTAAAAACCTGCAGCTCCGTTCGCCCTGAGGAGCTCGGCGTAGACGGGCGTCTCGAAGGGTCTTGGCTCTTTACTCTTGGTCGCTGAAAGAGTCTTCATCAGAAAAGCTGTCGTCGTCGAACGGACAGTCATCAAAACTCTTGCCTTTGTACTGACGCAAAGCCAACTCGTCGCTTGTTCGAACATCTGAGAAAACTCTTACTTTTTTAGGGCGAGCCTTAACCAACAGAAAGCGCAAATAGCCAAAAACTAAGTTATCAATAGTATGCTCTTTCAGTGAAAAAAATTGGGCAAAATGCTGCGCAGTTTCCTGCTCAATCTTGTCTCTCTCCAAATACGGATGAATTACCGGCAACCCCGCCATTACCGCAGTAGTAAGCGTGTGATAATTTTTACCATTCATTTTCAGATTTTCAAGAGCTTGGCTCATCGCTTCAAAAAGCTTGTCACTCTCCACAGGAGTAATATTCAATTTTTTGTAAGCAGTAGTAAGAAATTTTGGTTTAGGCTTTGATGAAGCACTAAAGGCAGAACCAGAAAGACACAAAGACAAAACAATGCATTTCATGATGCAATTCATGAGAATAATCCCTTCAAAAAACAAACACACTGACCTATTTTTCAAGGCAATAGTGTGGCTGTTTTTTTTCGATTTGTCTAAGCTTTCTGAGTAAATTACTGAAAGTCTGCGACATCAAAAAGATCGCCCATCGACCAACTAGTGCGCGGTGGCGTTGTGTAATGACGGGCCAACGCTGCATCTTCTTGGCTAAAAAAGCCCTCATCGTCATCACACTCTTGCCTGATTACATCTTCAGTATCATCGCCACAGGCCGTAGCACCAAAGCGTGTTTGTTCATAACTATTGCCAGTGTAGGCTTTCAGCTCCCAGCGAGTGCGCTGACGTTGTGGACGCGCAGCGCGAACGTATGGTTTGTCGCGCAGCTCTTGGCCATACAAATTATCCAAACAGGCGCACAAAATTTCGACTACTAAATCTTTACTCGCAATCGAAGGATTTTCTGTCAGCAAGCGCTGTGTCTCCTGTCTGATGGTACTTGCTATGTTTTTTCTTTTCTTTTTGGCGCTGGCAAACGAAAGGCCTTCTGTAACGGCCTCGCGAACCATGTGAATGAACAACACAGGCACCAATGATTCGTCAGACTCTTCAAGCCACTCAACAGCTTCTTTGACAGACACAATGTGTGTGGCAATAGCGCTGCGGTTAATGCCCAGCTTTTTGTACGCGTCATATAAAACTTGATAGCCATCTGCCTGCAACGATGTTAAAAAGCTTGCCACCACCAGCACCATCAAACACATTCTTTTGATAAGTTTATTCATGAACTCTCCCCCTCAATCACAAGCCTAGAAAACTTGTTGCTCAACACAACTTCAAAATCTTGAGCGTTACCACCATCATCGTCACTATCATCATCAGTGTCACTATCAGCCAAACACCAGGCAACAACGTCGTGTGATTGTTTTATTTCTTCTCGATTGACCGTGCAAAAGTCGATAATAGTCTTAAAAAATAACTGCTTTGAGCGACCTGAACGTAACAAGGCCACTGGGCGTACCTGGCTGACCTAAATATTCAACAATAATCGGTTCAAAGTCGGGAACTTCTGGAAATGGAATACCGGCGTGAATGGCACTCACCGCCCGCTCAACAAGCGTATAGTGGCTTGATTTAATGTTTATTTTGTTCAGGAATTTGTTAATAGTTCTCAACAAATCATTACGTTGTGTTTTTGAAATGTCACATTTTTTGTAGACACTGCGCAGCTTTACGCCCCAAGAAACGGCATGCACCGGCATTGAAGTTGTTGAAGTTATTGCGCACAATACAAGAAATACAAATCGCTTTCTCATGCTTACCCTTCTCCTCCCAAAATGTGATATTTCAAACTTTTCCCGCACGGCACTACAGGCCTGCATGCAAGCCCGTCAGCCATAGCTATCTTAGCGAAGGTTGAAGCTACGAAGAGCGTAGGCTGGCCATCCTGCGCATAGTTTGCCACTTTGCAGCCGGCAATTCAAGAAATAAGAAACTTCCAAAATAAACCCTTCAAACTGAGATTTTTGGCAAAAATTTTCTCAAGACTGGCAATTCAAAAAGAAAGTATTTAGCATAATTTTTAGTGTCATTTTTTTGTTCTGGTTGTGTTATGAATACCGAGAAAGGGTTTTGTAATGAAGAAAAAGTTTTTAGGGATTTTGTTAGTTGGATTGTTTTTTGTGGTGGGTAATGGGTATGGGGCTTACCAAACAGGCCTAATCAGTAATGGTATAGATACCCTTATTAGTGATCTTAAAGAAGTCATATCTCCTGAAACCAAAGCTGAAAAAACACAAAGGCTCGGCGCAATCAACACTAACGGTAATACCTATTTAACTACGACCACAAAAACCAAGGGCTTCGGCAGTCTTTTTGGATCAGACGAACTTCCAGCAACAAAACAGAAGGAATTTGTTGATAAATTGAACATTGAGCGCGACCGCATTTCTACAATAGTTACAGGATCTTTAACAGCAGCTTTACCAACAAGCCATCCAAGTAATAATGATCTTGTAGGGGCTCTAATACTCTTTGCAAATCTTAACCAGTGTACAGACTTAAGAAATTATTGGCCCCAAATTGATGCCGAAATAATAATTCCAGCAAAAGATGCTTACACAAAACAACCAATCCCTTTTTTAAAATGGAATCAATTCCTAACAAATGCTTACATTGAGTGGCAAAACAACCCTCTTAAAACTGGATACAGCTCAACGCGAATTTTCAATAGAGCTCTTGAGCTTATTAGAACAGCACCAAAAGCTCCAGCAACCCCCCTCGACCAACTCACAACCAGCCTTACCGCCCTCAAAGCAAAATTGGCGGCCTTGGCAACGGCCTTGAACGGACTTGGGCACTAAACTTCCCATCTCAAAAATTTGGTTGGGTGCGGCTACTATCTTGCAGCCGCACCCAACTTCTTCAGACAAAAAACTCAGCACTTAGGCCCTTCCTTCTCTCTTTTCTCTATTTCCTTCAAATCCCCACCCCCCTTCAACTAACTTTAAAAAAAGTAATTTTTTTGTGCCGTGAAAAAAAATGCGGGAGATAAAGAATGAATGGTATAAAATTTGTGCACTGTTTTGTGATGGCGATTGCCTGCTTTTTTGGGGTGGCGCAGGGGGCGGCATCTTCTTTCGATTCAATCGATGCTATTGCAAATGAATTGAAGAAAGAAAAAACAAAAATTGCACCAAACTTTGAACAAGGAGCTTTGGCTTATCTCACCAGTACAACAAAAGGGTTTTTTACCACCACATTGCCCACGACCAAACAAACCGAATTTAAAACAAAAATAGAAACTTACAAAACAAAACTCACAACACTTCAAGGCGCCTTTTCCCTTGCTACTTCAGAACAAGAATTCCGCGAAGCTATCAACGTCATTACTAATCTTGAACTTATCCCAAATCTCACAAAGTATTATAAACCCTCAAAAGAAACAGCCTCTATCACTTCTGCAGACGGAAAAACCACTTCGCAGAAACTTTCTGAGTGGATAGAAAAATTAAGAACGGTGCTCCAAACAGGCTACACTTCTCGAAATGAAACCATTACAAAGGCACTCGCTATATTACTGCCTAGCACTACAACCACACCACCAGCATCGCCGACACTACCTTCACTTTCAACAGCAAGCCTTCCAAGACCGACAACCGCCACCGCACCGCTACCAACTTCTAGCGATAGTGATTCAAGCAGCAGTTCTGATAGCACTTCTGATAACGATTCTGGCACTGACGATCCAGATGAAAGCAGCACGGAAAGCGAGGAGGATACACCTTCTTCTCCACTTTCATCCCCAACTCCATCACCAGTCAGAACACCAACGCCGCAACCACCGGCTGGCCCAAGCGTTCAAGAAATTTTAGACGGCTATAATGCAGACGCTACTGCAGCAATTGAAACAATTGCGACCGAACTCAAAAAAGAAATAATCGAAAACAAAGATAATTTTGAAGACGCAGCTGCACAGTTTTTGGCAGCGAATCAAGATGTTGGAATCAAAAAAGCACAAAGAGCGTTTGTCGATAATTTAGATGGACAAAAAACGCTACTGACAACACACAGCACCGGGGGCATATTTGTAACCCAAACCTCCCAACAACAATTCAAAGAAGCCATAAGCATCTTCTTAAATCTTCAGAAGCTTACAAAATTACGCCAGTACTACCCAGCTCTTAAAGATAAAGTAACGGTTACAACCGTCACAGGCGGAAGCAAAGTTGAAAATAAAGACTATACGCTCTCGCAATGGATCAAAAAATTAAAAGTAGCTCTTGATGAGCAAGTATACACTTCCCGCAATGACACCATCACCAGAGCACTCAGCGTAACGGTACAACCAACAGAAACAAGCATAAAAAAGAAAGCAGTAAAAAGACTGCAACGAGCTTTTCGATCACATCAAGCTCGTAAAAAATTAGAAAGAAAAAAAGCAAAAAAAGCTCGTAGCACAACACAAGAAGCCGCAACAGCTGCCCGCCAAAATGCCGAGCACCTTCAAGCAGCCGCCACCGCAAGCCAGCAAGCAGCCGATACAGCCGCTAACGCTCTTACCGCCGCTCAAACAGATTTGGCAGCAAAGCAAAAAACTCGCGACGACGCAACAACAAAATTAAACGAAAAAGATACAGCGCTCACCGCAGCTCAAACAGCTTTGGTTGAAGCAAAAGAAAAAGTTACAAAGGCAGAGAAAGATCTTACAAACCAACCAACCGGAGCTCCGGTAGCACCACCAGTCATTATTGGCGGAACCCCACTCGAACAGCTCGGTCAAAGCCTTACCACCTTGAAATCAAAACTTGCGTACCTTGCCGAGGCACTCAATGCCTTGCAAACGGGCACGCCAATACCTATCAAAACGGTTGACAATACAAAAGCATTGCAAGACGCCGTTGATGCTGCCAAGGCAGCAGAAAAACTAGCTCAAACGGCGGTAGATACCGCAACACAAGAAAGAACTGATGCTGAGCAAGCGCAAGCAACAGCACAAGCTGCAGTTGATACGGCACAAAATGCCGTAACCGTGGCTCAAGAAGCACATGACACAGCCGCACAAAAAGCAACAGACGATAAAGCCGCTGCAGTTGCTGCAGAAGCAGAAGCTAAAAAATTAGCAACAGAAGCGCAAGACGCAAAAACAAAACACAAGGCATTAAAAGCAAAACACACAAAACCAAAAGCAGGCACAGGTCCAAGCACGCCACCACCGACTAAAGAAAAGAAAAAAAAGAAGAAGCACGAACCAAAGCCGGGATCTAAGACATTTGAAGGTACAGGCAAAAAATCTCACCGCGAAGGTAAGAAATTTAAAGAAGAAGGCGACCGAACAACATCAACAACTTTCGATTTAAAAACAGAAAAAACAAGAGTAGAACAAGAAATAGCAACAAGACTGGCTAAAGCAAAAGAATTGCTCGCACAAGCCAAAAGCTTCACTGCCGTTCAAGACAATGATAAGGTCAAAGGAGCAATTCAAGAAGCACAAGAAGCTATAACTGAAGCAGAAGCCCAAAAAACAAATCGCTTGGCACTTGCCGGCAACGCTCGTAAAAAAGCAACCAAAGCAAAAAATCTGGCAGAAAATGAACAGACAAAAAAATCGGGCGCCGCAACTACCATTCAAAAAACTTTTCGCGCTTTCCTAGAACGGGCACGACTTGCAGCTGAAAAAGCAGAAGCAGCTATAAAAGAATCAGCAACTAAAAAATTAGAAAGCGCCAAAACAGCCCTTGCTCAAGCGAAAGCTTTTACTAACATTCAAGATGATGAAAAAGTCAAACAGGCTGTTGAAAAAGCACAAATCGCTATCGGCACGGCAACGGATACAGGCCTAGGCGAAGATGCGCAAAACTTTTTAGACAAAACAAAAATAGCAAAAACTGCAGCTAAGCATGCTTTAGAAGTAGCTAAAGCAACCCAAAAAACGGCAGACGAAGAAGCTGCTAAGCAGGCAGAAGAAAAGAAGCAAGCTGAAAAATCCACGGAAGAATCTGTACTAAAAGATTTAACATCCGCAAACTCAACGGCGCTTACGCATACAACAAAAGATCGCGCAGGAGGAGCAAAAGGCAGAAGAGCTCCTTCAAGAAGAGCTGCACCAAAACCAGTCCAACAAGCTACAAAAACTTCAGATGAAGAAAAGCAAGAAATTACTACCGCAGCAGAAACAATTGTTGCTCAAATAAAAGCAATTGCAGACGGCGCCAATACAACTATTGAAATCAAGGCTCTGCTCGAACAAGCAAATCAAAAACTTGCTAGCTTACACGCAGATGATGACGTAACAGGCAAGCAAGAACTTTTGAATGGAATAAAGCCTCTTCTTTCCACAGCAAAAATAGCAGCAGCTAATGAACACACAAGACAGGAACAAGCAGCAAAAATAGCAGCTCAACAACTAGCCGCAGCTGAAGAATTGCCAAAAATAGTTGCTGAAGCAAAAGAGTACCATGATGCTATGATGAACATGAAAGAAAATTTTCCGAAACCGCTTACAAAGTTTAACCCGGCAGGAAAAATAGTCTTTCTAGCAATAGAAGCCGCACAAAATCTCTATGGCAAACTACAACTCACTCAGAATACTCCAAAAGCTCCTAATGCTATTAAAGGTCTAACAGCACAAAAGAAGGCACTTGCTGATCTGAAAAAAGAATTTGATAAGGTAGTAAATGAATACACAAAAGCCGGCGGGACACCGCCAGCTTTTCCTGGAACATCAGGAAGCTAGCAGCTTAGCCCTTGCGCACACTAAAAATCAACAACGAAATGGCGGCCGGCGTCATGCCAGGAATCAGCTGCGCTTGTGCAATATTTTTAGGCTGATAGCGTAGTAACTTTTCTTGCATCTCGCCATTAAGGCCGGAAATTTTACGAAAATCTAATGCCACGGGAATCTCGAGGCTCTGGTAACGCAGAGCCTTTTTCCACTTTTTACCATTTCCTTGCACACCCCCCCACTACTTCAACTATCCTGAAAAAAGTAGTGTAAAAATAGCCGTTGGGAAAAAAAAGCGGGAGAAGAAGAATGAATGTTACGAAATTTGTGCGCTGTTTTTTAATAATCGCTCTGTTTGTTGCTGGAATAGCCCAAGGTGCTGATCCGGAACAAACCATACAACCACGTAATTTGCGTGGCAGCCGGCGCGCAGCAATGATCCCAAAAAGACTGGCGTCGGCAAATGAAGAAAATGAAAGCGATGCCGACGAGGGACAAAAGCCTGCTCCAAAGAAACGAATGATAAAAAAAGCTGACCGCACGCTTGAACAACCACAAACCAAACATCGCAGAAATCAAGGAAAACGAAAAAAGAAGCAAGCAAAACGAGCTGCCAAAAAGCACAAAAAACAGGCAGCACAAGAAGCTGCAACAACCACAACAGCAGCTGAAGAAGACGCAAGCACTGCAGACGACGCTGAAACGCCAGAAACTCAAAAGGCACACACGCCAGCCCCAGAAGACAAAGACGCGCCAGACACGCTTGACACCGCAGACGAACCACAAGTAACCGATTCAGGCAGCCGCCCTTGGCCCCACTACCAACAACGAGAAAAAGATAGAATAAAACAAAATTGGCGCGACAAAAAAGCTTTAAAGGGCGACAAGCACGGAAAAAAAGAAACCAAAAGCGCTGCTACGCATGGAAAAAAAGGCAAACAAAAAAAAGACGACAAGCATAAAAAACATGATAAAAAACGCGGCAAGAAACACAAAGATCGTAATAAAAAAGCTCAAGCTGCCGCAGATGCTGCAGCACAAGCACAGCTAGATGCTGAAAATGCACAACAAGCCGCTGCTGAAAAAGCAGCAGAAGATGCGAAAAATGCTGCGGCCAAAGCAACTCAAATAGCAGAAGCTCGCGAAAAAGAAGCTGCAGCTCAAGCAGAACAAAAACAAGTAGAAGCTGAACGGTTGAAAACTGAAGCCGCTGCTGCTGCCGCTAAAAAAGCACAAGAAGAAGCCGACCGTGCAGCCAAAGCTGCTGCAGAAAAGGCAGCTGCTGAACAAGAAGCCATCAGACATGAAGCTTCAACAACACTTGAAGGCGCAAAGAGCACGCTTGCTCAAGCACAAGCAATTGAAGACCTTGAAAACAATACCGAAGTTCAAGACGATCTGAATAGCGCACAAACTATCATTGAAGAAGCAGAATCACTTGAAGCAGATGACGCACAAGAATTTTTAGACAAAGCACAGGAAGCAAAAGTTGCTGCACAAAGTGCTTTAGACACCGCTACACAAGTTGCTGCTGATCAAAAGGCAGAGCAAGAAGAGCGCGAAGAAGAAGAGCGCCGTCAAGAAGAAGAACGCCAACAGCTTGAAGAACAAGAGCGCGAAGACCGTGAAAACGCTGCTACCACTATTCAAGCGGCATTCCGCAAGCGTCAAGAACGCCAAAAACAACACGCACGTGAAAATATTAACGATGCACAAGTACTTTTAAACCAAGCAAAAGCAGTTATCGAAAAAGATGAAGACAGCACGGCTGCAATTGCCGAGGCACAAAAAGCTCTAGACCAAGCAAATGTGGCAACACTCAAACCAGCAGACGCTTTGTCCAAATCACGCGTGGCAATTTTGCGCGCTCAAAAGGCGTTGAATGAAGCAAATGGCGCTCAAAAATCTGCTGAAGTAGAAGCTGAACGTCGACAAAAAGCAGCTGAAGCTGCGGCACTTTTGGCAGAACAACAACGCAAAGATGCTGAAAATAGAGCCAAGGCAGAAAAAGAAGCGGTTGCAAAAAAAGCTGCCGAAGAAAAGGCAGAAAAAGCCAAAGCGGCAGCTGAAGCAGCACAAAAGAAAAAAGATGCCGAAGTAATAAAGAAAGCAAATATACAACTGAATGTCGCACGTAGCGCGTTGGCACAAGCCAAAGCGTTTACCGGCCTTGAAGCAAATACAACAGTACAAGAAGCGTTTACCACAACACAAAAAACTATCGATGAAGCTGCAGCATCACAAGCAACACTCCCTGCATTCCGTTACTTAATTGCAACCAACAACGCGATGGGGGCTGCCAAGACTGCGCTAGAAGCCGCACTCAAAGCGTATGAAAAAGCTGAAGCAGAAGAAAAGGCCGCACAGGAAGAGCAACGCAAAAAAGATGAAGAAGCGTTGCTGGCAGCCGAGGCTACCGCTGCACAAGCTGCGCAGGAAGCAAAGGCATCAGCAGCCCTGAAAGCAGTATTTGCTAAACGCCAAGAACGCCAAAAACAACACGCAAAAGAAAATATTGCAGACGCTGAAGTTCTCTATAAACAAGCACAAGCCGTTAAAGAAGTAAATGAAGAGAGCATAAACGCCATGTCGCAAGCTCTCAGCGACCTTGATGCTGCTCGTGCAGCACAAGCCGAACCGGCACGCGCACTGTCACTTTCTCGCACAGCAATATTGAGCGCACAAAAAGCATTGAACGTTGCAAACGCTGCTCAACGAGCTGCACAAGAAGTAGCTGAACGCAAACAACGCGATGCCGCTCAAGCCGCTGCAATGGCAGAACAAAAGAAAAAAGAAGCTGAAGCGCGCGAAAAAGCAGCTCTTGAAGAAGCGGCCAAAAAAGCAGCTCAAGAAGCATTAGAAAAAGCTAAGGCAGCCGCTGAGCAAGCGCAGCGCGCAAATAATGAACAATTGCGCGCGTACGGTATGAAAAAACTTGATGGCTCAAGAACTCTACTTGCCCAAGCAAAAGCATTTACGGGTCTTGATTCTGATACAACAGTGCAAACAGCGCTCAACGAAGCACAACAAGCTATTGACGCTGCTGTAGCGGCAGACACTGCCAATAGTGGCAAACCAGACTATGTTTTAAGATTTGGCACCGCAACACAAAACGCTGAAAGAAGCGCTAAGCATGCGCTGGCAACAGCACGCGAAGCTTATGAAAAAGCTGAAGCGGCACAACGCGCTACACAAGAAGCACAACAGAAAAAAGATGAAGAAGAGCGCTTGGCTGCCCAAGCTGCAGCCGATGCAGCTGCTGATGCTGAACAAACAAAAACACCAGAAGAAACTGCTGGAACACAAGTCAAAACACCAACGGGCGTTACCCGCGCTGGTGGAGCAAAAGGCAGAAAACTGCCAACAAGAAAGCCTCGAAAAGGCAAAGATAGCAAGACCCCAGAAAAAGAAGCAGATGAAACTACACAACAAGCAGAAACTGCTTTCAATGAATTTACTCAAGTGAAAAACGACTTTGATTCATATCTTAATGGTTTGTCACAAAAACTTGGCAAGCATGAATCAGCAGAAAAAACGGTCAATGATGCGTATGCACGCGCATCAAAGAAATTTGATAAAGTAAAGAAGTCTTCCAACACCGATAAAAACAAAAAGTATCTCAAAGATATCCAAGAATCTTTGCAAACGGCAAAAAATGCTATTCAACAAGCTAAGAAACCAGCCTTTGGCGGACAAAGCATGTTTGGAGGCGGCCAACCAGGTAAAGTTCAACTCCCTGGCATGGGCGGCGGCGCTGGCGGTTTAAAACCAGCACATCGACCAGCAGACAAACCAGCAACTTCTGGCGGCGACACAGCAGAAAGTTTTATTGAAAACTTGAATAGCTTTATTAGTAGCGTAAGACTACCAAGCGATGAAGTGTTAGCAAAAATCGCGGGGAATGCTCTTTTGCGAAGAAATCTTTACTTTAAATTAATGGACCAAGAAGACGCGCCAAATATACGCACATGGGCAACCAAATTTAAAGAATGGAATGATGACAAACAAACCTTTAAGTTGCCACAAGCAGAAACTCTTTTAAAACTTATTAATGAAAAGGCGGGCAACTAAAAAAAAGTTAACACTTGCGCACGCTAAAGATCAGCAATGAAATTGCTGCGGGCGTTATCCCCGGAATCAGCTGAGCTTGCGCAATATTTTTAGGCTTGTAGCGCAGTAACTTTTCTTGCATCTCGCCGTTAAGGCCCGAGATTTTACGAAAATCTAATGCGGTAGGAATTTCAAGGCTCTGGTAACGCAGAGCCTTTTCTACTTCTAGCTCTTCTTTTCGCAGATACCCTTCATAACGAATTTCGGCATGCACACCCAACAAAGCACGGCTTGAAAGAGCGACACTTGGTACTTCTTTTTCTTGCAACGTTTGCTCGAGCAATGCCCGCGCGTGCGCTTGTGCGGCCTCAGTAAACTCAACAACTTGAAATGCTTTGAACAGCTGACTGGCAGAACCAGCGTTGCGAATTAAGCTCACACTTTTTTTAATAACATCGCGCTCAGCTTCAAAACGCGCAAAGAGTTCGTCGTCAATTAAACCAAGCTTGTGGGCATACGGCATGATCCGCAAAAAGACATTGTCTTGGCGCAGCAACAAGCGGCGCTCGGCGCGCGAGGTAAACATGCGATAGGGCTCGTCAACACCCAACGTTACCATATCGTCAATCATAACGCCGATATAACTTTCGTGCCGATTCAAAATGAATGGTGGTTGACCAGTACAACGCAAATGCGCGTTAATGCCGGCAATAATTCCTTGGCCGGCCGCTTCTTCATATCCAGTGGTACCGTTGAGCTGGCCTGCTAGAAATAAACCTTCAACTGTTTTTGCTTCCAGCGCGTGCGTTAAATTGTTTGGTTGAATAAAGTCATATTCAATTGCGTAACCGCACTTGCTAATAACCGCATTTTCAAAACCTTCCATGCTGCGAATATATGCTTCTTGCACATCCAGCGGCAGCGATGTTGAAAGACCGGCGGGATAAATTTCGTCAACTTCTTTGCTTTCTGGCTCAACAAAAACATGATGCGCGGTTTTGTCGGGGAAGCGCCCAATTTTATCTTCAATTGATGGGCAGTAGCGCGGACCACGGCCTTTAATGTTGCCGGAATACATGGCAGAAAGATGTAAGTTGTCGCGAATATGCTGATGCGTGGTTTCATTAGTTTGCGCAATGTAACACGGCATTTGATCAGTCACCGCTTCGTGCTCAAACTGATAGAGATAATCTAATTTTTGGGGCGGTTGTTCTTCAAGTTTTGAAAAATCAATACTCGCACGTTCAATACGCGGCGGTGTGCCGGTTTTTAAACGACCCACTTTTACGCCCATCGCATGTGCAATAGATTCTGAAAGACCGTACGATGCCGCTTCGCCACGTCTGCCAGCTTTGTAGCGCGTGAGGCCAATGTGCACCAAACCACTCATAAACGTACCGGTGGTTACCACCACGCACGGCGCCGTTAACTCGGTACCGTCTGCTGCACGCACGCCGGTAATGCGACGTTTTCCGTCAGCATCTTCGGTCATAATTTCGTGCGCCATAATTGAAACAATGGTTAAATTTTTTACCTGTGAAAGCATTTCTTTTGCAGCACGACTATAAGCATATTTATCGATTTGCAAACGCAAACCTTGTACGGCCGGCCCTTTGCTGGTGTTGAGCATGCGCGCTTGCAAATAGGTTTTTGATGCAAGTTGTGGCATAAGCCCGCCAAGCGCACTGACTTCATACACAATGTGCCCTTTGCCCAAACCGCCAATGGAAGGATTGCACGGCATGGTTGCAATTTTGTTTGCATCAAGCGTGACAAGTGCGGTTTTGGAACCCATTTTTGCAGCGGCATACGCGGCTTCAACACCGGCGTGGCCACCGCCAATAACTATTACATCGTACTGTGTGTTCATGCTCATCTTCTATTTATTTTTTTGTCCTTTTGTGCTTTCACATGCGAAACATTAATCCTACACTATTTTTCTCTTTTTTTTAAGCAAATGAATGCGCATTACAGCCTGTCACGAACAACATTCGTTGACTCCTTGACGCTTGAATATAATTAGTGCTATAACACAGAAGTATTTTCTCAAAACCCTGACCAGAACGAAAAAAGGATGTTCATGAACCTGCCAAATCAAAAAAAATCACCTTTTCTCATCGTACTCATTGGTTCCATTATTTTTATAAATCAATACTGCCTGTCACTACCAATGCTCAACGTGCAAGATCCAGCAATCATTCACACAATCATGGGCACCGATAAATATTATAAAGAACGTAAAAATGGCGAACTCAACCTGCACATTTCTCCGTTTTACCAACACACCGCCAGCGCCAGCCAAGCAGGCAGCGGCAACAAAACGGGCAATCGCAACAAAGTAGCCACTGGCAACATGTTGGGCCGCTGGAACATGTTTGCACTATTTTACAATGACGCGCGACCAACGGGTGTCACTACCCCCACGCTCCAAGCAGCACGTGTTGTTGTTAACGGATTGACGGGCCAAAATTCGGGCTACGCCAATAGCACGATATCAACACCTCCTACCGTTCTTTTCAAAAATTTTACACTTGAACAAAATTTCGATCTTGAAAACGGCCAAATTGACGAAATTGGCACCTACAATGAAGTCCACATTGAGTACGAAAAACTTGGCCTGCGCGGCCGCTTTGGGTATGACTTTGCCTTTGGTCTTGGCATTGCCATTAAGGCAGGCGTTGCTGCCTACAAGCAAGTACCTGCGTTTGCTCTCGATTCAATTATTGATGACACACTTAAAAATACTCCACCACCAACCGAAAGTGGCGCCAGCCCCGTTATAACAATTGACCAAACCTTTGCCAAAGACTTATTCGACAAGCTTTTATCAAAAAGCAGCATGCTCTTGATTGCCAAAGAACTGGGCTTAAATTTGTGCGAACAACGCCGCACAGAGCCTGAAGATATGCACGTAAGCGTCTATTGGACAGCACCAATAAAAATTAAGGGCGCTGACGACAACATATTTACCGTTGCGCCACATATTTCAGTTGGCGTATGGTTGCCGTTTGGCCAAGAAATTGATGCCAACCAACCATTTACCATTTCTACCGGTAACGATGGTTTTACCGGCGGCACCGTTGAAGCAACCATTTCATGTGATTTTCCTGAAATGATGCAAGTCAGTTTTGGCGGCGGCGTAGCCTTTTACGGCTCTAAAGAGCTCACGGGCCAGCGCGTGCCAACCAGCATCTACCAAGTTGGTATTATTCCCTGGACCACCACCATCAACCGCAAACCAGGGGCTGTGTGGTATGTTAATGCTTCGCTCAAAGCCGACAACTTTGTAAAAGATTTCTCTTTTTACTGCGACTACGTTTATACCGAGCACGCGCGTGACAGTATTAGAGTTATAGAAGCTAATGCAACCCGTAAAGCCAAGTTCTTGCCTGGCGAGCTTGAAAAGCGCTCGGCCTGGAAAATTCAAAATTTCAACGCCAGCCTGGAATATGCCATGAACCAATATTGCTCTCTTGGCGTGGGGGTTCAGGGCACCATTGAAGGCGTTAGAACCTATCGCCCTACCACCTTGCTTGGTTCATTTATTGCCAGGTTCTAATGGCAATACCCGCTCCACGTCACCTCATTGCCCAATTAATTGAATCGGGACTTTAGATTGACAAACTGATGAAAATCACGTAAAATTGAGGGTAGAATTCAAAAAGTTTAACCCTCTTCTTTAATTGAAAGGCGGCGTTAGAGACGTATGGCAAAAAAAACGTTTAACATCGAAATTCAGGTTCAAGGTAATCTTGAAAAAAGTCTTAAACAGCTCAAAAAGAAAATTGAACGCGAAGGCGTTGTGCGTGATATGAAGCGCCAAGTGTACTTTGAGCCAACCACGCAAAAAAAGCGTAAACGCCTCATGCGTGCCATTAAGAACGGCATCCTGAAAAATATTGAATTACTGAGCTCCTAGTCTCTTAGCACGCTTTTTTAGCGAATATTGAGTAGCTGTCTGTGAATGAACGAAAACCAAACGAGCGTAAAAAAGAACAAAAAAAATCTTTCTTACTTCGTGAAATCTCTACCTTAGTCCACGCACTTGGCCGAGAAGAGCCAGACGTTGCCGCAGTCTTTATAACCAGAGTTGAGCTTTCAGCCGACAATGGTATCTGCTATATTTACTTTGCTGCTTACCCAGACCCAAAAGTAGAAGATTTTAAAGCAGCTGCACAGGCAATGTTCAATAAAGCTCTTGACCGGCTTAAATTGTATAAGCCATCAATGCGTACCGCTCTTGCCAAAGTTATGCACGGCAAATATACGCCGAGCTTAATTTTCTTGTTTGATGAAAAGCAAGAAAAGGTACTCAAGATTAACGAGCTTCTTGATAAGGTTCAGACTTCTTTGGACGATTACGACGAACAACACCCAGAAGAGCAAGAACAAGCGTAACCAATAATTGGAGATAGGATGCTGAGCGAACAGGCCGTAAGCCCTCGCACATCAACAACCTTTAATCCTTCGCTCATTGAGCAAGAACTGGTTCGCGTTTTGGCAGCAGAAGCCACCAGTATTCAGTTCCTTTCAAATCATATGCCGGCAACGGCAATTCAATTAGTGCAACGCATTGCACACGTTTCAGGAAAAGTTATTTTCTCGGGAAGTGGTAAGTCTGGCTTGGTTGGCCAAAAATTAGCGTCAACCTTTGCAAGCTTGGGAACTCCCGCTTTTTTTTTGCATCCCAACGATGCTTTGCACGGCGACTTGGGCATGATTCAGGCAGACGATCTTTTTATCGCGCTTTCTAAAAGCGGCACGGGCGTTGAGCTTGAACATATTTTCAGATTTTTGCACAGCAATAACTTACCCGCTACCTTGTGGTGTTGCGACCTTGGCGTACTGAGCCGTAAGGCCGACTTAGTGGTTCAACTGCCATTTGATCAAGAAGCATGTCACATGGGCTTGGCGCCATCAAGCAGCTCAACATTGATGTTGGCGTTTGGTGATGCGGTAGCAATTGCGGTAAGCAAATGCAAAAATTTTGACAAGCACGACTTTGCACGCGTACACCCTGCTGGCGCGCTGGGCAAGAAATTGTTGTTAACAGTCCAAGCTTTAATGTATTCAGAAAGCGCTCTGCCGTTAATTAAACCGAATGATTCATTTCAAGATCTCTTGCTCACGATTACCGCAAAAAAATTGGGCGTTGGTATTGTGGTTGATGCAACACAAAAACTTTTGGGCATTATTACCGATGGCGACTTACGCCGCGCGTGCAAACAAGGTCCTGCGGTATTTGAACAAACGGCATTGGCAATTATGACCATGAACCCAAAAACAATCTCTTCAGACCGCCCAGCACAAGATGCGCTGATGATTATGGAAGACAGCAACATTACCTCACTGGTGATTGTTGATAACGACAAAGTCTGCGGACTGGTGCACCTGCATGATCTGATTAAAGCGGGACTGAAGGGTACCGCATGACTACTCTTTTTTTCGTAACACTTTGGTTTTTACTGTCCCTTGCCTGGGGCTCTTTTTTATGCGCCAGCGCTTATCGCATCGCCTTTGATAAAAAATTTTTACGCAGCCGCTCACACTGCCCAACCTGCGACCACATAATCCCGTGGTATGCCAATATTCCCGTTTTCTCATGGCTTTTGTTGCGCGGTAAGTGCTTGCACTGCTCTGCACCAATTTCATATGTCTATCCATTTATCGAGTTACTTTCGGGCGTTGTGTTCACAGGCTTGCTCATACAGATTTCTCAACTTACACAAACCTGGCCCCTGCTTGCGCTTGAAACACACCAAATTTCTGAGCTCGTGATTTATAGCCTCTTCTTTTCTTGCTTAATCTTTTCAAGCGCTACTGATCTTTTTGCCATGGTTATTCCGCAAGCGGTAACGCTGTGGTTAATTCCTGTTGGCGTAGCACTTGCTTATAGCACTATGCTTCCCATTTCAGGTGCAGCAAGTATTGTTGGCGCAGTTGCAGGCTATGGCTGCTTGTGGCTGACTGCCACTATTTTTAGAGCGGTTAAGAGAAAAGAAGGCATGGGCGTGGGCGATATGGAACTGCTTGGTTTTATTGGCGCCTTTTTGGGACCGCTAGGCGTATGGGTTGCATTGATGGTTGGATCGTTTGCTGGTATTATTTTTGGTAATTTCTATCTCATGTTGGCACACAAAAATCGGGCAACACGTATTCCCTTTGGCCCTTTTTTATCACTGGGCGCTATCGTTTTTTATTTCTTTAAAGATTCGCTGGTACGGTTGTTTTTTTAGTTAAATCCCGTTCTGCACATGACTAATCTTGCGTGACTCATCAATCTGCCACACATCAACATTATTTTTGCCACGCAAATCAGCCGCCGCTTTGGCAACAAAGCCAGTTTGATCAGCGTATGTTTGCCCCAAACTATCTCGAGATGCACCCAACTTGCCGGTAAAATAATGAACACCTTCTTGCGCACCAGGAACATTAAAACCGTAAGTATAATAAAAGTTTTCATCAGCACCACCGCCACGATAGCCTTCCGGCTTCCAGCCCAGCCCTTGGTCGCCGTTGAGCACCGAGCTGTACTTGCCGTTTTCGGCAAAGTAAGCCTGCTGTGCTGTGTGTAACGATGCTAAAATCATGCCAGCTTCTGCCTGACGAGCACGCAGCTGATATTGAAAATATTGCGGCACGGCAATGCCTGCCAAAAAGGCCATAATGGCCATCACAATCATCAGTTCAATTAACGTAAATGCTTTTTGCGATTTCACGAATCTCTCCTTTGTTTTTGGCAATCTAAACTACCACCAGGTCAGTTTTGCATGGCACTTGAAAACGATGCAACACTTTTTATCTTTCTGACCAAAATAAGAAATCTCTTTGAATTTTTTTAGTTATCAATTATTGTACAGTACACATAAACCATCAAACAGAAAGTGAGTAAGATATGAAAAAATATTATGCTTTTATAATTCTAGTTTTATGCAACAGTACAGCATTTTCAAATGAACAAGCACCACAAACTAACACATCAGCTTGCCAGCAAATGGTAAGCACGCTACAAACTATTTCTGACGAAATTATTGCCTCGGCAGAAGTTTTTATGCCGTACAAAAAAAATCCGGCACCAGAAAACGAACAAGCATTGGCCGAGTCAATTGTGCAATCGTGCATCACCAGCTTTGATATGAATTATTATCAATTTACCCGGCCACTCAAAACGGTCAGTGCCGAAGATAAAGTAAAGTTAAATGAAACCACCGAACGCGCCAAGCTTGAGTTGGCACAACAAAAAATTGTTACACCACAACAAGCGGTTGAAATGGTTAAAATTTTTACTGAGCATATTATTACTTCGTTTAACACAATTTTAAGGAGAGCATCATGAAGAAATTTCTTTTCTTTGCGTTTACCGTTGCCTTGAGTGCTTATACTTTTCAAACCAATTTGAATGCCGCAGCCGCAGCGGTATATGAGCCAGCAGAAGTAGTCTTGCTTGTTTTTAACAACTGTGAGCTCCCCCCAGTTACAGCAGCAAACTGTGTGGAAATTTATGAGATGTTGGACAAAAATATTAGCCAAGCAATAGTGCAACATGCAATTACATTAGCGTCGTACTGTGGCGAGCCAGACATTGTTTACCAAAAAATCATAGTCCCAGCTAGCAAATTTCAAGACCATTTGCATGTAAAAGCACCCAAAGTGTACCCAAAACCAATTCAAGTTGACCTCGTTTATTTTTATCTCTACAAGCTATTGGTTCAAACCAAACAATTTGAGGCGGCTGAAACAATAGACAACCTCCACAAAACTTCTCGAACAAAATTTCTTGAAGCAGGAAAAACGTGCACCACAAGAAAGCAGGCTCTTGATCTTGTTAAAGAGTGGAGAAATGACATCTGCACACAAACACAAGAAATTCTTCATACGCTCTTCAATTAATAATTTTTTTAAATTCGAAAGGGCATCAATGCAAAAAATAACCTTCGTGTGAGCTTTGCTGGGTTCCCTTTTTTGTACCCAGCACATTTACTCAGCCGCAGGCACCCAGCTTGTGCCAACAGAACAACTGGAAAAAATGTCTCAAGAAGATGCATGCGTAACAATCTTTGCACTTGTCCAAAACTTTCTTGAAGATATTGCTCACGCAGCACAAGAAAAAACAGCTGAGCTTAATTTAATTTTTAACCAGAAAATTGTTCAGGTTGAAGATTCTGACCTTGATACGCCAAATCTGGCCAACACCTCACAAGAAAACGCCGGGCTGGTAAAACAGCAAGCACTGGAAGTTTTTGAAGAGCTGGGAAATACTATGATGGCACATGAGAACCTTAAAGTGCTCTTGGTTCTTGAAAAATGGCAACAAGAAGACTTGGTCAACCTTGTGCAGGCACAAGCACTGCAGTTTAGCACCATTGAACCAACAACGCCAAACGAGGCCTGCTCGGTTATTGAAACAACCTGTACAGCCATTATTGAAAGCATACAAAGTATCTTGGGCATTCAGGCTGGCTGAGTTTTTTTGAAAATCATCGCCAAATATTGCAAATAAAGAAGCGCCCCTGCTAAGATCTAGAAAATTGGTTGGGGAATCTTTTATTGTTTCATTTGCCGAGGATTTTATTATGCTGAAAAAAAAGATTTTATTATTTTTATTTGTTTTCTCGCATCTTGAGCCCATTCATGGCGCATCAACATCATCATCACAAACTCAAACACCTCGAACCCCACGCATATCACCACGTAAATTGGAACTTCTCAAAGAAGTAACACCTGAAAACGTTTTAGAAAAAACATATGAATATCTACAACTCATTTTATTTAACTCAAACAATAAAATGGACCTTGCTTCTCTGTTTGTAACAGGAAAAAACAGCCCACGCAGAAGCAGTCCTCGTGGTCTGGAAAATTTTAGAACTATCGTTGAACCAAGTTTAAAACCAATAAAACAACTGATTGATGGCTTACTTAACCCAGATGCAAATGAATATGTTTTAGTAAGAGACTTAAATACTATCCAAGCATCTCAGGCAGCAATAGACCACTTTTTTAGACGATTTTATATTACAAGCCACCTGCGACAAGTTCTGAGCGATGTCTTCAAAGAAAAACTTTCACCCGACGGCCTAGAACTACTTATTACCAACATATGCAGCGGCCAAGCACAACTTTTACTTGGACACCTTTTTATTTATTTTTTACAACGCCACGTCAATAGAGCACAAGCAAGCGAATCGTACCTTGAAACTCTTCAAAGTACCAAAAAAAGCAACCAACACTTGTTAAATGATTGCGCAAAGCTTTTTGGCCTGCAACGAACAAAAATAACCGAAGATTCGTCGTCACCAAAACTGAGCAAAAGTAAATCAGAGGGAACGCTCCTCACTATGTTTGAGGACGATATTGATGATATTGAAAATGCTGATTCTGACAGTGATTCTGATGAAGATTATTCTACACCGCTACTACCAGTGCAAGAACCACGAAGCTTAAGAACACAACGTTTAAGTTACTTGGGCACAGGATCGCGAACGCTCAGCTCTTTCGTTCAGCCAAGCAGCCCTCAAAGTCCAAGTATCGCCGGAAGTCCAAACGAACTGGCAAGGGAGCTGCGAGACCAACTAAACCTTCGCGAGCACTCGCTCTTTAGTAGCGACGATGATGATCATTCATCATAACCATGCGCTTCAAGCTGGTCTGCCAAGGTTGCGTCACCAGATTTAACAATCTGTCCATTGCGCAACACGTGCACTACATCAGGCATTAGATACTGCAAGATTCGTTGATAATGCGTAATCATAAGAATAGCCATGTCGGGGTTGTCGTGCTTAACGGCGCGCAGCCCCTCACACACAATCTTTAAAGCGTCGATATCTAGACCGGAATCGATCTCGTCAAGAATAGCAATCTTTGGTTGTAACACTGCTAGCTGTAAAATTTCGGCACGTTTCTTTTCACCACCAGAAAAACCAACGTTAATAAAACGGTCAATAAAAGCTGGGTCCATTTTTAACAGCGCCACCTTGCTGAGCAACAGCGCGTGAAAGTCGCGAATGCGCAACTGCTTTTCAGTACCATCGTACAATGCGTTGTACGCTTGGCGCAAAAAATCTTTATACACAACGCCGTCAATTTCATACGGATGCTGCATTGCCAAAAACATTCCTTGCTTGGCACGTTTGTCGGGTGACAAATCGTTAAGCTCGTTGCCTGCCAACGTTATAGAGCCCGCTTTAACGGCATAGCGTGGATGGCCCATGAGCGTAAACGCCAAAGAACTCTTGCCTGAACCGTTGGGGCCCATAATGGCATGAATTTGGCCTGGCTTAATGTCAAGCTGGATACCGTTTAAAATAGTTTTGTCTTCAACAGCAGCATGAAGATTATTGATGGTCAGCACATTATTCATAATATCCCTCGATACATTCTGCTTCACTAACGTTACGCAGAACACTCGGGATGAGCAAACAGGTCAACAGACATGGCAAAACAAATGAATAAAAATGAAACATTTATGGATACCTAAATTTTTTATTATTACTTTTAGTCTAATTATCGTTTCTCGCTCATCCCGAGTATTCTGCGAAGCCCTAGCGTAGCAGAATGTATCGAGGGAACTTATTCATTTTAAACAAAAAAAGAGGCTCCAGCAAGTTCTACCAGCTTGCCGGAGCCTCTTTCATTTGTGGTGAAGTATGATTTATACGTTATTTTCTCTTATTTTCTATCGGCTTTTGGTTTGTCATCGCCTTGAGCATTGCCAATAACACCACCAAGCAGACCACCAGAAACCGCACCAATAGCAGCACCTGTACCACCACCAGCAGCGCCGCCAATCAAGGCACCGCTACCAGCACCAATAGCAACACCTGCGAGAGTTTTTTCTTCTTTGGTACAGCTTGCAAGAAAAAGACCAAGGCCTAAAATGCCTACGTACAAAGCAAGGCGAGCTACAAGAATACGTTTCATAACGATCTCCTTTTTCAATAATTTCTACTTAGTTACACTTTTCATATTGAATAATTCAATATTTCACATTTGTAATTATATTCTAATATGAAATAATAAAAAAAGTAAAGAGAGAACCGATAGCAATAAAAAAAGGCCCTAAGTTAGGGCCTTTTTGAAAAGAACTTTTTGTGAGTTAGCGATAACTAAGTATCACGCGGTCCGGACAGTATGGGCAGTAGCGATAACGCGAATGAGCCTCAAACGTGCCAGCACAGCGCTTACAGCATTTTTCACGAACCAAACGGTCACCACAATCTGGACAGCGCTGAGCATCACACAAGGTAACTCTCAAGCAACAGTTAGCACACCAGGTTTTAGCTTTGCATCGTAAACGCTCATTTTCAAGGCGCATGCGAGTAAGTTTTGCCTCACGCAAACGTTGTTCTTGAATAACTATGCGACGCTCAAGCTTATGATCTTCTTCTTGCTTGTCGGCTGATTTGCCCACTTCGCGGCCCAGCATATTACCAAGAGCGGCACCCACAAGAGTACCCACGCCCTTGCTGCGCCCGCCAGAAACGGCATTGCCAACAACAGCTCCGGACACAGCTCCAAGAGCCCCGCCTGAGGCTTCATGCTTGCCACAGCCAGCCAAGACTATAAGTAGCCCCAACAAAAGAAAACGTTCAATTATAGTCATTATTTTATTCATAAGCCCCCCATGGCTATCACACTAAATTTTTTCGAACAACTCTTTACGTACCCAGCCTATTTTTTTGCCCACTTTTACTTTATAAAAGTCGTGTGTCTGCTTTTTTATAAGCCCTTCTTGGCCTTCATACAGCTGCCCAAGCACTCGGTAGCTCTGGTCTGGTCCAGACAAAAGCTCAGCTTTTGAAACGACAACCATCCCGTACGTATACCAATTCATGCTATATTTTACGGCCAATGCGCCGCCGGCACCAGCCAACAGCAGATACAAGGCAACCACCACAGTACGAAGCCGTAGGCGATTAAAGTACCGTGCGTATATAAAAAGCATAACCCAGATAAGCAAAAAGAACAACTGGAGCCACAAAAGCGACAATGAACGAACCAAGGAGGCTAGGGGATCTTTCAGGCTTGCCACCGCTGCTTTAATACGGACAAGGCCGGGCGATTCTTCATCTTTTTCGGCCATGCGCTTGGACAACTGAGCTTTTACCAGGTTTATATTACTGACCAGCTCTTCGCGGTTAAACATGCCCCAATCTTTTTCGGCCCGACGCCACAGCAGCAACGCTTGGCCTAAATTACCCATTTTGTACGAACAGTTGCCCATGTTATAAAGCACCGCGGCACTTTTATTGGGAATTTGTTCGTACAACTTAAACGCAGCATCAAACTTTTTATTTTTATACTGCTCGTTGGCTTGCAAAAATTGCTCATGATAATGCGGCGTACCGCCCAGAGCCTGCCCACCAACAAGCATAATCGCCAAACAACTCATTAACCATAATTGCGTAAATCTCATCGCCCAATCCCTCACTTATGCAGAATGAGAAACCAATATTTTGCATTTTTCAAAAGCTTTGCGGCATCAGCCACGCCTTTTTTGGCAGCAAAATATAAACTTGCACATTCACTTAAATAATGTAAAAACTCGTCAATTTTACCTTTATTCCATTCATCTTGGCCCAGCTGACGTGCAATCCACTCTTCGTTGATCGCATGCACATCGCACTCATATTTTGCAGCTAAAAAGTCTACAAAGAAACGATGCAAATCAACAGCTCGTCTCTTTTTTACTAAACTGTCTAATTCTTTTTCAAACTTTGCCAAGGCGTTACGCTTAAGCCGCACGCCAAAAAGCCCACGAAATAAACGCGCAAATGGCGCCATAACAAAAGCACTTTTGAGAAGCAATGCAGGGATCAGCACTAATAACAAAAACAGCCACCACGGCAATGCCGCTTGGTCATGATGCCCAATGGGCGCATCTTCTTCAATGTAATGAATATCGCGCGGTGTTGTATCAGATTTCTTTTCGCTCTGCTTATTATTTTCTTGCGGTGGTAGCGCTGCTGGTGCACTGGTTGCCCCGTCTGGGCCTGGCGCAATGGTAACAGAAACTGGTAAGGTACTCATTGTTTTGTATTCGCGGCTTTTCGTGTCGAAATAAACAAAGTGCTGCGCAGGAATGGTAACAGGGCCCGCGTAAGGAACTTGTACAATATATTCAAACGTTTTGCGACTACCGTTGTAGGCAACTGGTGTTACGTCGTCATGCACGGCAGTTTTTGATTTGTATGATTTTACGCCGGCAGGCAAGTTGAGACGCAAGTCGGCAATTTGTTCGACATTACCTTTGCCCACCAATTCAATTTTTAAAACAACTGGCTCGTTGAGCGCTGCCTGTTCTTTGTCCAGCGTTGCCCGAAATTCACTGAACACACCAACACCATCAACACGTTTGGTTGTTGGTGGCAAATCGGCAACATTAATGTCTAGCTCTTCAGAACGTACGCGCTGCTGGCTTACGCGAGAACGAGAAAAGAAATCATCAAAAAAGCGCTCCGCAAACATTGAGTTGCGCGGTGCACGCCCTTTGTTTTGCTCAGAAAAGGTGTAGGCAACTTGTACCGGTTCGATGTGTTTAACACCTTTGTCCATGGGCACCAGCACGTAGCGCCTGCGCAACACATCGTACTCTTGATTGCCTAACGAACCCTTACCGCGCAGATAATCTTTATCAAGCTCTTTAATAAAAAAGCCTTTAAAGGTTGGCGGCGTTGCGCCAATTTCTATAACCGGCCCCTGCATAAAAATTTTGAGCGTCACTTCAAGCGGCTCGCCAACTACCAAATCTTTTTTTGCAACTTCAAGCTGAGAAAAGACGCTGGGCTTTTCGGCGCTTTGAGCGTCTGGCGTAACACCTTTTTGGTGCTGGGCAAGGGGCAAATCAACAACATTAATGGTAAGTGTGTTAGAAAGCACTTCTTTTTTATGCTCGTGCGTTACTGCAGGCCCAACCGTGATAACACCTTTTTTGTCAGCAACCACATCATACTCATACGTTTTTTCGGCAACCATTTGGTTGTTGACTACCGAAACGTTGGTCATTTGACTGGTACCCTGCACGGCCAAACTGCCAAGGCCACGCACGTGGACATCTTCAGCATCGCGCCGGTCGTGCGAAACTAAAACCTGCAATCTAAACGATTCGCCAACATTAACCGTTGGCATATTGTTTACCACCGGCAAGTCGGGCGCTTCTAACTTAATTGATGTTGCGTGCATCAGCTGGGCTGAAAACAGCCACGCCAACAGCACACCATATGTGTGTATTTTTTTTAACTGATTCACTGTTTTACTCCGGGCTCTTTTTTCTTTTACCATGGTTTTTGTCCTTGCCGTTCAGATGCTTGACCACCTTTAACCTGCTGTACAATAAAACCCTTTTGTTTTTTTGATTCATCTTCATCTAAATTTTCAAGCAATGCCCGCACTCCGCGCTTTTGCATACCTTCATCGTCTTTTTCTTGTTCGCCAGCTTGAGCTGCTTGGGCAGCAGCTTGTTGTGCTTCTTGCTCTTTTTGCTTGTCGGCATTTGCTTGCGCTTCTTTTTCTTGCTGTTCTTTTTCTTGTTGTTCGCGTTCTTTTTGCTCTTGCTCTTTTTGTTCGTCAGATTTATCGCCGTCGTGCTGATCTTTTTTATCGTCCTGATCTTTATCTTGATCGCCCTTTTGGTCGCTTTTTTCTTTATCACCTTCGTTTTGGTCGCCCTTATCTTGCTTATCTTTGTTGTCTTGCTGGTCAGACTTGTCTTTATCTTGCTTGCCCTGCTCGTCTTTTTTTTGATCTTTTTTATCGTTTTTGTCTTGTTTATCTTGCTTGTCGTTCTTGTCTTTTTTGTCCTGCTGATCTTTTTTTTCGTCTTTCTTATCTTCTTTTTTTTCGTCTTTTTTGTCTTGCTTATCTTGATCTTGCTTCTTCTTTTTTTGTTCTAATTTTTTAAGCAACTCTTCGGCCAGCTTTTTATTATGCTTGGCCGGCTCATGTTCGTCATCAAGCTTGATAACATCTTCGTACGAGCGTATGGCGGCTTTTGTTTGCGCTATCGCTTGTTCAAGCAGCTTTTCATCCAACTCTTTTTCTTCCCAACCATTACCAAGACTTTCTAGCGTACCACGGTAGCCACTGTTGCCAGCATTAAAACCAGCACGAACACGAAAATCTTCATCTATTTTTTTATTTTTAAAAACGCGCCCAAAATTTTGATTGGCTTGAGCGTAATTGCCCGCTTTATACTGCGCAACACCCAAATTATAGTTAATGTACGGATCGTGCGGGGCGTCGATCTGTTTCTTTTCAAGTGCTGCAATAGTTTCTTCGGGCGTTTGTTTTGCATAGTCGGTAAAAAGACCGGCCTGCACAAAATTTGGCATTAAAAAAATGAGAAATAAAAGCGCGTATGTGGTAACCATTGCCATCTCCTCAAATAAGCCATTCAAGTAAAAATAGCAGCCAAGCGCCTGCTAGCAGCCATGGGTACTGATCTTCGTACTGTGATATTTTTTGATCCATAAATTTTTCTTTTTCAAGCTGCTGAATTTGGCGCGCAATACCGTCGATATCACTATCATCATAACTTGCTTTAACGTACGAACCATGTAACTGCATACAAATTTGTTGCAAGAGCTTTTCATTGAGTGCAGAAAGCGCAATGCCGCCTTTTTCATCTTTTTCATGACCAACTTGATTGCCATGCGCATCGATAATTGGAATTGGAGCACCCTCGGTAGAACCAACACCCAACGCAAAAACTCTAATATTTTGTTCAAGTGCTTTGCTTTTAACACCAGCAAGGTTAGTTGAAAAATCTTCACCATCAGTTACCAAGAGCACGTTTTTATTTTTGCGCCCAGTCGACTTTGCGTAAACTTCCATTGCTTTTTGCAGTGCTACGTCAATAGCGGTGGTGCCTGACGAAATGACTTCGGCATCAACGTGATCCAAAAACATTAAAAACGCCGCATGATCAATAGTAAGCGGACACTGCATAAACGCAGAACCAGAAAAAAGAATGAGACCAACACGCTCAAAGTTAAGCTTAGCAAGCAAATTGCGTACTTTGAGTTTGGCAAATTCAAGACGGCTTGGCTTAAAGTCTTGTGCCAACATACTGCGCGAAACGTCCAAAACCATAAGTAAGTCGCGGCCTTCTTGCACTACCGTATGCTCTTTCTTGCCCCACTGCGGCTGCAGCAACGCCAAAAAGAGCAGCACCAGCGCGGTACACAAGCTCAGTGTTTTTATCAGCTGCTTGCGACCAGAATAGTTTGCAAAAACTGTTTTGCGATTGGCAGAGTGCACCAGCACATTGGCACTGCGACGAATGCGTACATAATTTCGAATCACCAGAAAAATGAAGAGCACAAAAACGGGCGCGTACAGTAACTTGTCGGCCCCTGCCCAGTGAATGCCAAATAGATCTGTCATTATACACCACGCCATACAAAAAATCGCAACAATAATTCTATACCAAACAACAAGAGTACTGCCCAAATGAAGCTCAAAAAGGCTTCGTAATAGTTGTGGAACATATCGGTTTTATGCTCAGTGCGTTCAAGCTGATCAATGGTATCGTAAATGGTACGCATGTCGCGCGGGTTGTTGGCAACAAAAAAACGTCCTTTGGTTTCTTGCGCAATTTTTTGCAGCAACGCAACATTCAAGTCGGCCCCTGCGCGCTGAATGCCAAAAAATGGATGCTCAATAAACCCACCCTGCTGGTTGCCAATACCAATGGTATAAACTTTCACATCAAATTGCTTTGCCAACTCTATGGCTGTTTCTGGATCAACTTTTTCTGGCACCGTTGGTGCGCCGTCGGTTAGCAAGATAACAATTTTACTTTTGGCTGCAGAGTTTTTTAATCGACTTACCGCTGTTGCCAAACCCGTACCTAAAAAGGTACCGTTGGGGTCGATAACGCCCAGCTCAAGGCTGCCAACAATATCTTTTAAAAATTTCTTGTCCAGCGTTAGCGGCGAGCGCGAAAGCGCATCACGTGCAAAAATAACCACACTGATGGGATCGTTAGTTCGTTTTTCAATAAAATTGATAGCTTCTTGTTTGGCCACCTGAATGCGCGAGCGACGGTCGTGCATATCGTCAAAAAGCTGCATACTGCCCGAAACGTCTATTGCCAAAACAATATCAACGCCTTTGACATTAATAAACGACTGCTCGTCAATCCACTGCGGCCGTGCAATCATGAGCAGCAGACCAGACAGTGCCAAAAGGCGTAGGCCCATAAGAATGTGTTTATAGCGCGTGCTTTTTAAAACACCACTTGCGCCCAGCGTTGCTGCCAAAGGAAACATGTAACGCGGGGCTCGATAGAGCACCAAGCGATACGCTAACGCTAATAATAAAATTGGTATAAAAATAAAAAAGAGCTCTGGATATGCAAATTTTAAAAACATGACACCACCTGAAAGGTTTGTAAGCTTACGCGTTAAACTTAGCCATTTCCCTTACAAACCACCCCCGTACCTCATTAACAAATTCCTGTCTCGTTTTGCCGTCAGCATACATAGGTTTGCCTACACTAATTTTAACCAGACATTTAGAAGAATCAATCATTAAACTATGCTTGGGACAGATTTTGTTTAATCCAGCAATAACAATAGGAATCACCGGACGTTTAAGATGCTGAGAAAATGTTGCAAAGCCTTCAAAGAAATCATGGATCTGACCATCTTCGTGGCGCGTTCCTTCGGGAAATAAAACAAGGTGCCGGGCGTTTTCTTTTGCCAACGAACAAGCCTGTTTAATAAGCCTGAGCTGTTTTGACGGATCGTTGCGATCAATTAACAAATGCATACGACGCAACAAAATGCCCAGCAACGGAATGTTTCGGTACTCGTGCTTGCTCAACCAAATATGCGGATAGCCTTGTAACAAAACTTCAACAAGCGGAATGTCTAACGCTGACGAGTGATTGATTAAGATAATGGCCGGTTCGTTGGGATACGTTGGTAAATTTTCGGAGTTTTTTACGTGATAACGAATGAACGAAAGCTTGACCAAACCAACTGACCATATCTTGCCCAGCCAAAAATAAAAACGATTATCACGCCGTGTTTTTTCAGGTAAAAACGTAAACGGCAACATAAGCAAAGAAAAGAAAAGAGAAATAAGAAAGCCAACGCCGTAAAATAGTGCTGTCTTAATCCAAAGGCACAACCTGTTCATGGCATAATCTCATGAGAAAAAACTCTTGGAATAGGTAATTGTTTTTCTTCGATCGTAAACTACCCAAATAAAGCAAATCCAGAAAAAATCGAGTGCACATTTAAGATATTTAAAAAGAAGTACGCGCCAAGCCGCTAACTCTTGGCCTGCAACTACCGGCGTTACCAACTCAAGCCTACCGCTTAAAAAACCAAAAATATCAGCATACGCGACAGGCACACCGCACACGGCAATCTTAAGTAAAAACTGGCTCATAAAACCAAGGATCAAAACTACGGCAAGAAAGGGTACATTATACACAACAAAGTTTACCCCTTTTTCAAGCGCTATAAAAAAGTCTTTGATAGTAAAAGGCGAATCTAACCAAAAAAACATAATAATCAGCTCAAGCGTGCGCACAAATACCACAAGCCCCCAATGAATTTGCGGCAACGTAGTTACGCCCAGCGAGGCAAAAAAAGCAACAACAAAAAGCATAATGATCGAAAACATGAGCGCACATTGAACATAGCGCAGCATAAAAGAGCGCACATATTCTTTGGTTGAAAGTTCATCGCCCTTGCGGCGAATAAACAACAAAAAGCCAGCGTGAATCATAAACTCAGCAACAGAAAAAACAAAGATCCACCAAACAACCGAACTCTGTGCCAAAAGCTTTTCAGGCTCTTGTGCTACCAACTCTTGAATCATAAAAACTTCTTGTGGGCAAAAATACCAAGCAACAAGCAAACCTACAAAAAGAATCTTAAAAAACAAAACAAAACGAACCAATGCTTGAACATATTTTTTTGCCGTTACTTGCACAAGCGAGAAAAAACGTGATGGGGCACACAAGGCAAGCGCCTGCTGCCAATAACGAAGAATAACAAGCATGGTTTTGTTCCAGGTTAATTGCTAAAAAACAGGCGGTGATGCGCGTGTTTAACTTTAATGTAGTACATAACACAAACGGAAATGAGCAGCGCTTTAAACATAACACCAAATAAAAAGGTTGCCGTTGGCAGGACTAAATAAATGGCCGTTGGCATGTGAACCAAGGTAGTTGCAATACGCTCTTTGATATTGATTGAAAATATATAAAAAGGGATGAGCGAAAAAAGCGTTAAACCCAAAATTGATGGGAAAAAGTGAAAACAAAATTTGAAACTGTTTTTGACTGCCAACAAAAGTGACGGTGCGTTATCACGCAAATCTATAAAGAAAAGAACACTCACAACCAAAAATGGCAATGCGTAAGCCGGTGTTACCAAGGCAAGCAGCACCGCACCCCACACCCGCGGCAAATATTTTAGAAAATAAGAGCGGTCTTTAAGCTCGACGGATGGCCGAACCGACAAGAGAAAAAAAAAGAAACCAATAACTGTTGCTATTTTTAAGCAGTTAACAGCAAGAAAGTTAATAATGCCTAGCTGGTCGCGAACATGAAAAACAAGCACATTAATATCAAAAACTTGAAAACAAAAGAGCAAAAAGACAAAACCCCAGAGCTCTTTGGCAAAAATTACCAGCGCACGCCTAAAATTATTTAAAGAAGCCAGCATCATCAGCCGCAGATTCTGCCATTTAAAAAAATCAAAAGATTCTTTCCAATGAGACTTTACCACATCAAAAAACATACAGCCCTCTTAATTTTT
>JAIERW010000013.1 GCA_019746485.1 Candidatus Babeliales bacterium | reverse complement strand
GTAATCTGCTTGGCACACATTTCTGGGCAATCAGCGTAGCTTTTTGTTTTGATTGAAGGCACCAGCTCATACTGCTCATGAACCAAGCGCTGCTCGCGCATACCGCGAAAAAAATATGTCACATGTGCCGCTTTTTCAGTTTCTGCAATCACAAATACCGATTTATTATCCAACTGTTCAGCCAATTCATCCAACAAAGTATGCTCAACAACAATATCTTCAAATAAGACTTGGTTTTTGTACTCTTTTTTAAAACGAGTACTTGTTATAAAAAATGCCAACGAATTAACCGTACGCTTTATTGTTGTGCAAGCAGGATCTATAAAAGCTTGCGTCAATTGACGAGCACGGTCCGGCCTCACATTAAAAAATATAATCCCATCGCCCTCACGCACCGCCCCCTGCGCATCAAGCAACGTTGGTACCAAAAATTCATCGGTAATGCCCTGCGCATATGATTGCTCAAGCACCGCATGCCAGTCATGCAAAAGTCCTGGTGGCACCTGGGCATTGCCGCACAAAACATCATAACTTTGCTGCGTGCGTTCCCAATTATTATCGCGGTCCATAGCAAAAAAACGACCGTGAATACTTGCCAAGCTCATGCCGTTATAGTTCTGCAGCTCATGCGCCAAATGCTGCAAATATAAAAGAGCCGACTGGGGCGGCACATCGCGACCATCCAAAAAAGCATGGATATAAACCCGCTCAAGACCAACTTGGTTGGCCAATTTTAACAGAGCATACAAATGCTTTTCGTGACTATGCACGCCCGCATCTGAAAGCAAACCCATCACGTGCAGGGCTTTACCACTTTTTTTTAGCCCACCAAGTACTTGAAAAAGATCTTCTCGCTCAAAAAAACTTCCATCATCAATCGATTGATGAAAGCGACACAAGGCACTTTTAACTACACGCCCAGCACCCAGTGTTAAATGACCCACTTCAGAGTTGCCAATGCAACCAGGCAAGAGACCCACAAATTCTCCAGCTGCTTGCAACAAAGCAGAGCGATAGTGGTGCCGCAAGTATTCAAAGTTTGGCATACGCGCAGCAGCAACTGCATTACCATTTTTTTCATCACGATAACCAAATCCATCAAGAACAACCAACATGGCTGGACAATTGTTTCTATTTGTACTCATTTTGACTCCTTCAGCTTTCTGCGCTATGCTTACCTCCTTCAATAATGATGTGATCATCTTTTTTACCATAACGATTTATAAGCATCCTTGTAAAAAAAGGAAAATTATGGCCGTAAAAACATCTGTTGTAGCCCTTCTTTTTGTCGTGGCGACCTGCGCACCTTTTAAAAATTTAAGCGCCAACAACATTACTTCAGTAGCATTTTTTGCTCAAGAAGAACTACCTTGGACCGAGGAAGAGTCACAAAAAATGACCGCAGAATTTGACGAGATCTTTGAAGAAGTGCTTGAACAAGTGGAAGAGTCATTTGATGACATTTTAGATGAATTAGGCGAGCTTGACGAACTCGACATTACCATTGAAGATCTAGAAAATATAACCAACGACCCAAGCATAAAAACTGAACCTTCCTGGTCTGACAAAATAAAACTAGCCTGGATGTTCATTAAATTTGAAACAGAAAAAACCAAACAGCACATTAAAGAACACCCAGACGATTATGTTGTTAGCGGTATTATTGCAACAAATCTGATTATTGCAGGAACTTTATGGTGGTTGCTTTTGCAAGAAAAATATTAAAAATGTGGAGCCGTTATGAAAACGAATAAACATGTTTTTGCACTCTACGCTCCTAACCTTTCTTCAAGCATTATCAAAGAACAAGAAGGTGCAACAATCAGCCTGCACGACAAAGATCTTCATAAACGCATGTTTAGCATTTTGCGGCTTCAAGAGGGTGATCAGGTCATTTTATTCGATAAAAAATATCACATTGAGATTGTGCTCAAAAAAGTTGAAAAACAAGCAAGCTCACCAATTGTGGGCCAACTTGTACGCAAGCAAAAAAATACAGCTCCCACGCCCAGCATAACGCTGTACCAATGCATCACTAAAAAAAGTCCCTTTGAAGAAATTGTTTATACCGCTACACAAATGGGCGTTCAAACAATAGTTCCAGTTATTTCTGAAAAATCTGAAAAAAAATGGACACCACGAGAAACCGAACGTCTTGAAAAAATTATTATTGCCGCTATTGAACAGTCAAAAAGTTTTGTGTTTCCACAGTTTGCACCTGCACAGCAGCTTTCACAACTCATCAGCGATGGCGATTTATGTACACGTTGCACCAACAGCATCAACATTGTTTTTGACGCACAAGGCCAGCCTGCCAGTTCGCTATCAACTGAAGCACTACCAGCATATCTCAACGTTATTTTTGGCGCAGAAGGAGGCCTAACTGATGCAGAACTTGCAGCACTCACTGCTAACGGTTTTACCAGCTATGCACTTACTACCAGCATTTTGCGCTCACGCGATGCAGCAATTGTGGGCCTGGGAATGTTACGAAGCTTACTCAGAAAATAATCAGATTGGTGGTTTTTTTAAAGAAAAATATTGTGTCTTGAGATAATGTGGCTCAATTTTTGTCGTTATGTTTTTTTGTTCAAGCCAGTCAGCATATGCTCTTAACCCAACAAAACGCGCCGAAGCAACTGGGAATTCTTCAAGCAACTCGGCATGAACAAAAAATTCTTTAATTATTTCTCCATGCAACCCCGCAGCATTTCCAGCAAAAGTTACTACCTGCTCAACATAATCTTTTTTGAGCCGCTCAAGCAGATCTTGAATTTTTTCACAACCCTCTTCACGATCTTTACCGGCCATTTCTAATGCATAATAAACATCGTCATTATAAGCATTAAGTAATAAAACAAGATTTTTAGGCTGTGATTGAATGGACCCGCGCACGTGGTCGGACAATGCTTGCAAGCCATTAACGCCAATCAAGAGCTTGTTAGCAGCCAAACCAATGCCATTAACGGTTGCCAAAACAACGCGCAACGAGGTAAAAGCACCCGGTCCTTTGTCCACAGCAATAAAAGCAAGATCGGCCAATGCAAGATTATGTTCTTTCAATAATTCCTGCATATATGGCACCAACTCAGAGCTTGCGCGTTTATCGTTTTTGAAGAGCTCTTGCAAGCATACTTGTTCACGAAAAAGCGCTAGATAGAGGCCCTGATAGCCTCCCTGAATACTCACAAAAAATGTCGTCATAGTGTGTTGCTAGTTATTTTGTTTTTTGATCTTCTGTCGCTGATAAAAGAGACTAAAAGCATCATCCCTAATTGTATTTTCACGCTTTTCAATAATTTTGCCACAATTCAGGCACTTCCAGCCCTCAAAGTTAATGAAGTGATCAAAGAACGATTGCATGATCATTAAACCACCGCACTTGGGGCACTTCATACGTTCTCCTCTACTCTCGCTAACATAACCATGAGCACAAGACTAGACTATCAAAAAATATCTTACATGCAAATGATGCGCATAATCAAACTTTTTTTCGCATGCTTCAGGCTTGCAACTCAACCAACATTTCAAAAAATTCAATGTACGAACTTCCCAGCCAAAGATCAAGAGTATTCTCAAAAGATTCAATTTTGGCAATAAATGCATGTACCATAAAAATAACGCACTTCTCACAAAATCTATTAATCTATTGCACTTCTTATTCAGTTGTAGCTATAGTTTCCTCTTCCTGATTTTGGACTACTTCCAACGCCGAGCTACTCATTGCTTCTTCTTCTTGGTCACGTTCAAGCTCATCAGAAATATCCTCATTACCAGACTTTTCAGGTATCATCGCAAGAATTTTACTATCTTCAGGCTCCATGGGTAACACTTCGTCATGCGCTTTTGCTGCCAACTCAGCACGCCTGCGTCGTGCGCTTTCTCGTTCTCGATTTATCTGTGCGCGTTCTTGCGCAACTCGTTCTTGCTCTTGAAGAATCTGACTTTGTTTTTGAAACATTTGTTCTTGTTTTTGAACAAGTTGACCTTTTCTTTGCTCAACAAGCTTACGCTCCTGCTCAAGTTGCTGACGCGTTTTATGCAGCTCTTCCTGCGCTGCACTCAGATGCTCACGTTCTTGATTCACACGTTCTCGCACATCTTCAAGCTGACCTCGCTCTAAGCTTTCGGCTTGTAAGTTAGCATTTTCTTCTTCAAGGCTCTCAAGATTATCTTGCGCTAAACGTAAACGCTCTTCAACAGCCTGCTTATGTTTTTCTCGCTCTTCAAGGGCACGAGCCGACTCTTCTTGTAACTCTTGTAATTCACGTTTTTCATCTGTGAGAGATATCTTTTTAAATTTAAGAACTGATGCTTTATCCATTAATTGAGCTTCTCGGGCCTTGTGCGCACTACGCTCTTGTTCAAGGTACACATTAATCGATTCAATCATTTGGCCGGCAAGCTCTTCTACCAAGACTTTATGCTTTTCAGCCTCTTGGCGCAATGTTGCCTGTTCTTTAACTAATACACGCGCTTGGTCAGCGTCTTTGCGTGCCTGACTGACACGATCTTGCATTGATCGAACCTCAACTTCAAGTTGCCCTGCTTTTTTCTCAAACTTTTGCGCTTGCTGAATCGCTTGTTCAAGTTGAATCTTTAATTCAAGACGTCGTTGTCTTTCTTCTTCAATGTGCGGTACCAACAATTGCTTAGTATCTTCAATAGCTGCTTTGCGCTGCTCTGCAGCTTCTTTTTTGTCGCGCTCTTGCTGGCGCTGACTACGCTCTTGTTGTTCTTGTGCCTTTGTAGCAACATCTTCTGTTCTCTTTTCGGCCAATTCGGCTCGCTTAATAGCTTCCCGAGCCTGTTGATTTGCTTGCGCAATATCATCTTCCAAAGCCTGTGCTTCTTCGTCAGCGTCCTCTTCAACTTCTTTTACACGTTCTTGAGCCAAGCGAGCACGCTCCTCAGCCAATCTTGCACGTTCTTCGGCTTGGTAAGCTCGCTCTTTTGCCTGGCCAGCCTGATCAAGTATCTGACCAACATTTTCTTCTGATTTTTTAAGCGTTTCTCGCAAAGTATCGTTTTCTTGTGCTTTTGCCTTCAACTGAGCATGCAATACTTCTTTTTCTGTTACCGATTGCTCCATGCGCTTAAGCGCAGCAGTCATTTCCTGTTGAGCATGCTTTAAGTTGCCCCGTTCCTGACGAAGTTGAATCTCAAGATCAAGCCATTCTTCCGTTTTTGTTTTTATTTCTTTTGTCATCTTGTTTTTTAATTCTGTTTTATCCATACGCATTTTTTCAAGCGTATTGCGGGTTGATTCAAGCTCTGCTTTAATCTGATCAAGCTCGCCTTGCAACTTTTGCACCATAACAGGAACAACATGAACAGTCTTACTTTCTTTCATTTCAACATCAGACAAATCAGCATTTATTGCTTTAAATTGCAGCGAATATTCTTCCAGTGCACGTTGAGAGAGGGTGTTGACCGTTTCTTGATCAAGATCTACCGGCCGCTCCAAACTACCAGTTTTTTCTCTTTCTTGCTGAATACGCTCGTTGATATCATATAAAATAGTCAGACGAGCTTTCTTTTTTTGAGCATCGGACAACGCAATTTTTGCACTCATTTTGTCTAAAAATAAATCAGCTTTTTTCTGGGCTTGCACAATACTTTGCAACGTTGCTTGTTTATCCAAAAGTTGTTTGTACGACTGATCGGCCATAGAACGCGTAGAACTAAGCGTTTGGTCAAACCACAAATTTTGTTTTTTAAAACGCTGAGCAAAATCATCCACTTGATCAATTGTTTCACCCTCGGTGATAATACTTTTCATAAACGACATATCATTATAAAAATCTTTGGAAATCTTATTTCGCCACTCGGCAGAAACCTCTTGGCTCTGCCCAGTAGAGCGCACTGGCAAAAGCTCTGGTACGCGCGCCATCGACGACAGATCAAAAGAAAAATTCTTTGTTCCAAAGCTTGTCATTTTGCTATCCAGTGTGATGTTTTTTTGAAATTTTTCTTCCAACTGGCGACGCTGCTCTTCAGCCCGCAATTCAAGAGCTCTTTGTTCAGCCTGACTCATAATAATTAATTTTTCTTTTTCTGCGTTGTATTTAAGTTGAAAAGCTTTAGCTTCAATTTCTTGCTTAAGCTGAGCAGTCATTTGTTCAGCATCATTCCGAACTTGAGCTATTTTTTGTTCAACCTGAGCTTTAATTTCACGAATCTGACGAGCTGTCTCGCCCTTAAGTATACTATTTTGAGATACAGCACTTTCTTCAATTCTTTTGACTTCAAGCGCAGCCTGCTCCCGCAAGGCATCAATAGCTGCTTGTTGACCCACGAGCTGTGTTACAACAAAAACGTGCATAAAAACAACAAGTATGGTACTAACAATAACTTTTTTACTTTTAATCATGATTTCCCCACCAACCCCTTAGTATTGATACATCTTTATAACCTCATGTTTAAGTTTAAAAAAATCGCCCACCAATATCAACCAAATATCAATTTGAAATAAAAAACCTCTGGCTATCAATACAGTCGTATCCCTGATTTAAAAAAATATTTGAAAAAATAGCTGGTACTATCAAACTAAAGAGATAAAAATTATGAGCTTCTTTTCTGATCACTCAAAAATAGGTTAGTCTAAAAAAAAAGAGCTTTTTTTATAAAAAAATAAGGCCCAATACCGTGAATTCAAAAAAAATGTCCCGCACGTTTATTGTCATTCTTGTACTAGCAAGTTTGCTGGGGCTTGCTATAACCCACAAACCGTTGCGCCTCCATATTAACAATGCCTTGCTTAAACTACGAAGCCTCTTGCACAAAAGAAAGCCTCTAACACCTCCAGAACAACTCATAGCTCAAGAAGAAGCCTGGATGACGGTATTTGTGCACGGCACCTTTGGCTCTCTCATGAGCCTTTTAAGCGCAAAAAAGGTTTTGGACGATGATCTAAAAGATAGTCGCTACCGTATGGTAAATAAAAAGATGCGCAAAGATCCTTATTTTTTTAAGGACCAATTTATTTTAAATCGCGGCCTGGTAGCAATACCAACAACCCTTGATGTTAATCTTTCAACCAGCGACCGCTTTGCCGCATTTCCTTTATCGCAAGCTTACGAAACAATTGCCCAGCATGCGACCGCAGGCAAAGAAAAAAATCTTTTTTATACTTTTGGCTGGAGCGGACTGATGAGCCAACAGCGCAGACGCTCTGAAGCAATTCGTTTTTATAACAGCTTGGCCGAAGAACAAGAACGATTAAGCAAAGAAGGCCTTAAAGTAAATATTAGAATTATTGCTCACAGTCACGGCGGCAACCTATCGCTTAACCTTGGCGGTATTGCAAAGATCTTAAACGCCAGCTCTTACAAGCCTGAGCAAGCATTTTCTCCCATTTATGAAGAACATGAGTCACTTAAAGAGATGTTTTTACTTATTAACCAGTTGCCAACTCAAGAAAATGCTTTTAGTAAAAAAGGCCAAAAACTCTTCGATTACCTACCAACTAACAAAAATTTAGTTGTTGATGAGCTCATTTTGCTGGGAACCCCAATTCAACCTGAAACTGAATATTTTGCTCTTTCAAATATTTTTAAGAAAATTTATAACTTCTACTCGTCAGAAGATATTATCCAACAAATCGATTGGTTTACCACCAAGCAATATTACAGCAACCAGCGTTTTCACACATCAATTATCAACAAGGCAGCAAAAAAGATTACACAAGTAAAAATTATGTGTGATCGTCAATCAACAGAACAACCGCAAACAGAAGGAAAAAAATCATCGTGGCTAGAAGCTCTAAGTAGTATTTTTACACGAAAAACTAAAGATCCAACACACAAAGAATTGTGGTTTATAACCTGGAAACCAGCAGATAATGATCCAAACACTTTTTTCCTTTCACCACTGCCCGCTGTGGTCCTTATGCCAATGCTGCTCAATGTTCTTGGAAAAAAACCAACACTCACTGATGTCGACATTAATATCAGTAAAAAAAATAATTTATTGCACATCGTGCTTCACCGGCATCAGCAAACATTTTCTGAAAGTAGCATCTGTATGCCAATGAGTTTAATTGAAGCAATAAAAGAAGAATTTAAAAAATGGGAACCACCCGATCTGTCTGAGCCAACAGGCTTTGAGGCCATTTATCGTCATCTCATGTAGTATTGGACAGAAAAAATAATAGCTTTTTTTTATCCACATTGTATCATGAATTCCTAGTTGTCTAAGGATGTAATCACTAATAAAAAAATGAAACACCATTCTGGCTACACAAGGAGAAAGTTCATGATTTCTCGCATGTCGAGGATGTTTGTAGTAAGCGCTCTTATTGCATTTTTTTGCCCAATCACTACGCAAAAAGTGTACGCACACGGCCCAAGCAAACATGCTACGAAAACTTATACTATCAAAGAAATTATCGTTGAAGGCAACAAAACGGTAAAACAAGAGCTTATTCTGAACAGTATTCCCTACCGCGTTAACGATGTTTTTGATGCTCAAAAAAGTGAACTTGCCATCAATAACCTCTACGCCCTGGGCCACTTCAGAAAAATAAAGCTGGAGGGCGAAGAAATTGATAGTGAATCAATGGTTTTGATTGTTACTGTTGAAGAAAAGAAGCTTTTAGAAGATTTGCACATCAAAGGCAATAAAAAGCTTGAAACAAAAAAAATTAAAGAAAAAATCGATAGCGCAAAAATAACTGCCATCGATGAAGAAACGCTCAAAGGAATCTGCGAACAAATTAAAAAAATGTATGTTGAAGAACATAAGCACTTTGTAACTATCGAAACCAAACTGACACCCAACGAAAAAAATCCTAATAAAATGACGGCAGAGCTGACTATTCACGAAGGCCCTACCTCATCAGTTAAGTTTGTTAACTTTAAAGGTAACGACAAAATAGCTGCTAACCGACTCAATAAACCATTATTCACGCGAGAAAACTGGCTCTTGGGCTTTATGGACCAAGCGGGAAGTTATAGCGAAGAGCAACTCGATGCCGACAAGCACCGTATTGAATATTTCTATCGCGATCATGGTTATCTAACTGCAAAAGTAACGAAAACCGACGTCGACTTCTCACCAAATAAACGGGATGTTTCGATTACCTTTAATATCAGCGAAGGCGACTTGTTTACGGTAAGCTCAGTAAGCGCACATGGCGATGAAGTATTTTCAGACGATGAGTTAAAGCCTTACATAGACATTAAAGAGGGCGAACCATTTTCTCAATCAAAATTGATAAAAACGATTGGAAAGCTGCGCGAGCTATGGGGAGAAAAGGGCTATATTTTTGCTGACGTCTATCCACAAGTTAAGCCAAATGAAGATACCAAAGAAGTTGCTATTGTTTTCAACGTTGACCGCGGCAAACAAATGTATGTTAATCGCATAGAAATTACCGGTAACCATGCTACACGAGACAAGGTTATTCGCCGCCAATTGGACCTTGTTGAAGGCGAAATGATTACGTCTAAAAAATTAACGCGCTCAAAAGCAAGCGTTGAATACTTAAGCTTTTTTGAACGCGATGGCGTAAACTGGAAAATTCACCGCATCACCGACGAATTAGCAGATCTTGAAATGAACGTACGCGAAGCAAAAACCGGTAGCTTTAACTTCCAAATGAGTTACGGTACCGACCGCTTTAACCCACGCCCATCACTGCGCGGCATGTTGGTTCTTGAAAAGAGCAACTTATTTGGACTGGGTTGGGAAGTTGGCGGCTTGGTACAAGCGAGCAGACGACGCTTCCAAAAGTTTGAATTGCGCTTTATAGATCCTTATCTTTTTGATTCCAATATTTCCGGCGCGTTTTACTTTTACAAACGTTGGGACGAATACGAACAATGGCGCAGCCTTAACCGTTCACCAGTCCAAATTGTAACCGGCGGCCATACACGGTTTGGTTTTAGAATGCCACAAATAGACAAACGCCTACAGCTCTTGCTTGATATTGGTATAGAAAATATTCGTAATAAAAACAAAATTACCACTACCGACGCAACATTTGCACCAATCGTAAACCGTTCATTCCAAGAAGGAACACTCAACTGGGTTGGCCTTGATTTAATCAAAGACACGCGTAATCATCAGATTTATCCAAATGAAGGGTACAAGCTCACCATCACCACAAAAACAGCGTTACCTGGCTTAAATGATGATTTCTCGTTCTTAAAGGGCGAAGCACATGCCAGCTGTTACACAGCACTGATTGGCAAAGATACACTGGTGCTGGGCACACAAATGCGCTTAAGTGCGGTTCGTTCACTAGGCAGCCATACAAAACTTACGCCATACAAAGAATTGTTCCACATGGGCGGTCAAAACACCATTCGTGGTCACGTGTTTGGTGGCGCAGGCCCAGCATGGAAAGAGGTCGGCGACATGTCTGAAGGTAGTCCTTTGGGCGCACAAAATGCATTCTTATTTAGCACTGAACTTATTTTCCCACTTATTCCAGACTACTCAATGAAAGCACATTTCTTTTACGACGCTGGTTGTGGTTGGGACACACCAAAAAATGACATTCCAGACACGTCCTACATCAAGCGCGACAAGTTTCAACCTCGTCACTCAGTTGGCTTTGGTTTAAATTTGGTTAACCCGTTCCCTGCAAAAATTGACTGGGGCTTTAAGCTTGACCGCAGAAAGAGTCAAAATGAATCCGCACACGAGTTTCATTTGACCATGAATTATGCCTGGTAAAAAATCTTGATCTAAAATAAAAAAAAGCCCCGCAGTTCGGGGCTTTTTTTTATAACTAATTTCTTATTTTTTAGATAAAATAAAGGCTTCGGTAACATTGGGCATTTGCTTCATATGAAAATAAAGCGCAGTCTTACTGCTGTAAACACCCGCAAAAAGATCGAGCTGATAAAGATTATCAGTAAACGCCCCGCCCGTGTCGGCCAGCACACCCAAACGAATTTCTCGCTTGCCAGTAAGTGTATTGGTATAATTAATGGCAATAAGCTTGCCTAAACCAATTGTTTTTATATCCCCCGCAAAAACAACATTGGCTCTGTAGTTAAATTTTTTAATATATTTTGGCGCCGCTTGTGCATCAGCTTCTTGAAAAAACCAATACGTTTCGTTTTTGCCACTTCGCTTAAGCTTCTTTTGATAGCGTATTTTATTATTTCTATGAATCATAAACACGCGCTGACGCCCATCGGGCATATGTGCCACAATAGTTCCCTGCATCATCGCTTCACTCACCGCTTTTCTGGTAAACCAAACAAGCGGCTTAACGGCATCTTTATACTCATCAGCCTCCAACGCTCCTGCAAAAATTTCATGTTTTGAGCAGGGCGGTATAGCCTCGCCGGTCAGCCCGTACAACGCATGCGTATGCTCTTTAGTTTTTACATAACTGCCCGAAAAGTTGTAAATGGCATAATGTGTTAATCTAATTTTACCATCAGTTTCGTGCGTAAAATTCTTCTTTCCATCCAACATAAAATAGTCACCGTCTTGCTTAGCACCTTTGGTATCGCCAGACCACCGATGGAAAGAAAAATTTTTATTCAAAAACTTAGGATCACAAACCCTAAACACGCCCTTTTTTTTGTCCTGCTCAATAAGCTGCACAAGATAACTCAACGTTTCTTGTGCTTTTTTGGCCGATGCAACATGACTAGCAAAGGCAGGCGAACCAAACAACTTGGCATGCGTAACCGCATATTTTTCCATATACGTCAGGGTATCTTGAGCTGCCCTTTGCAATGACACTGGGTCAGTAAGCACCGTAAGCCTGCCAACTAATGGATCGACAACGGGCGCAAAGGACCTCTTAATTGCCTGCGCTAGCGTATCTTGTCCTGGAACATGATCAAAACGCTTAACTACTTGCGGCTTGTCGATACAAAAACCATGTACCGAAACGGGTATACTCGCCGCTCCCAAACTTATCATGAGCCAAATTAATCCATGCAGCATAACCAACCCCTTGTAAAATTTTACTTATTATAAGCCTATCTACTTAAATTATAGCCAAATAGTAAATAATTTAGTCAAGTGTTAAAAATTATGCCAAAAAAGAGCGCTAGAAGATGGGCTTTTCGCTTTCTTGTTTTTTGCTCAAAAAAAAGCGGCCAGTACGCCAACATAGAAAATTCATAACAAATATTGCATAATAAGCACCCAATTTTATACGATTGCGGGTATAGTATGAGAGTAGTAGCATAAAACACCCCAAGGAAGCCCCATGCCTAAAGACGCCACCATTGCTGGTTTTGTCATTAAAAAATTCTTACCATCCCAACCAAAAATATCTTTGCTCACGGCACCTTTGGGCAAAATAAGCATTTTTGTTAAAAATAAGGCATCATGCGAAAAGCTCTGGCCGGGCATGCTGGTCTCTCTCACCGCCCAAGTGCGAGGGGAACATGCGTACACAACAGATACTGTTACCATCTTGGCCCTACCCTCAATCGCTTCAAACGATGACATAACCTGGGTCCATCATCTTTTAGAACTTTGCTACTACATTATTCCGCTCCAAAGCCCGGCCGAAAACAACTTTATGCATTTGGCACAGTATTTGTCGGTTCTTGATTATAAAGAGCTTTTTGAGAACGATTTATCGCTCCTAAAAATGCTGTGTATTTTACATTTGCTCCATACAACCGGCAATACCGACGAAAAAATTTTACGTAACGCTCAGCTTTTAGAAATAATCAGTACCCTACCAACCCTGCTGGCACACGAATCTAAACAAGCATTAAAACAAAATTTAGCATTGTTTGATTCAAACGATCTGGGTAACATAACTAACAGCATAAAAAATTATCTTCGTACACATCCCTGTTTTAATTTATTTAAAACAATAAAATTTATGTATTTGAGTTAAAAAAAAGGAAGACCATGCGCGCAAAAATTATTGTTCTTTCGCTTTTATTTATCTTTTCGGGCACACCGCTTTGTCCAATGATGGATTTTTTTACGCCACAAAAACAAACGCGTCTTCCTTTTTTAACCGAAAAAGATGCCAAAAAAAAGCAACACAAAAAAGTTGCCTCAGAACTTGAAGAATTTAAAAAATCCAATAGTGAAAAAAACAAGAAAATAGCGCAATCTATTGATGCTATTACCAAAGATATGGCCGAGCTTGAAAAGCAAAAGGCCACCCCACAGTCGCCCGAACTTTTAAGTTATATCAATAAAAAAATGGATATTTTTGCCAACCAAAAACAGCATCTTATTCTTATTCAGAACACCCTAAAAAATATTGAAGAAACCTACGAAAAGAATATTCAAGTACTTGAAAAAACACTCGAATTTTTGCAAACACCTCGCGCGCAAGGGCTCAAAACGGTCTATTCATGGCAAGAGCTGCGCACAGCACAAAAACAAGCAGCCGATACCTGGCAAGAAATAACCGAAGAAGAAAAAAAGAAAGAAGACTCAAATAAGCTTAAAAATAAAGAACGCGAGCTCATTACTTCGCTCAAAAAACAAGTTGAAATCAATATAAAAGAACGCGATAAAGTAGTTGCCGAAGCAAAAGTTGGCGATAAAAAAGATTCTTTAGTTATTCCAATTCAAGACACAGAAGATTTATATAATCAAGAAAACAACCTTCTTGAAGAAAAAATCAGCCTCACCGAAAACAAAATAAAGCTTATTGAACAAGAAGTCCGGCTCAAAGAAAATGAAATTGATCTTCTTAAACATCAGCACATCAAACAAAAAGAAACACTCGCGATTATTGAAGACTTGCTCGTTTTAACACTCAGCGACGTCGACTTTGCAAAAAAAGAACTTGATGAAGCACAACAAAAAGAGCGTAAAGAACGTGACGAGCTCGACAAAAAAATCAAACCAAAAGAAACCGAAAAAGGGCGTCTAAGTATTCAGCAAGATACTTTTAGGCGCAAGCTCAATAGCTTTCCAGAAGACAAAAAAGATACAGTCAATTATTACCTGACCGAAAGCGAATCGCACCGCATTAACACGCAGTACGCCGTTTTAGAAAAAGATATAAAACTTCTGGAAGGCAAAAAACTGCTGGCAGCTCAGGCAACACAGTTAAAAGATCTGCAATATCAACTGGTCGACATTCGCTATAAACTTTCTACACAAAAGCTTGATCTTGACGAGTTTTTAAACAAATATTTAAACCTAAAAAATGTTGCTGCTCAAACATTGGAAGAATACAAAAAAGAGCGCGAAAAGATTAGCATTAAACAGCTCGATGTTGGCCGTAAAAAAGAAGTTTTAAAGCTTGAAAAAAACAAGCTTCTTGAAAAAAAAGACACACTTTTTAAAGACCAAGCACTTGCTCTACAAACAATAACCAAGCGCCTGGCGGTAATTAAACAACTTCTTAAGCAGCAAGTTGATTTAAGCAATGAATATCTGGTTGTTGTTTCCGCATTAATTGGCAGACAAGAAGACATCAACCATCAACACGCACTAATTATTGAAACTATTGAGCGACGCAAAAACTACGAAGGTTTGTGGAAAGTCTCGCCCAAAGCAATTTCATTTGAAGATTTTAAACGCTCATTACTTGAAGCAGAAAATTTCTTCAAAGAAATTTTCTGGGACACCCCACAATACCTCGGACCTTCTGTTTTACTTGCTGCCATAAAAACAATAACTTTTTATGACATTTTAGCACTTTTTTTCTTTTTATTTTTCTTTCTCTTTATTTACGCATGCCTTAAAATTATTTTACAATTCATGCTCAAGAGAGCCACCATACGCTTAACCGGTGATCGTAAAAATATCGGATTTCTATCACTCAACATTGCCATTTCGTTACTCAAATTTGGCCTAGAACACCTGGGCCTTATTTTTGGCTGGATTTTTATTTATGTACATATTATTTTTGACTTTAAATTCATTTTTTCTACCATCAGTTTCTTTGCAAAGCCTTATTACGTATCAATGTTTTACCTGCTCACTATCCCTATTTTTGTTTATTTATCACGCGAATTATTGGTCAGTTTAAAAGAGCTTAACCGCCGCCTCAGCTTCTTTTTCTTTGCAGAAAAACTGCAAGACCGCTTCTTATTACTTATTACATTCTTTTGCTACTCAACAGCCACGCTGCTTCCACTCAGACGTGCTTTTTTAAGTTACTACCCAGACCAACCAACCATATTTCCAGCAGTGCTTATTGGTGCTTATTCACTTGCTTTAGTTATTATCGTTCTACTCTTTTTTAGTAAAGAAGACGTGCTACGGCTCATTCCTGAACGTTATACCTTCTTAGTTTGGATCAAACAACAAATTGACGCGCACTACTACCCCGTATTTTTCTTTATCATGAGCTTGTTAATTTTATCTAACCCATACATTGGTTATTCAAACTTGGCATGGTTCTTGGCTTTTGTAGTCCCTTCAACAGCGCTCTTGATTTCAGCGTTGTTTATTGCACATTACTACATTCGTAAGTATTCGGTCTTCTTGTTTATGAAAGAAGAAGAAGAGGAAATAATCGATAAGTTTGAGCATGCTAAAACTTATTATGGCTTTGTCGTTATTTTTAGCTTTTTAACTCTTACCATCATAACCTTCATTTTAGTTGCTCGCATTTGGGGCTTTGCCTACGCACCAGCAGACCTGTGGCGCCTTTTTTCTGCAGAGTTGGTGATACCTATTGGACCAGAACACAAACTGGGGCTCGTGCAACTTGTCGAACTGATTTTGTTTATTGTTGGCGGCTTTGTAGCATCTTCTCTCTTGCATAAATTCGTTTTAAATAAGCTTTTTGACATTTTGCGTACCGAACCAGGCGCACAAAATACCTACTCACGTATTTTGCATTACGCCATCATTTTATCATCATCGGTACTTGGCTTCATGTTTATCCATCTCGAAAATATGTTTTGGTATGTTGGTACCTTGATGTCGGTTGCTGCCGGTTTTGCGGTTAAAGATTTGGCTGCCGACTATATTGCAGGCTTTTTGGTGCTTATTGAACGGCCCATTGAAATTGGTAACTTTATCATGGTCGACGATAGTGAAAAAGCACGCGGCACGGTACACAAAATTGATGCTCGTACTACAACTGTTGTGAACATTTATAACCATTCCATGATTATTCCCAACAAAGATTTAATTGCAAAAAAAGTAGACAACTGGAGCAAGGGACGATTTGCAACCGGCTTTGATATAAGAATACGCGTTGATTACAAATCCGACCCCGACCTTACTAAAAATATTATTACCGAAGTTATTCAAAGCAATCCAACAATATTGCGCGTACCGCGATTAATTGTGCGCCTGGAAGATTTTGAAGAGAGTGCGTTATACTTTCTGGCCCGTGCGTTTATTAGCACGCGCAGAGTAAAGGAACAGTGGACAATTGCCAGCACCATTCGTGAAGAAATTTTTAAAGCCTTCAAAGAAAAAGGCATTCACTTTGCCTTTCCACAGCGCGTTTTGCACATGGAAGAAAAGAAATTTCACTCATTTGACCAATCCCCACCATCTCCTTCAAGCCCTATTCAATTTAAATTTGATTCTCAATGATCTGAGAATTTCGTAAATAAGGAGTAGTAATGAAGAAGATTTTGGCACTGAGTGTGGTGCTATTGGCTAGTTTTTCTTTGGAAGGTAAAAATCGAGGCCTCTACAACAAAGGCAATACCTGCTTTCTCAACACGGCCCTACAGCCGTTATCACACTTAAGACCACTCAATGAATGGCTTGCCGAAAATATTAGCGCCTTTCACACCACGTCTCTTGGTTATCAGTACTTTCAACTTTCCCAAGAACTAAAAAAATCTGATACTACGCCCGTTGATCCGGAACTATTTACAGAAAATTCTAAAAAAACTCTAGGCCTTAATGTTGGGGGCCAACAAGAAGATACTGAAGAATTTGTAACAAAGTTTATCGACTACATAAACGAAAACAACCAATACATAAGCAACATAAAAAACATACTTAATAGTCAATCAATAATCTCATTTGTTGTTGATCAATTTATTGCATATCTCCGCATTAATCCTTTTGATATAAAAAATATTAATAAACGGCTAAAAGGTAACAGCGATTTTATTGACCCCGCAAAATTCACTGATCAGCAAAGAAAAGATACTTATAAAAATTTTTCATCCGGAACACCCATTTGGAAAACTCTAGAAAAAGATATATCCCCGCTACAAGAACTGGTCAGTTCGTTTCCATTATTGCAAATCACCACATGGCATTACAAAGACAAGGACTTGCATTCTGTCACCAAAAAAGAAAGTATGAAATTCTTATCCATTCCTGTTCAAAACAATAATGGAACTAAGTTTTATTCCCTTCAACAAGGCCTTGATGAATATCTTTCTATAGAAAAAATGGAAGGTAGCGAACAATGGCACTGTTCTGAATGTGGTAATAAAGTTGATGCAAAAAAAAAAATAGTCCTCAAAGCCCCACCCAAAAATCTCATTTTTTCTTACAGTAGAGTCGTATGGAAGCCTCTCAAGAAAATAGTCAAAAAAGTTAAACGCGCCATCGAAGCCCCTTTTTCTTTACAATTAGTCGAAGAATATACTCTCGAAACACCAATCACTTATAATCTCATTGGCTTTGGTCATCATGGCGGTACGGCATCGGGAGGACACTACTGGGCCTACTGCTTTGATGGCAAAGAATGGTATGGTTACAACGATGCAAGCGTTTCAGGGCCCACCACAAATATTGAAACTATTTTAAACTCAGGCGGTACCTATACGCTGTTTTATCAAATTGATGCAACAGATGAAAGCAGGCTGCCACTCAAACAACTCCCTGGCAAAGAATTCTCTTTTAAATTTAAAGCAGAAACCACGCTAACAACCACACCGCCCCCCTCAAAAACACCGCCATCAACAATAACTACTCCACCAACACCTACAACCCCACCAAAGCCATCTGCGCCACCCAAAAAAAACAGGGGGTTGGTCAATGTTGGCAACACACGCTTTTTAAATGCTTCAGTGCAAGCGCTTTCGCACTTGACCTACTTTAACGAGTGGCTTAAAACAAACAAAGCAGCCTACCCGTCCGACTCACTTTGTGGACAATATTATGACATAACCCAGGAACTTCAAAGTTCAGCCTCAACCTCAATTGATCCAAGTAAGTTTGCAGAAAGATGTAGAAACGTACTCAAGCTTAATCAGAACAACACACAAGAAGATGTTGAAGAATTCATTACTAAATTTCTTAGCAGAATAATGGAAACTAATCGTCACATAGGAATTATAGAAACAACGTTAAAAAAGAAAAAAATTACAATAGATATGCAAAAAGAGTTCCTTAAAGCTCTTTGGTATACACCTCTTAGCCTGCCAGAATTTAATTTTGGGGCAGAGGATGAAGACATTTGGGCCACAATAAAAAGTAACGTTCAACCGCTTCAAGAATTAGTAACCTCTTTCCCAATACTGCAAAGCACTGTTTTTGACAAAAACACATCAATAAAAAGTCCGCCAAAATACGAGCCTGCAAAGATTATACCTCTTCCAGTTAAAAATGCGCTTGGAAAAAAATTAAAATTTTTAGAAGATTGTCTCAAGGAATTCTTTACCACCGAATATATCCATGACAAAGACACAAGTGGCACAAGTATTGATCTTGAAAAGACGACAAGTTTTCTATCTTCGGGAAAAAACCTTATTCTCTCTTTTAAAAAATATGAGATAGTTGGCCCTAAGGGACACGAAACTATCAAAAAAATTAATACGGCAATTAATGCGCCACTCACACTACACATTGGTACAGATTTTGGCCTTTCATCGCCAATAACGTACAACTTAGTTGCGTTTATTTGCCATCGCGGTGGTGCTGACGGCGGCGAGTATCGTGCGTACGGCTGCTTGGACGGCACCAATTGGTTTAAGTATCATGATGAAAAAGTCACAGGACCTATTACAGATATTCAAAAAGTAGTAAGCGGCAAAGAAACTTACCTGCTCTTTTATGAAATTAACGAAAAAGACATGGGCAGTTTGTACCAACCTGCACCGCTCAAAGGCGGCATGGGCGATCTAAAACGCACACTGACCACACTCAAAGCAAAGTTGGTAAGTCTGACGCAAGAATTGGCAAAGCTGCCTAAAAAAACAGGAAAATAGAAATGAAGAAAATTATAACGCTCATTTTTTTTGCGTGGGCAAACTTGTTGGTAGGCAGCGCAGGCATACCCCCAGCACATTATAAACCAAATCCGGTTGGTATTTACAACTACCAGGGCAACTCTTGTTTTATGAATGCTTCGATACAAACACTTTATCATATCCCCCAACTCACCTCGTATCTTTTTTCGCAAACATTTGCTAATCAATTGAGAGGCAATGAAAATACCGTTGCCGGAAAATATGTAGAATTTATCAGACAACTACTCAACAGCCACACGGCACTGCCACTAGAAAATTCGCAAAATTTTCGAGACTACATAACATGCAAACCTATACAATCACTCGGGCTTTTTAGTACCATACTTTCTGCCATTAAACAACAAATAGAACAAAAAAAGGCCGATTGTTTTAATAGCACAATCATAGAAAAATTACGAACACTAAAAGAAAATCTTGAACAAGAAGAAAGGAACGCAAACAACCCAGACACAAAAAAAGCACTCATAACTACTGCTTCTCTTCCCAAAGATATCAATGATTTAATTGCCCTTATAAATTTTTGTAAGAGCTACCAATCTTTTGAACAATTGCCCTTATTTCCTGCTATTCTGAATGGATTACGTGGAAGTATACATGCACCAATTATCTTTCCAGCCGAAAACATCGCTTTAATCTCAGGTATAAGCAAAGATGAAGTAGATACATGTATGCAATTTTCTATACCAATCATCAATTTTTACCAAGAATGTAAAAGAGTTAAAAAGAACCCTGGTTCTCCACGAACAAACATTGAACTCCCAGACGATACAACTTATCATGCTTATCAAGCACTTGAATCAAAATTAAGAGCAGCGTTCACTGCAGCAAAAAACTTCATTCCAAAAAACTATACAGATGCACATCCCTACCCCTCACTCATCCCTTTTGCCACTAATCAACAAGATGCTGATGAGTTTGTTATGCCCCTCGTTGATTCTTTTCTTACTGTTGATCAACCAAATACCAACGTTAGCCACTTGTTACAAATTGGATATCAACAAGTTCTTGAACATCCACACCAAAACCCTCGTCATACCAGCGATCCAAAGCATTCCGTGGACAACAAATTGATTGTCCCTATTCCAAAAAACACCCAATCAAACCAACAGTTCAGCTTAAAGTCGCTGCTCGATACACTTTTTACTCCAGAGAGTAACGTTGAATGGCAATGCAACACCTGCAATATGAATGTCATGGCAACAAAGGGTGATTTTCTTGATGCAACAAAAATCCCAACCATTTTGACCATCCAACTCAGTCGATTCGCAAGCGATTATGTCATTGATGACGACGGCAATCCTTCATTCGATAGCAGTGGTAATCTTGTACAAGAATCATTCAAAATTTACAACCCGGTCAGTCTAGACCAAGATCTTGTTCTCAAAAGCAGTTATTTTGCACAGCCCAATACACCAGATGTGCACTACAAAATCGTTGGGTTTGTAATGCATATAGGAGCTTTTGGCGGCGGTCACTACACTGCTTTTGTGTTAAACCCAGGAGACAACAACTGGTGGTACTGTGATGACAGTAGAACAAGTATTGCCAACACAGAAATTGACCCTGTCACTAAAGAAACATTAATTGAAAAAGTTCTTCGTTTGAGCCTATATCCGCACAACATTGAAAATTTTTACCTGAGAGGCAACAAAGTTGAACACCCAACTGAAGCATTGGATATTCCAAAAGATCGCTCTCGAGAACGTAATCAACATATAGCAAATCGTGAAAACCTTATCACAGATTTTACAAAACGCTTAACATTTGCGTCACTACAAGCAGCGCTCACTGGCCTCAAAACAAAATTAGCACAACTCGGATATCAATTAAATCGGCTAGCACGCAACAAAAAAATAAAAGATTTGCCCAATACAGCAAACAAAGCACCACTCGCTAATTATCAAAAACTTCGAACACAATACGAGCAAATTAAGGATATCGAAAAATATCGCAAACAAGTCAATCAGGACTATGCAGATATTCCACCTGGTTTTTACTACCCTACAAACATCTTTACGCCTTATATTCTTTTTTATCAAAAAGTAGACTAGGCTAGCGTTTTTTTATTTTTGCACATATACAAATTATTGTGCTCAAAAGCTTGTCTGAAAGCAAAGTGATACCAATGTTTTTTGTTGATTTGATAAGAGATTAAAAGCAAAATACGTGGAAAAAAGTGGAGGCGATGGGAGTCGAACCCATGTCCGCAGCACTCGGAATTTTAAGCACCACATGCGTCTCTCCTGATTATACTCTTACGCCCCCTCTGGAGCATAGTTAAGCGTAAAAGCCAGTTTAGTGTACAATTGCGTTACGAAACTAAAAAATCTTACGCAAGGGTTCTATCTTTTTAATACGAGTGAATCTTACTGATAGACACGCTCGATCCACAAGACTTTTACTTAGTAACTAAGCAAAAGCGACAACATTAGATGTTGCACTTATTGGTTTTTGGATGTTTTTTAACGAGCTCCCATACAAAACTCGGCATGCACTCAAAACACAAAATACCACGTCGAGACCGTTACGCCCCCGTATTCTGCTTTTCAAAGAAGTAAGTAATAATACTCAATTAAGATTGTATCCTGTTGGTCGGACAAAGTCAAAAGAACTGCAGTTTTGCAGTATTTTTTCAAAAATTACTTGGTGTTGCAAATGGGCAAGCGGAGAAATTGCCCACTGAACTTTGATAAATTGGTCTTGTACTGAACGCACCCCCAACGACTCATCAGTTGGCAGATCAAGCGAAACAAATTTACCATCACGCTCGCGCACTAAACTTGTTTCGCAAACTCTTAGGCGCCAGTTTTCATAACGACCATCGCCAACATTAACCAACCCAAAACAGTCAAAGGGCACGCCTTGCCCTTCACTTGCCGAGGTAAAAGTAAAAATGGGAGCGTAATTGTTAATAAGAAAGCCACGAGAATCATAGCGATCAATGCCAGAAACAATATGCTGCCAATGGTACGGACCGTTTGGATAAGCGCCATTGTCCAAAACTTTTTTTGCGTCGCGCGCATTTTCAAAAAGCATCTTACAACCAAAAAACTGATCTTGATGGCCACGGAAAAATGCTTTTAAATTATTCTTTTTTAAATAGGCACGCGCAGCACAAACATCTGCCGTTACACCAAAGTCTGAGCCACGAGCACCGCTCTGCCAGCCAACAGGTGCTTGCCACACCGGAAGCTCTTGCACAAAATCACTCCACTGAAAACCTTCTTGTTTGTTCGAAATTTTGGTAAAAATTTTGTCTGATTGTAAAAAAGAATTTACATCATAAAAATCATTACCAGCATCGTTTAGCGCAATACCGGCGTGGCAGCACTGCACAAACTCATGACCAGCGCTCAAAAACAAAGCGAACGGCAAAAAGTGATATAGATTCAAAATCTGCTTACCAACCTCACCGTGCTCGAATTTTTTCTTTTCTGCTTGATCTTCAAATTTGTTACAAACTTCGCCCAGCTGTTTTTTAGCGCCCCACCCCAAAAAACCAAAGCGTTCACTAATCCCACACGTTTCATGATTGCCGCGCACCAAGTGCACCTTGTTCCAATTTGCAAGCTTGAGCTGCATGAGCGTGTACCAAACTTCAGCACCATAGCGACCACGGTCTACAAAGTCACCCAAAAATATCAGATAAACATCGTCCCTCAGCTTGAAGTTATCATCAAGAAGCCCTGCGACTGCCAAGCGCCAGATAGTGCGCAAAAGTGAATGGATACTGCCATGATAATCGCCCATAAAACAGACAGTGCTCTGAGCAGGGATAACTAATTTTTGAATATACGCATGCTCAAACTCATTCGGATGGTCCAAGCTAACATCAAAAAGACTGTCTTGTGGGGCATTGCTACCAATCCATAGCTCTTTCTTTTGAAGTTCTTTTTGACTGACTGTAACAAACTCATGCATTTTTTGTTGAAATTGTTTCGCCGTTAACGGTGTTTGGTAAATTTTTTGTAGATCGGCACCGGGGGCCATAGCCTCGCGCTGGCAGGAATGATCGTACTCTGGCAGCTTTTCAAAGCAGGCAGCCGACCATTGTGTAAGCGTTGAATACTGATTCAAAGTGCCCGCCTGTAGATAAGAAAAGCCGAACAATAACAAAAACAATAACTTTTTCATAACCATCCTTTTAAGAAATCATATCATAAGCAAAAGGGCGAAAAATAGGGCCTTTTTTGCATTTATACTGAAAATATGCTTAACTTATATTTTATCAGCTTCTCATTAAGAAAACAAAGGCCCATGAGCAAAAGAACCCCATTCAAAGAAAACTTTTTCAAAAACCAGCGACAAGAACCTCGCAAGAAAAAAGAATTTGGTCAGCATTTTTTGCGTAAAAATTCTACGGTAGACAACATGATCAGCGCGGTGAAAGTAACACCAGAAACAACCGTTCTAGAAATTGGTTGTGGTGATGGCTTTTTAACGCATGCCGTTTTAGAACAAACCCGCTGCAAAAAATTGATCTGTTATGAAATTGACCCTGAATGGATTGAAGTGGTGCGCAAAAAAATTAGCGACCCACGCCTTGAGATCAGGCACAAAAATTTTCTTGAAATTACCCACGAAGAGTTTCAGGTTGAAGCACCTTGGGTGGTTCTGGCAAACGTGCCCTACCAAATCACCTTCCCCATATTTTTTACCTTCGTAAGACATAAGCAGTTTATTAACGAAGGCGTAGTTATGATTCAAGAAGAGGTTGCCCAAAAGATTGTTGCCAAACAAGGCCGGGGCTACAACCCAACCAGCTTGCTCTTACAACACCACTTTGATGTTTCTTTGATGGAAAAGGTTGAACCAGAAGCGTTTACACCACCACCAAAAGTTCATTCACGTCTTTTGTATTTCAAACCAAAAACAGCCGTAACACCAATTCCAAACGAAGAAGCGTTTTGGAAATTTGCCAAGCTCTGCTTTGCTTCACCACGCCGCACGCTAGCAAATAACTTGAAACAAGCTCATTATGCGCTTGAAAAGTTTGATGAAGCAACGCTCAAGTTGCGTGCTCAACAAATTTCTTTTGTTGAATTGCTTGAAATTTGGCAGCGCTTACAAAGCTAAAGAGCCCGTGCGCCACGCGCAGGAATTTGAGTCTTGTTGTTAAGCCAGGCAATGGTATTGTTGTGCAACACGGGTAAACCAACCGCTTGATACTCAAGCATTTTGGTAGGCCGCGAAACCCAATTAATCACGTCATGCTCTCTAAAAAGCAGGCCAAAATCGGCTGCTGCCAAATAGCGATAAAGCTGGGTAGCGCCAACCGAAAGCACCGCAAAATGGTTAACCGGCACCTGCGACTTTAGCAACTCTTTCCTAAATATTTCATGATCGGCAGAAAGTACCAACAAAAAACTCTTTGCGTCAGTACGCAACTGTTCAGTAAAAAACTGCACGGTCTGCGGCGCGCATTGCCACGGCTTAAACGAACCGCTGTAGCAATAAACAACGGAATCGTCGGGAATGCCCAGCTGACAACGCACATCGCGACGCCATTGCGCAACGGTTTGTTGGTCTAAAACATGCGGAATATCTTTTGACGCAATCAGTATTTTTTCAGGGTCTGCCTGAAAGCGGTCAACCAAATAATCTTTGAGTGCAGGACTTACTGCCTCAATCATAATTTTTTCAAAACCTAAATTTTTACCAAAAACAGCACGTTCAACACTGTCTAGCCGTGCATACATAAATTTATAAAATAAGCGCCTTAAAAAAGAACTTTTTTTGAACGAGCGATCATAACGATACTCTTCAGCACACAACCCCCGCGCCTGCACGGTAACGTTAGGCACTATCAACGCAGGTTGTTGTTTTTTTTGTCTTCCCATAATTTTGCGCATCGCCTGCATCATTACAAAACCAGACAATGGCCCACGTGCAATAATTTCGTCAGGCTGTATTACATTTAACAGTTTAAAAAATTGATAGGCCGCAAACCGTAGGCCAATTTTACCCACAAACGGCAACCGGCGGCTCAGCACAAAGTGCAAGCGCTCGTGTGCAGGAATAATCGTTATCAGTTCTTGGTTTGAAGGGCGCTTGTGCTCAAACGAAACAAGCGTAATCTGCATCTGATGATCAGCTTCAAGTAATCGCATTAAAGGATGTAGTACCTGACTTTGAAAAACCGAATTTTTGATGCCATCGTACATGACAAAAACTAAGTTTTTTGCAGCCTCTTGCTTCATAGTTATCCTTTTTATTTTCAAATAAAGCTCAATCGTCTACTCTAATGCCACGAGTTTATGAATCAGATGCGGCACCCCAAAACTATGCCAGGGATATTAGTTTATGAAATTTATAAAATTATTCGAAGAGATTAGTATAAAAGACCTCAATAGTGTTGGAGGAAAGAATGCTTCGCTTGGCGAGATGATTCAAAAATTGACCTCAAAAGGGGTCCAAGTCCCTTCAGGTTTTGCCATCACAGCCGATGCCTATCGTCACCTGCTTTCAACAAATAATCTTGAAGAACCTCTAAAAAATTTACTCGCACAGCTGAACAAAAATAACCTGGAAGTATTTGCCCAATTGGGCACACAAATTCGCACGCTCATTGCACAAGCCCCACTACCACCAGAACTTGCAGCCGAAATATGCCAAGCCTACCAAACACTTGCTCAACGCTATCCTGCACCCTGCGACGTTGCGGTGCGTTCATCAGCAACGGCTGAAGATTTGCCCGCCAATTCTTTTGCCGGCCAACAAGAAACGTATTTAAATGTTCGCGGCGAGCAAGAACTGCTTACCGCGTGCAGCAATGCGTATGCTTCGCTGTTTACCGACCGTGCCATGTCATACCGCATGGACCACGGCTTTGACCACATGGACGTTGCACTTTCAATTGGCGTGCAAAAAATGGTCCGCTCAGACAAAGGTAGCGCCGGCGTTATTTTTACACTGGATACCGAAAGTGGTTTTAGAGACGTTATTTATATCAGCGCTTCGTACGGCCTTGGCGAAATGGTGGTGCAGGGCAGTGTAAATCCCGACGAATTTTATGTACACAAACCAACGCTCAAACAGGGCTTTAAGCCAGTTTTAAAAAAGCGACTGGGCAGCAAACAACAAAAACTTATTTATGCCGACCATGGGCAACAAACCACTAAAGTTGAAGTACCAGCACATGAGCGCGAGCAATTTTGTTTGACCAACGACGAAGTACTTTTCTTGGCGCAGCAAGCGGCACTCATTGAAGATCATTATTCTGAACAGCGCGGCACGTGGTCGCCAATGGACATTGAGTGGGCAAAAGACGGCCTTGATGGCAAACTTTATATTGTGCAAGCACGCCCAGAAACGGTTTATTCCCAAAAACAGCAGCAATCTTTTTTTGAAGAATACGTGCTGGATAAAACAAAAATTTCTAAAGAAAACATTATTGTGCAAGGCAAGAGCGTGGGCCGCAAAATTGCCGTTGGCAAAGCGCGCATTATTAAAAATATCAAAGCGATGCACGAGCTGCAGCCGGGCGATATTTTGGTAACCGACATGACCGACCCCGACTGGGAACCGATCATGAAAATTGCTGCCGGCATTGTTACCAACCGCGGAGGCCGCACCTGCCACGCCGCTATCATTAGCCGCGAGCTGGGCATACCGGCAATTGTTGGCGCTGAAGACGCAACAACACGAATTATTGATGGCCAAGAAATTACGCTGGACTGCGCCAACGGCGAAGTTGGTTCGGTCTACCAAGGCCATTTTGATTTTGAAATTAAAAAAATAGAAACCAGTCATTTAAAAAATCCACCCGTTAATTTGATGATGAATGTGGGCAACCCGGACGAAGTATTTAATTTAGTGCACATTCCCAATGCGGGCGTTGGCTTGGCGCGCTTGGAATTTATTATTAACAATGCGCTACAAATTCATCCCATGGCACTGGTTCACTCCGAAAAAGTTTCAGACGAACACGATCGGGCTTTAATTGCTCGGCTCACCGCTGGATACGACGACAAGAAACAATATTTTATCGACAAACTTGCCCAAGAAGCAGGCACTATTGCCGCCGCTTTTTACCCAAAGCCGGTCATTATTCGCATGTCAGATTTTAAAAGCAATGAGTATCGCAAGCTGATTGCCGGCAAAGATTTTGAGCCGGAAGAAGAAAACCCAATGCTGGGCTTTCGTGGTGCTTCGCGCTATTACCACTCAAAATATCAAGAAGGCTTTGCGCTGGAATGTGCAGCCATGAAAAAAATACGCAATGAAATGGGCCTTACCAACGTTAAGCTCATGCTGCCTTTTGTCCGCACGGTTGACGAGGCACAAAAGGCTCTCGCAGAAATGAAGCGGCACGGGCTGGAGCAAGGCAACAATGGGCTTGAGTTTTACATGATGGTCGAAATCCCTTCAAACGTTTTACTCATTGATCACTTTGCCAAACTCTTTGACGGCTTTTCAATTGGCTCCAACGACTTGACGCAAATGACACTGGGTGTTGATCGTGATTCTGGCTTGGTTGCTGCCATTTTTGACGAACGCAATGAAGCAGTCAAAATGATGTTGACCATGGCAATTCAAGGCGCCAAACGAGCCAACAAAAAAATTGGTATTTGCGGGCAAGCGCCCTCAGACTATCCTGAATTTGCCCAATTTTTGGTTGACCAGGGAATTGATTCTATTTCGCTCAACCCGGACAGCGTGTTAAAAGAAATGATGTTGCTCAACAAAGCTTAGCAAAACAAGGAGCGACTGCATAAAACAGCCGCTCCTTGTCAATGTTGTCAATTCAAAAAATTGTTATATATCCCAAGCATTGATGACATTTTTTACTGGATTAATCGTCTTGTTTCCTATTGCCACTACTTTTCCTGGATACGGATCATTCAAATAAAGTCGGTATGAAGTACCATTCATGTCAATCGTAAAATAAAGTAAAATCTTTTGATACTTATCGCCCTGGCTTGTACTGGCAACACGATTTTCTTTTTCTAGTAATGAGATCAGATCCGGATCATCAAGCAATGTTACCTGTTGGTCTTTATTTTGTTGAATCCAGTCGAGAGAAAAACCAAGACGGTCGGCACTATAAGAACCAACTGGCTGAACACCTTGACTCCAGTTGCTCTGGGCATCAGTAAAGAATTGTTTATTTTCTCCAGCTAACACAATAAAATTAGCAACCTTTTTAGGCAATCGTGTGTTGATCAGATTCCACAAATCTCCCAAAGCAAATTTTGCACCAGGTTGTACCTTTTGGCCTGCAACGTTCATTGGAATCTTGTTGCGAACCACGCCACCCGCAGGCAAGGCACTCAAAGAGCGACCACAACTGGCCACCAAAAAGCCAGTAAGCAATAAATTCAACAAAAGTCTCATATTCTTCATTATTCCCCCTCAAACATACTATTCCCTTTTTCGCCCCTCTCCATTGCTTCAATGGTAATAGAATTGAATAAGTAGAAGCAATATTTTTATTAAGCTGGCCTAGAATGCATTCTTTTACTTGCACATGTGCCATTTTCATACTAGCCTTTAGAATTAGGGCACTTTGCCATTATTGGGGTACATTATGACAACAACAACGCTATTTATTTCTTTTGTTTCTGGTCTTTTAGTGGGGCTTACCTATGCCTATCTTTTTGTTGCCCAGCTCCAAAAGATATTTCAAACAAAGCCTAACAAAGCCGCTTCTCGCTTTTTTTTACAACCTTTAGTATTGTTTGTTGCAAGATTTTTTATACTAATACTTATTGTGTCGGTCCTTTATTTTTGGTTGCAGGTTAATTTGCCGGTTTTTCTTGCTGGCTTTGGTATCAGTTTTTGGTTCTACACGCTCAAGAAAACAAAGGTTCTTTCGTGAATATTAATCTTTTTAAATATAAAGAAATTGCTCCCTTTAAATTTTTGGGCCTTGAAGGCTCATTTTGGCATGTTCATTTGGACACGCTTATGTATACCTGGATCGCCATGGGCATCTTATTTGCCTTGGCACTGGTAGGAAAAAATCTCTTAAAGCGCAACCCAACATTAATTTCGTTGGCTTATGAAAAAGCAATTGGCTTTTTTATTGATTTAACCAAAGAATCATTTGGTAAATTTATGTATCACCACTTTGCTTTTATCACATCACTTTTTCTCTTCACGCTTTTTTGTAGCTCAACCAGCTTGATCCCATTTTTAGATGAATCAACCAATGATTTAAATACCACGCTAGCCCTGGGACTTACCAGCTTTGTTTACGTACAATTTTACAAAATTAAATTTAAGGGTTTTCGCCATTATTTAAAAGAATTTGTGCAGCCAATCTTTTTTTTGGCACCCATCAATGTGGTAGGCGAGCTGGCAAAAATCGCCTCAATGTCATTTCGACTGTTTGGTAATATTTTGGGCGGCAGCATTATTTTTAGTATGATCATGCAATTTGTTGGCAACAAATTAAAATTTCATTTTATTGGCCTAACTATCGTTATTATACTTCTGGCTGTTATTGCGCACAAACTTCCTGCTTTGGGCAAAAATGAGCGGTTCGCGCGCTTAAGTAAAATTCTCTACATAACACTCTTTGCGCTGGTAGGCGTTCAAATGTTTTTTGGCTTTTTTGAAGGACTCATACAATCATTTGTTCTTACCATGCTCACCGCAACGTACCTCTCAATGGGCATAACCGACCCAGACGCACAACCAACACAAGAACCAGAAGAAAGTGATTACCATGCTTCCTAATTTTCTTCATTATTTTTCGGCCATTTTAGCTCTTGGCCTGGCAACTATTGGCGGCGGCTTGGGACAAGGCTTTGCCGGCATGAGCGCACTCCAGGCAATGGAGCGCCAAGAATTAGGCAGAGACAACACCTTTAAAGCAATGTTGATTGGTTTGGCTCTCATTGAAAGCGGCATTGTTATTGCGCTGGTTATGTCACTGCTCATGCTGTTGGGCGCACCAAAAGATATGACGCTCGAAGTTGGTTTGTCTGAACTTGGCATTGGTCTTGCCATTGGCTTGGCAGCCCTTTCAACCAGCCTTGCCTCAAGCTTTGTGGTACGAGCAGCAACACAAGGCATTGGTCGTCAACCTTTTTTTGCACAAAAAATTATCACCCTCATGCTCTTGTGCCAGTCAATTATTGAAGCTCCGGTCCTGTTTTCGTTTATTATTTCGTTGCTCATTAAAACGAATATGCACGAAGGCATGGTTATTATTGACGGTATTAAAAACTTGGGCGCCGGCTTGGTTATTGGTATAGCCAGCATTGGGCCTTCAATTGGCCAAGCTATTTTTTGCCAAGCAGCATGCACGGCCGTCAGCACCAACAAAAATGCTTACAACAAAATTTTCCCCTTCGCGCTCTTTGGACAAGCATTTATTGAAACGCCCATTATCTTTTGTTTGCTTCTTGCTCTTATGTTTCTTTTTTATGTGCCAACACGCGGCCTTGATTTTATGCCACAAGGCCCGGTCATTTTAACAGCCGCACTCACACTGGGGCTTGGGTCGCTAGGCACTGGGGCAGGCATTGGCCTTTCGGCTTCAAAAAGTTGCCAACAAATTGCGCAAGAGCCAAACAACTATCCACTCATGATTAAACTTACGCTTCTTACCAGCACGTTTATTGAATCGTCGGTTATTTATGCCATGATTGTTTCATTTTTGCTGATCTTAAAAATAAGCGCCTAAAACGCTTTGAAAGAAAGTAATGAAGAATACTCAACCACTTCACGTGGTCTACATTGTCACCAAACTTGAACTTGGCGGCGCACAAAAAATTTGTCTTTCTCTCGCACACGGCATCAACAACACCACTTATTCCACCAGCCTCATCTCAGGCGATCAGGGCCCACTTGTATCGCACGCAAAACAGCTCAACAATACTTTCCTCTTAGATTCTTTTAAACGCGAGGTTGGGCTAAAATCGTTGCTTAATGAAGGCAAAAATTTTTTACGCATTACCAGCATTTTACGTAATCTAAAAAAAAAACATCCCAACATTGCGGTACACACGCACAGCACAAAAGCAGGCATTATTGGCCGCTGGGCAGCTTTTTTTGCTGGCATTAAAACACGTATTCATACCGTACACGGATTTGGTTTTAACGATTACCAGTCAACATTGCGCTGGTTTTTTATTTATGCGCTTGAATGGATAACCGCATTAATTACTACACACTTTATTTGTGTTTCTAACAAAGATCGAGAGGAAGGCAGCAGGCGCTTACCCGGCTTTAAAAACAAAAGTTCAATTATCAGAGCAGCGGTTGAATATGAAAAGTTTTATATGCCTGCACGCAGCCTTGTTCGTATGCGGCCCTTTCGCATTGGCACTATTTCGTGTTTTAAGCCACAAAAGAATCTGTTTGATCTTCTTAAGGCTTTTCAACTCGCCACAAGCTTGGTAACAAAACATACCCTTGAACTGGAAATTATTGGTGACGGCACACTGCGTAAAGAATTAACCAACTGGATTATTGAAAACAACATGCAAAATTCAGTGCGCCTTCTTGGCTGGCAACACGACGTAACGCCATGGTTAACCTCATGGGACATTTTTGCACTCAGCTCACTGTGGGAAGGCCTGCCATGCAGCGTTGTTGAAGCGCGCTTGAGCAAAATTCCTGTTGTTGCCTACAACGTTGGCGGCATTCATGAAATTATTAATGATGGTATTAATGGTTACTTAGTTGAGCCAGGTAACTGGGAAAAGCTGGGCCAAACTCTTGCTACAATTGCCAATGATACAACTCTCTACCAACGCCTCAGTCAGCATCAAGACAGTCTGGCAGATTTTGATACAACAGCCATGCTTGAGCAACACAAAACTCTTTATCGCCAACTATTTAATTAAAAAAATAACTCCTATTAAGCAACATGTTGCCATTTTTTTTAAACATTTTTTTCACTTAGTTTAAAAAAATTTATACTTTTTTTTTGACTTTTCAAAATTCGGTCTGATACTATTACGCATGATTCTCGCGAGGAGGCAAAAAGTGAGAAAGGGAAATTCCTATGAGGCAGTGTGTTAAGATAAAAGTCATTGGAAATGTCCAAATGGCATCATACCGCGAATATGTTCAAAAACATGCTCAGCGCTATGATATTGAAGGAACTATACAGAATTCTGACGACAAGCACAGCGTTATCATTATGGCTTGTGGTATCGCAGAAAAGCTTGATGAGCTTATTGATGCTTTATACAAAGGAACTCCAGAATCTAAAGTAGAAGAAGTCCAAGTAGAACCAATGATAAAAGAAAAGGATTTTCGCAGCGTTTTCAGAATCATTGGTGATTAACTCTATGCTCTTGACCTCCTCCTTTTTTTTCAATTCTACCATCAACCCTTTTTTCGTTACCCAAAAAACCTAATTAATCCCTAGAAATCTAACAAAACAATACAAATTTTTACAAAAATAGTATGGTATCGTAAGGGAACTTTATGGGCCGAAAAATGGGACTTTGTGTGTACAAGAGCTTACTATTCATTTTTTCTATTTTTTTTGCCACGCTAGGCACAAATCCACTGCACGCTCGTACTAGGCTGTGCTACGGTGGCAATTTTCATGAGCAGTACCCGCAAGAAACCGCTACTTTTTACTTAACAAAACTTTCGCACCAAGCCGATATTTTGTTAAGCAACGAAGAGTTTAACCACCTTGTTGAACTTGTTCCCAACACATTTATTTCGGTCAAACAAGTTAATCAGGCTTTTAAAAATCTTATGCGCAAAGAACGACTTCAAGCAATTGATATCAACTGTTGTGATTATGAAAACGGTAAACATTTGGCGTTTACACTCAAAAGTAGTTGGATCTTAAAAAAGTTAATTTTTAAGGGCGTATTTTTTGGACAACAAGAATATACCAATCTTTACACGCAACAACCTGGTGATGTTTTTGATGTCTCGTTGCACGAAGAATCAGTTGAAGCAATTAAACAAAAACTTAAAGCAGAAGGCTACTTTGATCACACACTAACCGATGAATTTGTGTACGAAAAAAAGAACAAAGCAATAACAACCATCATCAAAACAAAACGCGGCAAACGCTATCATGTTAACCAAATAACATTTGATATAAAAACAGATCAAGAACAAGGAAATAAAAAATCCCTCAGCACACTCGAAGAAAAGCTACAACGCTTTAAAAAAAACTTATTAAAAAATGACTACGACAAAAAACAAATAGAAAAACAGGCAAAAAAAATACGTACGTACCTGCAAGAAAAGGGCTACTTCGATAGTCATATCAGCATGAAGCGACTGATCAACCACCGCAATCATACGGTTGCCGTTACTTTTTTTATCTCATTGGGAAAAAGAAAATTACTGGCATTCACCGGCAACCATCTGTTTTCTAACCAGGCAATTAAAGAAGATATCATTGGTCTTGATCTACCAGAATGGCTCTTTTCTCCCGATATTATTGCTGAACAACTGTTGCATGAATATTATAAAAAAGGATACTGGCAAACAGCTGTCTCTTACCAACCAACACCAAAACATGATTATGCTTTTAGTATTCAAGAGGGCAAACCTACTCACATCCAAGACATTTTTTTAAAAAATGTTGATACGCGTGAGCAAGAGCGTGATGGCTTGCGCTTTTTTAATGAATTACTCAAGAAAAAAAACTTCGACCAAGAACGCCTAGACACATCTCTTGCCGAATTAAAGCACCATTACTTTTCTCAAGGTTTTTGGAATTTTGAAATTGTGGAAACGCGCTTTGTTAAACAACAAGACGATTCATATGCCATTTTGATACTGATCAAAAAAGGCGTGCAACACTTTTATCATGGCTTTGCTTTTAAAAATTTTGAGCATTTGGCCTCGCACGCGGTATTTACCGATCCGCAAAAAAGTACTACCAACAACTTAGTACCATTCAATATTCACTGGCTGCACGAGCAAAAAGTTTATCTACTCAACTACTTTCAACAAAATAGTTATTGGTACGCGCGCGTGCACCCCGAGTTGACCAGCAAAATTTCGCCGCACGGCGTCAACGTTTTTACCACCTGGCATATTGAGCCAGGTCCACGCGTACGCTTTGGCAAAGTATACCTACGTGGAGCCACCAAGCTGCCATTCAAACGCATTATGCGCGAAGTTCGCTGCCACGAAGGAGCATTGTGGGACAAAGAAAAAATAGAACTCACGCGCAAGAAGTTGCGCAGTCTGGATATTTTTAAACAAATACAAATTCAACCCTACCATCTTTCTAATACTAAAAGCAAAAAGCCGCTGATTATAACACTGGTTGACGACGACCCAATTGAACTGCGCATACGCGCTGGTTACTTTTTAACCAGCAAAAACTTTCTGTTTAAACGCCAATCAACTGCCAAATTTGGCGCATCGTTGGCTATAAAAAACCCAACCAACAGTGCGGACAATCTGACTATTAATACTGAAATTACCCGCTTTGAACGCACGTTTGATGCTCACTACCAACAACCCGCACTTTTAGGTTTGCCGGTGATGGGCAAGTTAAAAGGCTACACCAACAAGTATATTCATCCGGTTGCTATTGGCTCAAGTGATTCGGCGTACGAAGCAGTGCAAAGCGGCTTTTTGGCTGGCTTAAGCGATGAGTACCGAGAAAATTATTATTGGGGCATTACCGTTGGTAACGAATGGATGCGCACCAGTAGAGTACGCGGAAATCTCAATTTAGATCCAGCATTAATCGACCGCACGCTGCCGTACTTCTTTTTTGAACCAAGCTTAATTATCGACACACTGGATGATCGCGTTAACACCACCAAAGGACAGTTTAGTTTTCTCTCAATGAAGTTTATGGTGCCAGAGCTTTCGGCAGGTTTTTCGACACGTTTAATGGCAGAGCAGTCATATTTTAAAGCGCTCCACAACAATGTGATTGGCGCTTTTCGACTGCGCTTTGGTCATATTTTTCGGCGAAAATTTAATCAAATTATGCCCATAGAACGTTTTTATCTAGGCGGGCCTTATTCGGTTCGTGGTTATGAAAAAGATTCATTACCTCCGCTTGGCGTCAGCGAACATGTTGATTCAGAAGGCAATGTAAACAAAGAATATACCATTCAAGGCGGCAGTTCGATGATCAATCTTAATCTTGAACTGCGCTTTCCGGTAATCGACAAATTAGGCATGGTTATTTTTCAAGACGTTGGCGTACTCAGCCAAACAGGCATTCCCGGCTCGGGCTCGTGGTTTCCTGGTTCTGGCTGCGGACTGCGCTACAAAACACCGGTAGGCGCAATCCGCTTTGATATCGGTTGGAAATGGAAAACAAGACTGCCTGGCGACAGTGCTTATGCTTGGTATTTAACGCTGGGCGAAGTGTTTTAAGCTTCTCTCAACCAAGGCAAAACTCGCTATAAAACAACCTGAACAGGTGGCGCAGCAAGACGTTTTTTAAGTTTGATAACGCATGATAAACCAGTATTATCGACCTCGCTAATCAATAACATTAACTGAGCCTTCATCAGAATTTGCCGATAAGTTCCTGCAAGGAATCTCAAGTTCGCCAAAAAAATCATCAGAAAAAAAATCTGAAGAAAAAATAACTGGATCAGGATTTCCCACTACTTGTTCTTGTCGCAAAAAATCTTCTTGCCGTGGCGCAATAGGCAATGTTGGCAATGCACAGGTTTCTGGTAATTGATCTAATAATGGTATCTCTTGAGTAACCAACGGAGCTTCAAGCTGCTCAATAAAGCTTTGATACCGAACCTCAGACACGTGCGATGGCAGGGCCATGCGCCGCTGGGCCAACACTACAGGCTCTTGTTCTTCAAATAATTGCTCCTGCTCAAGCTCTTCAAATTCCTGCACAGCAACCAATTCAACACTTCTTTTTGCCCCCTGTTCTTTCAACCACTCAGCAATTTTAAGTGCTTTGGCATGGTGCGTTGCTAAAGCACAATCAAGAGGTGTTTTACCTTCGTAATTCAAAATATTGATATCAGCATGACACTTTTCTACCAAAAACTGGGTCAATGTTTTCGACATAGTGCGTCCACATGCACTATGCAAAACGGTCCAGCCAGTGACAGGATTTTGGGCGTTAACCGAAGCCCCACTATCTTTTAACAGGGCAAGTAATTTAAAACAATCACGACCAGGACCACACATACACAAAGCCATCAACATGAGAGGCTCATTGGCCTCATGTTCGTTTAAATTACGTACGCCAGCGAGCAAAACTTTAAGCACTTCCATTTTTCCAATAATCGTTAAATGAGTATTGGCAATAACCGAACGCACAAGGTTAACCAAAGAATCCCGATGAACCACCGTCAAGCATATATTTCCAGTAAATGGAACATGAGTAGCGTGGGGCAAGTCTGCATGCGACACTGTTGCTCCCTGTGCGCAACCAAAGGCGCAAAAAATACCCAACGTTAAAAAAAATATTTGTTTTTTGTTCATATAAAAAACCACTACCCCAAACCATTAAAAAATTCTAAACTGGCACAACCGTTACACTTTGTACCATAGAAAACAATCTTTCTTAAATTTTTTAAAAAAAAAGAAGCATCATGAAAACAAAAGTTATTCTTTATATTGCAATCAGCCGCGATGGTTTTATTGCCGACAAAAACGGCAGCGTTGATTGGTTAAACTCATTTTGTGCCGATTTACCACCAGACATGGACTGTGGCTATAAAGATTTTTTTCAATCGATTGATCTGATTGTTATGGGCCGAAAAACCTATGAACAAATGCTCACGTTTGGCGATTGGCCCAACGCAGGCAAGCATACGTACGTTTTTACTGAAAGCACAGAAAAGCCTGAACACGACGAGATAACGTTTGTAAACACAAGTGTACAAGATTTTATGAAAAAAATAGAACAAGAACAACCGGACTGTAAAATATGGCTTGAAGGCGGCGCCAACCTGGTACAACAATTTCATGATGCTGGGTTAATTGACGAGAGCATTATTACTATTATACCGGTTGATTTGACCGAGGGCATTGCACTTACGCAAGATCTTATTAGCGGCAAAGGGTTTCGCGAAGTAAGCTCAACAGATTTTTCGCATGGCATTACGCAAAAGCATCGTGTAAAAAATTGATAAGTAAAATTATCATCAAGTAGCCCGTCTATCAGCCTCAGCAAAGGTACAACCTTGCCCTGGATAAAACATTGCCAAAATAGCTGGAGAAAATTGTACCGGTGCTTCTGGTCTTGGAGCTTGGACTATTGGCATTGATTCTTGAACCACTGTTTGTTGCGGTTCCTGCTCAGACACAGAATCTTGAGGCGCACAATTTTTTGGAGAAGAAGGGGAAATGGAATCTAGAACTACCTCAGCTGTCTCAATAATTTCTTCTTCTCGAGACAACACTTCATCATCTTCGTCATCTGTTGAGGCTTGCTCTTCGTGAATCTGGGCACACACTAAATCTTCACTTGTTTTTGCATCATGCTTTTGCATCAAGGCTATCGCTTTCTTGATGTGCTCAGAAGAATCAGGACGAGCCAGTAAATAATCAAGCGGTGTGTAACCGAACTGGTCAAAACAATTAACACTTGCCTTGCCCGTTTCAACCAAAGCCCTAACCAAAATTATTGAAAAAGGCTCTCGCTGACAAGCATGATGCAACGCAGTCTTACCCTCAAAGTCACCAAGATCAATCAGTGCACCACGCTCTTGCAAAAGCTTAACAAGCTGATAAAGATAAGGGTCTATACTACCCTTTGCAAGAGCAATAAACGGCGACCATTGCGGGCCAACACCCTGCAACGTTGCATCACCCAAAGCTTTTTTTGCCAGTTGCACCCTTTCTTGCACGCTCGTGGTTCCGGCGAGTATATCTACTATTTTTTTGTAAAAAAAGTTTTTATCGGGAACAACAAAAAAACCATTCAAACAAGGCCTTAACAAAGCCCCGTGATGCACACACAAAGACTGTAGCTCTTGCTCAAAACCTTCATCAGCCGCTTGTACCTGCCCAACGAACAGCAGTAAAGAAAAACAACAAACAAAAAATTTCATACAACCACCTCAACTAGCTTTTTAAATCTTTTTCATATGGCAAAGGTTTTAATACCAAAGCAGCTTTATTGAGTTTTTGCCAAGGATCTTCTTTTTGCAACAATCGTTTAAAAATGGTTTTAATGGTAAAGCGTTGCGGCGTTGTACGCGCTAGCTCTTCCCAAAAAATAGGCATTGCTACCGGTGCTTTTTCAATCGCACGAACGGCGTAGGGTGTGACAGCGGTAGCGCCATACGCATTGCGCATGCAGTCGATCAAGAGCTTGCGCCCGCGCGACTCTTTGCGCGGATTAATGGTCAATTTTTTTGGATAACGTTGGACCAAAAGTGTAGCAATATCACGCGCATAGTCACGCACTACGTCAAACGTTGCCGTTCGTTTAAGCGGCACCACTACATGCAGGCCGCGTGAGCCGGTAGTCATAACAAAAGGCGTTAAGCCACGCTCTTCTAATTCTTTTTTGAGCTCTTTTGCTGTCCAACACACCAACGTAAAATCATCATCAAACGGGTCTAAGTCAAAAATCATACGATCGGGATAATTGAGCTTATCAATTTTGCTCAACCACAAATGCGGTGTAATACAACCTTGCGTTGCAATATAAGCAAGTGACGCGGCGTTATTGCACACAACATACGTTGTGTAACCCGCTTCTTTATTTTTTATTTTTTTTGAAGCTACCCAAGCAGGAAAATGCGCACCAATATTTTTTTGATAAAAACCTTCATGATCAATACCATCGGGAAAGCGATGCAGAGTCAGTGCACGGTCTTTGGTAAATGGCAGCATAAACGGCGCTATGTCGCGGTAGTAAGCAACAAGATCGACTTTGGTTATTTTGCTTTGTGGAAACCATATTTTTTCTGGATTAGAAACGTTAACAAGATAGCGACCAATCTTCATCTCCATCTTTTCTCCAAAAAAAAGGGCCTGCCTTGCAGCAAGCCCTTTCGTTTTTATTAATCCCAGCTTAGAGAGCCGGCGGATTGGTATTCCGTAACACGTGTTTCAAAAAAGTTCTTTTCTTTGGAAAGATCAGTCGCCTGGCCCATCCACGGAAATGGATTTTCTTGATTGTATACTTTTGGCAAGCCAAGGCGTTCTAAGCGACGGTCTGCCATGTGTTCAACGTAGTTGCAAAACTGCTGCGCATTAATGCCCAACAAACCACGCGGACACGCATCGTAAGCATAATTCTTTTCAAGCTCAACCGCTTGCTCAATTAAACTCACCACTTTATCTTGAAACGCCTTGTCCCACGCTTCAGGATGCTCAACTTTAATGGTATTAATTAAATCGCACCCAAAAGCCAAATGCAAACTTTCGTCGCGCATAATGTATTCAAATTGCTCGCCAACGCCGGTCATTTTTTGTTGGCGTCTGAGTGCTAACATCATAGCAAAACCGGCATAAAAAAATATGCCTTCCATGATCACATAAAACCCAACCAAGTCAAGCAAGAAACGTTGAATACTTTCTGGACCGTCAATTTTAAAACCTGGGTCCAAAATAGTGGTGGTCATGTTTACCACAAACTCATCTTTTTGTTTGATTGATGGAATAGTGTTGTACATGTTGTAAATATAATCTGGATCAAGACCAAGCGAATCGCAACAATAAATAAACGTATCGGTATGCACCGCTTCTTCAAACGCTTGGCGCAACAAATATTGTCGGCATTCTGGATTGGCCACATGTCTATAAACAGCTAAAACAATGTTATTAGCAGTCAATGACTCTGCCGTTGCAAAAAAACCAAGGTTCCATAAAATCAAGCGGCGTTCGTCGTCATTTAAAACTGATGATGATTTCCATTGCTCAATATCTTTTTGCATAGACACTTCTTCAGGCGTCCAAGTATTAGCAATGCCATCTTTATAATGTTGGCGCGCCCATAAATATCTCATCGGCAATATTTTATTTGGATCAGTCGACTCGCTGTTTGACAAAATAGTGTTTCTTTTTGCCATACGTGCTCCTTGCATAATTTCTATCCTCTTTTGTTAAATTTATAAGCTACTGGCACGACTCACACGAAAGGTCGTCAATGTTGCACGAAGCATCGGTCGCCGGCACGCTCACTTGAGCACTGCTGCTTTGGCCAGCATTGCTATCGTACTGACGCTTTTGCGTAAAGCCAAATGTTTTTGCATCAAGTGTTGATTTTTCAATTTGACTTGCCGCCATGGTACGCAAATAATAAAACGTTTTCACGCCTGCTTGCCAACCAGCAAAATATAAATCATTAAGTTTTTTGCCAGAAGCTCCAACCACAAAAATGTTAAGTGATTGACTTTGGTCTATCCACTTTGCACGGCGAGCTGCCAGCTTAACCAACCACTCCTGGTCAATTTCAAATGCTTCTTTATACTTATTTTTTATTGCGGTTGGAATCTCTTCAATCATTTGAACGCTACCATCAAAGTACTTAATCTTGTCGGCCATTTCTTTGCTCCACAAGCCAGCTTTTTTCAGGTCATGCACCAAGTAATGGTTGATCACGGTAAACTCACCGTTCAAGTTTGCCTTAACGTACATATTTTTGTAAATCGGTTCAATTGACGGGAAACAGCCAACAATATTGGAAATGGTAGCTGTTGGTGCAATAGCCATTAAATTAGAGTTGCGCATACCATGCTCTTGTACCAATGCACGCACTGGTGCCCAATCCATACTGCACGTGCGTGGTGTATCAATAGGCATACCACGCTCTTGCTCAAGCAAATCTAATGTATCAACAGGGAAAATATTGCGGTCCCACTTTGAACCTTTAAATGATTCATACGCACCGCGCTCTTGTGCCAACAATGCCGACGTTTTAATTGAGTGGTATGAGACCTTTTCTTGCAACTCGTCTGCCAGCTGCAACGTACGCTCATCTTCAAAAGAAAGATCCATTTTAAAGAGCGCATCTTGAAAACCCATCACGCCAATGCCAATTGGTCGGTGGCGCATGTTACTCGCTTTTGCTTCAGATGTTGGATAAAAGTTAATATCAATCACATTGTCCAACATACGAATTGACGTTTCAATAGTTTGAGCCAACAACTCATCGTCAATTTTACCATCAAAAACGTGGCGGCCAAGATTTACTGAGCCAATGTTACACACGGCTGTTTCTTCACGCGAGGTATTGAGCGTAATTTCAGTACACAAATTTGATGAATGCACCACACCGGCATGATCTTGCGGCGAACGAACGTTGCACGCATCTTTAAACGTTACCCACGGATGTCCTGTTTCAAACAATCGCGTGAGCATCTTGCGCCACAATTGTTGCGCTTTGACTACTTTAAAAAATTCAATTTTACCTTGAAGTGCCATCAATTCGTAGTGTGCATAACGCTCTTCAAATTTCTTACCGTACAATCCATGCAAATCTGGCGTTTCGTGAGGAGAGAAAAAAGTCCAATCGCCATCACTCAGCACACGCTTCATAAACAAATCTGGAATCCAACTTGCAGTATTCATGTCGTGCGTGCGACGGCGTTCATCGCCCGTGTTGCGGCGCAAATCTAAGAAATCTTCATAGTCCAAATGCCACACTTCAAGATACGCACACGTTGCACCACGGCGGTTACCACTGCGGTTAATTGCCGAAACCACGTCGTTGGCAATGCGCAAAAACGGTATAAGCCCCTGGCTGTCTGCGTTAATACTTTTAATTGGCGTACCTGCTGCACGCAACTGTGTCCAGTCGTTGCCAATGCCACCAGAAAATTTTGAAAGGTTGGCATTGTCGCGCAGGCATTTAAAAATGTGATTCAAGTCATCGTCAACGTACGTAAGATAGCATGAGCTGAGCTGCGCATGCACCATGGCAGCATGAAAAAGGGTGGGCGTACTAGAAACATAACGCAACGTTGAAAGAACGTTATAAAACTCTACCGTTTTATTTAACTGATCTTTTTCGTTAAGCGCCAAGCCCATAGCTACACGCATCCAAAATGCTTGCGGCAATTCTAAAACGGTCTTTTCTGCTTTCAAAAAATAGCGTTCGTAAAGCGTTGCAATACCCATGTAGCGAAACAAATTGTCGCGCTCAATAACCATTTTTTTTGCCAACTCTTCAAGCGGAAAGTCGGCCAATCTTGGGTTTAAGCGACCCGCTTCAATTCCTTTTTTAATGCCAATAATAAACTGGTCTTGATAGAGCTGCGCAATGGTATGCTCGGTAACCGAAATACCAATAATTTCTTTATAAATCCGTTGTAAAAAAAGACGTGCTGCCAAAACATCGTACGCAGGATCACGCTCCATGAGTGCTACTGCCGCCAAAATTAACGCTCGTTCCAAATCTTTTGTTGGAATGCCATCGTAAATATTGCGCATCAACTCTTCAACAATCAAATCAACTGAAACATCTTGCAAGCACTCGGCACAGCAACGTCGAATTGCCTGTTCAATTTTAAGACGATCAAAAGCAACATCTTCGCCCTTGCGTTTGCCCACACGAAAGTTGAATGCATCTAAAAGGAGGTCTCCTTGTCTTTTTACCGAATCAGAAAAAACTCCATTGGTACTGCTCATGCTATTCCTTTCTTCAACATTTTTACGTTCACACTTTATGGTCTTAGGTTGTAATGGCTCACTACCCCGAGAGCCCCCCTTTTTTTGCTTTTATTTTTTTTCATTTTCAAAAAGAAAATTCTCTCTTTTCAAATCTGGAGTATAATCTAGCAGGTTACCCCCACACAATCAAACAAAATTTTAATTATCTAAAAGATGCCGTAACAGCGCTACTTTTCAATGTTTTTCAATAAAAAATTTCAAGCTGATTTTTGAAAAAATAAGAACAAAAAAATTTAGTAACGTTAAATATTTTTTGTATTATTTTTTATCAAAAACCAAACTTGTTTTTTACCAACATACATTTTTTCTAAAAAAAATTTGGCTGGAAGGGCGTTGCCACTTTTACGACAAAATAAGATTTTGATGATGGTAAGGTTTTATATTATTCATACAAAAAATCAATACTCTGTTCGTGCAATAAAAAAATGACACGACGAAAAATTATTCCGACGAGATGCCAAACTTTTTCAGAATACGATTAATGACCATAATTAATGCCCCATCGCCCATCACATTGGCAGCGGTGCCAAATGAGTCGAGCAATAAATAAAGGGCCGTAATTAAGCTGATCATTGATGGCGTAAAGCCCAGTACCGATTTTAAAATAGGAATCATCACAATAATACCGCCACCAGGAATCCCAGAAACGGCAAACATGCTGATCCCAAAATAAAGAATAAAAACAAAATATTGCGTAAAACTTGGAACATATCCTAAAAAGAGATGCATAGAAATAATTGCCAAAATTGGCGTACTAATGCTGTCGCCCAACAAATGAACGTTGGCCATGATAGGCATACCAACTTGAGCCAACGGACGGTTGTGTGTATTTTTTACCGCACACTCAACTGAAACAGGGACGGTTGCCGTGCTGGACATAGTCCCAAAAGCAGTTAAATAACTTGGTAAAGCATTTTTAATCGCCTGCAGTGCTTTGTCCCACGAGCAGTGCGCGGCCAAAAAATAATAAACAGCCAAGAAACTGAGTTGAATAGCAACAATTAAAATAAATGCGCCACTGTACTGCTGAATCAATGAAACAAAAACGCCTTCATAATTCATTTTGAGCAAGAAGCCCACAACGTACAACGGCAGTAACGGTATAAAATAGTTAAGCAAAAATTTTTCAATCAGGCTCTTCATACCCATAACCATGCGCTCACCCTGCGGCCAACGCTTAAATGAACCAAGTATGCCAAGCACAACTGCAAGCAAAAGTGCGTGCTCTGAACGAATGAGTGTTGGCAGGTTGAAAGCAAATAGCGGTTTTACCACCGCACACTGCCCAGCAACATCAGTAGCCATTGAGCCAATTAAACTTGGCGCTAAAAAGATAACCGCGCCATATGTTGCCAGCGCAATAACAAAATTGGAAAGAAAAACACACGCAATCAAGATACCCAAAATTAACGGGGCTCTACTTTTGAGCGAAAGAATACCAGAAAGAACGAATGAAAAAATAACGAATGGCAGTAAAAAGCCAAGAAGTTCTTTAAACACCAAACTAATAGTAAAAAAGAACTGCGTAGCCGCAACTGGCACTAAATTGCCCAAAAAGAGAACGCCAACAATTACCAACAATAACCGCATGGGCAAAGAAATGCGCAGAGCCATAAGAAATCCTTGTTTTTTTGTGTGAATAAAATTTGATTCTAGGGTATCATGCGCAGGTTTTGATGACAAGCAAAAAGCCGAGCTTGTTTCTATAATCTTTTGGCAAAACACCGCCTCCAAAACAGCCCGTTTCCGCCAAAATGGCCCTTTTTTGTTTAAGTTGAGCTTACCTCAAAAATCGCTCTTGCTGGGCTGTTTTTATCTTAAAAAACCTAATAAAGAGCTTATTTCTACCCAAATAACATTTTTTATTAAAAACAGCCGTTTGACAAATTGTAAAAAATATATACAATTAGAAATAATACTGGCTTTTTTATTGAAAGTCAGGCCATAAAATGAGGTTAGAGTACCAGCGTATCTGGCACTTTTTTGTTAAAATGCCCATCTGCGCTACCCGCCGGCTCTCCAAGTTACGGCATGGCAAAAGCTAGATGCGGCCAAAATCGAGGTTATTATGAAGCTTATTACGAAACTTTTAGTCATTTCTGGCTTATTGTTAAATCTTTCGCATGCACTAGTTTTTGGCGCATCTTCAAGTTCAGGTTCAGCATCTTCAAGCTCGACATTTTCAAGCGCAGCATCGGATCTTGAAGGTTTTGCCACATCCTTGGCTGGCCAGATAGAAACATTTGTTTCACAAAACCCAGACCTTACCCTCAACACCCATTTTGTCCAACAAGACATGATCAACTTCTTGCAAAGAATTGTCATAGATTCATCTTTGCATAAAGGTCGTCACACAGCATGGCCAATACATGACGCCTTGCATAGCCAAGAGGGCCGACAAGCATACAGCGACAGCTTTTCTTCTCTTCCCACTCATACCATGCACCTAACAACCGAAACTGCTCAAGAACTAGGACGCTCGGCAAACGAAGCAAGAGTACGTGCACAGCCACACATAATTGCCGCAGCAAGAGCAGTAGAAACCGCTTTAAGAAGCACAAGCCAAACAACACAACGCGTCTTTGGCCAAACATTGCGCCATCTTGTAACAGCTGCCATCTGGATAGCAGAAAACAGACCAGAATTAACACCAATCGTCATGCGCATACTCACGGTTACTGTACACGTCATAGCATATATAGCACGTACAAGCCCAGCTTTGATCACTCGCCTTGCGCAAGTTAGCGCAACAGCAACAAGATTAACAACGAGCGGAATAACCAGAACAACAAGGTTGCTTACGCCTCTCGCCCTAGCAAGTGGAAAAATAGTAATCCAAAGCCTGCCGGTCATTGCGTCAGGCACTCGAAGAGTAGTCAACGTGAACAATATTCGCAGAACCGGAACCTTTATTAAAGAAAATACACTGTTAATCTCAGGCATTATCACCCTGGCGCTTGTTGTTTGGACAGCGGGGTCATTTTATGGCCGCTACATGGACCGTTCAACACGCGGAGCTATTCGTTATCAAGATCACGAAAGACCTGGATGTCTTATGGTTAACCCCGACATGGATATGTGCCAAGAATTAGACCCATCATTCAGCAAGCCTTTCGACTCAATAGAATCAGCAACGCTGATCGCACTACTTTGTTTTGTTTCCAAAATAGCGCACGTGATGTATCACCAATTCTAAAATTCTATCACACGTCAAAAAATCAATAAAAAAGGGCACGATTTCTCGTGCCCTTTTTTAAACGTAAATGCTGTGTTACGAGCTCTTAGTACATGCCAGGCATCATGCCCTGATGTCCACCAGCTTGTGGTGCAGCAGATTTTTCTTCAGCAATTTCACACACCATCGCTTCAGTTGTTAACAACAACCCAGCAATAGATGCTGCATTTTGCAATGCATAACGCGTTACTTTAGTTGGATCAACAACGCCGGCTTTTACCAAGTCGGTGTAGGTTTCAGTGCGCGCATCAAAACCAACGTTGCCTTTTTCTACATTCTTTACACGATCGACAACAACTGAAGGCTCGTAGCCAGCGTTTGAGGCAATAATGCGTGCAGGCTCTTCCAAAGCACGTCGAATAATGCCAACACCAATGCGCTCGTTGCCTTCAAGCTTGAGGTTGTCTAACGCCGCTTGTGCGCGAAGTAATGCAAGTCCACCGCCTGCAACAATACCTTCTTCTACCGCAGCACGTGTTGCGTGCAACGCATCGTCAACGCGGTCTTTCTTTTCTTTCATTTCAGTTTCAGTTGCGGCTCCAATTTTGATAACGGCAACACCACCAGAAAGCTTTGCAAGACGTTCTTGCAACTTTTCTTTGTCGTAGTCTGATGTTGTTTGTTCCATTTCAACATTAATTTGCGCAACGCGTGCTTTAATTAAAGCCGCATCGCCCTTGCCGTCTACAATAACGCAATTGTCTTTGGTTACGCGAACCGTTTTGGCGCTACCAAGGTCTGCCATGGTCAAGCTTTCAAGCTTAATACCAAGATCGTCAGAAACCACTTGGCCGCCGGTCAATACTGCAATATCTTGCAACATCGCTTTACGACGATCACCAAAACCAGGCGCTTTAACTGCTGCCACATTGAGCGTGCCGCGCATTTTGTTTACAACCAAGGTTGCAAGCGCTTCGCCTTCAATATCTTCAGCAATAATCATGAGTGGTTTACCTTGCTTTGCAACGTGCTCAAGGATTGGCAACATATCTTTCATGCTGCTCAACTTCTTTTCGCAAATCAAAATAGCAGGGTGATCCAAAACCGTTTCCATCTTTTCTGGATTAGTTACAAAATAAGGAGAGATGTAACCACGGTCAAACTGCATACCTTCAACAACGTCCAAACCGCTTTCAATGCCTTTTGCTTCTTCAACGGTAATAACGCCGTGTCTACCCACGCGGTCCATTGCATCGGCAATCAGGTCGCCAATGAATTTGTCGGAGTTTGCAGAAATAGAAGCTACTTGTGCGATCTCTTCTTTGCTTTCAATAGATTTTGAAAGCTTTTTAAGTTCAGCAACAACTACTTCAACTGCTTTATCAATCCCACGCTTAACTTCCATTGGGTTTGAACCTGCAGCAACGTTTTTCATGCCTTCACGGTAAATTGCTTGTGCCAAAACAGTTGCCGTGGTGGTACCGTCGCCGGCCACATCTGCAGTTTTTGAAGCAACTTCACGCACCATTTGTGCGCCCATGTTTTCAAGCTTATCTTTTAATTCAATTTCTTTTGCAACCGACACACCGTCTTTGGTAATAATTGGTGAACCAAAAGACTTTTCAATTGCAACGTTGCGGCCTTTGGGCCCCAAGGTTACTTTTACTGCGTCAGCAAGGGTGTTAACACCTTTTAAGATTTTTGCTCTGGCGTCTTCGCCAAAGATAATTCTTTTTGCCATAGTTGTTTTACCTTTTTAAAACTAAGTTAATTAACCTTCAATACGACCAAGAATCTCTTCTTCGCGCAAAATCAAGAATTCTTCGCCACTTACTTTGACTTCAGTTCCTGAAAATTTGCCAAAAAGCACCTTGTCGCCTTCTTTAACTTTAAGTTGGCGCAATGAACCGTCGGCCAACAATTTACCTTCACCGGCAGCAATAACAGCCCCAAACTGGGTCTTTTCTTGCGCTGTGTCGGGAATAAAGATGCCACCTTGGGTTTTTTGTTCGCTTTCTAAGCGTTTAACCAGGACACGGTCGTAGAGAGGCTTAATTGCCCCTTTAAATGTCTCTGCCATAACATCGTCCTTCTTTGTGTTAAAAATAACCTATTTTTGACAAAAAACTCTCTTTCTATTCGTTTTTAATTATAAGGCAAAAAATAGAAAAATCAATTCCTACCCTACACTAAGTGACTAAAGTTTTCTACCTGTTTTTCTTGAGATTTTTAAAGAAGTCAAAAGGTCATTAAAGGGCCACTGATCAACAAAAACTAACCTTATCCTTGAAAAACACACAAAATCGTCACTTTTTAGAGTGCGCAAAAAGTGACGATTTTGTGTGTTTTTCAAATTAAATAAGCCCAAATTTTGAAAAAAGCTCATTTTTGTACATTTATTCAAAGCAGCCATTTTACTTTTTTTCAAAAATATATATAATTATATTATCAATTTGTAATTTTATATAAAATAGAGTTTCTCTGGAGGGTTGTCATGAAACGCTTTTTAACACTTTCACTATTCGTTCTTGCGCTCGGCCTGCCGACAGCAAACCCTGCTGCCAGCAACTCAAGCTATACCAGCTCATCAAGCAGTAGCTCAAGTAGTTCAAGCTCATCAAGCAGCTCGGGCCTTGTCGACGACTACACGCCATCAACAATTGGTACTGAAATTAGTGCTGAAGCATTTTTAAAAGATATTTGTCTTCAACAAGAACCACCACAATTTGATAGTAAACAAAAAGAAGAGGCAGTGCGTACCGCTCTGTACTGTCATCCGGCAGTAAACGCCGCCCTTAAACAAACCCCTATTTCTCTTGGTAGCAACATCGCTGGCATAGCAAACTCTTCGGCATCTATTATTCTTACCGAAAATGCGCACGACAAAGTAGTTACTGCATGGAATCTTGATGAAAAAAATAACACCATCAAAAAAATTATCGATATTGACGAACCTGGGTTTATGGACGAAGTAATTCAAAAAAATACACCAAGTCCAAAATGGCTAGGAGTTATAAAAATATCAAAAAAAATATTTGTTGCCCTTGAAGACACGAAGGTTAAAGTTTTCGCTTTACAAGCGAGAAAGCAAGAATCTCTCTTCGTCACTTTTTTTATTGACAATATCCGAGCAATATTCAAACAAAACCAGAATACTATCATAACACTTTCTTATGACGGCTTTGCCAACGCATGGTACTTACCAAACTGTCTTGAGCTTGCATTGCTCATGAAACTGGAAGGCCTAGAAGGAACCGTAAAAATACACCATGAGTGGTACGAAATTTTTGAAAACCTTGCCCCACAATTAAAGAAAAAATTTAAAGCTCTTTCGGTAAAAACGATAAAGCGAACAGATATCAGCGATAGCAGGGGTGATAGGCCGGAACAGATTGCCACTAAACGCCATCAAACGACATCCGGTCAAAACGAGCTCTCTAAACCTGATTTTGAAAAAATAATGAAAGATTTATTTGGAGACAGACGACAACGAGCAACAAGTAGCTCAGAAATAAGCTCTAGCTCAAGTTCCAGCTCAAGCTCCAACACAGATTATAACTTTGAAGCAGATTTTGAAAATTTATTTGGCGGACTCAGCCTAGAATCTTTACTCCCAAGCCCAGCCTCTACAAGTACGCCAAGCCTGGAACCAACAACACCGCACTTTTTTCCAGATGACTCAAAGCAAAGAAAACGCGATCGTTAAAAATAAAAATTATAGAGGTTATTATGAAACGCTTTTTATCACTTTCCCTCATCGCTCTTTCACTAACTACACCACTTTTTGGCGCAGCACAGGAAGTGCCAACACTCAAAAGTATTACTGCGCAGGCACTACTACAAAGACATAAGAGCTTATTTGCACAGGCAGTAAAAGAAGCAGACATCACCATGCCACTAAGTAGACAAAGTAGAGCTTTTAGCATCATAAACAATCCTTTTTTAACACCAAACACACAAACTATGATGTGGAACTATTGCCTTGATAAAACGTTTACAATCACTCAAGAAACCTGCTTACCGGAAGAATTTTCTGTTACCCATTTTGATACCATAAAAAAAATCGATGAAACTTTTATACTCATACCAGGCAATGAACACAAAATAGCCATTGTGAACAATGAAGCAATGTCGCTGGTTATTGTGCAGGGTGACGCTCAAGAAACACTGCGTCGCGTGGTACTGTGCAACAAAGAATTGTTTATCACAACAACCGGCACAAAAACTTATGAATGGCGATTTAATCATACAACCAATTTGTGGCAGCAAAATGACATTACCGAACAAATACCAGCCTTTGTTTATGGCTTGGTTCTCAACGAAAATACTCTCGTCACAAGCCAAGGGTTTCATGCATTTACGCTTTACACGCGCGAAGGCGATAGTAGCCATTGGGAACAAAAAAGCAGTGTTGTCATTGATAACCGAATCTTTACAACATATCTTGAAAAACTTAATGATTCACATTTTGTCACCGGAACCAACAATGGCAAGGTTATGCTTTGGAGCGTAGTTGAAGATATTTTGCACTATTCTGAGCTGGACACCTGCGAAGAAACAGAATACTCGAGAACACTCGTCAGACTTTCTGACACAAGCTTTGCAATGGGCAGCAGCAGGGGAAGTGTTTTTGTTTATGAACAACGTTTTGGTTCTTGGCATAAAACAATTGTACGCCCACAGCAACTTTTGCTCAGTAGTATTGCTGTATTATCTTCATTTGACGCAACAACCATACTGGTGCAAGATAGCGATAATTATAGCATCTTTTACAAAACAGGAAGCTCTTGGGAGTGTTACACTGTACCAACAATGCCAACACCTGCCGTACACAACTTACACATAACAGCAGCATCAAAAAATACCTTTATTGCCAGCCACCATGAAACCGGAAGCAGTAAAGACAAAATCACGCTCCATTTTTTACCACGCACCCTCGCAGCATTATGTCTTTGTTACAAACTCTCGCTCCACTTGATCAACAACAGCTCAACAACGCCATTTCTCCACCCAAGCTGGTACCCTGTTTTTGAAGCACTCCCTTGTTGGTTCCAAAGCAATTTTCCATCACTTAAAGCAATAATTAGTCAAACTAGTTCAAGTAGTTCAAGCAGTTCCAGCAGTTCAAGTAGCTCTTCTTCAACTATTCAGTCTGAACCTGTTACCGACGATTCAAACACACAAACAAAATCAGAAGAACCAGTCAAACGATTAGAAGCAACCAATTCTGCTGGCGACCAAAACAAAAAATCAAAACGCCAACGTAAAAATTAAGCAAAGAAGGTGACCCAATGGCCGCTCTCTTTGCTCCCCAAATTTCTCGGTTCTAGAAAAAATCCCCCTGGCTGAGGTATACTCAACATTGCAATCTTTAAAAGATAAAGGATGGGAAAAGGGGGCTTTTGTATGTTAAAAAAAAAAGAATCAATTTTTTTATTGTTTTTGTTGTGTTTTGCCCCAGAATTTTGGGTAAGCACACGCGCAAATACACATAATTCGACAATCGATTTTAGACCGTTTCAAGGCTGGCGACCAACTCCTGAATCTATCAAAAGCTTTACTTGTCCACCTTACAATTCCATGAATCCAATCTATGCGCATGAATTTGCACGCACTCATCCAGAAAATTTTATTCACGTCATTCGACCAGACATCAATCTTTCTCCCGAATCAGAACTTTATACCAGCACCGCTGCCAGCAAAGGCAAAACGTATCTGGAAGCATTAATAAAAGCAGGCATGGTACAACAAGAAGCACAGCCTGCTTATTATCTTTATTGCCAAGAAAAAGATGGTAAAAAAATGTACGGCATTATTGGCGAACTTGCGCTACAAAATTATCGAGACGGTCTCATCAAGCCGCACGAAAAAATAATTTCAGCAAAAAAAAGAGCCGTGACAATGTTTACTAAAATTCAACAAGCACAGATTGACCCAATTGTGCTGACGTACAAAAATGACCCAATTATCGATACTATTATTGAAGTTATTGCAGCACACGAGCCAGCACAACAGATTGTTACTGAAGATGGTGTGGCACACCAGATGTGGGTTATTAACGACCACACAATAATAGCGCAACTTGCACACAGCTTTGCATCACTTCCCACATTGTACGTCGCCGACGGCCACCATCGCAGCGCATCAGCAAAACAACTGTTTAAAAAAGAACCACACAATCCTTTTTATCATCACATTTTAGCAGCTTTATTTTCAGACACGTCAATTGCTATTTTTGCTTATAATCGCCTTTTAAAAAGCCTTTCTGGCATTAGTACCTATGCATTTTTAAATGTGGTAAAAAGGTCGTTTCGTGTAAAACGTGTTGATAGAGCAACACAAGCAGAACCAAAGCAGGTGCATGAGCTAGGCATGCTGCTCGACGGCACCTGGTACAGCCTACATCTGCAAGAAAAATTTATCGCAACCCGCCAAAATAATCCTGTTGAATCGCTTGATATCAGCATTTTGGATGAGTTATTACTCAGGCCATTTTTTAAAGTACGAAGATTAGTAATAGACCAAGATATTGAATTTATTGGCGGGCTCAAAAATACCCAAGAGCTTGAGCATGAGTGCCGGCAGGGCGGTTGGCAGATTGCCTTTGCACTCTACCCAATTTCGTCACAACAACTCATGAACGTTGTAGATGCCGGCCAACTTATGCCAGCAAAAGCAACGTGGTTTGAACCAAAAATTAGACCTGGTTTGGTTATACGCTGCGCAGGCTAAGTTTGAACAAGCGCCAAAACATTATCCGGGTCTGCAACTCCTGGTATCAAGGTAAAAGTACTTGCTGCTTTGCCATCAACGGTTTCAAACGTTGGAATGTACGCATTAAAGAACGTTTGACTGTCATGCTGGGCCAACTGCGTCAGTTGCATGGTGTGTGTTGCAACCATGCCGCAAACACGCCCCGAACTACCCAAATTTTCAACAAATTGATACGCAAGTTTTTCACGCTTTTGAAAGGTAGTACCTTTGAAAAGCGAGTCGTCAATCAATGCACAAGCAAACTTGTTAGGTTCAAGCGCCTGAATTTTTTTCAAGCAACTATCAGCACGCGCCAACTCAGCAACCATCAACGATGCGTCGCACGAAATATCGTCAGTCACGGTTATGTAGGTAATTAAAGCATCAAACAGCGTCATCTCGCAATCTTGTGCACACGCAATGCCAAATGATTGGGCCAAAATAATATTAATACCAAGCGCTTTTAAAACACTAGATTTGCCTGCTTTATTGGGCCCGGTAACAATCATCAAAGCGGGCACATCATCAGCACCCAACACCACATTATTTGTTGTTACGGTTTGAGCATTGAGCATAATATTCCACAGGCCATTCATAACAAGTGAAGGTTTTTTTTCATCGTGCTTAAAACGCACAAAACACATACGCGCATCACTTTCTTGATGCTGATTTACTAAACGAGCAAGTGTTGCATACGCATCCAGCTCGCCAACCGTTTCTAAAACATTCTTAAACGACGGTATCTGTTCTTTGAGAAGCGCGTGAGCACGCAGTGTGGGCCCAACAGTAGAAAAGAAGCCCAAATCATCATCAAGTTCAAAAGCACCACTTTTAAGCAACCCAATCAATTCACCTGTTGCTTGCCCCAGCAAACCAGACAGATCTGGGGCTCTGTGCACCAGTGCTTCGTTATTTTTTATACACTGAGAAAGCTTACCAATTGCCTCTAAACATTGCTGCACAGCGCTAATATTACTATGCACATAATCAAGAACCGCTACTTGAGCTTTAACATGTTCAACCATTTCATAAATACTAATAGCATGCATGCCAAAATGTCCCACTTTAAGCATCAGAAAAAACCCTTGCACAGCAATACTTGAACCTTTTGCTGGCTCCAAATGATCCATCATGCACGAATGACCATCTCCGTGCCCATGGCCATGCTTGTGTTTATGTTTGTGTTTATGACCATGGCAATGCTCGTGCTTTTTTTCGCCAGCAATCGCTTGCTGAATATAGTCCATAGCAAAATGAAACAGCAAGTGCTCAATAACCGGCATAAACAAACCAAATTTTTTAAAAATATCGCGCAGTGTCAGCGCAAGTGCACTGTCGTTGTACGAGCGTAACAACGACGCAGAATAGTAATACGTATCCAAAATATGTTGTGTTGCCGGATCTAAATCTTTATTTAAGAAAAAGTCTATGCCATGTTCGTGTTCTTTGATGCGCCCAAGAAGATGGGTAACATCACCGAGCAACTGCTCATTTGCAGCTAACTCACGAATAGCCTCCTGGCGCTTTTCAAGAACTGCTACATTGGCCGTTGGATTAGTAAACAAATGTGTTAAACGCTTGTAACCAAACATAGTTTGCGGCGTACCAAGTTTTGCAACAACGCCATCATGTGATTGGTTTAGTGACCCAGAAAGTTCTAAGTCGCGCTGCTCAAAAAAAGAGATAACCGGCGCCTCTGCTGCTTGTTCGGCGTGAGCAGAACATATAGAAAAGAGCGCAAATATTAACAACCAGCACCATTGTTTTACGGGCGCCCAGGAGAAATAATTCATGATTAAAAACCTTGTAATGTACAAAAATAATACGAAGTTTGAAGGGGAGAGTATAGCCAAAAGCGTACAATTAAGAAAGCAAAGATCGAGCCAATCGCTTTAATTGTCGTATTTTATTACTACTCGATAATTATTTTAAACATGCCCAACTCACTCAATACTTCCTGAACTGCCCAATAATCCTCAGGGCTTGCACCAGCAAATGTTTTAAGGCTAGCACAAGCGCCACGCGCTAGTAAAAATTGGCAGATATTTTTATGATGCATCCGCGCAGCAACAAGAAGTGGTGTAGCACCACTCGCGTCCCGTTCGTCAATTTGGGCTCCAAGCCGCCACAACAGATTGCAACAATCCAAAAAGCCTCGCTCTGCTGCTTCATGCAGTGGCGTTCTGCCAGAACTATTTTTTGTATGAATATTGGCACCAGCATTAATCAGTACACGGCACACGCCAATACGCCCAAACCAAACAGCCCAGTGAAGCAACGTTGTACTGGGATAAATAAGAGCATCTACCAGCAAACCTTGCTTAAGTAAGCGTTCACAAAAAGCACTTTTATCACCACGTCTAATCGCCTGCATAAATAATTCAGAAAGGAAATCAATACCTGGAGCGTCATCATTACAGTCTTTATCATCTTCCACCTCGCCCTCAAAATCACTTCCTTTTTTTGGAATTGCAATCAATGTTCCAACCAACTTTTTATCCACACGTATACTGTTGCTATAATAGTCAATCAAAACACGCCAAGACATATCATATCGAGCGGCCGTAGCTTCAAGCGACATAAAGCAAAACATAAAAAAAAGCACTATTGAAAAAAAGTGGGTTCTATTTTTTTGCATAAGCATAGTTTTCTTATTTTGTGAGTTTATAAACAAATGAAAAATCAGCAGCATGCTCAGTTGTTCCGCACTTTTTGCGCACCAGTAAAACAGCCCCTCTCTTGGTCAACAGATCGCAAATATTTTGACTTGTTCCTCGCTGCATTGCCAACATAAGCGGAGTTTTGCCTTCATTGTTTGGCAGGTCAACCAAAGCATGGTGTTGCAGCAAAAGCTTGCAACAAGAAAATGAGCCTGAACTAGCAGCTTCATGCAACGGCGTTTCGCCACACAAATTTTGTGCATTAACGTCTGCCCCTGCATTAATTAAACCTTGACACATAGCAACACGCCCAAAACGCGCAGCATAATGAAGTGGCGTAGTACCAGTAAAAAGCTGGCCATTGACATCAATTTGTTGCCCAAGTAACGTTGTAAACACCGGTGCATAATTCATCTCAATAGCTTCAAAAAGTAGGTACAATTCTTTTTGGTCACGCCCTAGAGCCGCACCCTCAACTGAAACAAAACCGGCAATAAAAATCATAAAAACGGCTAACAACAAACGGTATATCTTCTTTTGATTTTGCATAATAACTTCTTCTCGTGCATAATTATTTTTGATAAAAATTTGTAGATGGGCCGTTATTATAGCACCAAAAAAATTATTCTTAAAAAAATAGAAAGAAATACTATGAAAAATAAAGAAACTTTAGTTGGCGCACATATTTCTGCTGCCGGCGGCCTGTACAAATCAGTTGAGCGTGCGCTAGAAATTGGCTGCACCACCATGCAAATTTTTACCAAAAGCAACCGCAGCTGGTTTGCGCCGGCGCTCACGCACGAAGAAATTGAAGCCTTTAAGCAAGTTATGAAAAATTCAGGTCTTTCAAAAATTATGGTCCATAGTTCGTATTTAATAAATCTGGCCGCTAGCAATACCGAGGTCCGGAACAAATCTATCACGTCCTTGGCCAAAGAATTAGGCAGGTGCCAAGATTTAGAAATTCCCTATCTCGTACTACACCCCGGGTCGCACACAGGCTCTGGGGACGAATTAGGCATCAACCACATTGCTAAAAATTTGGACACCGTTTTTGAAAAGGTTCCAGGTAAGACTATGATCTTGTTAGAAACCATGGCAGGGCAAGGAACCAATATTGGTTCGTTTGCCCACATCAAAAGCATTATTGAGCAGACTGAAAACAAAGACCGCCTTGGTGTTTGTTTGGATACCTGCCATGTTTTTGCCGCTGGTTACAATATTGGCACACCAACCGGTTATGAAGAAATGATGGACGAATTTTGCAAAACGATTGGCATTCGTCGCTTAAAAGCTTTGCACTTGAACGATTCTAAAATGCCCTGGGGCTCCAAGCGTGACCGGCACGCCAGCTTGGGCGAAGGGGAAATTGCTCAAACGGCCTTTAAGCGGATTATGCAAGATGAGCGGTTGGTTAATGTACCTAAAATTTTGGAAACACCAGACCCAGCAAAATATCCCGACGAAATTAAACTACTCAAAAGCTTTACATAAAACAACGCTCAATGCCGCACCTGTTCCTGCTGCTCATGAGCAACTGGTTCATTCATAACCACACGCTTGGCCCCAACAATGCGCTCATCACGCACGTCTGCTGGCTGTATGCGCAACGCAGGAGAAAAAATAATAAAGGTCCACACGCTTAAAAAAACAACACCGGCAACAACAAGCCAAGGCAGCGTTATTAATTTACTCAAAAAGAGCAGTGCGCACACAGAAAGTATGCTACCCATAACGCCAGTAAAAACGAGTACCATCTCTTTGCTCCAACCTTTGTTGCGCAAATAAATACAAAAATGATGCGGACTGCCGCGAAAAAATGGAATGCCCAGCCACGTGCGAATAACCACCAAAAAAGATACTTCCAGCAATGGAATTCCTAAAATAATTGCGGGCACGTAATAAGCATCTAAAAACTGATAACTCCACGGAAAAAGCAGCGGCATGGCTGCTAAAAAACCACCAATAAACATAGCGCCTGCATCGCCCAAATAAATTTTTGCGGGCGGTTTATTGTGTAAAAAGAATGCTAATAATGGCCCCAAAAAGGCAAGCAGCAACATGCTGTAAGCGTACTGCTTAAAGAACAATGCAACCACAAAAAATGAGGTAGCAGCAACAATAGCAATCAGTGACGAAAGACCGTCCATCACATCAACCAAATTGAAAGCGTTAATTACCGAGAGCATCCAAAAGCCAGAAAGAAAAATATTTAACGCTGATGAAAAAAAGACGGTTTTGAGCGAGAGGCCGCCTTTTAAAAAACAGAGCACGGCAACCACTTGGCCAAAAAATTTCTGACCCGGTTTCAAGACTTTGAGATCGTCGATCAAGCCAATAAACAGAAGTAAACTAATGCCCAGCAAAAGCCATAAAATAATATTTTCAAAGGGATAAACCAAGCCCAGTGTGGCAACAAACGGAATGTAAACGGCCAGGCCGCCAAGGTAGGGAACAGGGGCCTGATGCACTTTAATAGTGCCGTTCGGTTCGTCTAAAAACCGTAGCCGACGAGCCGCGCTTGCAATAAGCGGCAACAGATAAAAAGCAGTAAGAAATGAAAAAAGAAATGAAAAAACATGCCGAATGATCAGCGACATAAACCATCTCTCCTTTTACGTTTTATACCACTACGCTCTTTTGAAAAAGGATAATATCTTTATGGCAAAAATTCAAACAAGATACAATAATTTTTTATGAATGATCTAAAAACTTTGCAAGCTCATGAGAAAAACGTTGCTCGTCGTGCATTTGTAAAAAAGCAAACGTTACACGCACCACGTACCAACGCATGCGAGATTTTTTTTCTTGGATTAGTGGCTGCAACTTAACCCAATCTTTAGCGGTTGTTACCGCAACAAAACATTGTAAACTCTGTGCACGCTTTTCAATAACTTCAAGATCATGCACAGAATAGGCATGATGATCTTGGAATTCAAGCGTGTTAGCACGCACTAAACCAGCATTAGCAACGGTTTGTTCAAAACCACTGATTGAGCCAATACCAGCAACTACCAAACAACGCTGCCCAGATAAATTGTGTGTTTGGTCAAAACCAACGTTATCAAAAAAAATACCTGCATACGCATGCTTTCCTGCAAAAATAAATTTTTGGTCAATGCCAGTCAGTATATCAGTCTTGATCGACTGCAAAAATGTTGTTGAAACCTCGTCTGCATGCGTTAAGAAAAAAAAATGCGCACGACGATAGTCTTTTTCGCGCAATCTGCCAGCAGGTAAAGTATGAGTATTATCAAAGGGTTTGCGCGCATCTAACAGCAAAATTTCAACGCTTTTTAAAATTTTGTAATTTTGATACGCATCATCAAGAATTACGGTTTTTAGGGCGTTACCTGTTTTTTTTGACCACGCTTCAAGCAGTTGGCACGAGCGCAAGCGGTCGGCCCCCACCACTACCGGACCAGCAAAAGATTGCGCGAGCATAAACGCTTCGTCGCCGCTTATCTCAGCGCTGCACAACATAGCTTTACCGTCGCTGACCAATACATTGACACCCTGCTTGGCAGCACTACCACCGTACCCACGCAGCACAATTGCAGGCACACGTGATACTAAAAGATTTCCCAAAAAAGAGACGACTACTGATTTGCCCGTACCACCAACTGAAAGATTACCAACGGATATAACATTGAAAGAAACAGGCTTGTTGCCCGTTTTTTTTCGATAGCAGGCAACAATAAAAAAACCTGCCCGATACAATGGTTCGAGCAGGCATAGTATACAAAATATAAGCTTTTCAAATGGCGTTAATGGTTGCTGTACAGAGGTCTTTTGCCAAATACGTTCAAGCACGTTGCGCATAAAAACACACATTCAAAGCTGTTGGCTTAGCCTTTTACTTTGGCCGAGTACAAGACCACGTCATCTTCTTGCCATTCGTGGAACGAGTCTGCAATAAAGGCAAATTCATACCCAGCATGCACTTCTTTGACCGCTTTGCGATCGCGCTGCAAGCTGTTAATTTTACCTTCAGCAACAACTTTGCCACCGCGAACACACTGGAACTTGTTATCACGAGAACACAAGCCTTCTTTCAAGTAACAACCAGCAATGGTGCCTGTCTTGGTAACAAAAACTTTGCGAACAACTGCTTCACCAACTTGCTTCCAAACAGCTTCGATAATGCGTTTTTTCTCAAGTTGTTCTTGAAGATATTCAACCAAATGATAAATAACATCAAAGAGTTTAATATCAACATTTTGTTCTTTGGCCGCCATTTGCGAATTTTTTTCAGATTTTATATGAAAACCAATAATTCTTGAATGAGTATTGGCTGCCAAGTCAACGTCACTTTCAGAAATATCACCCATGCCAACATGCACAATGTTAAGCGGGCATTGTACTTCTTTTGAAAGCTCAGTTAACTTTTTCATCAAGCCCATAAGTGCTTCTCGCGAACCTACTGTATCAACTTTGATCAGCAAATTCATAGTGCGCTGAGAAGTTTCTCGCGAAGAAAGCGAAAGCTCTTGTTGCATAGCTTGAGCGGTTGTAGACATAGTTGCTTGAATTGATTTGCCAGCACGCGCTCGCGCATAATCTTGTGCAGAAACAACCTTTAACCACTCGCCCGATGAGGCAAATTCATTAAAACCAACAACCTGAACTGGCACCGAAGGGCCAGCTTCTTTAATTTTTTGACCGTTAGAATCTACTAACAAACGAATCTTGCCGGTACTGTCGCCACAAACAAAGAAATCACCTTGCTTGAGTGTGCCTTCAGTACAAATAACTGAAGCGACCGGACCAAAACCCTTTTCTAAACGCGATTCTAAAACAAATGCTTGAGCAGGTCTGTCGGGGAAAGCTTTGAGTTCCATCATTTGCGATTGCAAAACAATCATTTCAAGAAGTTCGGCAACCCCTTGTCCTGTTTTGCCAGAAATTGGCACGCAAATAATACTCCCGCCCCAATCTTCTACCAACAATTCGTGTTGTGCTAACTGACGCTTAACAGTTTCTACCGCAGTTGGAGAAACTTTGTCCATCTTGTTAATAGCAACAATAATGGTAACACCGGCTTGGCGAGCGTGCTTAATTGCTTCAACAGTTTGTGGTTTAACGCCGTCATCTGCTGCTACCACCAATACCGCGATATCGGTAATACGAGTGCCTTTTTGACGCAAATGAGAAAATGCTTCGTGACCAGGAGTGTCCAAAAACACGATCTTGCCGTGCTTGCTGCTCACTTCATATGCGCTAATGTGCTGCGTAATGCCGCCTTTTTCACGAGCCGCAACGTTCATTTTACGAATAAAGTCGAGCAATGTTGTCTTGCCATGGTCAACGTGACCCATAACCACAACAACTGGCCATCGAGAAACACCATCTTCGGTTTGTTTAATTTTTGCTTGAATGCTTTCAACATTTTTATCGGGAGCTGGTGCAACAACAGTTGTTTGAATACCAAATTGCGTTGCCAGTGATTCAATAACTTCAGTTGAAAGAACGTTGTTACGGTTGCAAACCATACCGCGCTTTAACAAAGCCAAAATAAGCTCGCCGTCAGATTTGCCCATTAATTGAGCAACTTCAAATAATGGCAAGCTTTTTGATAAGGTAAAATCAGTTACCGGCTTACGTTGTTGTTCAACAGCAGCAATGTGAGCAGCTCGTGCTGCACGACGACGATGTCCGCCGCGCCTACTTGATTGTGAACCGGTAGAGCGAGTATTTCCGCCACGAGGCCCTTTATTGCGATCAAAACCAATGCTACTGGTAGGTTGCTTGGTCGACGTGTCTAAAAATCTTAAATCCTCTTCTTCTCGAACTGGTTCTCGAGCAGGAACGCGAACAGGAGTGTGTTGGTTAATTGGTGCAGCGATGTTGGGACCCTTTGTTTGATTTGAAGAGGTTGTTTCTTGCTTTGGTTGATCAGAAGCAACTTTTCTCGTAGCTATTTCCACGTCTTTTCTTTGTACCGCTCCGTCTGGTTGTTGTTTTGTATGGACAGCTTCGTCTTTTTTTATCGTTTTCTTTATCGACTCTGTCTTTGCAACTGGCTCTACTTCTTTAACAGCTTCTTTTTTTATAGAGGCTGTTTTTTTTGAAGAAGCGGGCTTATTTGCACTTTCTGTTTTTTTAGCAGAAGCCGTCTTTTTTTCAACTGCTGGTTTTTTTTCAGCTGTAGCTTTTACTGTAGCAGCCTTATCGGTCTTTTTCCCAAGAATCTTCTTAACGAGCTCAACGTCCTTTTCCGTCAACATAGACATGTGGTTTGAGACAGGAGATCCCTCATTTTTCAAAAAGACTACAAGTTCCTTGCTTGAAATATCGAGTTCTTTTGCAAGCTCATATACACGCATGTCGCTGCTCACCTATCTTTTTTTAACGTTAAATTCTCAGTAACAAAAAGACTCTAGGCTCAGAAAAAAGTTTAGCTCTCGGAGTCTTCGTTATCATCTTCTTTCTCAAAGGGTTGATCAATATAACCTTCTCCTTGGCGCGGTTGTTGAGGCTGAATGTCTTGCAAATGAATTTCCAACCCGGTTAACTTAGATGCAAGTGTTATATTTTGCCCAAGTTTACCAATAGCCAACGACCGCTGATCTTGCGCCAACCAAACCATAGCAACATTTGATTGCTCGTTAACTTCTACTTTATCGATATCTGCAGGCTTAAGGCTATCTTTTACTAAGTCATCAAGCTCATCGGTTGCTTCAATTAAATCAACCTTTTCTTGCCCAAGTTCCCGCAAAATAGGCTTTATACGCGCTCCGCCAACACCCACACACGTCCCTACAGGATCAATGTCTTTATTGGTTGAAGCTACAATTGCCTTGGTCTTATAACCAGCAGTTCGAACAATCTTTTTAATTTCAACAATTCCCTCATAAACTTCAGGAATTTCCAGCTCAATGAGCCCTTTAACAAAGTCGGCTGACGCGCGGTCTAAAATAATCTGATAATCACCGCGTGCTGCAACAAGCACATCTTGAACCAAGACGCGCACTTGATGCCCAACCTTAATTGTTTCGCCAGCAGGGATGTTTTCGTTAGGCAAGAGCGCTAACACTTCGCCAATTTTTACCACCATACCTGCGCGTTCACGTTTATGCACAGCACCAATGATAATTGCGCCTTTGCGGTCCTTAAACTCGTTGTAGACAGCCATATGCTCAAGTTCCCGAATTTTTGCAGAAATAATCTGTTTGGCGGTAATAATTTCAACGCGCCCGATTTCCTGTTCGAATGGAACGTGAACAAGTGAACCAAGTTCAGCCTTTGCATCAACCATCTTAGCTCTACGAAGCGTAATTTCCGTGTCTGGGTCTTCTACGGTATTAACCACTTCTTTTTCAGCCAAAATCTCTACCTGGCCAGTTTTTTTATTGTACGTAACCAAAACATCAACGTAAGGGTATTTTTTTGTATATGCCGTTTGAATACCGTCGCAAACAATGGCGGCTATCTGTTCCCGATCAAGACCACGTTCTTCAACGAGATTTTCTATAACATCTGCAAGATTCACGGTTTCTATGCCCTCGATTGTTAAGGTAGATAGAGCAATTTGAACTGCTCAGTACGTAAACTGGTTTTTTAGGAAAAGTCATTTCCTACTGACAACTTAAAACTCAGTCTAGAGCAAAATAGCACAAATGTGAAGAACAAAGAACGAAGCTCTTAAACTTAGAACATTTTTTATCTTTTTGGTTCAGGGGGTGAGGGGCTTTGCTCATAAGTAAATTTTTATATATATATCTTAATATTATATATTAGATAGTAATAATGAGGGAGCTGTTTTTTGTGGATAACTCCCCTTATTTTTCAAAAAAAGCCTTTATAAATCGAATCATTGTTATGGTCAAAACTATGTTGATAACTTGTTGATAACTTGTTGATAACTTTTTTTGACCACTTGAATAGTGTTTGTAGATCGACTTATTCAGAGATGGTCTTTGTAAGTGCCCATATTTACTACGTTTGAATGGTGAGGGTTGCTTATTAATTCGACCAGATCGTCAAAAATTATCAACAATGTAAATTTTGTCGTCCAGGTCGATGCTTTAGCGGTCAATGCAAAAGTTATCAACAAGTTATCAACAAGTTATCAACAAGTTATCAACATCTCTATTTGTCAATGAAAATGTAGCGCTATCGGGTTTTGTGCGCGAATTTAATAATTGTATTTATTTATATTTGTTAATTATTGTAAAATTATTAAGAGAAAGTCAGGGTGTAGGTTTTTGGTAGTTATTTTATTAAAAAGTTGGGTGAGGGGTTTTAATATGAATATTTTTATACGTTTTTTGATGGGCTTTACGGTCTGGTTCTTAATAACCGGCTTCTTGCAGGCCGGGCAGCTTGAAAAAATGGTTATTTGTGTTCCGGTTGCTGATTTACGTAATGGTATGCAGGCTGTTCGGGCTGATGTTGGTGTACCGGCATTTTTTAATGATATGCAAGGGCAGCTCTCACAATTGTTGATGGGCGAGTGTATTTTGGCTGAACCGGCAAAAGATGGTTGGTTGCGCGTGGTGGCGCTTGAGCAAAAGATGTGGGCCAAGAATCAGTTTTACAGCTTTACCGGATATATTCAAATTCATCAAGCCGTTGCTGTAAAGTCTTTTCCGTCTTACAATAGCGCTATTAGTACGCCATGGGCGCCAGTTTTTCATAAAAACAAGAAACTTTTAGAGCTTTCATTTGGTACCAAAGTGGTAGCAAGTAAAATAAGTGATGAGTGGTGCAAAGTTAGTCTGCCTACCGGTCAGGTTGGGTATATGCACACGACTGACATTTGTTTTACTGACAAGCTTGCCAAGCAGCCCAAAAAGTTGAGCGGTATGGTTACTACATTGGCACAACGGTTTGTTGGAAGTCCTTATGTGTGGGGTGGACGTAGTGCTTACACGCCAGCAAAAAAAAATCAAATTACCAGTATTGATTGTTCAAGTTTGGTTAATTTAGTTTTTCAGGCCATTGGTTTACGGGTCCCGCGCAATTCGCTTAGCCAGTTTGAAATAAGTGAGCGCGTAGCGTGCGGCAAAGATCTGGTTCCGGGTGACTTGCTATTTTTTGCTCCTTCGATTCAAGAAGTTTCTACTATTTCGCATGTTGGTATTTATCTTGGCAATGGCAAGTTTGTGGAAGCATCTGGCTTTGGTGGGCCAGAGGCGCCCCAAGAAAGCTTAAGAACGCGCATTAGTTTGGTTCAAGATATGACGGGTGAGCCGATTTATAGATTACGCAATGGCCAACAATGTGTTGGTGGTCAGCGACGTAAAGAATACATTTTTTTTGGGTCGCTTTTAACAAGCAAAAAACTTGTACAAAAATTGCGTGATGACTGGCTCAATCCGCACGATAAATAATTTTTGTTTTCGCATTATTATTTTGCTACAATTACTCGCAGTTATGGCATAGCTTCTATGAAGTTTTTGGAGAATTTTCTGATGAACAAAGCATTCCGCGTTCTTTTATTTTTTGTCGCTCTTTCTTATTCGTGCGTGAGCGCAGTTGTTGGGACTATCGATCTGGTAAATGTTAAAAAACTATGCCCAACCATTCAGGTTGATTTAATGTACACGTACGACACTAATTTTACACGTTCGGTAGTTTATGACTGCCCAAGTGACGTTTGCTATGTTCGCCAAGGAACGGCCAACAAACTTATTGCTGTTCAAGCAGAGTTGTCGCAACAGGGTTTGGGTTTAAAAATTGCCGATGGCTACCGTCCTCATGCTGTACAGTTTATTTTCTGGAATCTGGTTCCAGATCCTCAGTATGTTGCTGATCCTAAAAAAGGGTCTAAACATAATCGTGGCTCGGCTGTTGACGTAACACTTGTCAGTTTGGCTGATGGCAAAGAGTTGCCAATGCCTTCCCAAATTGATGACTTTACCGAAAAGGCTCATCGTACTTATGAAAAGATGGGCGAACAAGAGGCACAAAACTGCAAGCTTCTTGAAGACATTATGACAAAACACGGCTTTGTTGGTTTGCCAACTGAGTGGTGGCACTTTGATGATACCGACTGGCAAAACTACGAAATTAGCGACGTTTCATTTGCGGAGTTGGCAAAAGAATAAAAATATTAACTTTTTTTATTCGAGCTCTTTTAGTTTTTCCATAATCTTTTTCATGTCTTCCCACACGGTTCGCTTTTCTATCGGGTTGCGCAGCAAATAAGCCGGATGGAAAGTGGGCATCACAGGAATTTCTTGGTATTCAAAGAATTTCCCGCGCACCAGAGAGATTTGAACGTCATCACCCAATAATGCTTTGGTTGAAGGCGAGCCAAGTGTGCAAATGATCTTTGGTCGTATGATAGCAATTTGTGCCACTAACAATAAATTTTTGCACGTCTCGCGCTCGAGTGTTGTTGGCGTACGGTTGTTTGGCGGTCGGCACTTAACAACGTTTGAGATATAAACTGTTTGTCGTGACAGGCCCATTGCCTCAATAATCTTGGTGAGCAATTGGCCAGCTCTGCCAATAAACGGTTCGCCTTTTTGGTCTTCATTAAAACCAGGCGCTTCGCCAATAAACATTAATTGTGCGTTAGGGTCGCCCACGCCAAAAACAACTTGTGTGCGGCCCATGGTTGCCAGCGGACATGCTTGGCAATTGGTATATTTTTGATGAAGCGCGTCAAGAACAGCTTGCTTGTTTTTAATTGGTTGCATAGAAACTTTCTGCTAAAAAAACTACGAAGTCTTACTCAGTATAGCAAGACTTCGTAGGCAATTAAAGCTCTTCTGACGCTGGGCTTTTAGCGCAGGTAGCGGCGTAAAACCTGAGACCAGTTGGTTGTTTGATCAAAAATTGTTTTAAAATACGTGTCATCCATTCTGCGCGATGGGAAATAGAACGACAAGCCATAAGCATTTGGTAAATTGACGCCAGATGCGTTAAGCAGAATATAATTTTGCATCATATTTAAACCTCTGAGAGCCAGTGTGCGTATTTGGGTAAGTTTTTCAGCTGCTGTTCCATTGGTGTCTGGCAACTTAGCGGTCATTACTTCGCTCAAGCTCTTATAAAAATGACAAAAATCTATGTAGTCATAATCGCAAAAACTTGTTGTGTAACGTCTGCTCTTGCGCATAGCTTGCAAGAGGCCTTTGAAATCAAACGAGGTTTCGTTATCAATTAAATTTGTCATAAGCAAGCCCATGTCTTTGATATTTTGTTCCAATTTTTCAAAGCCTGCTAAATTTACAGCAGATTGTGTAAAATCTGCATTAATGCCAGTGTAGGTGCGGGCGTAGGCTTTTACTGCTTGGCAGGCAAAATCTTGTGGAGAAAGTGTGTCGCGTGTAAATGGTTCTAGTAGAGCGGTATAATCGTAACCTGAACCTGGTTCAACTTCTTCTGAGGCTGCCATGTAGCTCACCGCACTTTTAACTTGCGAGCCAATTTCGACCATTGCCATGTGGCAAGCGTCCATAAATAAAATATCTATTTTTTTTCCAAGTAAGTCGTTTGCAACTTTTTCAAGCACCATGGTTAAGTCTTGGTTGGTTAAATATTCTTCGTAGGTATCATTAAAAGCAATGCCGCGTTTTTTTAAAATATCTTGAGCTTGTATTATAAAGCGTTGTTCTTCTTCATACTTGTCCAAGTGGTCGCGAGCAATGTGGCGGTTCAATTCGAGCAGTCCTGTTTTGTCGTTGAAGGCAAAGAGTTGATCGCGATTTTTCATGAGTGCGCGGCCCCAAATGTGTGGATCTTTAATACCTGAGCCATGGTTCCACAAAACTATTGCCTGATTGTTGGCAGGAAATTTTTGAATACTCCATTTCATAAATTCGTAAAGACTTTGCTTAGTGCCGCTGGTTGAAGCTTGTGTGTGGTCTGCGGTAGCGACTGTGATGGGGTTGTTTTTTTCAATATAGTAGCGATTTACTTCGCGTTTCCCGTATTCGTCCAGTTGAACCAAAATATTGATATTTGGTGTGGAGCCCACATTAATCATTTGCATCAAGTTAGTAATGCCAAAGGTGTGTAAGTTGTTGTTGGCGGCCATGTAGACCATAAAATTCCAGTCTTTACGGGCGCGTGAGGTTGGTGCCTGTGCTTCTTGAGTAAAGCCATCAGCGTTTTCTGGTGAGTCTGATAGTGCTGTGTCTGCAATTAATGGATTGGCAAGAATGAGTAAGTACAATAAAAAATATAAATTTTTCATAATAAAAAATCCTTTTTATTTTATGAAATTGGATGAGCAAGAAAGTATGTTTTGATAACTTTCGTATGAAGATAAGTTTTCTAGCGAGATAACCTCCTTTTTTTGAAGGTGATTTTTGAGCGATTCAAAAAATGGATTAATAACGGTGGCAACATGAGACATAATTTTTTTTGCTACGCGATATGAAGCTTCGCTTTGTTTGGTAAAGTATTCTTTATCTTTTAGCAACTGCAACAAAGTGCTGCATAACTCGTTTTTTGATCCAACGATCTGAAAAAGATTACTTGGTTTGACTTGTTGTTGCTGGCGAAGATTTTCGAAAGGTCCTACAAGAATGGCATTTTTCCAGATTGCGGCCTGAAAAATTAAGAAATTTTCTTCGTCGGCAGCGTTTTCATCGCAGACAAAAATGGGAACGACGCTGTTCCAAAAAAAGAGTGGACCATTGATGCAGGAAATAAAAATGTTATTGGTTTTAAAAATATTGGCCAAGTTATTAATAAAGTCTGCTTTTTTGCCAAATTGATCCAGTTTGTTGTTCCAAATAACGTAGTCTAGATTTTTATTTTTGATGAGTGTGCAGAGTTCTGCTTCCCACGATAATGCACAACCGGTGGACAAAATGAGCTTGAGTTGTGGTAGCTCCTTTTGTAATTCTTCGTAAGCATTCAGATACAGCTTTATTCTGTTTCGGTTGTATGAATGCATTAAAATAATCGGGTAATCAAATGTTTGGTTATTTTTTTGTAAGTTTGTTTTGAGCTTTTTTAACAAGTAGTTTTTTCTTTGTAAAATATTATACAAATGAAGAGGGCCTGAAACAACGGTAGGCGGTTTTTTTATGCCCAATTTTTCAAACGCTACTTTATCTTCTTTTGTTTGGCAAAAAATACCGCTGAGTACGTTAAAGAGTTCTTTATAAAAATAGGGGGACATAGACAAGAGCCGTTCGGTTGCCTGTGAAGCGGAAGCGTTTAAAAGAAAGATAGGAGTTTTTTGTAAAAGCGACAATAGTACCAAGCTTGGTACCACTTCGTGTTTGACAAGTATTATGGCAGATGGGCGTAAGTGGTTGTACAAGCTTGCCATTATTTGTAGGTTGTCTTGTGCAATAAGATGGACATGAAGCTTGGGAAATAAATAATTGATAATCTCTTTTGTTTGCATAAGCGTTGTGGTGATAAAAATTTCTGTTTCTGGTAGTTCGTCAAAAATGCGTACAATGAGACCCATGACTGAATAGAGATCATCAATATTTTCTAAATGGAACCAAAGAGCGCCACTGTCACGATCGTCATCTGGTTCTGTTGGTGTTGCTAGATACGCTTTTGTTGAGCCAGTTTTTTCAGATATTTTAGCTATGCTTTGTGTTGATAAAACTAAAAAAAACAAAACACACAGTATTTTTTTCATATGATTTAACTGTTTCCTAAGTTTCGCAAGTTAAGGCCGAATGTATGTAAAAATTCTGACCACTGAGTTGTTTGGTCGAAAATGGTTGTGCGATAATAAGGATCTATTGATCTGCGCGGAAAGTAAATAGCCAAGCCTTGGGTGTAAGGTAAATTAAGCCCAGCAGTATTTTTGATAATGACGCTTTCTAGCAGGAGTGTAAGGCTTTGTCGAAGCAATGTTACTGTTTCGGTTATTTTTGTAATGTTTGTTTGAGTGAAGGTTTGGTCGCTGAGTAGTGCGTTTAATTTTTTCTCTAATGTCTGAAAAAAGAGACAAAAATCAATGTAATCTGGGTCGCCAAATTCGGTAGTAAAGCGTCTGCTGTAGCGTATTGATTGTAATGCTTGCGTGAAGGCTTCAGGTTCTTGTTGGAGTAAATCAATCAAGTTGGCGGTTATTTGTTTTATGAGCTTTTCTAATGGTTCATAGGTATCTAAATTGATTGCGGATTGTGTGTAGTCTGCGTTAAAATTTATATATTCTTGTTCGTATGCATTAACTAAATGACAAGCAAATTCTGCTGGCGAAAAGCTCCGATGCAAAAAGGGTTCAAGAGCATAAATGTAATTATGTCCGCCACCTGGTTCAATTTCTTCAGAACCAACCATATAGTGGACTGCGCTTTTAATTTGTGAGCCAATTTCAACCATTGCCATGTGGCATGCGTCAAAAAACAACAGGTCAATTTTTTTATTATTGAGAGCATTGGCGCAAATGGTATCGAGCGTATCTTTTAACTCTTGGTTAGTAATATATGTTTCAAACGTATCGTTAAATGCAATCCCGCGTTCTTCAAGTTCTTCAAAATCATGATCCAAAAGATGGCGATTAAGCTCCAAAAGACATGTTTGGTGGTTAAAGAAAAAAAACTCATCACGATGAGAGATTATTTTTTTGCCCCAAATGTGTGGATCTTTAATGCCAGAACCATGATTCCACAAAACAAGCGCTTGTTGTTTTGCAGGGTAGGTTTCTAGCGCCCAGGTAACAAATTCAAGCAAACTTTGGGTTGTGCCGCTGATTGTTGCAGCGGTGTGGTTAAATGAGCTAATCAAGACAGGGTTGTCTTTTTCAATATAAAATCTACTAACATCTTCCATGCGGTAACCATCAAGTTGTACAACAATATTAATGCGCTCATTTGAGCCAATGTGGATCATTTGTTGCAAGTTTTTAATGCTAAAAGCGTGCAGGTTGTTGTTAGCCGCCATGTAAACAATAATATTCCATTCTTTGGTTTGTTTGGCTTCTTGGCGAATTTGATCATTAGTTTTTTTTGTTTTGGTAATGATAGAAGGTGGTGTTAAGGCAAAAGTATTGTTAGTAAGCCATTTGTTGAGTGCGGCAATGTAGGGATAGTGGTTATTCAGTATTAACGAGGGTTTACTTGCTGTGCAAAACAATGTAGCTGTGGTAAAGATGCTGAATAATACTAATTTTTTTGTCGCGAGGCTTTTGAACATGCCAATGCCTTTTTTTACGACGTTAAAATGTTAACTTCTGTTGAAGATGATAGAAAAATGGTTCAAGAATTTGGTCCGTTTTTTGTGTTTGTTCACTGACAAAATTAAACAGTTTTTGTCCAAGGCTTGTTCTAATTTCTTGATTACTCAACAACTCTTGTGTTTGGTTAACGAGCTCTTGAACAGAGAATGTTGTGGCAAGTAAAGCAAAAAGATTATCGGTAATTTCTTCAGACCTGAACTCAGAATTTTTTGTTTGGTACATAATGACTGCATTTTTCCAGACCGCGCTTTCGTGAATTTGCCTTAGAGAGTCTTGGTCATCGACAAAGCTCATGGTTGCAAAGGCCTGCCAGAAAAATGAACTGCTTTCGGCACATGAAAAAACGATATCATTGCATTGTAGAAGACCATTGATATTAGACAGTGTTTTTTCTATCTGTGTTGGATGAATGTTAAAGTCGGTTTCATTTTCTAGCAGTGCTATTGAAAAATCTTGCTGGGCAATGAGTTTATTTATTTCGCTCTTTAAAGAAACGGCGCGTCCTGGAACAAAGACCATTTTGAGCGCAGTGTTGGTGCTTTTTAGTTGTTTAAAAAGATCGAGATAATCTTGTATTCGTGTTCTTTTGCGTGTGTGCACCAGCAGTATTTGGTACTGTTTGAGTGTGTTTGCGAGTTGTATTTGTTGGTTTATAGAGTCGGTGTAGTAACGTTTTTTTTCAAAAATATTGCATAAATAAAGAGGTCCGATTGGAATAATATGTGGTTCAATAATACCAACATTGCGAAACGCTTCTAAATCATCTTCAGTATCAGTATAAATACCATTTAACGCATTAAAAACCGGGTTGTATAAATAATTTGAAGTATATAAAACGCGTTCAATTTGTTGGGCAACTTTGCCACCAAAAAGATAAATAGGTGTTTTGTACAAAAGCCCTAACAGCACCAGGCTTGGTAGTACGGTGTTGCCAATGGGTAGGATAACTTTGGGTCTAATTTTTCTAAAATTATAACTGATTGTGTCTAGATCGTCGTGTGGTATAACTTTGGTACAGTAGGGATTAAAAAACTGGTCGGCAACTTTTTTTGCTTCAAATGTTAACGAAGAAACAAAGCATTCGGTATATGGGAAGCGTTTTTTTAGTTTAAAAATAAAACCAAGGGCTGCTAATAAGTCTTCGGTATTATGGGTATGAATCCAGATGTTTTTTTCGTTTTGATCGTAGTCGTCATCAAAAAAAGAGGTATTGTTATTTGAGTTACTAAAGTACGATGGCTTTGTATAAGCGCTGGCAAAGAGAGGGTTTGTGATGACGATGCCAAGTAAGAGAACAAGAGAAAGTGCTTGAGAAAATCTTCTTGTTTTCATGAATACCCCGTGGGAAAGTAAGAGGGTTATGGTTAAAACAAAGAATAGCTAGGTTGTGCGAGCAAGCCAGGCCAAAGTAAATGTTAGACCAAAGGTGAGTTGAAAATCAAGAAAAAAAAGCTGGATTGGATTAAATAATAAAATAAGTAAGCAGACCAAGGTAAGTAAGTGGAGAAAGTTTGTTTGTCGTGAAAAAATAGCGCCAAGTTGTGTTAAGACAAAAACGAGAAACGCGCGAATAAACGAAATACTGATCCAGCTGAGCATGCAGTAGCAAAAACAGCATGACAAAAGAATAAGTCGTTTGCATTGAAGTGGCAAAGGCATGAGATTGAGCAAAAAAGTCCACATAAAAATAAAGAGTACAATGTGTAGGCCCGAGCGTGCTAAAAAATGCGCCAAGCCCCACTGATTAAACAAGGCGCGCAGCGAATCGTACTTAGCAAAGTGCTTGTTGCCTAAAAATATCAGTGAAAAATAAGTAAAAGCAGTGTATGAAAGTTTTTGTTTGCAGGCATGGTAAAGATTCATTTTTTGGGTCCATAGCCAACGGTTGAGCGACCAGGAAGGGCGGTTGTCCAGGACATACGATGTTTGATGGTCAACAAAAAGCGAGCACAGGGCATCTTCTTTAATTAAATAATCAAAAAAGGTTGGCTTGTCGCTAATCGAGGGAGTTTGTGATGTTTTGAGCATAACATTCTGTACAGAAATGCTGTCGCTTGGCATTAAGTCAGTAATTTTTTTACTGTAGCACAAAACATTAAACGAGACCGGAATGCTTTCGTTGTTACGTTGAATTTGTTGTACATCAAGCCGCCATTGTTCTTTAAAAATGCCAGCACATTCTTCTTTATTGGTTATGGTGCCGCATAATGTGAGTGGTTTATTACCATAGTGTAGCAATAAGTTTTCGGCATGATTTTTTTGGTGCTGAAAAATAAAGGCGCCCACCAAACAAAAGACGGGCATTAATAAATGAAGTTGTGGAATATCCTGGACGCACAACACAACAAACGAGCTGGTGATTATGCCGAGTGCGACCAGCGGCAAAGGGATAGCAAAAAATGATTGTAAAAAAATCCCACTTATCAGGCTTACCAGCAATAAAAATAAAAAGTTTGGCCGCAGAGCTTGGCGCGGTTTTATAATGAGGCTGTACCACGCAAGAGTGAGGGTGGCGCTTGGGAGTGCAATGCGGAAAAGAATATTAACAGCGTCTATTAGCATGGTTGTTTGTTTGCAAAAGCCTTGTTAGTGTGTAGTACTATGGAACAGTATCCTAGCACAATCATGTAAATTAGAAAGTAGTTATGAAGATAAAAAGCCTTATGGGCCGACAAATTTTTGATTCTCGAGGGTTTCCTACCCTTGAGTGTTTGTTAGAAATGGAAGATGGTTTTGTGGTTCAATCAAGCGTTCCTGCCGGTGCTTCAGTGGGCCATTATGAGGCACTTGAGCTGCGGGATGGCGATAAAAAAGTTTTTAATGGTACAGGAGTTTTAAAAGCCATTTATACCCTTGAAACAATTATTGCGCCGGCTTTGTGTCAAAAAGCTCCCGATCTTATTGCCATGGACGAGCTTTTAATTGAGCTGGATGGTACGCCCAACAAAGCGTATTTGGGCGCTAATACAACGTTGGCTGCCAGTATTGCTGTGGCGCGTGCTCAGGCGTATGTGCAAGGTTTGTACGACTATGCATTACTTGCTGAATTGTTTCAACAAAAACCAACACTACCTCGTTGCATGGTGAATATTTTGAATGGCGGTATGCATGCTGATAACGGGCTTGTTTTTCAGGAATTTATGATTATGCCCTCTCAACAGGTTGGCATGAACGAGACCATGTCTATTATTTTTGATGTTTATCAAACTCTTAAACATTTATTACACGATGCTGGCCATATAACAAATGTTGGGGATGAAGGTGGCTTTGCGCCGCAATTGGTGCCAAAAGGCTTAAAAAAACAATATGCAGCCCTTGATTTTTTGGTCCAAGCCATTGAGCGGGCAGGTTTTACCGTTGAAGATGTTTCTATTTGTTTGGATGCTGCAGCAAATTATTTTTATGATGCAAAAACTAAGCGTTATGTTATTGAAGGTGATTTTTTGACGAGTGCTGATTTAGTTTCTTTTTATGAAGAATTGATAAAACGTTATCCAATTTTTTCTATTGAAGATGGTATGAGTGAAGATGACTGGGAGGGTTGGCAGCTTTTGACTGAAAAATTGGGCGACAAAATACATTTGATTGGCGATGATATTTTTGTGACCTCAACCGAAAAATTAATGCGCGGCGTTGAAGAAGGCGTTGCAAACGGCGTGCTGATTAAACCCAACCAGCGTGGTACCATTTCTGAGGCGTATGCAGCGTTAGCGCTTGGCAGTAATGCTGAGTATCTCACTATTGCTTCGCATCGCTCTGGTGAAACGAATGATCCATTTATTGCAGACTTTGCGGTTGGTTGTGCTGCTGGCTATCTAAAAGTTGGTGCTTGTGTGCGCGGTGAGCGGGTGGCAAAGTATAATCGTTTACTTGCGATAGAAAAAACACTTTAATCTTTAATGCTGGGTATGGTACCAGGCATACACCTTTGCATGCCTGGTATATTCTCTAACTTGCATTGTTATAATCCAAATATCCACTTACTTCAACGCGCGCGCCGCTAAAGACATAAAGTGTGGCGTCATTATTAGCTGTGTTGTCGCCAAAAGTTACCGCTTCGGTACGAGAAATATTTGGCGTTACGCCATCTGCCAATAAGTTTTTAATAGAGCACTTATTATCAAAAGCCATGGTTCCGCGTAGAATTTGTAGGCCGTTAACTGGAGCTTCAAGCGTTGCATTGTCTAAATAAAAGAACGATGTTGTATCAGCAAAGCGCATCAGTGTTCTGTCGGTATGGCTGGTGCCACCGCCTGGTATGTACCTAAAGATGGAAGCAGGGTTACAGATAAGTGCTGAACTTGAAGCTATGTACATTGGATACATTGATTCGTAAATAAATTTGTTGGTACCGCATAAATTAACATCTTCATGAATAAATAATTTGCCGTCGGCAAAGTTGAAGTTTTGGTCTAGACAAATGGTTGAGTTGGCAAGAGCCAGAGCAGCGGTCCCTGCGCCTTCAAGATCTATTTGAATGCCTGATAAATTCTTGAGATTGACGTTTTTGAGTGTAAAGGTAACGCCAGTTGAAACCACAAATTTTGAACCTGTATCAAGAATTATGTTGTTGCCTTGAGCGTCGATAATGGTATTAGTATCGATGCGAACTGTTTTGTTTACAGGAATGGTTAGGCTGCCTGTCAGCATTAATGTGTGTCCATTACCTTTTAAGAGACCGCCGTTGGTAAAGTAAACGTCGGCTCCAAAATAAACATCGCTGCCAAATGATAATACGCCTGTATTGTTGAGATTAATTTTCCCGCTTATTGGGAGAGGATCGTTAAATGTTAGTGTTTTGCCAGCGGTAACGCTTAACCCGGCTTTGTAGTAATTGAGCGCGCAAATATTGGTTGACGCTAGAAAGTTTGAATGGTTGGTGAAGATGTGTGCTATGCGTTCAAGAGTGACGATTGCGCTACTGTTTTGTTTTGCTAGTGCTGATGGTACAGAGCCGGCAGCAAATGCATTGCTATTAACGCGTATAAGATTACTCAAGTTTATAATAGCGCTACTGTTGGTTCTGGTGCTGTAAGCAAGTGCATTACTATTGGTTCTTACTTGACTTTTCAACGTAATAATTGCGTTACTGTTTTGCATTATTTGTTGGCACTTAAGTATGATTGCGTTACTGTTTTGAATTGATAATTGAGAGGTGCCGCCTGCATTAACTGCGTTGCTGGTAGTTCTAACAAGTCTGGCAAGAGAGATTATGGCATTACTATTATTTTTGATGCCGTACGAGAGTGCATTGCTGTTGTTTTTTATACCAAATAAAAGAGCGTTACTTGTTGTTCGTACAAGCGTTGCCAAGCTGCTGGTAGTACCAAAACTATTTATTGCATTACTGTTTTGTCTAATTAATGGTGTTAGCACGTTCAACAAATTACTGTTTGTTCGCACAATAGGTGCTATGGCATTGACCGAGTTACTGGTAGTTCTAACAATTGGGCCCATGGCGTTAATAGCAGCACTGTTTTGTTTTACAAGTGTTGAGTAGCGGTTGATAGTATTACTGCTTTGTTTGACGAGTGGGTAAATGCCATTGATGGCGTTACTGTTAACACGAATAAGATAGGTCATGGCGTTGCTGGTGGTACGAACAAAACCGGCAAGACTGTTGATAGCGCTACTGTTTTGTTTAACAAGCGTTGCATAACGGTTGATAGTATTACTGTTAACGCGGATGAGATAAACCATGGCGTTACTGGTGGTGCGAACAAATCGTGCAAGTGCATTGATGGCGTTACTGTTGTTATAAACCAGGTTTGTGGGGGCTGCTGTACCGCCTGTGCCGATGAGTGTGCCTGCCGAGTAAGCTTCTGTCCAACTTGAGGGAGCGTTATTACCGTATGAGAGAACGATAGAGTCTTGTGTCCAGCCAGTGATTCCTGATACGCTGCCAAGTCGAACAGCAGATGTTCCAGCATTGCTATTGATGATGAGGTTAGTATCGCGATTGGCAAAATCTAGAAGGCAGAAAAGTTGTGAAGGAGTTGTTATTATGACGCATAAAAAAAC
>JAIERW010000022.1 GCA_019746485.1 Candidatus Babeliales bacterium | reverse complement strand
ATTGAACTTCGTGTTGCTCCGGAAGATCTTGGAAAAGTTATTGGTAAAGAAGGCAGAACTGCCCGTTCAATCCGCACACTGGTACACGCAGCAGCTTCCAAAGAGCATAAACGCGCTGTGCTTGAAATCCTTGAGTAATTTCCATCACGCATGAACATTTCTATTTTAACGGTATTTCCTGAATTATACGAAGCCTTTATCTCCTCCAGCATTATTGCTCGGTCGGTAGAAAAAGGCCTCGTTTCATTTAATCTGGTTCGTTTTTCTGACCTAGTCCCGCCAAAAGTTCGTATCGACTCACCAACATGTGGGCACGGCGCTGGCATGTTGCTCAAGCCAGACGTTATCGAAAAGGCACTTGCTGTCTGCCAGGAAAAATGGGGCAACGGTACCGTTATCTTTTTTTCTCCGCAAGGCATCAAGCTCAACCAACGCATTCTTAAGCAATTTGCCCAAAAGCATTGTTTTAATACTGTTGCAGAACCTGCAACAGACAATGCTATCAATACTATCAATTCAACTGATCAGCAAACAACAAAGCCTCACATAATCTTGGTCTGCGCGCGCTACGAAGGCATAGACACCCGCGTAGAACATGCGTATGCAGATTACATGATCTCAGTTGGTGATTATGTTTTGATGGGTGGCGATATCCCTGCCCAACTATTTTTAGAAGGTTTACTACGCCTGATTCCCGGTGTGGTTGGCAAACAAGAATCGGTTGAAGATGATTCGTTTAGCGGGCCACTGCTCGACTATCCTGAGTACACACACCCAATTGAATGGCACGGAGAAAAAATACCGGATATAGTTACCTCGGGCAACCATGGAGCTGTTACCACCTGGCGCACCGAGCAAGCATGTAAAAAAACGGTTTTGCAACGCTTTGACTGGTTTCGCCAGCAACAGCCTGAAAAAAAATATCTGACGTGCGCTAAAAAATTTATCCCTAACCATTACGTTGCCATCATGCACACGCAAATTGTGCTCAAAGGCGGCACCATTGGCCAAAGCTCGGTCGCATCACTTGATATCCACGATGTTGCGCGCACAGCACGAACCTACGATGTTGAAAACTTTTTCATCGTCTGCCCCTTGCGTGACCAACAACAAATCATTGGTACATTCTTAGAATTTTGGTATTCAGACAAGGGCCAGGAATATAACAAAGGCCGTTCTGACGCTGTTCAAAGAATTCAACCAGTAAACGAATTAACCGAAGTTCTTGCTTTTATTGAAGAAAAAGAAGGCAAGAAACCCTTAATTATTACCACATCAGCGCGACACTACGATCAAATTCCAACTATCGATTATTACAGTCAATCAGAAGTATGGCAACAAGAACGCCCAGTGTTACTCATTTTTGGAACCGGCCAAGGCCTGGCGCCAGAAGTTTTAGAACAAAGTGATTACTTATTGCTGCCGGTCCAGGGCATGTGCGACTACAACCATTTGTCGGTTCGGTCGGCAGTTTCTATTATTCTTGACCGCTGGCTGGGTCTGCAACCAAAGCTTAATAAGTTAAAACCAGCAAAATAGGTATTGCTAAGCCTGGCAAATAGATCTATAATAGTGGGTAGTCGCTATTTTTAAAAGATTTCAAAATTATTGATAAAAAACACCCTTATCGCTCTTGAAGGAAATCATGAAAGCAAACCACTTAACCAAAGAAACAATTGTTGATTACGGCGTCAAAAACCGCAATTTTCCTGAATTTAAAATTGGTGATACCATCGAAGTAGCTCAAAAGGTAACTGAAGGCGCCAAGACTCGTATTCAAATGTTTCAAGGGATTGTTATAGTACAACATAGCAACGGTATTGCTTCAACCTTTACCGTCCGTAAAATTGCTTCTAACAACATTGGCGTTGAACGTATTTTCCCGTACTATTCAGAAAACATTACTGAAATTACGGTCGTAAAACGTGGTAGAGTTCGTCGTGCTAAACTTACCTATCTTCGTGGTCGTGTTGGTAGAGCAACAAACGTTCAAGAATTGATTCTTACCAAAGACGAAAAAGCAGTTATTTCTGCACGTGATGCTGCAGCTCGCACAGCAAAAGCAGAATCAGAAGCAGTAGAAGAAACCAACGTAACCGAGTAAAAAACTCATGTTCGGCTTATCGCGTTTTATACAAAGCCGTTCATCTCTTTTTATTTGCTTGGTTATAGTGCTCGTTTGTTCCAGCTGCAATAAACAACATGATACGCATCTGGCAGGCCAGCAACATTTCTTAGATACATTAGATAAAGCCAAACGGGTTGACACACCAATACCGCTTGGCTTTTTTCTTGTCAACAAACAATCTTCTGACCGAGCAGAGACACTCAACTACCACGGCTCCTTAGCTGTTAATCAGGTTCAAGACTTTTATCGCAAAGAAATGGAGCGAGAAGGCTGGGAAATTATTGATTTCTCACACGACCAGGAAGGCATGCTCTTTTGCCAAAAAACCGGACGCAGCTGCATTGTTAGTGCTCGCAAGCACCGCAACAAAACAATCTTGCGCTTGTTCATAAAAACAACATCATTTACCGATCATGGCAAGCTTGCCCACATTGTTCACGATCTACCAGCCTTAACGCTTTCAGACTTTACCAAGGATATCTATGCTGCTCGTCCTTAAAACGATCTTTTTAACGCTTGTCGTTTTTGCTATCACACCAATCGTTTACTTTTCGCTGGTAAAATACGTTGGTCGTTTTTTTGGCTTAACCGCTCACCACAATTCTTTGTACAAACGCTTGTTCACTTCGAGACGCTCTTCGTAAACTCAGAGCTCCTCAGTGCGATCGGTATTAAAAAAACTTCTTGCGCATATAAGTAAGTACACGCTCTTTTAACGCAAACAACTTATTGGCAAGCGTATGGTTGCCCAGCAAAAAAAGCCCAGCTAAAATCAACAAGATCCCTTGCAGAAATGGCACAAAGATGCCCACAACCCCCACAATAATCAAAACAACACCTAATACTTTTTTTCCATAACGCTTGAAAAAGCGTATGATCTCGTGTTTTTTCACCCTTCCCCCCTTGGAACGATACAACCTACACGCGCTCACAACAACATGTTATTCAGAGTCTGAAATTCTCTTGCTCCGCATTTTTTTAATCGTACTTTTGTGCGACTTTACCTTCAATCGAGCCTCTTTGGCCCCTTTTGAAACTTTGGTTGCTATGCGTTTTTTAGGAACATGCAACGCCTTGCGCACCAGGTGGGCCAACTGTAACAGCGCCTCTTCTTTATTTTGTTGCTGGCTGCGCGAGGCACTGTTGTGCACAATTAAATCCCCCTCACTAGTCAAACGCGATTGCAAATTTTGCATCACGCGTGCTTTTTGCGCATCGTCCAAAGCGATAGTGCTAGGCACATGCCAACGCACGGTTATGCGCGTGCTCGTTTTGTTCACATGCTGTCCGCCTGGCCCGCCAGCCCTACTGCTGGTAATTTCGAGCTCATGCAAAGGAATAACAATGCCATTTTTTACCGATAATCCGTCATTCATGACGCTCCCAACTACAAATTTTTATCAAGAAAAAATATTGATTTCTCTCATAGTGCAGCATACACTAATTTTGTCGCTCCATTCAACAAACGAGAAAGAATAAAACAATGTCGTTTCCCTTTACAATAATCGACTTAACGCACAGCCTTTCGGCAACAACGCCCTCGTGGGACGGTAGTTGTGGATTTGAACAAAGCGTTGCGTTGGATTATGCCAACTGTACAACCAATACCAAATTTCGTGTCCAACACATAACGATGCACGCGGGCATTGGCACGCATATTGACGCACCTGCACACTGTTTTGAAGGCAGCACAACTGTTGATGCACTGGCACTTGAACACTTGATTGCACCCTGCGCAGTGATAGATATTTCTGATAAAGCCGACCAGATTTACAGCCTTTCGACTGACGATATTGAAACATTTGAAAAACAGCACGGCACCATTCAGCCTCAAAGTTTTGTTATCATTCGCACCGGCTGGGAACAATTTTGGCATGAGCCTGAGCGCTACCGCAACAACCATCAGTTCCCCAGCGTATCGCTTGCGGCGGCACACGTGCTGCTTAAGCGAGATGTTGTGGGGCTTGGCATCGACACACTCGGCTTTGACCGGCCAAGCGATAACTATGTTGTGCACGCCACCGTGCTGGGCGCTGGAAAATATTTAGTAGAAAATGTGGCAAACGCACACCACCTGCCGCGCGTTGGCAGCTACAGCATAGCACTGCCAATCAAAACCGTCGGTGGTACGGAAGCGCCAATGCGCTTGATTGCGCTGATAAAAAAATAAGAAAGTAACAATCATGAAAAAAATTATAGCTCTCACGCTTGGCATCGCTGCAATTGCTGCAACAGCATATTTCGGCTCTCACTATTTTTCGCCAACGCAAGAAGAACCAGCCATATTCCCACAAGTTTATTCAGTCAATCAAGTCAAAGACGAGCTTGCACAAGCCAACAGCTCAACGTTTGTTTTTTTTGATTGCGACGACACACTAATCACCGCAGACGATTATCTACCGCGCACTTTTTACTTGCCGCTCTCGCTCCGGCTGCTCATGCTACTCAAGCACCCAAGCTTGCTATTTAAAAAAGGAGAGGGTGAGCGTTTGTACAGCTTGATGCTCGAGCAAGCACCGCGCAAACTTGTAGAACCTGAAGTTGTTAATGTTATCAAAAATCTTCACGCGCAGGATGCACATGTCCTCGGCATTACCGGCATGGAAACCGGAAGGTTTGGCATCTTTGAAAATTTGCCTGCCTGGCGCGCAGACATGCTCAAAGATTTTGGTGTTGTGTTGTGCAACGAATTTGAAAATGTCACTTTTGATAACCTGCCATTGTACCGCAACAATTATCCTGCTTTGCACAACGGACTTATCTGCTGTAACCAGATACCAAAAGGAACGCTGATCGGCGCTTTCTTGGATCATTTTAAGCTCAAACCAAGTACTATTATTTTGTTTGACGACACGCACGACGAACTTGTTTCATTACAAGAAGAGTGCGCTAAGCGCAACATCAAAGCCGTGTGTTACCACTATAAAGCAGTCTCGCGCTTGTATAATCAACAATTTAACTTGTGGCACACACTCAAACAAATTGACCATTTAATTGAGCACAGCTCTTGGCTACCAGATGCTGCCCCTCAGCCAGCACATTAATCAACATTCTGCACAACATTATACCGCTTAAACTCTTCATTAGCACGTACCAAAAACTCCGTCTGAAACGCCCGCTCAGTGCGCGCATCTTTGATAATGCATTTTGTTTTTAAGGTCACTGAAACCACACCCGCCAGCCCCAAAATTTCTTTGCCAACAACAACAATATTTTTTGCTGCATCAACATAATCACTTTTGTGCGCAATATCTGCAAGAATTTTTCTTGCCTGCGCTACGTCGGCCCGTGGCGAAATGTGCATATCAACCGTTGTCATCATGCCAAGCTCACCAGCGCTGCTGGAACTGACCACATCAGTTACCAAGCGACTGTTGGGAATGGTAACTACACTTTCGTCCAACGTTAAAAGTTTTACTGACCGCAAGCCTATGCTGGTAATCTCGCCATAAACATCGCCAAACGTTACGCGGTCGCCCACCTGAAATGGCTTGTCCAGTAACAACACAACGCCGGCCATAACCGAGGCAACAATATCTTTTGCTGCAAAGCCAACAGCCACCAACACACTGGCCAAAAAGCTTAGATACACTTCTTTCTTTGGTTCAAAAATAACCGCAAAAGCCGTAAACGTTCCTACAAAATAAATGCCAAAATTAAACAACGGAATCCATGCAAACATGGACATGCGATGCTTAGGAAATTTTTTGGCAATCAGCGCCGAAGAAATTTTGATTGCGCGTACCAGCAGCGCAAGGCCAACTAGCACTGCCGCAAATATTATAAAATCTTGAAAGCTCACACGCGCTAAAAACATATGCACATAATTGGTTGATGACATTTTTACCTCATAAAACAAAAACAATACTATCGATTAACGCAGGCTCTAGCCTGCCGGCTGGGCAATAAAAAAGTCAATAATGCGGGGAATACAAGAACATGCTTGATTTCTTAGGTATTCTGGGTAACCTAACCAGCACGTTAAAATTTTTATTGGTTCACAACATTGACTGAGCAAACTATGACACAAGCCATGACGCAAAAACCAAAAACTACTGCCCCTCTTGAAAATCTTGACCATATCAGAAAAATAGCAGCCCCAACCGCCACCGACGACGAATTCAAAACGTTTATGTACTTGTGCAAGGCCTACAACCTTGATCCACTCAAAAAAGAAATCTATTTTATAAAATATGGCGGCAAGTCGACCATTATCACCAGCAGAGACGGCTACTTAAAAATAGCCAACCTCAACGAAAATTTTGACGGCATTGAAAGCGATGTGGTGTATCAGGGCGATCAACTGATTAAGCGAGAAAACGGCAGCCTGCACATAACCTACGGCCAAGAGCACCTGACGTTTGATAAATCAAAGCTGACCGGCGCCTTCTGTAGCGTCTTTCGCAAAGACCGCCAAAAAGCTACCACGGTGTTTGTCAGCATCAAAGAATATTACAAAAAAGAAGCACCAATTTGGCAGCAATATACCAATGCCATGATCCTCAAAGTTGCTGAGGCCATGGCGCTTAAGCGTGCCTTTGCAATCAGCGGCTTGGTAACCAAAGAAGAAATTGATGATTACAAAGAAAGCATTGATCATGAATTATAATTTGTGATCTTATTTGCCGAACAATTTTCCAGGTAAATTCAAAGGGTTAATAGCATTGCCAATACCTTTAGCAACACCCTTTTGAATTTTTCTTGTAGCATCGTCAATAACAAAATTATAGAGCTTAATAGCGCCATAACCAGCCCCAAGAAGCAATGCTAGAACCAAGATCGCTCTAAAAAGTTTATTCATAATAGCCTCTCTTTTTAATAATTTTTTAGTATCAAAGACATGCTCAGTGTGCCTAGAGAAAGCCTCAAAAATCAAGATTTTAGCAAGACTGATGACAACATGAGGCTGGATACGTATATTTATTACAAGCCTCTTTTTACATTCGCAGCAAAAAACTTTAGTATGGCTATTTGGTAAAAATCCAACCGCCTCTTTTTAAATAAAGGTTTTAATGCATGCCGCGCCCAGAACTGACCACGTATAAAAAATTATGCACCGAGTTTTACGATCTTGAGCTCAAGCATCGTTCCGAAACGCCCGAAGCTCTGGCATTTTTTACGGACTACGCACGTCAGGCCAATGGGCCCATTTTAGAACCAATGTGCGGCACCGGCCGCTTTCTCATTCCTCTCCTGCAGGCAGACTTTGATATTGAAGGCTTTGATGCATCGGCCCACATGCTGGACGCACTCAAACAAAATTATGCACGGGTCAGCAACCAACCGGCACCGGCCTGGCAAGAGTTTGTGCAAGATTTTGATAATCAAAAACAGTATAACCTTATCTTTGTTCCTTTTGGCTCGTGGGGCTTAATTTCAGATCTTGAAACAGCAAAAAAGGGACTTGAGATTATGTACCGCCACTTGGCACCGGGCGGAAAGTTTGTGTTGGAAATTGAAACGGTTGCATCGCTGCCACAGCCCAGCGGCGTATGGCGGCAGATTACCAACACACGAGCCGATGGTTCACAGATCGCACTCAAAATACTGATATCGTACGAACCAGAAAAGCAACTATTCAAGTCACTCTGTCGCTATGAATCTATTGTTAACAACAAAGTTCTGGCAACAGAAGAAGAAGATTTTTATATGTATCTTTATCGATTTGACGAGATGGACACCTTGCTTGCCCAAGCAGGATTTTCTCACATCAAAAAATATTGCAATTACCGGAAAGAACCGGCAAGCGACCCCAACACCCCAATCATTTTTTACGAGTGTAGCAAAGAGTAATTTTTAACAAAACATCATTGCTTGCAAAAAACATTGTAGCATCCTAAACTCTGTCCAAATAAAATAATCCTCATATTTTTAAGGAGTTTGTATGAAGAAACTTTTGGTAATCTCGCTGCTTTTTGCAACCAGCCATCTTGCAGCCGCAGCTAATACAGAAGAAAAAGCATTGCTGAACAGTATCAACAACGTGCCCGAAAAAGTCATTCAACTCGCTGGCAAAGAAATGATCGATGAAACACTTAAGTTTGTGCGTAATGAAGCAGAAAAAAGAGGCATGCTACTCAACAGCTCAGTGTATGACCTGTATCTAGAATTTGAACAAAAAGGCCTCAGGAAATTTATCGCCGATCATCAAGACGCGGTAGCAAAAGCAGATGAGATGTTGCACAAAGTTGTTAAAGAATCTGAAGCCTGGTTCTGTGTCGCAGAAGAATTGAACGAAGAAAATTCATCCCAAGAAACGCGACTAAGCGCATGGTCAAGAGAATTTTTTCACTTCAGCAAAGAACTTATTGATCTGGCAAAAGAAGAGGGCAACTTCCCCGCAGATTTTGTCATGAGCGCCTCCCCAAAAGAACGCATTTTGCTCAACAATGGCAAGTTCCTCAGTGCTGACCAAATATTCATTCTCAGGGCAGCCACGCTGGTAATTCTTGGCGGTTTTACAAATCGTTACACCTTCATGCTTGAAGCTGATTTTGATTACTTTGTAAGCGAAGAATTCAAGGCACAATTCCGAAAAATACTTGCCGATCTCATGGTACAACAATCATAGTTTAATCTTATTTTCAGGAGCTTTAATGAAAAAACTTTTGATGATCTCACTGCTTTTTGCAAGTAGTCAGCTTTCAGCAGCCGCTGGTGAACTGCTTAACAGCGTTAACGAATTGCCTGATGAGATCATTGCATTTGGCACTAAATTTATTCAAGAAGGACTGCAATGTGCGCGCAAACAAGCACATCAAAAGGGCATTAAACTCAGCGGCTCTGCCTACAAGCTCTATACAGAAATCTCGCAAAGTAGCCTTAAACAGTTCATTATCAACCACCCAGAGATGGCAGCAAAGGCAAATGCTCTTCAAAATGCATTTACACAAGATGGTTTGGAAAAAATAAAACAATGCCGAAAAAATACAGCAGAATTAAATGAAGAAAATTCTGATCAGCAAGCTCGGCTAAAAGCCTGGGCCAGAGAATATTTTTGGCTCGAAGCAACACTTGGTTATGCAACAAAAGACGAATTTCCCGAAAAATTCTTCATAGCTCCATGGCCAACTCAAAACATACTCAACAACAACGGAATAGTTCTAACTGATGAACAATACTTGGTTTTTGGCAGCGTTATTCTGGCAAGTTTTGCTGGCTTTGCCTATCGTTATGCCCACATGACTGAAGAAGATTTTAAGAGCTTTATTGGCCAAGGATTACGCGAAAGATTTGATAACGCGATAGAAGAAGAACCAGACGAATACAGTCTTGTTCACATCGTTCCAGGCCAAGAACTACCACCAGGCCTTGAATTATTGTTCTCTATAAGTCCTAATGGTCAAATAGTCCCTATCGGTCAATGTCCATTTTCCTTCACCCAAGTCAGCGAAGAAGAACTACTCAGAGAACTTAAAAAACTACAAGGATTGTAATTCACGTGCGGCAGCTCCGTTGCGTGAGCTGCCGCAACCAGGCATTTCTCTCAAGGCACCACATCAGGCATTTTTGGTTCAGAAACGTTTAAATGCTCATCTTTGGCCCACTCGTCAACTTTCCATTCGTCATTAACAACTGAAATTATGCCAATGGCAGCGTTTTTCATCTTTTTATAGGGAAGCGTTCTATCATTTTTTTCGCCCTTAATCCAATGATACATGGCACGCAAAGGACCGCCATGCGAAACAACAACTACACGTTTACCGTGGTGCTTTTCGGCGATTTCACGCAACGCCTCACTCACTCTTTTTTCCATCTCAACCCTGCGCTCAGCACCGGGAATTTGGCCAGAATCATCATAAACCTTTTGATGCGCAAGCTCAGGATATTGTTCTTTGATTTCTGTACGCGTTAAACCCTGAAAAATACCTTTGCGGTAGCCACACAAACGAGCATCTTGATAAACCGGCACACCAATTTTTTCGGCAATAATATGAGCAGTTGTGTATGCACGCGAAAGCGTGCTGCTGTAAATAGCAACAATGTTGGGGTTCATATAATTTTTAGCCAAATAATCAGCAACTACCCCAGACTGCTTAACGCCAACCGCATTGAGTGGAACGTTGGTATGCCCTTGCGTGCGCTTAATCACGTTCCAATCAGTCTGGCCGTGCCTAACAACAATAATCTCAGTACGACTGTCATTATTCCCACAACCGACAAAAAAAACAAGCAGCAAGGCCCCCAAAACACCTACCGCTTGTTTTTTTAAACACTTTTTCATAATTCCCCCCGCCCCCCAAGGACAGTATGCTGCAACAACGTTTTAGATCACCATGGCAAGAAACTAACCAATGGCTTAAAAATCAATTTAATAATATCGATAATAGCATCAACAACCATCATAAACGCTTGCCACAATGTTCGTTCTTTTTCCGGTTCGCCCAACGGGCTTTCATCGACAATGTTTACCGTTTTTTTTTTACTTGAGCTGATTGCTCTTCTTTGCCACGCTCACTGGCCATTACTACACGTTTACGCCTGCGACCAGGTTGTTCTGTTTGTGGAGCAGCAGCTTGGCCAACACGCTCATGAACTACAATTTTATTAATTTTTTCTAAAAACCATGCCTTATGCATTCCTGTTTCATCTTCCACGCCACACACGGTCACGCGATGTGGTACCAACACCTCAACTGTTTTTAATTTATCTGGATTTTTTTTCGACCTAAGCGTCACTTTTACACGCACAAAAGTTTGATTAAAGCGCTTGCTCTGAAAATTAGGCTCTACAACTTCTATCGTATGAATTCTTGCCATGTCAAAACTGCTCGTTGAATCATTGTCTTCCTGACGCAGCCCACCAACATTGGTGCTCCCAAAAAACGATACCTCGCTTAACTTTGTTTCCGTTGTCTCATCAAAAATGCTGCCTGAATAATTACCAGCACCTTCTTCAAGCGCTGCAAAAGCAGGCTCTCCAGTTCCAGAGCTATATTTCTTTTGCTGCCCACCCTCACCCATATTCACACAAAAAAAGACCACAACGAAAAGTCCTGGCACCAGCACGATGTGCTTAAACATACGCATCTTCATCTTTTCCCCTTCACAAAAAACAAAAAACTTGTCATAAAACAATGGAGCGACTTATGATACGTAGCATACAAAAAATCACACTTAAGATGCACCACCATAACAATCTTTTACAATTTGAAAAAAAATAAAAATTTAGACCTTGCAAGAATGCAAATTTATTGCAATAGTATTTCAGTTTTGATCTTATTTTGAACATATTATTAAAGTAAAAAATTAACCCACAAGGGATTAGCTATGAAAAGATATTTTCTTGCTCTCGCATTCAGCCTTACTCTCTTGCCAATTCCTAGCGCACTCAGCAAAACCTTAGAAAATACCGGGCAAAATACCGGGCTTGTTCCTTGCAAAAAAATGAACAATCTCATTGCAACACGGGCATTTGAACAGAGCTTAAATCAACAAATGACGCTAGCCGAACTTTTAGAACAACTGGAAAAAATCAACGATGATATTGAAAACATTCGTGATCTTGAACGCCATGATGTTGATGAAATTTATAGAGTATTGCTCAAGAAAAAAGAATATATCGTTGCTCAATTACGTTCAATTGAATCAGTTACTCGCACCCACTACCTTGAAGAAACATCTATCTGGAGCCAAGCTCTTAAACTACTTGGCGGCACAACGGTAATCCTTGGCGTACCTGCTTTAACAGTACTTGCTTGCTATGATCCACAAAGCCGTAGTATGCAAAAGCCAACGCTTGAACGCTTGCAAGAGAACTTTGAAACGCTGAAAAATATGGCAAAAAAGTCATAACATGACAAAATTTTTTGTTGCGCTGGTCTTAAGCCTGGCCTTCTTGCACATGCCGAAAGCGCATAACAATTCTCTGGAAGAAACGTTACGTGAATCATGCAAAAAAGTGTCTGATCTTGCTGCCACACCCTCACTTCAACAGAGCTCAGAGCAAAACATTACGTTAGCAAAAGTTCTGGAACAACTTGAAAAAATCAACAAAAGTTTAGAAGGTACTCGCAGCATTGAACAACCAGACAACCAAGCGTACCGGGTATTGCTCCAAGAAAAAGAAAATACCATCACGCAATTACGCTTAATTGAAGCAATCAACCAGCTTAACGAACTTGAACAAACGCCCTTCTGGCTGACCGCGATCCAAGTGCTTGGCATCACTACCACTATTATTGGTATCTCTTCTCTTTTCGCACTCGCTTGCTATGATCAGCGGACAGGCACGTTTGGAAAACCATCTACGAGCCACCTAGAAAAAAACTTTGATAAACTCGTAGATACTTTGGCCAGAAGAAATAAACCACCTTTATTCGATTTCAATGCCAACATTAGAGTTGGACGTTTTTGGGATTAGGAAATACCATGACAATAACTTACCAAGATTTTGAACGCGTTGACCTGCGCTCAGGCACCATTGTGAAAGCAGAAACCTTTCCCAAAGCAAAAAAGCCTGCCTACAAAATATGGGCAGACTTTGGACCAGAGCTTGGCGTGCTGCAAACATCGGCACAAGTGACAGTGCATTACACGCCAGAAGCGCTGGTTGGGCGCAGCATTATTGGTTGCGTAAATTTGGGTGAAAAAAATATTGCCGGCTTTGTATCGCAATTTTTATTGGTTGGCTTTTCTGATGACGCTGGCGCTATTTGTTTGGCAACTACAGAGCCAAAAGCGCCAAACGGCAAGAAGTTGCATTAATTCACTCACCAATCTTTGCAAGCAACGCACCTAAAATTTTAATTAACTCCTGCTGATCACTCATCGAAACATTACCAAAAAACGCTTTATCTATTCCTTCAACAATTGGCACCAGCATTTTGACCATTGCCTTACCTTTTTCGGTCAATTGAACAACTTTGGCCCGCGTATCACGCGTGTCTTCAGTTCGCTGAACAAATCCGAGTTCTACCAATTTTTTAAGAGCTTTTGAAACAGTCATTTTATCAAGCTTAGATTTGTCAGCAATTAAAGCTTGGTTACTCTCATAATTGTTTTCTTGAAACCACAACAAAAGCGCCATGATCACAAACTGTGCATGCGAAACACCATATTCGTCAAGTGCTTTGTTTATCCGTCGCTGCCACGTTATGGTTGTTTGCCACAATAAAAAACCGGGACTGTCTTCCGGCCGCTTAAAACCAAATGGCGACTTAGTCATTGTTGGTGCTTGCAAGGTGCGCCAACATGTCCATGTGCGCCTCACCACCGTTGGCAACTTTTTGCGCCACGAGTTTAACCCACAACCAACGCAACGGGCCAGTAACCACAACGGTATTAGTCAGCAATAAACCATCCGGCGTTTCTTCAAGCGTGTGAGTATCGTACATCTTTGCACCAAAAAATGTTGTGCAATCGGTAAACGACGTACCTTCATTAACTTCAGTCAGTTCAATTTTTACTGCCGAAGCACCCTTTGGCTTTAACATAAAATAATTGCCCACCACAAAAGGTCCGGTCATTTTGCAATAATCTAGATCATCGTGCCATGATGACCAGTTATTCACATCGGTCCACAAACACCAAACCTCTTCTTTTTTAACATTCTGATAAAGCTTGCTGCATGATTGCTTCCACATTGTTTGACTCCTTTTTTAAAATAATAATTTAGTAACTATAGATATAGTATACAAGTTTACCAAATTGAGTCAAGCGACCTTGGGGCTAGACTGAAATAAGAATTCCCAAAATCAAATCTTATTTCAGTATTCGACCTTAAACTGAAATAAGAAATAATGAACAAAAATGAACTATTAAAAATTGGCTATTTTTATCTCTTTTGTTGACTTATCGGCAATTTATCGGCATAATAAATAAAAAGATAGCCGATAACATACCGATAACATGCCGATAAAATTATGATTAAAAAATTTGCCCCCTTCTTTTCCCTAACGCCCTCAATGGCCAAGACGCTCATGCGCATTGAAGCGGCAAAGCAAGCAATTAACGATCTGCCAATAACCATAACCGTGTTGGCAAAGTTACGAGAAAGCGCACGCCTTTCCAGCGTTCACTATTCAACACAAATTGAAGGAAACCGGCTAACTCAAGACGAGGTTGCCGACGTTATTTTGAGAAAAAAGGCAACACTTCGACCTCGTGATGAGGGCGAGGTAAAAGGCTATTACCAGGCACTACAAGCGCTCGAACAGTACGTTGCACAAGAAAAGCCAATAACCGAACAACGAATAAAAAAGCTCCACGCACTGGTTATGGGTAATGGGCTCACCACACTTCAAGCAACACCCTACCGCACCGGCCAAAATGTAATTAAAGATGGCAGCACCGGACGCATTGTTTACTTACCACCACAAGCATCTGATGTGCCAGAACTCATGAAAGCTTTGGTTTTGTGGATTCAAGAAAATAACGATCTACCATGCCCGTTGGTTGCCGGCATTGCACACTATCAATTTGCAACAATCCATCCTTACTACGACGGAAACGGCCGTACAGCACGCTTACTTACAACATTTATTTTGCATCTTGGGGGTTACGATTTAAAAGGCGTGTACTGCCTAGAAGAGTATTATGCTAAAAATTTATCCGCTTACTACGATGCCATAAGCACTGGGCCCTCGCACAATTACTACGAAGGTCGCGAGGAAGCAGACATAACTGATTGGCTGAAATATTTCTGTGATGGCATGGCGCAAGCGTGCGAAAAGGTAAAACAACAGGCAGCTAAAGCTGCACAGCAGCAAGAGCCAGATCAATCAAGGTTATTGCGCAAGCTCAACCCAAAGCAACGCAAAGTACTTGAACTGTTCAAAAAATCTGAGGAAATTACCTCACAAGAAATCTGCGCGCTTTTTGGCTTTAAGCCACGCACGGTAAGCGCTCTGTGCCGCACCTGGGTAGAAAAAGGCTTCTTGGTCATCAGCGATCCTTCGCGCAAAGGACGTAAGTATCAACTTGCACCGGCGTTCAGCATGCTTGTTTATGGTGAATAAATTTTCACAACTTCTGTGCCACCGTCAGAATATTAGTAGTTGTATGATCTGAAAATTTTGCCCCATCAAGGCCACACTGCTCAAGCACTTTAAAGCCACTTCTGGCAAGCATTTCTGTAAGCTCTTGTGCGGTATAAATTTGCAGCGTAAATTCGCCTGTCAAAATTTGCGGTTCGCTAGAACCTTCTTGAAGCGTAAAAGAATCATACGAAGTCAGACGGCCAGTTTCTCTATCAATTGTGGAATATTGAACGTTACGAATAGTGATACCATCAACCGTTTTACTTACATCCATCGCTAGATTTTCTACTGCTTCATCGGTCATAGCACTCAAGTTAAGTATGTCAAAAACATACAACCCGCCCTTTTTTAAGTTGCTGTGTATGTTTTGCATAGCCTTTTCAAAGTCAGTTTTTGTCAGGTGCCCTACAGCGTTAAAAATCGTTATAGCAGCATCAAAGCGGCCAACTTTTACCGTGCGCATATCACCATCAATCAGCGTTACATCGATTTTTTCTTGCAACGCTTTTTCTCGGGCTTGAGCCAAAAGAGCGGGGCTGATATCTGAGCCGGTAACTTTGTATCCGCATTTTGCAAGCCAGAAGACTTGAGAGCCGGTGCCACACGTAAGATCTAACACGGTCTGAACATGATATTTTTTGAGTATTGTTTCTATAAGATTATTTTTTGAATCGATATCACCTGCGCAAAGCGCATCGTAGAATTTATGAAGTGTGCTGTACTCAAGCGGAAGGCCTAACGTGCTTTTGCTCATTACTTTACCTCCTCTAAAAAATGGCCTGCCATCCGAAGCTACAAATGCAAAGCACGCAGAGCGTAGGATGGTGGAGAGAGGGAGATTCGAACTCCCGATACCGGTTTCCCGGTATGACGGTTTTCAAGACCGTTGCTTTCAACCACTCAGCCATCTCTCCACGTTAAGAACGTGATTTTTTAGAATTTGTTTTCAAAGTATTTTCGATTTCAGGAACCGTTCGTTTAGACCCTTCGACCCTTCGAGACATCCCGCTTCGCTAAAGCTACGCCGGATTCCTCAGGACAGGCGGGAGGGCCTTTAGTCTCGAGCCAAGTCGAGAGATCAGGGCGAACGGGAATTAACTCTTCTTCTATTTGCAGTTAAAACCTGTTGTATTTCATTTAAGAAGATGGCCTGCCAGTCGAAGCCACGTAGGGCGCAGACTGGCGGAGAGAGAGGGATTCGAACCCTCGATCCCGGTTTCCCGAGATACTTGCTTAGCAGGCAAGCGCTTTCGACCACTCAGCCATCTCTCCTCCTCAAAAAACAAAAAGCCTGCCGTCCAAAGCTACAAGTGCCTAAGCACGCCGAGCGTAGGATGGTGCGCCCAAGAGGACTCGAACCTCTAACCGTCAGATTCGTAGTCTGATACTCTATCCAATTGAGCTATGGGCGCATATTATTTTATAATCTTGGGTATTTCAATCTATTTCTGTATCTTCTTACCTTGAGTTAGTATATGAAATAATAATAAAAATGTCGCAATTGTCTATCATTTTTTTTGTTTTTTTACGAAAAACGCTAGTGAGAGGGACGTTATGAGCATTCTCCTTGAAATAAAAGTAACCCCAAATGCGGGCAAACAAGCATTAAACTATGACAAAAACAACACAATCAAATGCTACTTAAAAAGCGCGCCCGAGAGCGGAAAGGCCAATGCTGAGTTGATAAAATTTTTGAGCAAAAAACTCAACGTAGCACAAAACAACGTAGAAATTGTGCGCGGCGCAACTTCTCGGTCAAAATTAATAAAAATTGATACCAAACGTTCAAAAGAAGAGATCTTGCTCGAACTGGGGCTTGAAGTGCAAATGACTATTTAGCGAGGGTGCTATGCCAACGTTTTTTTGGAAAGGCATTGACGCACACGGCAACAACCAACACGGCTACCACGAGGCGGTTACACCCGAAGCGCTCAAAAAAGAACTACTCGACCGACAGATAGCCCTTTTGTCGTATGCCAAAAAGAAACCACTCTTCTCGTTTTTGCATTTGAGCCGCACAAAACTCGCCCCACAAGAACTAGAACGCTTTTTTGCAACATTGGCACTCCTGCTTGAAAGCGGCATAGATCTTGCACACGCGCTTGAACTGGTCGCCAAACAAACCAGCAACCAAACGCTCAAGGGTCACGCCCAGCACCTGATAAAAGAAATAACCTGCGGCAATAGCTTCTCGCACGCTCTCGAGCAAACAGGGGCATTTTCGCCGTTTATTATCAACGCCGTCAAGGCAGGCCAAGCCGCGGGTAAACTTTCCGACTCGTTTTATACCATTGTTGCCTACCTGCAGCAGCGCATCCAGCTAACCAAAAAGCTCAAGCAAGCAGCCCTGCTGCCCGGCATCACGCTCACGTTTGCCCTGCTCATTGTTGGCTGTATCATGATTTTTATTATCCCGCAGTTTCAAGAACTGTTTACGTCCACCGGCAAAGAGCTGCCACCACTCACACGGCACATTATTGCGCTGAGCTCGTTTTTGCGCGCACCGGCAGGCTTGCTGGTGTGGCTAAGCATTCCCGGCTTTATAGCGCTCACGCGCCTACTGCTCAAACTTGAACGCGTTAAAACAGCAACCGACTGGTTGGTAGCACGCACACCGTTTGTGCGTAAAATATGGCTCTACTCAAACTTGATCTACTCGTTTCAAATGATTTCTATGCTGCTCAAAAGCGGCACCACACTCAGCCAGGCACTAACCGTTGCTCAACAAGCCGCACAGCACGGAGAATTTAAGCATCAGCTGGAGTTGATAAGCACCGCTATCACGCAAGGCAAATCGTTTGAAAAAGCGCTTAAACAAAGTGGCACGCGCTACTTTCCTGATGATGTTATTGCGTTTGTTTCAACCGGCGAACAAACAGGCAAGCTGGCACTCATGCTCGACAAAATGCTGATTGCCTTGCAAACACAACTAGCACGCTCGCTGCATATTTTAACAGTCGTTGCAAACCCACTTTTGCTTATCCTGGTAGGCATAATCATTACTATTTTGATGCTAAGCATTTATTTACCAATCTTCAATTTGGCCAGCACACTTTAAAAAACCTTAAAAAAGCATGCAAAACTCTTGACGTTATGCAGCATTCTGGTAGCATAGTGCGTAATTACATGGGCATGCCGAAGTGGCGAAATTGGTAGACGCACGGGACTCAAAATCCCGCGGTGGCGACACCGTGTCGGTTCGAGTCCGACCTTCGGCACCAGCTTACGCTCTGCGCGCTAAAGCGCTTGTAGCTTCAGCTGGCAGGCTCCTCCTACGCCCAGGTGGCTTTGGAGGACAGGCACCTCTCTTAAATGAGATATATAGGCCCGCTCATCCTGAGGAGTCTGGCGAAGCCTTGGCGAAGCAAGACGTCTCGAAGGACGCGCCCCAGAGCTCTAAGGAAAAAGGATGGAAGTGTTAGAAAATTTAAGCGCTTCATGTATTTTTTGTAAAATCATTCAGGGAACTCTTCCCGCAAAAAAAATCACTGAAAATGAATGTGTAGTCGTTGTCCAAGATATCACGCCCAAAGCACCAATTCATTATTTAATTATTCCAAAAAAACACATTGCTGATATGAGTGCATTAACGCCAACAGACAACGACTTTGCTCTTGCCATGGTGAACATGGTCACAGAACTGAGCACAACGCTTGCAACACCACCGTCATTTAATATTGTCAGCAACAATGGCCGCGCATCTGGGCAAAGTGTTTTCCATCTTCACTGGCATTTTTTGGCAGGAAGAAATGTTTATGAACAGGGATTGAAACTGTAATGATACACTTTTCGCGCAGTTCATTTTTTATTGCGCTCGGCTGCTTTTTTATCACACTCATGACCGTGCTGGGCATTTCGTACTACACCGTCTACCGCTTTGTCAGCGCAGGCGACCGTATTATTTATGGCACCAAACTTTCTACATTAACCATTGATATTCGCAATGAGTTGCTCAAACGCAACGATGTCAAACATGTCATGTTTGAAACAAGCGATGGCTTTGAATTACAAGGCCTGCTTTTTGCGCGACCACACGCACAAGCAAATTTAGTGTTGTGTCATGGCTACCAGGGCTGCAAAGAGTTTATGTACGGCCTGATAGACATGTTTCCAACATACAACATTTTGATCTTTGATTTTCGCGCGCACGGCCAAAGCCCTGGCAGTACCACCTCGATTGGTTGCCATGAGTACAAAGATGTTATTGCTGCGGCAGACTTTATGAAACATTACGACAATAAATTGCGCTTGGTTGTGTTGGGTATTTCCATGGGCGGCGCTTCCGCACTTAAAGCAGCAGAAGTAAAACAAGATTTATGCGATGCATTAATTATCGACTCCACGTTTTCAGAACTTAAGACAATGTTTTTGCGCGGCTTTAACTTGAAAGTTGGCTTGCCCTACTACCCATTTTTCCCTATCGCACGCGCCATGTTTCACTATGTTAATAATTGCGATATCCACAACATGTCCCCCGTTGAAAGCGTAAAAAAGATTAAACTGCCCATTTTATTCATTCATTCCTGCAACGACAAGTTTATAAACCCCGAAAACAGCCTGCAGCTGTATGCCGTTGCCCAAAACAAAGACACTCGGTTGTGGATAGGCCCCCGCTGCCGCCACGGCTGGCTGCATACGTACCATGCGCCAATGTACCAAAAGAAGGTGCTGCGCTTCTTGGATCAGACCATTTTTTCTCAAAAAGACTAAACCGTCCGGGCCACCCCATCCAAGCCCCCAAAACATCAAAATTTGCTTCTTTTTGCCACTATCTGGCCGCATTTTACATAAATTTAAATTTCTGTTAGAATATATTAAATCTATTAAAAGATAGAAAAAATGGTTAAAAAAGCCCGTCTACGCTCAAAAAGCGAGGGCGGCACAGTCACGTCATAGCCATAGAGCGAAGACGGATGGAGGTTATATGAAGTTTTTACGTTTACTTTCAACTATTCTTATGTTTGCCCTGGGCTTGAGCACAACAGCCCAGCCCAACGATGTTCAGTACCTCAAAGGTACCGACAACGTTTTAAAGCCTGAACACCGCCTCACGCTCTCGCTAGCCTGTGGCGCTCTTGGTATTGAAATGAAGTACCTGGAAAAACTCTATCACTTTGGTAACCCAGAGCATGCAACGATAAAATTACTTAAGCAACTGTTTCACGTGGTGCCTGGCAGCTTTGCACCAACGCAAGTTAGCTCTCCTGCTCGGTATTTTTCTCGAGCAACTGTTGGCAAGCTTTTGAATGTTCTAGAAACGTATAAAAATTCTCTATCCTTGGCTTTTTATCCACTTATAAACGTTCTGGTAAATGATCAAGACTTTCAAAAAAACCTCAACAATCCAGCTTTTACTCAAAATGCCAAAGACTTTGTTAGGTTCCTCAGGCTCAAGAAAGAGCTGGATCGATCAAATGATAAATTTAGTCTCTTTAAGCAAAAAGCCCTTGAATTTTTGAATAACCCAACCTTAAGAAAAGCTCCGTTGGCAAAAATTATAGAAACTCTTGAAAAAGAAAATAGTCACATCAGCACACAACACACAAGTGCTTCTTCAAGCAGCGGATCTTCGTCATCGTCTTCTCAAAGCTTTTTCTCAGATACTGAAAATGATGAAACTGACTACTCCAGAAAAAGACAACGACCAAGAAGTCCTCACAAAGAAAAAGTACCAAAAAGACAGCGCCAAAAAGAAACGTACACAGTCCCTCAAATTATTGAAGGTTTAAAACCGCACGCAGAGTTGGAACAATTGGCAAAAAAATTTAACACCAAACAAATGCCTATCTATAAACACATTCTAGACTTTACACAGTTACTTATTGACGCTTGTGCTGAGTGCCACTATCAATACACGGCGAATATAATTAGGCTTTCAGCTCTATCTTCTTCTTCACTACTACCAGAACCAAGTTACAGGTTACACGATAGCTTAGTGTACCGGCCTTACACGGCCCAGCACGCCCTTCTTGCCTGGATTTATCAAAAAACAGATTCTAAAGAAAATTTTGCTGATTACTTTAATCAACTCAATGAAAGCTTCTTTGTTTCAGGCTCGCGACCTGAACAAGCTTGGTACAGCGATTTGTACGCTGACGATGAGCACACCAACATTCATGCAAGCCTTGAGCTTTGCCTAGCCGGAAAATCAGAAGAGGAAGCTTTTGCAAGTCTTGCAACAGCAGACTTTACCGATATTGTTTTTACTGAAATAAGACGTCAATTGTACGGTAAAACTATTCCGTGCTTAACACGCCATCAAAAAATTTGCTTCAAGGGAATAAAATTTAGTAACTGCGTAGAAAATACCATAAACAACCTGTGCAGAATTGCCACCAACAACAAAACTACACGAACCGCTGGCAACGCCAACGGCCTTACTCTTACACCAGAACTCAACACATTTTTTCAAAACAATCTACTTAACAGAAAAGAAGATACATCAGGAATGCAACAAGTTCATCAGGAATGGAGCGATCTCATTCAAAACTTGCCTAATATAACCTATCAATTAGCAACACCTGCTAACAACACAACAATTTATTTTGAATGCCCAGATACCTTAGATGGCTTTATCAAGCTTAACAATATCACAGTCCCTAGCGATGCTCAACACGGGACTGCCAAAATTATTCCACACGATTCAGCAACACAGAGAGTAACTAAGCAAGCGGCACATACGTTTAACACTCTTACGATCAACAACCATTCATACATTCTTATCCAAGACGACCACTACGAGCTTTTTGAAATTAAAGCATCACTCAAGAATATTACAATTATTACTAACCACCTTCTTGGCATACCTTCACCAAGTTCCATAGCAAATGATTTTTTTAGCTCAACATTTACTTCACCACGCTTTAAAGACCTATGCACCGCATGCGGATGGGTTCTGAATGATGATTATGAGCTAGACGAAGAAGACAAAGAACAAACACTAGAACTAGAAAAAACTCTCAGCCAAGAAGATGAAGGCAAAGAAGGCAAAGCGTTTTTTGAAATTTATATCAGACCAGGAATACACGCGTGTGCCGAACGCTTAAATACTGAATACAAACCAACCTCCTACCAACAAAAGCTCTGTTCAAGCCTAACATCACGTGAAGATGCATTAAGCCCACGCTTACTGCTTTTCTTGGATTTGTATAAAAATTACAACATTAAATTTGGAATTTACCCCAAAGAACATAGTTTTTATACACACAACAACTTTTTTATGCACAATCTTTTTGATGATGATACAAAATTCGCAATTTTACGCCGTATCATTAGGACAAGCAAACCTCGTGAAATAAACCCGAATTTTATTTCGTTTGCGAGTCAATTAATGACATCATTGCGCATCACTCAAACTGATGAAAACGACAACGGCATTACTAGCTACCTCTCCCAAAACATCAATTTTGTCGTCAGTCACCAAGATAATAATGTGCTCAAAAAGGCACTGCAAAAATCAGCGCTTGAAGCTTTAGACGAAATAAATGATCCAGAAGATCAATTGATTCTTCTTCAAAGCTTCTCAAAAATAGTAATAATTCTGAACATGCAAGAAGAGCTACAAAGAATTATTCAACTCGCCTCTCACTATAGCACAAGCGATGATGAAGACCTCAGATTAGAAGCACTCAACCTGTTTAAAAGCCTTGTTAAACAAGGCAAAGCACATGAGCCAGCCTTGCACGCAGCTCTAGAAAGTCTAACTCATAGCGACTGTCAAACTCAAATGCAAGCTACCATTCTTTTAGAATGTCTCTGTCAAAAAACAGAAGGTTTTGATTTAGCCTACAAATTTGTACAAGAAGCCGGTCCTGAAAAAATAGATACTGCTCTGCAAGCGGCCCTTATACTTGTCAAAAAATGCGAGAATCAAGAAACGTATTATGTAGCACATGAGCTGGTAAAAAATAATATGAGTCAATCAACCAGAAGTATGATAAGAAAAAAATTTTTCCTTATCTCAGCGCTTATGCAAAACGATTATGAACCAGCCTACAAATTGGCAGACCAATTTATCATACTTAATATGAATTATGAATACTCAGAAATTAGGTCCCTCGTTTATCAACTGCTAGAAGAACGGCTTATCAAACAATTATCAAACATCAACACTATCCTTTTTGCTGCCAACAATACCTTACACCATGCCAACCCAGAAATTCAAAACTTTGCTTATGAAATTTTTGCATTATTTATTATGAAAGACCTTGGGTTTGAGCAGGCAGAACAGGCAGCAAAAAAAGCTACTTGCAGTACTAACCCAAACACCATTCGCCATGGACTTATGATATTCAACTTACTCGTTGCAGAAAGAGTAGCTTTCACCGCAGCACGCGAAGCTGCCAACAAATTTGCACACCACGCAAACCCCATAATTAAAGAATTGGTACAGGATATTATTGATAAAATACGCATTAACAAGATTTAAAAAGAGGTTATCATGAAGTTTTTACGTTTACTTTCAACCGTTGTCACATTTGCTCTTGGCTTGGCAACTATTGCCCAACCTGGCAATGTCAAAGATATTAAAGGCACGTGGAATATTTTTAAGCCCGAGCATCGAGCTACCTTGTCGCCCGCCTGCGGTGCGCTTGGCATTGAAATGCGCTACATCGAAAAGTTGTACCACTTTGGTAACCCTGACGATGCAACGGTTCAACTGATCAGAAAGCTTTTTAATGCAACGCCGGGTGGCTTTGCGCCAGCACAAAAAGATATTCCGTGTCGCTTTTTTTCAATCGGCACCGTGGGCAGCATGCTCAACGCACTTGAGTTGAACAAAAATGCTGATGAGCGAACGCGTGCTAACGCCATCGTACGAGCACTCGTGAATGATGCTGACTTTCAACAAGCATCGCCACACTTTGCCAACCTGACAACTGATTACCAAGAATATGTGGAACTAAAAGAATTGAGCACAACCTGCACACAACAAAAACTTGGTACCCTCAAAACACGAGCACAAAATGTTACCAAGCAATCATTTAAAAAAGACGCTAAAATTGATGACATTATCGATGCTCTCCGCAAACACCAAAACCAACCAATTTCTGGCATAAGCACTGGCGCCGCATCTACTACAAGCTCTAGCGCCACCACAGCAACAAGCACCACGTCTGCCACAAGCTCTGGCGCTGCTTCTGCCACAAGCGCTAGCTCGAGTTCAAGTTCCAGCTCATCGTCAGCTGCTGCTTTAGCAGTGTCAGATGACGCTCGGCCTAAACGTGGTCGTAACGAAATGACTCCCGACACCTCGTCAGCACCATCTTCACGCAGTGAAAAACGACAACGCCAACAACAAGAAGTTAACGTTCCTCTGCTCATCACCGAGCTGGGCCAGTACGCGCGCCGCAACGAGTTGGCACAAAAATTTAAAGACACCATCTTTCAAAAACTTGAAACCTTTGCTCAGCTCTTGGTAAGAGCCTGTAACGAATGTTTACCGGTAACGGCCGTCACATCATCATCCAGCTCGTCATCTAGCTCATCCAGCTCAAGTTCATCGTCCAGCTCGTACGCACCAACCAATGTAGATGATTTTGTTTACCGCCCTTACACCGCTCAGCACGCCCTGCTTGCCTTTGCCTACAAAAAAGCAAATGCAAAGAACGACTTTGTACCATTTTTTAAAAAACTCGATCAGCAATTTTTTATTGATGACATTACGTTCGATCAAACGTGGCAGAACGATGTTTATGCAGAAGATGCCCATGTAAAAATTCATGCAGATTTTATAACAAACTTTGCCGGTAAATCTGGCCAAGAAATTTTTGCAACCTGCGCTGGCAATGCCTTTACCGATGTTGTGCTCACTGAAGTTCGCCGCCAACTCTACAGCCAAACCATCCCGGTACTGCCCGAAAACAGAGAGGCTTACTTTGAAACTTTTCGGGTTGCCGACTGCGTTGAAACAACCATTCGCAACTTGTGCAACGTGGTGACGTACAACAAAGAAACTGCGACTTTTGGCAATCATGTTGAAGGCCTTGCGCTTGCTCCTGAACTAGCTGCTTTTTACAGCACAGAACGCAACCGTTTAGAAAGTAAAACCGACGCTTTAGAAGTACGCCAAGACTGGGGCAATATCGTACAAAATTTACCGCACATCACATACGGCCGCGCTAAGCTACCAACCAACAATGATTTTTATTTTGCTGCACCAAACGATACCTGCGGCTTTATCAAGCTTGCGGGCATTCGCGCTTCCGAAGCACACACAACCGACATCACGCTGAGCCCACTCGACCACAACGGCAACGCAATTGCTGGTGGCACCCCGCACACGTTTGAACAAATTACCGTCAATGGCAGCTCGTACGTGCTGGTTGGTGATGACTACCATCTGTTTGAAGTGATGCCGTCAATAAAAAATATCGTCATCATGATGAACCAATTTTTCAATCTTGATCTGTTTGGTGCAGCCCCTGGCCAACCATCAAGCTCATCTGCGCCTGCCGCAAGCCTTGAGGCAGACTTTTTTAAGCCAGACTTCAATTCACAATCATTTGAAAAATTGTGCGCAAAACTTAACTGGGGCGTTGAACATAATGTGCTTGCGCAGCTTGATAACGAGCACATTCCTGAGCTACGACTTACCCTTACCCAAGGCAGAGTAGCCCCTTTCACTCTGTGCATTATGCCTGGTCGACATGCCTATGCTGAGCGACCACTCAACAGTATACCGTTGGTTGCACATCAAAAAGCTCTTCAACAGTACCTTTGCAGTCAGATCAAAACCAAAGCAGGAGCCTGTGAAACGCTTCTTTTTGATCTTTACAAATCAAACGAAGTGGCTTGGGGATTTAGCGGATTGTATCGTTATTTCACCAGAAACCTTTTCAGCGGAGAGACAAAATCTGCCGTTATCAATAGCATTATTGAGAACACAAGAACATCTCTTGCACTAACTTCTCTGGCAAGCCAACTCATCAAAACTATGCCTGTCGCAGCAGATTTTCAGGCACAACGAAGCATTGCCACACACTTGCATATGAATCTGGACTTCGTCAAAGCAAATAAAAATAATAAACAACTCAAAGAGGCCATTGCGCATCTGGCACAACAAACGTCTGAACAAACTAATTATTTATTACAGATTGGCGTATTCGAAAAACTAATGACAACGTTGATCGAACTCAACATGAAGCAGGAACTTGAGGTGTGCATGCAACTTGCCACTAACAATGTGAGTAATGTTGATCGATGGACCAGAGAACCTGCATGCAAGATCTTAAAAGCGCTGATCAAAGGAAATTACCAACCTGCTTTTGACGCAGCAACACAAGCAGCAGCTACCAACGCAACTCATACAGATCCAAGAGTAAGAGAACAAGCTCATGAACTCTTTACTGCCTTGTTTGAACAAGGCCACCAAAAAGCAGCTGACGCAGCAACTACATGCGTAGCAAACAATATCGATCATGATGATGAAGTTATGCGGAATTCGATGATCAATCTTGTAGCCGCACTTCTTTCACCGCCAACAGCACGCGAAGTGATAGAGCATAGCGCAAAACACTACATGAATCATCCAAAGGGATATTTTAGATTCCTGGCATTGGACGGATTTGCTCACCTTGTTAACAAAAAACACCAATCGGCATTTAAAAATGCACTCGAGGCGGCCAAAGACAACATCATTTACCAAGACTGCCAGCGAGATGAAAAAACACAATCTTTCCACTCGCCCTCGTTCGCTATCGGTAACGCAACTACAAAGGTCTTCAGTGCACTATTTGCTCAAAATTTTGAACCTGCATTTGAAGCAGCCCACAAAGCAATAAAAGAAAACTTATGCAACGAGAAAAGAGTAATAAGAGCTTGGGCTCTAAAACTATTGAAAAAGCTTATACAAACAGATTATTCTTCGAAAAATGAATCGGTAAATATATATGCTTACGAACTGGCATCAGAACTCGCTAAAAGTCGACACAGTGTGTACGTTAATCATGCGCTTGTATTGTTTCAAGCACTTGTTAAAACGAACTATGAAAAAGCCTATCAAGACGCAACTATCACAGCAACAGCAAACATACAAAATATCGACAGGGAAATTCAATTTTCAGTACAAGAACTATTTACGTCACTTTTTGAAAAAAACCATCAACCCGCTTTTGAAGCTGCTACACAGGCGGCAACAGACAACATAAGCCATGAAAATACGGTGATCCAAGGTTCTGGTTTATCTTTGTTTAAAAACCTTATCAAACATAACTATAAAGCAGCTTTTGCCCCTGCTACCCAAGCAGTACAAACAATAATGCAAGCTCCGCCAAAATACAGTGAAAATACGCTATTGGATTTATGTGTGGAACTTGTTGAAAAGGACTATGAGCCAGCAATTGCTTCGGCAACCACCGTAGCTGAACAGTCGGATCGAAGCTTTTTCCTCAGTAGAGCTCTAAAAAAACACAAGCAGCAGACATGCGACGACCTCAGCCAAAAAAATAGTACCACCAGCTCGCTGTCAAGCAGTTCTTCGGCGACTAGCAGTTCAACTCCAGTCACTGACGACGAATAACAGGAGGTTATCATGAAACTTTTACGTTCACTTTTCACATTCGTTCTCTTCTTCGGCCTTGCCAATCAGGCAGTGCCAGGCAGCATCAAAGATATCAAAGGCACATGGAACATTTTTAAACCGGAACATCGCCTTGCGTTATCTCCAGTGTGTGGAGCGCTTGATAGCGAAACCAAACTCACTGAAAAAATGTATTATTTTGGCAACCCTGAGCATGCAACCGTGCAGCTGATCAAAGCTATTTTTAAGCCGGTTGCAGGCGCTTTCCAACCAAGCAAGCTCAACCTGCCAGCATCATGGTGCTCAGTGAGAACCATTGGTAAGATTTTGGGCGCTCTTGAGCAAAATAGCGGTCAAAGCAAAAGCGTCATGCGCAATGCACTCATAAACGCACTAACAACCGACGCCGATTTTAATGAAAAGTCGCACATTGCACAAGAAACGCTCAAAAGCACTATCACTGAAAAACTTGGCAAACCTTTTAGCACAAGCAATGAAATACGCACCTTGTGTGAACAAACACTTAAAAAATATACGCAAACAAAAATACACGCAAACGACTTCTTACAAAGAGAAGGTGTTTTAGCCAAAGGCCTTAAAGACCACCGCTTGTTGCTCGCCAAACTCAAAGAATATAAAAATGATTCCACCTGGCCAACTTCAAGCTCGTCAAGCAGCCCAAGTTCGAGTAGTTCAACACTGGCTGATGACATACAGCCTTCAAGAAAACGCGGACGCTTGGAAACCGCGCCAGAAAATACAGCACAGAGACTTTGCACCAGAAACGACAAACAACCGCAACATTCGAGAAAACATGAACGCTTTGGCAGACAAAAAGCCGAACTTACAACCAAAAAACAACGTACCACAAATGGTATTTTGACACATGAACACCATGACAATAGCCCAGAAGCGCGTGACGCTCGCCATCAAAACTACTTAAAATCACGCGCAGCAAGAAAAAAAGAAGCACAAGCAAGACAACTATTCAATCTTGATGAAGCAATTTTTGTTTTACAAGTCAAAATTGATGCACCGAAAATTAAGCAAGCACTTTCAAAACTGGAAGCAATCGAAAAGAACGTGCATGTTGCAAAATTTGTTGATTTGATTATTGCTTCGCTGGCCGAATGCAAGCCAGCACCGGCAGACCCAGCAAGCTCATCGCTCATCCCGAGTGTTTTTGAGCCAAGCGAAAAAAATTATCGAGGGGCTTATGAACACTATGCTACCCAACATATTTTGCTGACCTGGCTTTACAGAAAAGCACACGATAAACATGACTTGATTGCTTATGTGCAATCGTTGCCACAAGAGTTTCTTACGCCAGAAGCGCACAATCTTAATGGTACGGATATGTTTGAAGACAATGCCCACAAAGAAATTCAACAGGCCATGGCAGAAAGCTTAAACCATCTTGACGGCAAAGATATTTTTGATCACCTCACCAACCATGCCAATCTGGCAGATGTTGTGTATACCGAGCTTATGTGCCAAAAGTTTGGCCAATCAATCCCTTACTTGCCTGAGTATGCAACCGTTATGTTTGACGTTGTTAAGGTTGCCGATTGCGTAGAAACAACCATTCGCAATTTGTGTAACATTGCAACATACGACCAAGAAACACGTACCTTTGGCAACAAACTGCTCACACCTAACGCGCCCGAAAAACTCGATAATTTTTATGCAACAAAAACACAAGACGCAACTAACAATGCAGAAGATGATACAAACAGACTTAAAGTCCACCAAGACTGGAGCAACCTTGTTCAAAACCAACCGTACATTACCTATGCCAAAATTAAACTACCAGGCAGTTCCTACACAATGGATGCCACACAAATTACCGACAAAAAGGGTAAGAAAAAATTCTGTGGTTTTATAAAACTTCCAGGCGGCGCAATACCAGACAATGCTAAACGCTCAACAGTCACCTTTAAGCGTGACAGCCAAGATATTACGTTGGAAACGTTAAAGGTAAACGGCAACAAATTCCTTCTTGTTGCGCCAGATGCTGGCTATCAGCTCTATGAAATTATGCCATGGATGCAAAATATTATTATCATGCTCAATGACTTGCTCGGACTTAACTTGTTTGAAGCACAAGCAGCAAGCTCGTCAGCAACACCCTCGAGCGAACTAAATGATGTCTTTTTTGATGCAAACTTTAATGCAACCTATTTTGCACGCGTATGCCAACAATGTGGTTGGGAATTAGCCGCCCCAAATTTCGACTTAAAAAAACTTGATAATCAAAATATTGGTCAAACAATTTTGCTCAAAAAAGCTCGTTCATTTTTTACCATTTTTGTTAATCCATTGAATCATGCTTATGCCGAGCGCATGGAAGGCCAAGAGGCAAAAGAAGCGTATCAGAACAATCTAGCTGAATATATGAACAACAAACTTTTTGACAACGCTGACCCAGTATTGTTCATGCTTTCCAATCTTTATGGGCTTGAACCACGCTATGCGCATTACCGATTACTTTTTATGTGTGACCTTTTAGATGTGCGTACGAGGCTTAGAATTGTCAGAACGATCATGCAAAACCCTGACACAACCTCAGATAGTATTTCTTTGCTTTCACAACTTATTACATCATTTGAACTAACCGAAGATCTTGCTTATCAAAGAAGTCTTGCAAATATTCTGGTAGAACATTTAACTGCTGTTCAAAGATTTACAAAAAATCCACAATTTAAGAACACGCTGCATGACTTTGTTGATAAATTGAGCAATCAAACACATTCAACCTATGCAGGAGCGCAAATTCTAGAACAATGTGTAGTGATAGCACACAGCACCGGTGATCACCAAATGCTGGAAAATCTTACTCATACTGCACTCAAACACTGCGCACATAAAGATTATAGGACACGTGAACAGCATTGGGCAATTCTTGAGAAACTTGTTGCACACCACCACGAACCTGCAATTAATGAATTAAAGAAGCTTACTGCCAGCTATGCCACCGCTACCCAATTACCTTTAATGGCTCGCATAATGAGAAATCCACAACCTGAGCCCGATATCAGCAAACGCGTTAAAGCACTCGAATGGTACAGGCTCCTTACTAAAAATGGTCACTCAATCGAAGAAGCCGCTAACTATGCTCACCAAGCAACTATCGATCTCTTTATGGATAGCATGAGCCACAAAAAACCATTAGAGCTTCTCACCAAACTTGTAGAAAGCGGACTCAGCGTTGCATTTAAGCCTGCAGCCGAGGCAGCTTATTTTTGCATGACTCATCGATTTGCAGGAGTAAGTCATATTACGAGTAGCGCAAATGCAGACGCTGCGCTCAAACAGGAAAGCTTGAGGCTTTTTATAAAACTTGCTCAGCACGGTGAAGCATTTGAAAAGGGCTTACAAAGTGCACTGCTTCGTATTCAGATGACGGGAATAGCAAGGGATATATCTGCTGTATCTGATCTACTTATCAAAACAATTCTTGCAACAAGCAAGCACGTGACCGGAGAGTTTTATGGTATTGAAAGATTACAAGCGTTTATGAACGATGATACCATCAAACTAGAAGCTAAACGCAGACTCCAGGAAACGGTGGCAGAATTCATGATACTCGATCCTCTAGCCACACCACGCGCACTTCAAGAATCTCAAATTCAAGATGATCCCGCGCCAGCAGCACCAGCTTCATCAAGTACTTGGTGCGCAATTCAATAACTGAGAATTTTCCGGGGGTCGGTTTTATACCGCCCCCACTCTTTTTTATCTACCCAAAATAATCGTGAAGAAGTGGCGACGCTTTAGCGCTGCCCTCCCAAACTTTTTATCAAAAAATAAGTTTCTAAGCTTCCTTGTGTAGCCTTCATTGCCTCTTGTCCCTGGTTCCAATTTGCTGGGCACACTTCACCATTTTTTTCAACATGCTGCAAGGCATCAACTAAGCGCACCAACTCAGCAATATTGCGACCAAGCGGTAAATTATTTATCGCTGCGTACTGCACCACATTATTTTTATCAAGCAAAAAAGTCCCACGCAATGCAAAACCTTCCTCGGTCATAACGCCATAATCGTACACCATCTGCCTACTCGTATCGCCCAACAGCGGATAGGTAATACCACAAATGCCACCTTTGCTTTTTGGCTGATCAAGCCAAGCCAAGTGACTGTACACCGAATCAGTAGAAACTGCTAAAACTTCAACACCACGCTTTTTAAATTCTTCATAGTACTCTTGCAACGCATGCAACTCCGTTGGACAGACAAAGGTAAAATTGAGCGGATAGAAAAAAATAAGTTTGTAGCTGCCTTCAAAATCTTGCAGCGTTACACGCTTGATATTACCACCAATAACGGCATTGCATGAAAAATCAGGAGCAGCTTCTCTTCCAATCTTAATCATTTTTTTTTCCTCAAAAAAATTTGTTAGACTTATACTTTCATTGATGAAAATTTATTGGTATAAACTATACCTTCGTTTACTGTTGTTGCCTAACAAAAAAAAGCTCAAAGGATACACTCATGACCTACGATATTGTTGTTATTGGATCGGGCCCTGCTGGCCTTACCGCCGGCATTTATGGCTCTCGCGCAGGGTTTAAAACATTAATTTTAGAAGGCAACCTACCCGGTGGCCAACTCATGACAACAACACTCGTTGAAAACTGGCCGGGCGACCTTTCGGTTCAAGGGCCAGATTTAATGGACCGCATGCGCAGCCACGCAAAAAAATATGGTGCTGAACTGGTGCAAGACCCAGTTGTTGCTACTAACTTTTCACAACAGCCGTTCACACTCACCACCGAAAGTGGCAAAACAATCAACACGCACACGGTAATTATTGCCACCGGCGCTGAACACAAAAAGCTTGGTTGCCTTGGCGAGAAAGATTATTTCAACAAAGGCGTTTCTACCTGCGCTACCTGCGATGGTCCATTTTTTAGAGACAAAGAAGTGGTTATTATTGGCGGCGGCAACACTGCCGTTACCGAAGCCGAGCACTTGAGCCACTTGGCAAGCAAAGTAACCGTTGTCCACATTCTTGACCAACTGACCGCAAACGATCCAATTAAAAATAAAATTTTGAACCATCCAAAAGTAAACTTTGTTTACAACACTACTGTTGTTGAAATGAAGGGCGATGGCAATAAACTAACTGAAGTGGTTCTTGAAAATCAAAAAACAAAAGAACGCAGCACACTGCCAACTGATGGCGCTTTTGTGGCAATTGGTTTTAACCCCAGCACCAAAATTTTTGCGGGGCAGTTAAAGACTGATGCGTATGGTTATTTAGTTCTTGAAAATCAAACTAAGACCAGCGTGCCGGGTGTTTTTGCTGCCGGCGACGTTGCTGATTACCGCTATCGTCAGGCAGTGACTGCTGCAGGGATGGGGTGCATGGCAGCGTTGGATGCGCAGACGTATCTTGGTTCGTTAGATCATAAGTAAAAAAGCCAATAAAATGATTGAGCCCACCAAGCTTTGGTTTCTTGATGGGCTCAATCATTTTTAATTCTTAATTTTAGTTACAATATCAAGCAACTATCTCCTTCGCCACTTCCTACAGAGTGAACAGATTGCCCCCGCTCCTTCAATCCTAGTTGGTGAAAGTCAGCCCACAATGCACCCCGAGAATTGCTCTTGTTTTTATCAGCACCAAACTCTACCAAAATGTCGAATGCCGTTCCGTCATTAAAATAAGCTGCATGGTGCAACGGCGTAGCGTTGCTACCAAAGAGCTCATTATCAACATCAACTGACTTGCCTTGCTGCTGCATAATCCAGCAAGCCCAGCGCAAAGCGGCATGGTTACGACTCGCTACCAGAAGGTGCAACAGATGATTCGCAGGCTCTCCGCTACCACACGTATACTCCAGATAACTAGTCGCCACGTCCACATCAACACCCAACTCATATAACTTTTTCATAACAGCAAGATCGCCAGCCTTGGCAGCCCAAAGCATTTGCCTTTTTGGCCAAGCAAGTTTACCATCTTTGTCGAGAGCATAACGATCGGCACCCAGCCGAATCAACTCGTCAAATGCTGCTGGTCTCTGATGGAGAATACAACCGGCATAATGCAATGGCGTACGCCCCCAAGCATCACGTGCGTTTATATCAGATTTTTGCATAACAACCATCAGGTAAATGGCATCTGTGTCACCAGTTTTGGCAGCCCGATGAAGCGGTGTTTCTTTCCACATTTTATCCGCAAAAGTATTATCATGAATCGACAATTTTGCCATCTTGGCAGCAACTTCTTGCCAAGGTTGCAAAGCTTCTGTTGCAGCAAACACATTGGCACTCAGCAATAAAATAAACACAAACAGTTTTGAAATTTTTAAAATCATAGTTATTCCAATCTTAATTTACAACAGCGCGCAATCACCACCACCACCATTTCCATACTGTACAACTTGGCCATTGTGGTAATCAGCCGTCATATTACTTAATTTACCACCCTTGAGAATAACCGTTGGCGGCGGCAGCAGCCCCTTAACTTTGGCTCCATCGGCAAACGTAACTTCATCGCCAAGATAGTGCCAATAATTCTCCCACGAGGCACCACGAGCACACTTGGACTTGTCGGCACCAAACGATATCAATATTTCCATTGCCACTTTATCTTTATAATATGCAGCTACGTGCAGCGGCGTAACCCAGTCATAATTCTCGACATCAACCGATTTTTTCTTGCTGTCACGCATAACTTGGCACGCCCAGCGCAAAGCTTCATGATTGCGACTCGCCGCAAGAAAGTGCAAAACATGATTCCTATTTTGAAATACATCATCCACATCCAATTCAGCACCTGCGTCAACCAACCTTTGTATAACTTCAAGATTGCCAGACGCGGCAGCAGAAAGCATTTGTCTTTCTGGCCAAGCAAGCTTACCGCAATTGTTGCACGCGTACCGGTCAGCACCCAACTCAATCAATAAGTCAAACACCTCTGGCCGCTTATACTGACGTATAGCCGCATAATGCAGCGGGGTCTGACCCATCCAATCACCCACGTTCATTGGAGCTCCTTGCTCAACAACCAACTGGTAAATAGCTTGTATATTACCCTGTTCGGCCGCACGATGAAGCAGTGTTTGCTTCAAAGAGTTACAAGAAGCATCATCAAGGGACAACCCAGCCACTGCTGCAGCAAGCTCTTCTGTTTCTTCTCTTGACGAACTGCTCGGCGCAACAGCCCAAAGACCAGCATTCAACAACAAAGCACACAACAAGACTTTTGTAATTTTTATCATAACTATTTTTCCTCGTTAGTTAATGTTGTTTAACGCGCGCTCGCCCTGATAAAAAGATTCAGCATCTTCACGGCACCTTCATCTTGCAACTGTTGCGCAATACTCATTGGCGTTGCACCGGCATTATTTTTTACCACAATCTGAACACGATGACCTAACAAAAATTCCATCGCGTAGATATTTTTGCTCATTACCGCATAATGCAACGGCGTGCAACCCTTGGCATCTTGTACCTGAAGATTGGCCCCCAACGCATGCGCAGCACTCATTGCTTCAACATTGCCCAGAAATGCCGCAAGGCACAGGCGAGCATGGGGAGCAAGTGCCATTTCACGCTTCACATTGAGCGCATTTTTGTTAGCACCACGCTTGATCAGTGCACCAGCAACGGCACATTGCTCAGCAATATCTTTAAAGCGATCTATTGTTGCATAGTGCAATGGCGTGGAACCGGTAAGATCACGCGCATTAACATCAAGCCCGAAACGATCGCCGTGTTCACACAAACAAAGTACGGCATCTTTGAGTCCCGCTTGCACCGCATAATGCAAAGGCGTGGCACCTGCTTGGTCCTGCGCATTGAAAGCGATATCTTTTCTGTTTTGAACCAGCCAACAAAAAGCCGCTGACGAACGAAAAAAAGCCGCATCGTGCAAGGGTGTGGCACCAGTCTCATCTTGAGCGTTAACGTTGATGCGCTCAAAGTTTTCGCATAAGGCTTTAACCACACCAACATTCCCTTTTTCTGCTGCATAGTGCAATGCTGTACGACCTTTGTTGTCTTGCACGTTTACAAAACCTGGCGCACAGGTATTTCGCAACCACTCGATAACATCAAGCTTGCCATGGCGTACCGCCCAGTGCAGCAGCGTTGCACCATCGTAATTGCGCACGTCACCGGCAGAAGCTTGTGACGAAAGCAGCAACTCTGCGAGCTTTGTTGTGTTGCCCAACTCAACGGCAATAAACATTTTTTCGTCAGTTACCCGTGCACGCTCAAACTCATCAAGGTTGCTTGTCCATGAGCCTGAAGCCGCCCACACTGAGTTGCCCAGCAACAAAACACCTACTAATATTTTTGAAACTTTTAAAATCATAGTTAATCCTGAACGTGATAAGCTTTTTTTACTGAATTGAACATCCACCGCTCTTGGACGGATACCGCGGCCGCGTCACAGCGCCTCCATCGGCATAGTACGTAGTTATATATTTACCACACCACGGCTCCATATGTGCCATATTCCAAGACGTTCTTGAATCATTATCAAACTGGCGCACTATATCCCATGCTTTCCGATCTTGGTAAACAGCAGCCAATTGCAACGGGGTCCAGTGACTCCCACAAGAAGAAAAATATTTACCCCGCTTCTTAAGCTCTTGGCACGCCCAAAGCAAAGCCGCGTAGTTGCGGCTCAATACAAGATAGTGCAAAACATCTGAACTCGGGCCTCCTGGTACCACACTGAAATCGCGAGCTTCAATAAGGCTTGCATCGTACTCATAAAGCCTTACCATCACCGCAAGGTCGCCAGCTTTTGCAGCCAATAACATTTGCCTTTCTGGCCAAGCAAGTTTACCATCTTTGTCGACAGCGTACCGGTCGGCACCCAGCTCAAGTAACAAATCAAAAACTTCTGGCCGCTTGTGCTGATATATAGCAGCACAATGCAGCGGGGTATGACCCAGAAAATCAACTGCCTGTATTGATGCTCCTTGCTCAACAACTAAGGTTATGATGGCAGGTATATCACCCTTGCGTGCAGCAGTATGAAGAGGCGTTTGCTGCCAAATCCTATACTTATCCGCTTCAGAGTAACGGTCATAGATTGACAACTCTTTCATCGCGCCCGTAAGCTTTTCTGTTTCACTCTCTGACAAACTCAATGAATTCGACGAACTTGCCTCCCAAATATCTGACAAACTCAATGAACTTGACGAACTTGCCGCCCAGAGGCCAGCATTCAACAACAATACACACAATAACGCTTTTGTAATTTTTATCATAAATATTTTTCCTTGTTAGTTAGTTTTGGTTAACGTGACTGCTCAGAATAAAACCGCAAAAGCTGCTTTGCACCCTCATCTTGCAATTGTTCTGCAATGTTGTATGGCGTTTCACCGGCATTATTTTTTACGTCAATAAGAACACGCCGTTCTAATAAAAATGCAATTGCATTAAGATTTTTGCTCATTACCGCATAATGCAACGGCGAACAACCCTTGGCATCTGGTGCGTTAAGATCGGCACCCATTGTCAGTGCAGCACTCATGCCTAGCACATTGCCTTGAGCCGCTGCAAAGCACAGACGAGCATAGGGAGCAGCATTGAAGGCATTTTTGTTAGCACCACACTTGATCAGTGCATCAACAACTGCCAATTGCTCGGCAATACTTGCAAAGCGATCTATGGTCGCATAGCGCAATGGCGTAAAGCCGGTAAAATCACGCACATCAACATCAAGCCCAAAACGTTCACACAAATAAAGCACCGTATCTTTGAGCCCTGCCATCACCGCACCATGCACCGGAGTTGCACCAGTTTCATCTTGGATGTTAAGATCAACACCCTCAAAATACTCCCATAAAGCCTTGACGATACTCACTTGTCTTTTTTTTGCCGCAAGATGCAGGGGGGTACGGCCTTTGTTGTCTTGTGCATTAACCAAGTCAGAATCGCCGTTTTCACCCAACCACTTGATCACGCCAAGCTGTTCATGCAGCACTGCCCAGTGCAGCAATGTCGAACCATGAGGCTTGCGCACATCATCGGCAGACATTTGTAACGAAAGCAAATGTTTGGCAAGCGCTGTGGTATTGCCACGCTCAACGGCAAGAAAGCATTTCTCGCCAGACGTGCACACGCTGCTCAAGCCCCCACCCACTCGTGAACTGCTCGACGCTGCCCACACGGGGCTACCGAGCAATAAAGAAAGTGCTACTACTTTTGAAACTTTTGAAATCATAGTTACTCCTATATTTTTCTATTGAATACAACAACCATCGTTACTCGAACTATTATAAGAAATCCCTCCAGGAACCGACTCAAGAGCCTTAACGCTACTACCAAGTGCAAATTTTTCATGTGGTGGTAGCTGAGCATGATCATCTTCTAGCTCATTTTCACGCACTTCCTGCTGCCCATACCGAACATGGGCTTTAAAATCACGCAAAATTTCCTGTGCTTGCTCATCGTGCAGATACTCGGCATAGTAAAGCGGCGTCCATTTTTCATAGCCAACCCCACACGTAGGATTAAGAGATTTGAATTTTCTGCGCAATTCAGTGCATGCCCACCGCAACGCTTCGTAGTTGCGACTCAGCACGAGCAAGTGTAGCACGGACAACCCAACTTTATTGTGAAAATTCCACATGTAAGCCTCAAGGCTCGCACCAGGTGCGTACAACTGCTGCATTACCTCAAGGTCGCCTACTTGTGCCGCCAACACCATTTGGCGCTCTGGCCAGGCAAGCCGACCTTTTTTGTCGCCGACATAGCGATTAGCACCAAGCTCAATCAACAAATCAAAGACCTCTGATTTGCGCAACTCCGCTGCATCGTGCAAAAAGGTTTCACCCCACCGATTAGCAGTATTGAGGTCGTAACCTTGCGCAGCAAAGGTGCGAATCTCTGCTAAGTAACCTTTTTCTATCGCTATATGCAAGGGGGTTTTGCCTGTCCATGGTTGCGCCATGTTCTTACAATATTCCTCGTTTGACCACGGGCGCCAACGGCGCGGTCCCTCACACCGATCAAGTTCGCGCTCTATGATTTTTTCACGCTCTTCAGGAGACAAAGAAAATGTTGCTGCCCACGCTGAATTTGCAAGCAATAGCGTACATGAAAGTACTGTTGAAATTTTTTTAATCATGTTTATTCCCGATGTTGTTAAGCTTTTTTTATTGCAACAAACTCGTAACATCCCTCACTACTTCATCAATTGGCTTGTCAATTGAAATGCCAGATGCATTTTTGTGCCCACCACCACCAAAATGAGCCGCTAACTTGTTAACATCGGCCTGTTTGGAACGCAGCGAAACTTTTGTTTTGCCGTTCTGTTCTTCATAAAACAAAATCGTAATATCAATGTCGGCAAGCTGAGCTAAAAAGTTGCTAAAGCCAACAGTAGAACTCAGCGTCAAACCAAGGCTTTGCAAATCTTTTTGTCGAATAACCGACCAGGCAGCTTTGCGGTTGGGCGCAAAAGTAACCGAGCTTAACAGCCGGCCCCACAAGGTAATAATTTCTGGTTTTTTGTTAAACAACAACTCGCCCATCAACTCAAACAAATTGGCGCCTGCGTCAACTAGGTCGGCAGCAACGCGCAATGTGCGCGGGCGGGTAGATTGTGTATGAAAAACTTGGCAGTCGTAGAGCATACCAAACAATAAACATTCGGCAATGTACGTATCAACTTGCTGGCCCCACCAGTACAACAACAAATAAAGCTGCTCGCAGGTACTTGAAACTTGGTCAGTAATCAAGTTGATGGTCGCTTTAATACTGTTGCTTATGTGATGATCAATATTAATGCTGGGGATTTCGTGAAACGCGGACGGATAATACAACCGTTCATAATTTGCCGTATCAAACATAATTAACAAATCAGGCTCTTGCTTATGTTTGTTTACCAACACGTTTGCACCCTGGCGCTTGAGTGGTATTTCAGGCTCAGATGGGTACACCACCTCAACCGACTTACCCATTTTTTCAAGCAGCGCAGACATTGCCGCACATGCCGACATGCCATCAGCATCCGGCTTTTGGTGAGTGAGCAAGGTAATAGCGTTAACACTTTCAATTAAATGCCAGGCATCGGTCACTAATTGCGGTGAAAATAGATCATTTTTCAAATGCTGATTCATAGTATCGCTCAAGCTCCTCAACAGGATATGCACCCTCTCTAACCACACGAATTTTATTGCCAGAACAATCAATAATTGTTGATGGCTGCCCAGTTTGCCCTGAGGCTCTTTGGTTGTCAATAACTGCCCACGAAACAGCCTGCATTAACGCATTGTCAACCTCATTCAAACTGCCAGGCACGGGACACCCGCTTTTATTAGCACTGGTGGAAAATAACCCCTCAAAATGAGCCAAAAGGCGCAAAAGTGGGTCAAAAAGTGGGCAACGTAACGCAATAGTGCCGTCTTGGGCCACCACATGAACCGGCAGGCCGCTTTTTGCCTTAAAAATGACGGTAACGGGCCCCGGCCAACAATGTAAAAGCATCCGCTGCAATGGCAGGTTTATTGTTGACGGATCAACAAAATGTGACAGCCTGTCAAGACCGCCAATCAAAATTAAGTACGGCTTATCGCCCCGGTCCCCTTTTGTGATGTTTAATGCCTGAAAACTTGATTGTTTCAGATTGGCAAGAAGACCCAAAACCGTATCAGAATCTACTATTGACAAACTGTCATGGTCAAGAGATTCTTTCAAACGGGAAATTGTTGCTTCATCCTGCCAGGATATTATTTTTCTTGAGTATTTATTGTTACTATTTGTATCCATTTGTCAATTACCAATCGTTCGAATAGGTGATTATTATGCGTTTGACAATCCGCCAATTATAACCTATCATTGAAATAACGCTATAAATTTTAAATTGAACATATACCATAGATTTGAAATATAAATTAAATACTAGCTGGATTAACAAAATTGATCTAGCTTTAAAGAATTATGTATCTTAGTTCAGAAAAAAACAACCAAACGGTTATTTTTGTACTAAAAATTTAGAAACACTAGAGATAGAAGTAATAGTAATGAACTTAAAAAAGAGAATAGTTAAGAAATTAAAGAAAGGCTAAAGCCATGACAATGATAACAAGCGTTGATAGAGCCAAGAAAAAAGGCACAACGACCTTAGGTAAGATCCGCAGTTATAGCGAAGTGGTTGAACACCTGGACAGCCTTGTTCGCTATGAATATGGTCAAGATGCCCTTGATCGTATGAAAGAACTGGATAAAGCCTTTGGCCATCCATCAACAAAAACCGAGTCAATCTTAGTTTGTGGAACAAATGGTAAGAGTTCAACCATACACTTTGCCGCCAAGCTTTTAAAAGAAGAAGGCTTTAAAGTTGCAGCAACCTACTCTTCCCATTTCTTGAACTACAACGAACGCATGATTGTAGACTTTCAACCTATCGGCAACAAACCGTTTACCGATACCGTTAACGAAGTTATTAATGCTACCGAGTTGCACAATATTAAGGCAACGGCTTATGAAGTTATTCTTATGGCTTCATTACTCAACCTGACAGAAGAAAAAGTTGATGTGGCAATTTTTGAAATTAGCTACGGCGGAAAACTAGACGCAGCTAACATTTTAAAACCAAAAATTGCAGCAATTACCCGCATCGCTGAAGATCAAGTTGGCCTTTTAAGCCCAGACCTTGACCAAGCAGCATTTGAAATGTTGGAAATAGCAAAAGAAGGCACCTGGTTCATTTCAGCAGAACAAAGCAAAATTCGCCTTCAAAAAATGAAAAACTGGATAGACACCCACGGCGCACTCTGGGCTATGCCAATCAGAAAACTTGCCAATCTCCCTTACATTTTTGAACAACTTTATGGCCGTATAGCTTCCCTTGGGGAACGTATTGCTCAAATTTATGTTGAAGATGTTAAAGGTAAATTTTCACCATTTTTACGCGGCAACCTCTTGGCAACCCAAAAAGGCCAACGCGGTCGCCCAACCCTTGAAGCTAAACGTCACGCAGAACTGCACCCAATTAAAACCCTCAAAGGTTTTTGGACAGAACAGTTCGATCTGCTTCGTGGTCGCTTTGAATTATTAGATAAAGAAAAACCAACCATTTTGTTAGACAATGCTAGCAACTTGGATGCATTAACTAACTTGTTCTTGGGTATTCGTTTGGTTCATTACCAAAAGCCGCTCAAAGGCCTTGGCATTGTTATTGGTTTGCATAAAGCCATTAATGCCATGGAAGCTATCAAGCTTATTCGTTATTTGCTTAAAAAAGTCAGCGGCCAAATTTTCTTTGTACCAATCCCTGGCTCAGTTGCCTGCCACGACGCTCAAGACCTTGCCCTCATGGCAAAAGAGTTGAACGTTAAAGCAAAAGCATGCGCAAACTTTAAAGAAGCTTTTGAGCAAACAAAGTCTGCGGTTGATGAACGCGATGGCATGATCTGTATTTCAGGTTCGCCAGAATTGATTAGCGAATATTGGAATTATCGCGGCATTAAGAAATTCTAACCTAGTACTTTAACTTTTCCCCTAAAAGTAACGGCGGCACATAGTCATTATGCGTCGCCGTTTTTTTATGTAGCTACTTACTACTCACCACCCTTTGCCAAACTATTGCTTTGCACATGCAAAAATTATTATCATGAAGGTAGTCTGTAAAGCATTCTAAAATTTTTAAATGGGTTGGGGGATAGTATGAATCCGTTAAAAAAAGAAGTTCGACTTTGGGTCAGCTTGACCGTCGTTTTGTTTGGAATATCGCTGTATGTTCATGGTGCAAGCCAAGGACGCCCACCAATGAGCGAAGCAAGACCTCTTGATGCAAGTATGTGGACAAGTAAGCCAGCAGGCCCTGCAGGCAGAGCATTGCCTACACGCCGAGGTGCCACAACCCCAACTGAAGCTCCAGGAATATCGCCTTCAAGCTTTAGGCCAACAGTGCCAACATCGCAACCGACACCACGCCCTACAGGGCTTAGCACGCCCTTCACACCAAGTACTCCACCGCTCAAAGATATAGGAAAACCAAGCTTCTTTGCTCGTATTGTTTCGTACTTTAGACCAACAAAAACTGCACAACCTCTCAGCGAACAAGGCAGCCTTGTTCAAGCCAAGCTTGATCGAGATAAAGCAAAACTAACCGCAACAGGGGTGTACGTAGCTCCAAGTAAACGGATACTCACAAAAGAAGAGGTCAGAGAAACCGCCGCCTCAGAGGCTTCAAGAAATAGACTCTTGGAAGCGGACAAGTTAAAAGCGCTTGGCGATACCAAAGGGGCTATCTCCATTGCTCAAAAAGAACACGCCGCAGCCCAAGCAAGTCTTGCGCAGGCAAAAAGTCAAAACGCTCCTAAAATTGTTCAAGCAGCAAAAGAGAAAGAAGTTTTAAAAACGCAGGCATTTTTACTCCAAATGCAGGGTAAAGAAAAAGAAGCGGTACAACTACAACAAAGCGCAAGCACTCTTAAAACTGGAACTTATGCCCCAAGCGTTAGGGAAAAAATAGTAGTTGACCCAGCAGCCGCAACGCCTCTCCAAAAAGCACAACTCGAGCAGCATGCAATCATCAATAAAACAAAAACTGATTTTGCAAATGCAACAACGCCACAACAACTAGAAGCTGCAAAAAAAGCACGTTTTGACGCAGAAGTAAAACTTTATAACCTTTTACCAAAAGACCAAAAGAAAAGTTTTCAAGCACTCAATGACAAGCTTGCTCAGCAATTAGTTGATGGGCAAAAACTAGGCAGCAAATTGACTCAACAACAACAACTTCAAAAAAAATATGAAACAGATGTTGATGCTGCACGCAGTGCTCTTCAAGCTAACCCACAAGACAAAAATGCACAAAAGGCTTACGACAACGCCGTTAAAAATGTAGATTCTGCTAAAAAACAAGTTCAAGAGCTCAGTACTTCACAAGAAAAACTTGAACAAAAAATCTTTACAACCAATAAAACGCGCGGCGAAATACTTGGCTACCATTTGGAAGCTAAAGAGACACCAATAGCACCACAAGGACAAGTATTAACGCGTACTACAACGGCACCACTACCACCTGCGCACACAGCCGTTGTATCAGAACCACAACAAGGAGTTTTGGTAAGTCCATCTGCTTCAGCTCCACTACCAGGACAAGCTCTGCTTAGAACTTCAGCACAATCAACACAACCACAATCATTTACCGTTACCCCTGCACCGCAACAACATACTGGGGTTTTAGCAACGCAACAACCGGGGGCAACATTGGTACAACCAGAAAAAACCCCATCACCAGGAAGCTCAGCCGCCCTTAGCATAAAAGCAGATTCTTCAAAAGCAGAACTTGAAGCAGCACAACAACGCGTTCAAGGTGCACTCAGAGACCTAACAAGAACTGCTCAACCAGCACAACCAACGACAGCACAACCACGCTAAAAAAACGCTAATAATAAATTTTTAGATAGTTACACAATTCTGAGAAACGCCCGTTACGCACAGCAAGCATAACGGGCGTTTCTCTTTTGAGATTTGTAATGTCTTGGCACGCTTGACCTTTTTCAACCAAAAGCGCCACAATTTCAACAAAACCCCAGCCCGCCGCATAGTGAAGCGGTGTATTACCACTCTTGTCTTGAACGTTAACTAAAGCCCCGGCATTGAGCAAAAGCTCAACTATTTCTGTTAAGCAAAACTGGCTGGCAATGTGCAACGCTGTTTTGCCAAACACTTCTTCACGGTCCTCAAGGTCAACCATGCTGGGTTCTTGCAAAATTCTTTTCAACTCGAGGATATCGTTATTTTTTACTGCCTGAAGAGGCGAGTTTTTTAAGACTTCAAAATCACTCAACTCTCGCTCAGCACTCGGCCACAATTGCACACGATCAATACTGTCTGGCGGAATAAGCCCCGGCTTTTCTTCAAAAGTAACCTCAATAACTTCTGGTAAAAACAACTCGTCAAACGAATCATCTGCAGCACAAAACAGTGTAGGAAAACTCAACAAGAAACAAAACAAACTGAACGCCAACACTAACTTCTTCAAATCAACCTCCTAAAAATTAAAAATCCGTTAAAGAGTGATTCTTTAACGGATTGTAGAAATCTAACAAGAAACAGGTCAAGAATAATTATAACGCTGCCTGCGCGCCTTTGCTCAACGCCTGCGCCTTGCCCTGCATCACCACAAAATCTTTGTCCAACTTACGCAAGTACTCAAGAATCTGTTCAGAATATTTTGGATGTTTAAGAGCAAAATCTAAATTTGCCTTGAGTAAACCCAACGGCGTGCCAATGTCGTACCGAGTGCCTTGTACTTTGTAAGCAAACACTTTTTCACCAGCAAAGAGCAAACTTTGAATAGCGTCGGTTAGTTGAATTTCACCGCCAGCTCCAACACGCTGCTCTTCAAGGGCTTTAAAAATGTTTGGCGAAAGTACGTAGCGACCAACAATGGCCAAGTTTGAAGGAGCTTGGGCAATAGAAGGCTTTTCGACCAGTTCTTTAACTTGAAAAAGATTGGGAGAAAACTGCTTACGAATGGCAACAATACCATAACGACCAACTTGGTCCATAGGCACTTCTTGTACCGCCACCACATTACATTTTTCTTGCATGGCAACCTGAATAAGCTGGCTCATGGCAGGTGTATTCCCGGCAATAATGTCGTCAGGCAAAAAGATGGCCATAGGCTCGTCGCCAATTACGTGACGAGCAGTCCACACCGCATGCCCCAACCCAAGTGGTTCTTTTTGGCGAACATAAATAAAATCTGCGGCGTTAACAACTTTGTTTATTTCATCAAGCAAGTGGCCTTTATCACGCGCAGATAAGAAATTTTCTAGCTCGGGATTGGTATCAAAATGATCTTCAATGACATTCTTATTTTTGCCAGTTACCACAACAAAATTTTTAATGCCCGAACGAATGCCCTCTTCGGCAATATACTGAATAGCCGGCTTGTCCAGAATTGGCAACATTTCCTTGGGAGATGTTTTTGTTGCCGGCAAAAATCTAGTGCCCAATCCTCCTGCTGGAATTATGGCTTTTGTTACTCCCATTGTCTTCTCCTTTTACACACTCACTTTTTTAGTTTCTCGTCACTAAAATTGCTCTAAAAATTTAACCTTTCCGCTGTGGAATAAGCGAATGTCATCAATGCCATATTTTAACATTGCCAAACGCGACAGCCCAAAACCAAAGGCAAAGCCTGAATAAACTTCAGGGTCTATGCCACACGAACGTAAGACATTGGGATGTATCATGCCACCGGGAAAAACTTCCATCCAGGTTGATTTTTTACACACAGAGCACCCTTTCGAGCAAAAAGGGCAGCGCATATCAATTTCTATGCCTGGCTCAACAAAGGGAAAAAAACCCGGACGAATGCGAATATCTAATTCTTCTTTTTTAAATAATGCTTTTAAAAACGCTTGTGCAGTAGCAAAAAGATTTGAAAGATTAACATTTTTATCAATCAAAATACCTTCGCACTGCATAAACATAAAATCATGAGAGGCGTCTACCGCTTCATGCCGATAAACGCGACCGGGCACAAATGCTGCCAATGGCAACTCTTGCGAAAGCATAGCACGTACTTGAACCGGCGAGGTGTGCGTGCGCATTAAAAGACCAGGTACATCTACCCAAAAGGTATCGTACATGTCACGCGCAGGATGATCGTGGGGAATATTTAGATGAGTAAAGTTGTTTTCGTCAGTTTCAAGCTCTGGGCCATCAAGCACTTCATAACCCATCGACAAAAAAATATCTTCAATTTCAGCAACAATGCGTGAATACACGTGCAGCGAACCTTGTGGTACGTTGGGCTTGGCGGCAGTCACGTCGAAATATTGTTGTTTTTGTATGGCTACTTGAGCTTGTTGGTTGGCCAGCGCTTCTTTAGCATTGGTTATTGCCGCTTCAACTTCTTGCTTGAGTGCGTTGAGCAAAGGCCCAAACTCACGCTTTTGGTCAACCGACAATTCTTTGAGCTCGTGCATGAGGGCTGTTATCTTGCCTTTTTTACCCAAAAAATCGAGTCGAATATCTTCTATCTGCTTATCGGTCTGCACTGTTGCAAGAGCATCGGTAAACTCACGTTTTATCAAACTCAGTTTATTGGCTAATTCAGGCATATTTTTTTAATTACCTCATTTACAAAAAAACATAGAACTACTAAATCAGGATAAGCCTAGCAGGTTTTAGGCGTTTTGCCAGCACTTTCCAGGCTCATCGAATTTTCAATGTCAACAGTGCTAATACGCACAAGATAATAGATATAATCCAAAATCGTACGGTAATTTTTGCTTCTTGCCAACCCTTCAACTCAAAGTGGTGATGGATTGGCGCCATGCGAAACATCCGTCGCCCCAAAAATTTGAATGACAACACTTGAATAATAACCGAGACGGTCTCTAAAACAAAAATTCCGCCGCTAATCAAGAGCAAAAGCTCTTGGCGAGCCATGAGTGCCATGAGCGCCAAACCGGCGCCTAACGCCAGAGAACCCACGTCTCCCATAAATATTTGTGCCGGATACGTATTGTACCACAAAAAGCCCAGCAGCACGCCCACCAAACTGGCAGCAATAATACTTACTTCTGCGCTGCCGGCAAACGGAATATATAAATAATCTGAAAAAGCCATGTGCCCTGCCAGGTACACAATTAATGCAAAAGCTGCAAAGTTAAAAATGAGTGGGCCGGTGGCCAAGCCGTCCAGACCGTCGGTCAGGTTGACCGCGTTGCTGGTGGCAATGATTATGAATGCACCCCAGGGAATAATTAACCAGCCAAGCGTGAAGTCGATATTTTTTACAAACGGTATGCACACGGCGGTATTGGGCTGCGCCCACACGTACCACACGGTCATGGTCAGCACGGCCATGCTCAGTTGAAGTAAAAATTTAACTTTGGCCGACAAACCCTTGTGGGCTTTAATTTTTTGCCAATCATCAAGAAAGCCAATACAGCCAAAACCAATTATACCCAACAAAAAAACCCACAAGTTTGGTTTAGTTAATTTGTTCCAGAGCAAAGTGTTAAAAACAAACACTAACAAAATAAAAAGTCCGCCCATGGTTGGGGTATTATTTTTCTTTTGATGGCTCTCAGGCGTAAACTCACGCGCTTTGGCACCAAAGTGCTGGCGACAGGCTTTTATAAACCAATCACCAAAAACTAATGAAAGTAGTGCGGCAGAAAGAAAAGCGCCAATGGCGCGAACGCTGACGTAGTGAAAGAGATTAAGAAACGTGTACGTCGCTTGTAATTTTTGGGCCAAGTGGTAAATCATGACTTTTGGTACGCAACAAAGGGTTTAACTGGTCGGACCTTTAATTGCTGCTTACCTTACACCGTTTTTTTTGTTTTGCTAAGCTTATTTTGCCATTGTTTTTGGCAAACTAATCCAGAGTAGTCGAATGACCCGGCAAAAAAATCAGTTTCTTTAATTCACTAATTTCATCTACCGCCAACAAGGTTACGGCTGCAATTGTCTCAAGATCCAAGCCCCGGGCAAGCATTTTTTTTGCTGCTTCCCGTTGTGCTTCCATTCGTCCTTTTTCAATCCCTTTTTCAAGCCCTTCCAGACGAGCTCTTTCCGCGTATTCAGCAGCATTCATGGCTAGGTAATCGTTTACTTCGCGCGCTCGCGTATCGATCAGTTTTCTTTCGTACGCTGCTTGCTCAGAATCAGACAGTGTAATCTGATTGAGCAGCTGACACGCCTCGCCAAATTCAGCCTGATTAAGCGGCCCTGGAATATGATTATAAAAACCAATTTCTTTGAGCAAAAACAACCACTTATCCTCGTTAGTTACCAGCTCATGTTCTTTTTTAGTAAATTTAGGCAACTCAATAAAAACAAACGTCAAATCATCCAAATCATGCTCATACGTCTTGCTGTCAACCAGATAATGAATGGATTTATGATTGAGTTTATTGGGAAATACCTCAAATTGCTGAGTAATCGCCACTACAGTTACGGGGCTCAAATCATCGTAAGGCATTCCTTTGCCCAGCTGGTTAGTGTACGTTTTTGCGCCATAATAAACAATACGACTACCAAAGGCCCTCATCCAAGCATTTTGCATTTCGATGATAAACTTACGCCCGCTGCGGTCAGTGCAAAAAATATCCAAGATATTTTCTTTTTTGTCGACACTCACCGGCAGTTGTTCATTATTCAAGAATTGAATAGTTTCGATGCACTGGTCATCAGTATACTCAAGCATGGTGTTGAGAAATGAAATAGTTACGCGCTTGTGATCTTCAGAGCCAAACAGTTTTTTAAATGCCAGGTCGATTTTGGGATCAAGAAACTTCATGGTATTTTCCTTGGGCAAGCAACAAATGGTTTAACTGGCAAACCTTTAATTATCGCTTACCTTACACCGTTTTTATATTTTTTCTAGGCTCTGGATAATTTTCCCGCTACCTGATCAGCCAGGCGCTCAACCAAATCAGAGTGCTGCGCAAGTAACTTTTCAAAAACCTCTGGGTGCTTTTCAAGATACAAAGCGATATGCGGTCCTTCAACGGTAACCGTTGCCGCTTCTTTTTTAATTTCTTGTTCGGCCTGCGGTGCGACCAATTTTAAAATACCAAGAGCCACCAGCGGGCTGACTGCGCCCACGACATTGAGCGCGGTCTTTTTAATATTTTCAACCGGCATACCAACGTAACGATCAAGCGTTTTCTTGATCATGGGATGGTCGAGCAAACCGTTGGCCTGTTCAAACAACTGGCCAGACAAGACGGTATTTTTAGCATCTTTTTGTACCAAAAGCGCAGCATCTTGCACCACTGCCAACATATCGTTAATCAAGTCAGCTTCAAAGCTTGCTTTGGAACCGCAGCTAAAATATTTGGAAACAAAGCTCTGCTGGCTCTGCAAGCGCGTTAATTTTTTGGTCAGTGCATAAATTTCGTACGTCAGTTGTACCGTGCCCAGATTGTCGTACACAACACCTTCAACCACTTTGTAATACTGCCCCACTACCTTGCCAAACTTTGCGTCGTAAAAAAGCGTTGCATAAACATCGTCTTCAAGTAGTGCCTTGTGCTTGATAAGCAAACCTACCTTTTGGTCTGAGCTGGCAAAATTTGCTGTCAAAGCCTGCTCTTTTTTTAGAGTGTTAAGTCGACACACCAAGATTTCAAAAAGCCGTTTGCTCAGCAACTGATTTTTGTTGTACGCACGGTACGTTTCTGTTTCAAGCTTATGCAACATTTCTTCGGTTTTTTTTGGCTGCAGTAAAAAATTTCGATAGCATTCATGAAACTGCAAAGCAGGAATACATTCAGGCCTTAAGTACCAGAACAAAGCTGCATCTTTCAATAAATCACCTACCGATCTATCAAACAACCACCAGGTCGACTTAAAGCGGTGAGGCAAACTGGCATAAACTAATGCTAAAACGTTAGGATGGCGCATTATTTTTGTTTCATGATCGTCGTTACAACGCTTAATGTTCTCAAACGCCTCTTCAACAAGCTGATTAAAGACCTCCAGAGCAACATGAGCATACTCGTGCACATCAAGCGGTATCACTACCACCGCTGCCTGGCAAACAGATGTGCCAACACGCAAAAATTCAAGCATAAACAAAGCCTGCTCTTGAGCATTCAGCATGGCATCAACATACCAGGTAACTGCAAATTTTTGATATTCAGAACGGCCAAACAACTCAAAAATCTGACGCATACGGCTGGTAAGCGCCGTCATTACGCGTTGGTCATCGTACGACAAGGAATCGTAACTTACAAATTCAGTAAGCTTAAGAAAGCGGGTTTTTAATTCGTCGGTGCTCATTTCTTGAACCAGAGGACAGGCTTGTTCCTGCAACGCCTCACTGCCCGCCTGGCTGGTCAGATCATCAAACGCTTTTTGCGCACGCTCAATTTCGTCGGCCGGTGCTTGCGCTTGTTTAAGATTTTCAAGCTGTGTGTAAGCCGCTTCCAGGTCTGTGTCCATGTCTGCCCACAAACCACCGGTTAGTACGCAGCACAGTAAAACAATTTTAACTAACTTCTTCATAACAAATAACCTCGTTTTTTAATAAACAATCTGATCAAACCAGGCGCCAAATTCAGGAAGAAACTGGTAAACCATTTGGCGATAAACCGGCATGTTTTCTTGAACGTGAGCTGAGCGCTTAATGATAGTTGCAAGCTTGGCACAAACATCGTTTTTGATTTTTGCAAAAGGCTGAACCGAACCATCAAAGTCTTGTAAGAAGGTTTGCCATTCAGACTGATGCTCAAGAGCACGCGTTAAGAAACGTGAACCGGAACGGTCGAACATATAACCAACGCGTTGTTCAAGCTGTTCAAGTTTTTCAAACTCTTTGGCGGGAATATCTTTTGCATCAACTTCATGCAACGCTTCACGATATTCGCTCAGCTTGCGCGCTTTTTTGTTGTCAATGCGGATGCTTTGTGCGCGCTCGAGCAAGTTGGCGCTATAACTTTCAATTAACAAACGCGTGCTTGCAAACTTAAGTTCTTCAACCCGACGCTTAATGCCGGCAAGCCATGCCATTTCTTGCTTTTTAAGTTCAAGACCGTCGGTCAACACGTGTGCTTCTTGCTGATAGGCAGACGCAACACGCTCACGCAACGCAATCTTTTGTTCAAGGGTGCATTGATGCTTTTGTGCTTGGTCAAAAGCCGCAATCTCTTTTTTAAGATCGCTAATGCACTCGGCAAGCTCATTGCTCATTGACTGTTCATTTTTAACCGCCAACGCCAACAAATCTTGTAAGTCTTGCTTTTTTTGTTCAAGAAGTTGTGCTGGATCTTCTTGAACGTAGCTTTGACGCATGCTTTGTAAGCGCTCTAGCTCGGTATTTAAAGCTTTAACATCTTGGCAAATACGTCCGTAGACTGACATTGCAACAGGTTTAACTTGTACTTGAAACTTCTGAATCAGCGCATTTTTTTGAGCTATTTCTTTTTCAACTTTTGCAATCTCTTGGTCAAGCTGGTTCAAAGCCAACTGATGCGCATTTTTAGCATCATCTTGAATTGCTTGCAAAACAGCATTTAAACGAAGTTGTGATGCTTGACCTTCGCTCAGCGCCAAAAATTCGTTGATCTGCGCACATTGCGCTTCATATTTTTCACACTTTTCGCGATACGCACGCGCTTTCTTGCCCGTGCCACTCAACAATTGTTTCTTTGCAGCAACATACGCACGCAATGCTTTTACCAGCGTGATCGTAATTTGTTTTGCGGTAGCTGCCAGCTCAAGTTTGTTAGAAGCACTTAAGAGCCAGTAAACACCGTTATTTTCGTGCAGCACCAGCGTGCCGGTACGCAACGCATCAGCCGCTATGCCCACTTCTTTTTTAAAGTTCTTATTTTCGTGAACATTTTCAAACGAGGTAACCGCAGCCAAATGCGTGATAGGACTAAACATTACGCGACCATTAATCATTGGCCTGATGTTACCAAGTTTTGATAAATCAACATAATCAACAACCTCTACGCCCTGCCCTTGAAGAAAGCTGGTAACATCTTGTTCAAATGCAACACCTTCATAATGCTTAAATGCTTTCAAACACTGCTTTGCTGCATCTTGATTATGCAGCACCACTGCATAAACGTTTAACAACTCATCATCAGCCACATCGCGCGGCGTTGAGGTAATAAGTTCATGCCACAATTCATCAACAAATTCTACCGAGCCTGGCAGCACGCCATGCAGCATTTCTACGCTACCTTCTGGCAAATAGCTTGAGAACGCTTTCTCTTCGTCAAAACTATAAAGCTCTTCAGAAAGCATAAGTCTGACCAGCAAGCGCATAACTTCTGTTTTTACTTTGCTGGTGTCAGTTGTGTAGGCATTTTTAAAGAGCAACACCAATTTAAGGGTAAAGAGCTTGATGGGCGTTACTTTCTTTTCCACAAGCCACTTAATGAGTGGAATGCTCTTGCTGCGTTTGTAGAGCTCATTTTTGAGCAAAACAGAACCAAGACCAGCCAATGACTCGTGCTGAGCATCGGTTTTAATGAGGCGCTCTTGCGGTTCAATAGTTGGAAACGGATCGAACATGCTGCCCGAACCACCAAAACCCCAATCAATTGCAATTTCACGCCCAGTGCCCGGAATTACCAGCACCAGGTTTTTGGCGGTGTAATAATCAAGTTCTTTAACATTGTCCATAAATTCATGAAGCGAAAGCGAAAGGCTGCCCTGCTTTTCTTTGCCATGATTTTGGCCAACGTTTTCTTGGTCAAGATCAGCCAAATTAAAAGCAGCAAACGTAACGGATTGAGCAGAAATAATGCAGTATGCCATAGCAATGGCGATACGAACTTTGTTTACCATTTTGACCCCCCAATGAGTCCCCGTAACCGGGATTTGGTTGTTTAGTTTTCGTACGTACACAACAATCGTGTTTTTTAAAACTGTATGATTCTAGCACAAATTTAGCAATAAACAAACGGAAGGCCTTTAGAACTGGGCCTTTTTTGAAAATTAGAGATTATTTGACAAAAATTTAACTCCTGGCCATTTATTGACCCAGAAACCAATAAAACGGCAAAATAAGCCTAAATAAAGCGGACAAAACTCAAAAAACGGCACCTTTGACCCATTTGCCAAACTGGCAATATTTCTATAAAATAAGAGAGTAAATAGTTAAAAATCTGTCCGAAGAGGTTATATTCCAAAGAGGTTATATCATGTTTAAAAAACTTGCTTATTCACTTTTTGTTGCCTTGGCATTAACTGCCAACGCACTGCCCGCTGCCACCGTATTTCCAACAGGAAATCCCGTTAGAGACGCTATTAACCAAGACAATCCTGCACAACTCAGACAAGCGCTAGGAAACCTAACGTTGTGGAAAGCAAAACAACTTATCGGCTTGCAGCCTGAAGACGCTCTTAACAACATCGTTCCAAACCCCGCACGAAGCAATACCTATGAATATGCACCTGCACTTTTTTGGACTGCTTACAACGCTTCAATAGGCTGTGCAGAAGTCCTTTTGGAATACGGCGCCGACATAAATGCTCGATCGGGCATTGGAAGCACAACTCTCCACAAAGCCGCAGAACTCGGCAACCTTGTACTCGTAAACTATCTCTGCTCAAGGCAGGGCGTACTCATCAATCCTGAAAATCAACTCGGCAAAACCCCCCTCTCTCTGGCGCGTGAAAATGGCCACACAGCATGCGCTCAAAGACTCGTCTATTTTGGAGGAATAGTTAGTGATAGAACACGAAGAGATCTCTCCAGACAACTCATTTTAGCTGCAAGAAATAATAGCACGGCAGAGATTGAAAGACTTATAAGCCTTGGCGCTCCCCTTACCCAAATTGAAACATTCGGATCTTCTGCTCTGTATGCCGCAGCCTCGCTGGGCAACGTTGCTGCCGCACGAACACTTATGCTGGCTGGCGCTACGGTTGATGAAAGAACAGTAGGCCACTTTTTCGATGCAGCTCGCAACAACAATGTAGCTGGCCTGCAAGTACTCATTGCCATGGGCTTAAGTCCCAACATGAGCAGCCGTTACGGCGATACTTTGCTGTATACCGCAGCCGCAAACGGCAGTACTGATGCCGCACGAACACTTATCGCCGCCGGCGCTACGGCTGACAGAAGAACACAAAATCTCCTTTACGCTACAGCTTTCGAAAACGATAACGATGTAGCTCACCTGCAAGCGCTTCTGGACATGGGCTTAGACCCTAACATGATCGGAAACAACGGCTCTACTCCACTGTACATGGCAGCTGCACACGGACGCCTTGAAAACTTACAAGCACTCATCGCTGCTAACGCTGATGTTAATCGCGCTTGCAATTACTTTACCCCACTTTATATTGCACTAGAACATGGCCACACAGAATGTGTCCAAGTACTCAGGCAAGCAGGCGCTATCATTGATGCCAGAACCCAACAATTGCTCACCAACCAACTTATTACTGCTGCCCGAGATGGCAATCTGCCACGCTTGCAAGCACTTATTGCACTTGGCGCAAACGTTGATGCAGCAAACAACGATGGCTGGACAGCACTTTATGTCGCAGCAGAACATGGCCGTATCGCATGCGTAAACAGACTTATTGAACTTAACGCAAATGTTAATCTTGCTTGCAATGGCTTTACCCCACTTTATGTCGCAGCAGAAAATGGCCGCACAGAATGTGTACAGGCACTCAGGCAAGCTAGCCCTATCATTGACGCCAGAACCCAACAATTTCTTGCCAACCAACTTATTACTGCTGCCCGAGATGGCAATCTGCCACGCTTACAAGATCTTATTGCACTTGGTGCAAACGTTGATGCAGCAAACAACGATGGCAACACTCCACTTCATGACGCTTCTTGCAGTGGCCATGTTGCATGCGTACAAGCACTCATTGCACTTGGTGCAAACGTTAATGCGACAGACAACGATAGCAACACTCCACTTCATCTCGCTGCTTTGAGAGGCCATCTTGCATGCGTACAAGCTCTTATTACCGCTGGTGCAAAGGTTAATGCGACAGACAACGATCGCATCACTCCACTTCATGACGCTGCTTACAGTGGCCATGTTGCATGCGTACAAGAACTTGTTACCGCTGGTGCAAACGTTACTGCAACAACCACAGGCAGCCATTTTCCTGGCGAAACGCCAGCAGCAACAGCAACCAGACGCGGCCACCAAGCTCTTGCGCGCCTTTTAAACGAGGTACAAGAACATGGCCCACAAGCTGCAACAACTATTGAAAAAACCGATGAAGATTACTGCGCAATTTGTTATGAACCTTTTGACGAAGGCTCAGATTGCGCAAGTCTTGGCTGCAGTCACGATTTCTGCCCAACGTGCCTAACTCAAGCAGCAAATACACAACTCAACGCCGACCTGCCATCTACGTGCCCTTTATGTCGCGCAGAAACTGAATTTACTCAAGAAAATAGAGAACTAAAAGTTGTGCGAACCGTTTGCAGGCCTCAACCAGCCAAACGAGGATGCTCAGGCGTTGGTAGCAATACCCCTGAAGACGAATTTATAAATCCATTCGATCCAAACTTTACGCTCATCCCGAGTAGCGAAGAATATCGAGGGGCAAGCCCATCTTTTCCAGGCTCAGCAACTTCAAGCTCAAGTTCATCAAGCTCATCGAGTTCAAGCTCATCAAGCCCTGCAACTTCACGTTCATTGGTTGATGACAACACCACAAGCAGAAGCGCAAAACGCCCTCGCGTAAATCAGGAAATATTGGCTGAAATGGCCGAACTGCAATCGATCCCTACCTCCAGCGTATATCAAATTCCAAGTACAAGCATGCAGGAATACTACGGGCAACATGGCGCACACTTCATTGATGGAGAAATTCACATTAATGCTGACGAACTCGATTAATCTTCTTCTCAAGAAATAACTAAAAGAGAGGCTACGTTTAAAAGCGTAGCCTCTCTTTTTATTAAAAACATAGCCAATCCCACGTTTTCCAGTAAAATTTAGTGGTTACGAAAGCGCCGCCCAAATCCTTCGACCCTTCGAGACAGAACTCTGAGAGTTCTTCCTCAGGGCAGGCGGAAAGAGCCTTTAGCTCTGCCTGTGCGCCATAGCCACCTGGGCGTAGGCGTAAACTTGCCGAAGAGTCAGGACGAGCGGCATCCAACACTTTTTACACCGGCCACTAAATTTTATGAATGAACCATTACACAAACGCCGCCTTCTCATTATCGTGCTCAGCATTGGTGCTCTTTTTGTCACCAGCTGGCTCGAGCTTTTTTTGCAGCGCAAGCACAATTTGATTGGCGCCGGCATTAACCGCTCATTCTTTTTTTTATTGATTAACGTTCATGTTATTGTGATTGTAGCACTGCTGTACCTGATTATTCGGCAAAGCATTAAGCTTTTTATTGAGCGGCACAAGGGCCTGCCCGGCTCAGCATTTAAACGCAATCTACTCTTTGCGTTTACGTTCTTTTCCGTAATCCCTTCATTTTTTGTATTTTTTACCGCCGGCAAAATTATTACCACCAGCATTGACCATTGGTTCCACGCGCGCATTAGCACCGGCCTTGCAAGCGGTATGAAGCTGCACAAAGCACAGACGCTCGATTTGCGCCAAGAGTTGGCAACGGCCAGTGCGTTGGTAGCAACAAACAACCCAACAACACAACAAGAACTTGAGCAAACGATACAAGATTTGCACGAACAATGCCCCATTCTTGCGCAGTGCTCGGTGTATTGTTGGCCACAAGAGCCGTTACATTTAGTAACCAGCCTAAACCAAGAAATTGAACGCTGGCGCTTGTACCGCACATTTAACGACCGCAGCGTAAAACATTTGCGCGATGCTTTTTTAGCACGCCTGCACAAATACCAAGCACGCAGCGATAGCGTGTTTGATTTCTTTGGCTCGCTTTATTCAATCCAAAAAGTTGGTGAAAATTACTTGTGCGTTGCCTACCGCTACCCTGCCATCACGCGCGTTCATTTAATTGATATGCAAAATTCGCTCGATGATTACTATCAGCTGCAATCTATGCGCAACCCCATTTATTATATTTATCTGTTTACGTTTATTTTGGTCACACTGCTCATTTTGTTTTTATCAATTTGGTGCGCCTTTTACTTGGCACGCGGTATTAGCACACCAATCCAAGAACTTTTAGAAGCAACCGAACGCATAAAAAGCGGGCATTGGGATGTGCATGTTAATTGCGATGAATCGAGCGATTTACACACACTAGCCCACGGCTTTAACGAAATGATTAGTGCCGTTAACCGCGCACACACCGAGCTTGAAAGTAAAAATACCGAGATGTTAGCAATTCTTGAAAATATGAAAGCTTCGGTATTTTTTGTTAACAAATTTGCCCGCATCACCATGAACAACCGCGCAGCCAAAGAGCTGGTGGCCAAATATTTAAATCTTAATCGCTTTAAAAATAGACGGGTCAACTTTTTTGGCCACGAAGTTAAAGCAAAATTTATTGAACTCACCCGCAAGCTGGCAAAGACTGAAAGCTCATTTCTTTCAGAAGAAATCAGCTTTAATGTGAAAGGCGAAAACAGAATTTTAATGATTCATCTTTCGGCCATTAGCACCAGCAACGGCCCCAACAACGTTGAAAAGGGTTTATTGATTGTCATTGAAGATTTAACTGATATTGTAAAAGCCAGCAAAATCAAAACGTGGCAAGAGGCAGCCAAACAAGTTGCACACGAAATTAAAAACCCGCTCACGCCAATCCAGCTGGCTACCCAGCGGCTGCAGCGCAAATACAAACCGGTGCTTGAGCATGAACCAATTTTTATGGACTGCACCTCAACCATTTTGCATCAAGTTAACATTATTAAAGATTTGGCAGCACACTTTTCTGAGTTTGCCTCAATGCCTGCCCCGCACATTGAAACGGCAGACTTGAACGATATTATTACTGAAATTTTACGGTTTTACCGCGTCAGCTACCCCAGCATTCATTTTACCTGCCTGCTCAAAAGCCCACCAGTCATAAAAACTGATATCAAAAAAATTAAACGCGTACTCATTAACTTGCTCGACAACAGCGTACGCGCTCTGCTAGAAAAAAACGAAGGCAGTAAATCGATTAAAATTGAAACAAAAATTTTGCCACAAACAAACAAACTGGAACTCATTATTGCCGACAATGGCCCGGGCATTGAACCGGGAATGCGCGATAAACTTTTCTTGCCTTATGTTTCGAGCAGCAAAAAAAATATGGGGCTTGGCTTGGCAATTGTGCACGACATTGTTACGCAGTTGGGCGGCAATATCCAACTGCTAGCAACAAAAACGGGAGCTATTTTCCAAATTTTACTCAATCTTGAATGATCACCATAAACTTTGTTACGGTACTTTGATAAGAAATTTTGTACCACCAACACTTGGAGAATTTTTATATGGAAAAATTATATGCACCGTGGCGGCACGGCTATGTTACCAAAACCGATCCCAACATGCCCACAGGACCACTTAAAAATAATTGCGTTTTTTGCGACCAGTTTGCACAAAACAACGACGAGAAATATTTAATTTTAAAACGCGGCCAGCACACGGCGGTTGTTATGAATTACTATCCCTACAACGCCGGCCACCTCATGGTGCTGCCGCTTGAACACAAGGCAAATTTGAACGACCTCACACCAGAAGTTCGCGCAGAGTTGATGGAGCTGGTCAATCTCTCACTCAACGTTGTGCAAGAAGCACTGAAATGTGCCGGCTTTAATGTTGGTATTAATGTTGGCGAAACAGGCGGCGGCGGCATACCCAGCCATTTGCACATGCATATTGTGCCACGCTGGAAAGGTGATACCAACTTTATGGCAACGGTTGCCGAAACAACATTAATCTGCTCGCCATTTCATGAATTGTATAAAAATTTTAAAGATATTTTTGACAAGAGTTAAACTTTTTGTTGTTTTTAACTTTACAAATATAAAAGCTTTTTGCATTCTTAGTGCCCCAAGATAATCTCAATAAACATTATTTTGGTATCTAAATTTTGTAAAATTTTTTATTAAAAAATAAAGGGATACTCATGTTTAACCATTCAATAAAAGTAGCATTAGCGGTGCTTCTTTTTGCTAGCCACATTCACGGCGCTTCATCATCAAGCAACCAAGAAAACAGTTGTCCAAAAAATATACCAGTCTGCTGGGAAAAAATTAACCCCATGGGAATTTATGGCAAGCTGTGCCAAGCAGCAGCGCGTGGAGATATTGCAAAAACCAAAGCAATTCTAAACCTATTTCCCGATTTAATTCATCAAGAAGATCCAAACCATCTTTGGACACCATTGCACTACGCCTGCTGGGAAGGCGAATTTAGGTGGATCACTACCTTTGTTGCAGAATGCAAGCTTAATCTTAATGCCCGCGCGCACAAAAACCTTACGCCCTTGCACATTGCCTGCATGCGCGGCTATGACCTGTTGGTTCGTTATTTATTACAAAAAAATGCCGACAAAGAAACAAAAACTTCAAGCGGCTATAATGCTTTTGAACTTGCTCTCATTTACGGCTTTAACAATAAAAGCCCAGAAAAAGCTCTTGCAATCGCTCAGCTGTTTTACCCAGAAGTAGTCTTTAGAACCGATGAACGTTTCATCGAAAAAATAGCACGCTTGATTGAAAGAAGCACCAGCAAACACAACATACCTTTTCTGCACTCAGCAGCAAGTTTGGGTGATGTAGAACTGGTCGAATTCCTCTTAGAACTTGGCTATAGCCCACTCGAAGAAGATCGCCGACAACGCCTTCCTCATGAAGTTGCCGATGGCTATAAACAAAGAGTCACTGAGGCGCTGCTCTTTTCAAGGCTCTGCTCATTAAACGGAGCAACTCAAGATTTACATTATTTTTCTGTGCTTGCTGCAAGCCCAAAAAGAGAATTTTTGGAAAGACTTGCAAGCCCGAGCAGAGGGAGCGAAGTCACACCACCACCAAGTCCACTAGGCACCAGAACCATAACCCCACCTCTTGGACTGAAAAATTAAAAAAACTATTCACAAATTTGCATCTTTTTGGTACAATAACTTGTACATAACAAAAATATTATTTAACCAAAAAGAGGAGGCTCTTATGAACAAACGTTACGGTTTTCTTTTTGTTGCCACTTTTGCACTGAGTGGTTCTGCGCATGGCTACCACTACGACGTTTTCAGATACCTTGATGAGTCATTTAGCCAACTTGAAAACGACATGAGCTCGTGGTTTGCCAATGACTTCCCACGTTATCGCAAAAAAGTACAAGAAAGCGTTAAAAGCAACGTGGGCGAGCTAACAAAAAAAATCGACACAAATTTGGACGATTTAGCAAAAAAAATAGAAGAACAGTCTGACAAACTAAAAAAACAAAGTGCTGAACTTTTAACCAAACTTAAAGACGCCAGCACGCGCAGCGAGCACCACGTGCGTCACTTACACAACGAAGCAAACGCCGTGTTTGCAGCATTAAAAAAAAGTGGCAGCTGGCTGGACCGCATGATTGGTCGCCTGACTAAAACCGAAAAGACGCGCCACATGTTTGATTTGCCAGGCAAGTTTAGCGCAACAGAAAAAGAAGAAGCTGGAGCTTACAAGCTTGAAATCAGCCTGCCTAGCTTTGGGCGGGACGATATTAAGCTTGCGGTGCAAGACGATAACCACCGCGTTGTGGTAACCGCAGAAAAAGACGACAGCAGCACCGTGCAAGCAAACGGCGGTTGGCGCTATCAATCAGAAAGCTATTTTTCTTCGCAAACGGTTAACAACCGGACCAAAAAGATTGAGTACAAAGACGGCAAGCTCCAAGTAACGGTTGATCTTCCAGACAATGTTGATGCCAAAAATTTCAACAGCACCATCGACCAAGAAAAAGCGGTCATTACCTTTCAGCTCAAAGTAGCTGATCAAGCACAGATTACTCAAAAATAATTTTTTTTATTGCGATTCAACATTGCAATTTCATACAGTACCACCAAGGGGCCAGCTGGCCCCTTTTTTATTTGTTTGAAACAAATAAAAAAAGGAGTACGTATGTCCAAACAGATTATTTTTTGTTTTTTATTGGCGCTGGTTGGTTCTGATGGGCAGGTGTGGGGAGCGGCAACGGTAGAACTGAATGCTGCAATACCCCAAACAGCTCGTGAAAGATTTAATGCTATGCTTGCAACTCAGAAAGCAGACGTTCAAGCCAAAAAAGTTGATCTCATTAACATTATTAATAATTTTATAACAGGAGACAATATCACCAAAACCACCTCGCTAGAACTCTACGATGCAATCAATGCCGCAATTGCCGATGAGATTGCTGCAAAGCAATTTCTTGTTGTCCCATTTATCAATACCATTATGAAATTTAAATATAATGAGCCATGGGCTAATCAAGAGAAAAAAATTAAAGCAGCTACAAGTGCCTTAATTAATGCCGGCGTAGATCTCAGAGGAAAGTTTGGAGCTGAAACCGTTTTAACTATTGCAACAACAAAAGATAAACTTGAGCTGGTAAAAAAAATTGTTGAACAGTTTGACGAAAATTATAGAACAATTAGTAAACCATCGGGAACTGATCTCGTTTCATCAAGAAAATTTGAAATCAACAGACAAAATGATGGCGGCAGAACGGCACTACACATTGCTGCATCAAACAAAAAACTCGATATTGTCAATTATCTGCTCGAACAAGGCGCTGACCCAAACATTGAGGACAAGCAAGGCAAAACTCTTTTACATATGCTTCTCAACAACCCAACCACTGAAGTTCTTCCCATTATCGATGCTGTTCTTACCAAAAATCCAGATGTTAACAAGCCAACTACAGACAACCAAACGCCATTGATAACGCTGGCAAGAAGCACTGCCGGCTCTACTTCTCCAGAGATAGTAAAACAATACTTTGAAAAACTTTGGAATCATGCGCAAGCTCAACTCACGGCATTAGACTTGAATGCTCAAAATGATGATGGGAATACTGCTCTGCACGAATTTATAACCTTATACGTAGGTTTTTTACACCACAACCCAGACGCCGATCTTAGTTTTTTCAAAGAACTTTTAGAAAAAGGCGCCGACCCTCTCATTCAAAATAATGATATGACACTTCCTCGAAGTCCATTAATAAATGCACTAACATACTCACCCCTAGTTGCCAACATCATGATTGAACACCTCTTAAAAATTAATCCAGCAGGCCTAGAAGCTGAAGTTACTCGATTGAAGACCAATCACTTTGCAGGGCCTTTGGGTAATGATCTGGAAACAGCCATAAAAGAAGTCAAAGAAAAACCATTAAAGAATCTCCAACAAACCCTCGAAGCCCTCAAAGCAAAACTGGTCACACTGGCTCAAGAACTTGCCACGCTGGCAACAAAATAACCCCTGACTATTAAAAAAGAGCGGCAGAAATTTAAGAAAAACAAAAATCTTATAGTTCCTGCCGCTCTTTTTTCTCTCAAAAAAAATCATAACTTTTGTCTGGCATAAGTCTCAGACTTTTGCTACGGTGGTTTGTATAAAAAAGGAAGAGAGTCAAAAAAAGAGAAAAAAAGAGAGTAGCACAGATGAGACGTGTCCCAACGTTTTACTTGTTTTGCGCAGCTTTTATTGCAACTTCTTTATGCCCGCACCCCAACCTTTTTGGCGCACTCAAATTTGTAAGCCGCAACTCAAACTTGGTACTCAACCCACAACCAGATGCGCGGGTTGGCTTGCGCAAAGTTGCACAAATTACCGGCTTTTCTCAAGATTCAATTATCAAAGTTTATGGCAACACCAGCCCAACCTCGTGGACTGAAAGCTATACCGCCGGTGTTGAAATTGGCACAGGGCGGCAAGGGCAGCCAACTAATATGATCTATAACAACAGTAACGCGGTCAAAGTGCATCGCCCACTGGCTGTTAACAACAGTAACGCCACCGTTGCGCTCAACCGCAAGGTTTTAAACGACAGTAACGCCCTAAACAAGCTAGCACCGTTGGTGCGGGCCGACAGTAACTTACTGGTCTTTTTGCATCGCTCAGAAAATGCCAACAGTAACGCGCTTAACTTTGGCATAAAAAATAACAGTAACGCCCTAGTTTTTGGCATAAAAAATAATAGTAGTGCGATTGTAAGGCTTTATGCACTTGTTCGCGGCAACAGTAACGTTATTTTAAGCATAAGCAGGCTGGCAAAACAAAACAGTAGCGCTGTGATTAAAATTAGCGCTAATCTTACTGCCAACGCGGCACTAATCAAACAAAATAGTAATGCCATTATCAAACTTGCCGCAGATATTACCCCAGCACTCACCGCACTTAATAGACAAACCAGTAACGCCGTTAATTTTTTTGGCAACAACGTACAAATTGTTTCCAACCACTCACGCTTTCAGGCAACCACCACTATCAACAAAATTATTCTTTATAAAGCCGGCTTTGAAGTTGATGCTGGCAAAACACTCACGCTCATGACCCCGCTGCCCGTCAACGGCAACATTGCTCTCAAATCAACCGGAAAACTTGTATTGGCAGGCGATTTGTATTTGGGTTCAAACGCTTATCTGACCAGCGAAGGCTATTTGGGTGGCAATAACTTTTCGTTGGTTATGAGCGACAGCTTGGTACTCTCAACTCTTACCACGCTGGACATCACCAGCAGCTTGATTATTGATGGCAACGGTGGCACGCTTGTTTTTGGGCCACACGCGCAACTTTTAGTCGAAACAAATGTGTCATTAACGCTCAAAAATATGCACATTCAAACAACACGTAACAGCCCAAACATTCCCATTATTCGCTGTTTTTGCCCAACAGGACATGTAACTTTTGACAATGTAACCCTTTCTTGTGCCGACGATTTTCCATTCAGAATCGGCCGCATATTTTTTAGCAATGATGTACGCTTTACCGGCACCTCGCGCCTTGTTTACCAATCAGTTATGCAAAGTTATGTTACACCACAGTCATTGTTAACATTCGATCCTGGTACCACACTTTACTACTATCCAAGCTCAACTGAAAAAGATTTAATTCAATTGCAAGACAAATCATCGGGCATTTACTTCAATGGCAGCGCCGTAACACTTCAAACAACAACCACAGGCGTGCGCTTTACCAAAGGTCGCTTGTGGCTAGACAATAAAGTAACGCTCAATACCAAAGCAAACACAAAATTTTTGAGCACCTCCCTAACGTACAGCATGATAACAAGCGGAGCCAGCTTTCAATTGTGTGAATTTAGCCCCGATGCTCGCTACATAATGACTGGTGATTATACTAATCGCATCATACGTATTTTTAAAGTTACCAGGACAAACCTACAATTTGTTTGTTCTTACTTTGCCGGCGGATCAAACCTCTACTCTGTTCACTGGCATCCATCTGGCAAATTTCTCGCCTTTGGAACACTTGGTGGAAGCATGTCTGTCTTAAGCTTTAATGAAACAACGCTCAGCCTTGTTACAACCTCAGGCAGTCAATTTACCGTTGCGTGGAGCCCTTGTGGCAACTACCTTGCAGGCATGAGCACTGGCGCGCTCACTATTTATTCATTTAATGGTTCTTCTCTTTCAACAATCACTAGCGTTGGACCAGGAGCAAGTGCTATTGGAACGGACAAACCCCTTTCATGGAGCCCAAGCGGCAAATATTTAGGAATTTATTACTCTCCTGGTGGATCAACAACTACGAGTAAAATTTATTCATTTAATGGTACTTCTCTTACCGTAGTAAATAGTATCAATCTTGTATTTGGAGCAGCTTTGCCTGATGCTGCGCAAATAGCATGGAGCCCAAATGGATTATTTTATGCTGTAACAGCACGAAATACGAATACATCTGGCGATCCGGTAGTTGCGGTGTATTCTTTTAATGGCACAAGCCAAAGGCTCATTACTACGGTATCTGGCGGCGCTTCTCTTGGGTATAACGCCGCTACATGGTCTCCAGATGGTGTTCATCTTGCTGTGGGCCGTAGTGTCAATTCTGGAAACTTTCAGATTTATAAATTTGATTCATCAAGCCTTACGTTGGTGCAAACAATATCTCTTGGTAATAATGAATATATGTCTACCAGTTGGTCAAGCGATGGTTCTTTGCTTGCTTTTATACGGTCTTCCTCTTCAGAACTTGATATTTACACCGTTTCATACACCACAGAATCAACAACACAAGCACTCACCAACGGCATTAATTTTGGCAACTCAACACTTGGCTCAACTTCAGATCTTGACGTATTTTTATTGGCTGGCGCGCGTGTGGAATTAAATGGCAAGTTATTTTATAACAATGTGAGTTAACGAACGGTAATTATGAAAAGAAGTATTTTTTTAGTTCTCACATACTTTTTTTACTCAGGCACAACACAGTGCACGCTCGACTTTGCCAATCAAGATGCAACGTTGATTATTGACGAGTTGAGTCAAGTTACCGTTTCACGCCTCAAAATAACCAATGCTTCGCAAGTAACCGGCTGGACACAAGATTCTATTATTAAAAGCTTTGTTAAAAGTGCTGCCAGCTGGACAGAAACGTACACCGCCGGTGTTGAGCTGGGCACAGGACGCCGACAACCTTCAACCAACATGGTTGTTAACAACAGTAACGCGATTAACGCGTGGGGAAGACTGACCCAAAATAATAGTAACGTGATCACCAGCATAGCCCCGCTTTCAAACAACAATAGTAACGTAATTGCCGCCATCGCCCGCCTTGAATTGAGCAACAGTAACGGCATTATTACCTTGCCAACCAGAATTAGAGCAAATAGTTCTACCATCCTTCCATGCGTCAGATTTGATAGTAACGCCCTGCGCTTTGGCATAAAAAATAACAGTAATGCCATTATTTCTTTGGGTTTCAGAGTACGTGCCAACAGTAACGCCGCCGTTGCTTTGTCGCGCAGAATTATCAACAACAGTAACACTGCCAACGGTTTTAACTTTGCCAGCACAACGCTGGTAAGAAGCAACAGTAATCTTATTGTTTTTACCCGCAATCAAATAGCTACCAATATCCAAAACAGTAACGCTATAAACTACTTTGGTAACAACGTACAAATAGTTTCCAACCACTCGCGCTTTCAAGCAACCACCACCATCAATAAAATTATTCTTTATAAAGCAGGCTTTGAAGTTGATGCTGGTAAAACGCTCACACTCATGACACCGCTTCCCGTTAGCGGCAACATTGCGCTTAAATCAACCGGCAAACTTGTGCTCGCAGGCGATTTGTATTTGAATTCTAATGCTTATATCACCAGCGGCGGCTATTTGGGCGGCAATAACTTTTCGCTTGTTATGAGCGATAGCTTGGTGCTCTCAACACTTACTACACTTCAAATAACCAGCAGCTTAATCATTGACGGCAACGGCGGCACAATAGTTTTTGGACCGCACGCCCAAATTTTACTCGAATCAAATGTCTCGTTAACACTCAAAAATGTAAATATTCAAACAACACGCAACGCTCTTGCAATTCCTATTATTCGCTGCTACGACCAAAAAGGCCACGTAACATTTGACAACGTAAACATAGCACTTACCGACGACTTTGCATGGCGCACCGGGCGCATGTTTTTTTATAACGATGTCCGCTTTACCGGCACTTCAAAATTTATTTACCAATCGTGGATGCAAAGTTATGTCATGCCACAATCGCTACTGACCTTTGATCCGGGCACCACATTGTACTACTACCCAAGCTCAACCGACAAAACATTACTACAACTCACCGATAAGTCCTCGGGCATTTATTTCAAAGGCTCCGGCACCACGTTGCAAACAACGCACACCGGTATGCGCTTGACCAAGGGCCGTTTATGGATGGACAACAAAGTTACGCTCAGCACACAAGCAGCAACCACACTTGATGTGGTTACACAAATTATAACCCAAGACTACGGAACTTTTGTTGAATCGGTCGATTTTTCTCCTGACGATCGCTTTATCGCCGTTTCAGGAAACTCTCCTCCCAGCGGTAACGAACTACAAATTTTCCGTTTTACTGGCACATCAGTAAGCCTTGTTGATTCGGCAGACGTTGCTTTAGCGGGTGCTACATCTTTTAACGCAAAATGGAGCCCTGACGGCAGATTTTTGGCAGTAACGGGAAGCACAGAGTTTTATCTCTACAGCTTTAATGGCACAACTTTAACGCAAATTTCAAGCCTTACAATTGCAACCAGTACTATTCCTCGCGCAATATGGAGCCCAGATGGCAAATACATTGCCGTAAATGCTAATATCCCAATCAGTGGTAATGAAGTACAAATTTATCGATTCAATGGCCCAACAGCACCAACACTTGTCACAGGAGCTGATATAGGAACAGCAAATCTAAGTGGATCATCGTGGCACCCCACCGGCAACTATCTGGCTATAGGAACCACAGGAGCAGTGTCTGGCGGCAATGAATTACGTCTGTATTCTTTTAACGGATCAACATTATCATTAGCTACCAGCATAGATTTTGGTGGCGCAAGCAGTTTTATTGGCGCTGTAGTGTTCAACCCAGCAGGCAACTTTCTTGCCGTTGGTGGACTACTTCCAACCAGTACCTTTGAGCTTCAAATATACAGTTTTTATGGCGGCTCATTAACACTCATTGATAGCAAAGATTATTCAACATCAGCAACAGGCGAGGTGAGAGAAATAGCGTGGGATCCTTCAGGAAACTATATAGCTATTGTGGGAAGAGAGCCAATCAATGGCGATGAAATTCAATTTTATAAATTTGACGGTTCTGCATTAACACTGGTCACCAGCAGCAATTACGGCACAGCAGCAATTGGCGTTGCTTGGTCACACGATGGCAAATATGTGGCAATTGGCGGAAACGTACCTGATTCAGGCCATGATGAATTTGAAATTTATTCCACTACTTTTCGCTTTGACACGTCAACACAAGCGCTCACCAACGGCCTGGTTTTTGGCAACTCAGCGCTGGGCTCAACATCAGACGTTGACGTATTTTTCTTGGCCGGCGCGCGCGTTCAACTTGATGGAAAATTATTTTATAACAATGTGAGTTAACTCAGGAAAAATGGTAATTATGAAAAGAAGTATTCTTATTTTTCTCACATACTTTTTTTACTCCAGCACAGCGCAGTGCACGCTCGACTTTGCCAACCGCAACGTTCACTTGGCAATGAACGACGGCACAATAACCAAAGTGCGTTTGGGCCAAGTTGCCAGTATTACCGGCTGGGGACAAGACTCAATTGTGGATACGTATGGCAACAATGCCTCAACCAGCTGGACCGAAAGTTATACCAACGGCGTTGTACTGGGGACGGGCCGACGTAAAGCACCAACCAACATGGTTTACAACAACAGTAACGTTATTAACGCTACTGGTTCTCTTGTGAGACAAACAAGTAATGCACTTGTTTTTCTTTTCCCAAAAATAAAAAATAACAGTAACACTGCCAACGCCATGTCTGTCATAACAAAAGGCAATAGCAACGCTAACGTTTTGCTCAATCAAAAAATAAGAAATGACAGTAATGCGCTGTTGTTTGGTTGCAAAAATAACAGTAACGCCCTACGCTTTGGTATAAAAAATAACAGTAATGCCATTACGGCACAAACTCTTACCACACTCATTCGTACCAACAGTAACGTTCTCATTTACACGCCACTCTCAACACTCGTTCGCACCAACAGCAACGCACTTGTTTCATTTGTTACCAGCGTCCAACGCGTTATTAACAACAGTAATGCTATCAACGCACTTGCCCAAAATTTTGGCAGCCTGCTCATTCAAAACAGTACCGCCATTAACTTTATTGGCAACAGTATTCAGATCGTTACCAACCACTCACGCTTTCAAGCAACCACCACCATCAACAAACTTATTTTGTACAAAGCAGGCTTTGAAGTTGATGCTGGCAAAACGCTCACGCTCATGACACCGCTTCCCGTCAGCGGCAACATTGCGCTTAAATCAACCGGCAAACTCGTGCTGGCAGGCGATTTATATTTGAATTCTAACGCTTATATCACCAGCGGTGGCGACTTAGCAGGCAATAACTTTTCGTTGGTTTTAAGCGATAGTTTGGTACTCTCAACATTAACGTCACTCAAAATCACGAGCAGCTTGATTATTGATGGCAACGGCGGCACGCTTATCTTTGGGCCACACGCTCAAATTGTTCTTGAATCAAACGTTTCATTAACGCTCAAAAATGTGAACATTCAAACAACGCGCAATAGCTCAAATATTCCTATTATTCGCTGCTTTGACCAAAAGGGCCACGTGACATTTGATAACGTCACGCTATCGTGTGCCGATGACTTTCCGTTTAGAACCGGGCGCATGTTCTGTTTTAATGATGTTTGCTTTACCGGCACCTCGTGCTTTATTTATCAATCGTGGATGCAAAGTTATGTTGCACCACAATCGTTGCTAACCTTCGATCCGGGCACAACATTGTACTACTACCCAAGCACCACGAGCAAAGATTTATTGCAACTGACCGACAAAACTTCCGGCATTTATTTGAAGGGCAGTGCAACGACGTTGCAAACAACGTTTACCGGCATGAGTTTGACCAAAGGCCGCTTGTGGCTGGACAATAAAGTAAGCCTCAACACCGGCCCAACAACGCGTTTTTCAAGCTTAACACAAACCTCATCAATGAACGTCAGTGGTTCTAGCACCACTGCCTGTGAATGGAGCCCTGATGGTAGATTTTTAGCAGTCATTGATCCAAATGATGCAAACCTAAGAATATTTAAAATCACCAGTACCGGACTAATCTTGGTTGCTTCATATGCCACAACCTCCCCTAGTGGTTTTCCCAACCGTGAAATGAATTGGCACCCAAGCGGTCGATTTATTGTGCTGGCAGAAGTACGCACAGTATCACCAACAAACAGAGTAAGTGTTCTTAGTTTTAATGAATCAAGTTTAACCGTACTATCTCAAGTAACTTATTCCACTTCACAACTTTTTTCAGCAGTATGGAGCCCTTGTGGTTGTTATCTTGCTCTTTTTGGTTTGGCAAACCCAAACACCATACAAGTTTATAGCTTCAACGGAAAAGCATTATCAACGAGCACCGTTGCAACAGCTAGTTTTGCACAAATCAGCCCAAGCTTTGGCAAGCACATACGATGGACACCTGATAGTAACTATCTTGGTGTATATTTTAATACCACAACTGGTACCATTACTCAATCAAGTATATATCGCTTCAACGGCACTTCACTAACTTTGCAAAGTAGCAGTACCCTTACTTTTGTATCTGCCTCGCCAATAACCAAAAATATCGACTTGCGCCCTGATGGGCTCTTTTTTGCGGTATGCGCAAATAATACCAACAACACGAGCGACCCAATACTTGCTGCCTATTCTTTTAATGGTTCAACTCAAAACCTAGTGGACTCCTCATTAAATACCTCGGCAAGCGTTCCTGTTTATTATGCATTGGCATGGTCGCCAGATGGTCGTTATGTTGCCGTAGGCGGCGCTGAAAACGGCAACGTTAACAACATTAGGATTTTTGAATTTAATGGAGCATCACTTACCTCACGCTACACGCTCACCATAGGAGGAGGCGGCACAAGCGTAACATATCTTCACTGGTCACCAGATGGCAAAAGCCTTGCTGCAGGACTAGCTTCCAATCCAGGCCAAGTTATTATTTATCAAGTTAACTACACCACAGAATCAAATGCACAAGCGCTCACCAACGGCATAAACTTTGGTAATTCAGCACTTGGCTCAACTTCAGACCTTGACGTATTTTTATTGGCTGGGGCACGGGTTCAACTGGACGGCAAACTTTTTTATAACAATGTGAGTTAGCTCATGAAAAAAAGATTTATACTTATTTTTTTACCACTCGCAGCACTCTGGCTCTCAACACGTTTATTTCCTGCAAACCTAACGGGCACCTCTTCGCTGGTCTACCAAAACGCACACTACGTTTTTCGCAATTTCAACAACGCCACCGGCTTTGTACGTTTAAACAACGGCTTTACTATTTTGGCCGGTCAGTCGGCAACGTTGGACACGTTTATGACCGTTTCGAGCGGTATGGATTTGCGCACCACCGGTTCGCTGGCGCTCTTGAGCGATTTATATTTTGGTACCAACATTACCTTTTCAAGCGGCGGACGTATTAACGCACGCAACAACACCATTCATTTGGGTACCAAAACAACACTGCAACAAGACAGCGTGTGGCAAATTATTTCTAATGCTATTATCGACGGCCACGGCAATACCTTAATTTTTGAACCACACGTACAACTTCTGCTCGAAAGCAATGTAAGTGTAACGCTCAAAAATATGTATATTCAAACAACACGCAATAGTCCAAATATTCCCATCATCCGCTGCTTTGACCAAAAGGGCCATGTAACACTGGACAACGTCACATTTGATTTGGCCGACGACTTTCCGTTCAGAACCGGTCGCATGTTTTTTTATAACGACGTACGCTTTACCGGCACCATGGACTTTATTTATCAATCAGTAATGCAAAGTTATGTTGCACCGCAATCGCTCTTAACCTTCGATCCAGGGACTACGCTGTACTACTACCCAAGCTCAACCAACCAAGATTTGATTCAGCTGCAAGATAAATCTTCAGGTATTTATCTGAAAGGCTCTGCAACAACGCTGCAAACAACACACACTGGGATGCGCTTGACCAAAGGCCGTTTATGGATGGACAACAAAGTAACCTTGAGCACACGCGCCGCAACTACGCTTGATCTGGTTACTCAAACTACCAGGGCAAACTATGGTTTTGTGCTCTCAGTAGACTGGTCGCCAAACCGAAAATTTTTAGCGATTGCTAGGAAAGTCTTCGGCGGTTTTTTTTATTCCAGTGAATTCAGAGTTTATAAATTTGACGGAACTAATCTAACGACGGTATCTACCGTCTCTTTACCCGTTTTAAGCTCTACTCTGGCACCTTCTTGGATCTTAAAGTGGAGCCCTGACGGTCGCTATATTGCCATCGCCGGAGGTAATTTCCTTGTCGGAAACTTTTTTGGTATCTACAGTTTTGATGGTACAACAGTAACCTTCAATTCTCAGGCAACTCTCAATACTAACCCGGGTTCCATCAACTACCTCGCATGGAGCCCCAACGGCAAACATTTTGCTCTTTGTTACCAGCAAGGCTTTCCCAACACACTAGAAATTTATCAATTTAATGGCGCCGCAGCACCAACGTACATTACGGGGTATTATTACCAAGGCACAGGCGTATCATATTCAGCATCGTGGAGCCCTGACGGAACACATCTTGCCGTAGGAGCGATACACGGCAGTGCTGGCGGTTAAAAAAATAAAAAAGGTGTTTAAAGGTGTTTATATGAAAAAACAACGACTACTAATACTGATCATGCTTTTCATCATACGCAATAATTTTCTTAACGCTACTGATGAGTATTTTATAGACATTTTTTCATTTGACGGCTCCACACTCACGCAAGTAGCAAGCACACAATATGCCCCCGCATTTACCCTCTCCCTACCAAGCGCGGTAAAATTTAGCCCTTCGGGCAACTTTGTAGCTGTTGGCGGTAGAACAACAAGCGATAGCAATGAATTGCAAATTTATAGTTATTACGGCGGTTCATTAAGCTTGGTAACCGGTTATGACTACAGCACAACCGGATCTATTCATGATTTTTCGTGGGACCCATCAGGAAATTATATAGCGATTGGTGGTAACAGCCCAACCAACGGCAATGAGTTGCAATTTATAAAATTTGACGGCTCTTCTGCACTCAGCTTGGTAACCAGTCAAAACTTTGGCGCAGAAATAAATGGCGTTGCATGGTCGCCAGACGGCAAAAGCGTAGCAATTGGCGGACGGACCTTTGATTCAGGCCACAACCACACAGAAATTTATTCAGTTACCTACCGCTTCGACACCTCAACGCAAGCACTTTCTAATGGCTTAATTTTTGGTAACACCGCACTTGGCGCTGATTCAGATTTAGACGTATTTTTGTTGGCAGGTGCCTATGTTCAACTTAACGGCTTGTTAAATTACGATCCATCAACTTAAAAAAAAGAGAACCATGAACAAGGTTATTATTTTTGTTTTTGCACTTTTTTGGAACTTTTTTTCAACACAACTTAACGCTGCAAATCTTGTTGGCACCAGCAGCCTTGTGTACCAAACCACACCCTACTCACCAACAAAAAATGACAGCGTTACCGGCTTTGTACGCCTCAATGCTGGCTTTAACGCGCCGCTGCGCGGGGCGGTAATTATGGACACCATCACATCAGTTTCCGGTTTTATGTGGGGAACTGAATTTAACAGCACCGTAACGCTGAACGGCGACTTAAGGCTTTCCGGACAAGCAAAATTTACCAATGCTTTTGATGTCAGCGGACACGGCAATACCATTATTCTTGAAGGCGATATCGTGCTCCCGCGTGACAAAATGTTTACCTTTAGGACCGACACCATTATTGACGGCTGCGGCAACACGCTCACCTTTACCGAACATTCACAATTTTTAATTGATGATAACGTTACCCTCACGCTACGCAATATGACTATTCAAACAACACGCTCACCATTTACCCGACCATGCATCAGAGCACTCAACGAAACAAGCCGCTTGGCACTGGACAATGTTGTGTTGTCACTTTCTGAAGATTTCGATTTCAGAACTGGCCGTTTTTTCATTCACAACGACGTTCGCGTTACCGGAACCTCACAATTTGTCTACCGCTCAATTAAAGCAAGCTACATCACGTCGGGCGCTCTGTTAACATTTGATCCCAACACCACGCTCTATTACTACCCAAGCTCAAGCCAAAAAGATTTAATTCGTTTGGTAGACAAAACATCAGGTCTTTATTTTAATAATGCAACATTACAAACAACGCACACCGGCATGCAAATTTCTAGAGGCAGTTTGTGGTTGGACAATTTGGTTACCATCAGTACACGCGCCAACACGACGCTGTTGGGCATCACACAAAAAAGTACAGCAAACTTTGGCACCTCGGTCAGAAGTGTCAGCTGGCGCCATGACAACAGATTTTTGGCGGTTGGCGGGGTTGGGCCAACCAACTCCAATGAGCTTCAGATTTTTAGCTGGAACGGCTCAACATTAACACTGGTAACCAGTGTCGACTTTGCTGCAACATTAAACACAGTCGCCTGGAGCCCTTCTGGTAAATTTATTGCTATTGGCGGTTTTGACCCAACAGGCGCCACGGGTTTTGAATTACAAGTGTACCGATTTAATGGAACTACTCTTTCTTTAATTACCGGCCAAGATTATGTAGCCGATAGCGCAACAGTTGGTGTTATGACTATCGCTTGGCACCCATCAGAACAATTTATTGGTTATGCAGCCAATACAGCAGGCTCAAATAATCTTAGAATTCTCTCGTTCAACGGAGCAACGGTAGCAACACTTACTACCATTAGCCTTGGCGGCGCACTTGTTGGCGAAACACTTGCGTGGACGTCTGATGGGACATACGTTGCTTTTGGCGACTCAAGCACCGCTGACCTAAAAGTTTACCGCTTCGATGGATCTAACCTCACGCAGATAACGAGCACTGATATTGCAACAGCTCGGCCTTTTTGCATGGCCTTTAGACCGGATAATCTCTTTTTAGCGGTAGGCATACAAAACCCAAGTGGAACGGGTGGCTCAACCAACGAGCTCAAAATTTTTTCATGGAGCGGTTCCGCACTTGCTTCAGTTACCGGAGCTGATTATACAAGCAACACGGCAAGCCGTATTGAATCAATTTGCTGGAGCCCTGACGGGCAGTATTTGGTTATTGGTGGACAAAACCCCAATACCGGTACCGGCATTAATAACGAA
>JAIERW010000010.1 GCA_019746485.1 Candidatus Babeliales bacterium | reverse complement strand
CACAGTAGTAAATTTACTGTTACCTACTTTAACGTTGGAGATAGCATGGAATCAATGAATAATCCAGTTTTGCAAGGGCTTGATCGGTTGATAAACAATCTTGTTGCGCATAAAAAGCTTGTAATAACGGCTCTTTTGGCCACAAGCTTGGGTGCTGCATCATTTTTTGGTTATCGCATGTACGATCAGCGTGTGCAAGTAGCAGCTCACCGCGACTTTGTTGAAGCGCTCAATGTTTACGAAGCGCCGGTTAAAGGGCAAGCAGCTCAAAAGAAAGTTACCAGCGATCTTCAATTTGATTTAGAACAAGAAAAGTGGGAAAAGACCGAGCAAGCATTTCGTCAAGGTTATGCAAACAATAGTCGCGCTGGCATTGCAGCGGCCTTTTTGGCATTGCAATCTGAAGCGTTGAGCAACCTTGGACGCAAAGAAGAAGCGCTTACTGTTTTACGTGATGCGCTTGCGCATATGAAAAATGCCGAATTAAAAAGTTATTATGAGGTTAAGCTTGCTTTGATGCAGCTTGACAGTGAAAAAGAAGAAGAACGCAACGCTGGCCTTGAGCGTCTTAAAGCAATCAGCTTTGAGCAGCAAAACGTTGCGCACGATCAAGCTTTGTATCACCTTGGCGAATATTACTGGGTAAGCAAGAAGTTTGATGAAGCAAAAAATTATTGGCAGCAATTTGTGGTGAAATACGGCTCAGATGTTGAGTTGGCACAACAAGTTGCTCTCGTGAAAGCAAAGTTAGATTTGATAGCAGTATAAATTGATTGCGGTATAAAAACTATGAATACAAAACAGCCGGTGCGCGTACGCTTTGCACCATCTCCAACGGGACATTTACACATTGGCGGAGTTCGTACCGCTCTTTTTAACTGGCTGTTTGCGCGGCACAATGAGGGAACTTATTTGTTGCGTATTGAAGATACCGACGTGCAACGTTCGACCAAGGAATACCTTGATTCGCAGTTGGCCTCGCTAACCTGGCTTGGCCTGCTGCCTGACGAAGAGATGGTGTTCCAGCGTGATCGTGCGCCAGAGCATGTAAAGCACGCATACGAATTAATGGATCGCGGGCAGGCATACCCATGTTTTTGCCCGCCTCGCGATATGGACGAAGTTGTCCAAGCGCATGAACAAGGCATTGTAAACAAGTACGCAGGTAGTTGTCGCGACAATGCCTTTACGCAAGAAGATTTGAAAAAGCCGCATGCAATTCGGTTTAAACTGCCAGCGGTAGGCAAAGAGATTTCGTTTGACGATATCATTAGAGGCAAGATTAATGTTTCAACTGAAACGCTTGATGACTTTATTATCGTACGACGTGACGGCTTGCCCATGTACAACTTCTGCGTGGTTGTTGATGATATTTTTATGAAAATCACTCACATTATTCGTGGTGAAGATCATATTTCTAACACCATCAAGCAAGTATTGTTGTACCAAGCGCTGGGTAGCCAGATGCCAGCTTTTGCACACCTGCCGCTGATTTTAGGAAAATCTGGTGGTAAGTTGAGCAAGCGTGATGCGGCCGTTTCGGTAGAACATTATCGCGCACAAGGTTTTTTGGGCGATGCCTTATGCAACTACTTGGTGCGTTTAGGCTGGTCGCATGGTGATCAGGAGCTGTTTACACGCCAAGAGTTGGTTGAAAAATTTACGCTGGAAGCCGTTGGTAAAAAAGGCTCAATTTTTGACATGAAAAAGCTTGAATGGTTAAACGCGATGTACATGCGCCAACTGTCATTCAGCCAGATTATGCAAGCGCTTGAGCAGATGAACCCGGCCACCGTGAGCCAGTTACAAGTAACGTGGTCAGAGCCTCAACTAGAAAGTTTAGTCAAGCTCTATGGTCAGCGCGCCATAACGCTGGTGCAGCTGCATCATGATATGATGAGTGTTGCGCACGATCCGCAAGAGTTAGATCTTGTGTTGATAGAAAAGTGGCGTACACCGCAAACAGCATTGCTGTTGCAAGAATTTTTAGCATACGTGCAAACGGGTCAGTGTACCCATGCAGCGTTACTTGATGCGGCACAAAAAATATGTGATACGCATCAAGAGAAGTTGGTTAATTTGGCTCAAGCGTTACGCTTGGCATTAACCGGATCAATTCAAAGCCCTGGAGTTTTTGACTTGATCGAAGTTTTAGGCAATCAACGAGCCAGCATAAGAATTTCGTTGTTGCTCGCACTGCTGTAAAAGCTTGCGCCTGAGAATGTGAGGTTATAAGTCTTTTTGTAGTATCGGAAAGGTATTTACCATGAAAAAAATAGGTATGCTTTTTCCCGGCCAAGGCGCGCAAACGCTCGGCATGGGAAAAGAGTTTTATGATAAAGAACGTGTGGTGCAAGAGTTATTTGAAGAAGCATCAAATTGTTTAGACAATAATTTTGTCCGGCTTTGTTTTGCTTCATCAGACAATGAATTGCGCGGAACGGTTAATGCGCAAGCCTCAATTTTTTTAGTGAGTACCGCTATTGCTCAGCTACTCAAAGAACGCTACGGCGTGCAGCCCGACATTGTTGCTGGCCACAGTTCTGGCGAATACGCAGCACTGTTTGCAGCCGGCGGCATGACATTTCCCGATGCTTTATATCTGATTAAAAAGCGTGCTACGTTTATGGAAGAAGCAACGCTAGAAGCCCACGGCACCATGGTTGCCATTATTGGCTTGTCATATGAAAAGCTCAATGAAATTTGTAAAAAATACGATGTTCCAGAAAGTTTGGAGCACGTTGCTCAAATTGTAAATTACAACAACAGCAAACAGCTTGTTGTTTCTGGCACCGTTCAAACGCTTGAAAAGGTGGTTGATGATGCTCGTACCGCTGGCGGTAAAGTTATAGAACTTGATGTTGCCGGCGCCTTTCATTCCCGTCTTATGGACAATGCTGCCCAACAATTTGCGCAGTACATGGTCAAAGTTGATTTCAAAGATTTACAAGTTCCCCTCGTTACTAACGTTGATGCTGCTGTTGCAACCACTGGCGAGCAAGTACATGAAGCGCTGCAAAAACACATGAACAGTCCGGTGTTGTGGTGGCCAAGTATGCAACATTTTAAAGATTGCGATGTTATTATTGAAGTGGGGCCGGGCATTGCGTATGCAAAGATGTTGCGGCGCGAATGGCCAGACAAAGAGATTATTTCAATTAATGATCAAAGTGATATTGAAAAGCTGTTAGAAATTCTTGGTAAAGTTGTTGAAAAGCACGAGCATAAAGATGGCTGTAATGCCGAGTACTGTGCTGAAGACGAGCTGGTAGTTGTTGAGCCGGTTGTAGAAGAAGTTGCACAAGAGGTTGTGCACGATGCGGTACCTGTTCAAGATGATGCGAGTGTTCTGGAATAAAATAAGAAATACGGGTATGATAATTCGAATTTCAATGTTTATACCAAGGAGCCTGCCGTGATTTTTTTAGATCCAACGATTGATATTGCGTTTAAAAAGCTTTTTGGCGACCAGGCAAAGCAAGAAATTCTTATAAGCTTTCTGAACAGCGTTTTGGGGTGCAAAGAGGGCGAAAAGATTGTTAGTGTAGTGATTACTGATCCCTACAATACGCCAGATACTCCGTGGCTTAAAACCAGCATTGTTGATATTCGTTGTATCGACCAGCGTGGGAGAAACTATATTGTTGAGCTACAAGTTGAAAATCAAGACGATTATCCTGAGCGAAGTCAATATTATGCAGCGCTAGCCATGGCGCGCCAACTCAAAATTGGAGGAAAATATGGCAGCGTAATGCCGGTAATTTTTATTGGTATTCTTGATTTTGATCTTTTTGAAAACGATTCTGACTATCTCACTCACCATAAAATTCTTAATACCAAAACGCATGCGCATTCGCTGCGACACTTAGAATTTCATTTCATTGAGTTAAAAAAATTTAACAAGAGTCTTGATCAACTTGATAATGTTATTGATAAATGGATTTTTCTTTTGAAAAATGCTTCAACATTAACTAACGTTCCCAAACAGTTAACAATTCCTGCCGTTTTAAAAGAGGCAATGGAAGTGCTTGAACAGGGCAGTATGTCACAGGAAGAACTTACCGCTTATGACCGCTTTATTGATGCACGCAGAGTTGCTGAAAGTGTTAAGGAAACCAATATAAAAGAAGGCATGCAAAAAGGTAGGGAAGAAACTCAGTGCGACATGGTTCTAAAAATGTTATCAAAGCTCAGTATCGATCAAGTTGCAGATATTACCGGTTTATCAATTGACGCGGTTGAGAAAATTAAAGCTTTAAAAAAATAGTTTCGGCCGTTTCAAAAATCTATTCTCTTAAATCTTATCAATAAGCCCACCAACTGACCGCCAACTGAGCACTTCTGCCTGCGGCCACGTTTGGTTTTGCGCGCCTCCGTACACCAAGTACCGGGGGTTTTTTTTATGTCAAAAATTTAGACTCTATTTCCTGACCGATTGAGAATCGCATTCTCAATCGGTCAACGTGTCAAATCTCACTCGTTTACTCTAAAATATATTTCAAGCCATGTTTTATGCTACCATAAAGTATGATTTTTACCTTTCAGCCGTGCGTTGTAAGATGTTTGGTTATAAAAAAAGAGATGGTATGAAAAATTATAACATTGTTTACGGTACTTATATTCTGGTTATATCTGCAGTCTTTGGGCTTATGTTGGCCAATCAAACATCGGTAAGCCGGCTTGGTATGTATGGTTTACTTTTTGTTGCATTAGTTCCCATTGTCATTGACGCGCTCAAAGATTTATACAACAAAAAAATTACCACTGAATTATTTTTGATTTTTGCTACCGGCGTTGCACTGGCAGCTCATGAAGAACAGGCAATTACTGTTGTTTTAATTATTATGCATCTGGCAAAGTATGCAGAAGAGTTTATTAAAGAAAAAACGGGCAGGGCGATTGAAAGTCTGATTCGTTTGGTGCCAACCAAGGTAACCGCGGTTATTGATGGCCATGAGCAGGTGCTAGAAGTTGGTAACGTGCAGCCAAAAATGCGCTTGATTATAAAGACAGGCGAGCAAATCCCCGTTGATGGTATTATTGTTGATGGTCAGGCCAGTATTAATGAATCGTTTTTAACGGGAGAAAGTACGTCGCTGGAAAAAGGTATTAAAGATCCGGTGTTTGCCGGTACGTTTGTTCAAGCGGGCAGCGTTGTGGTGGTGGTTCACAAGATTGGTTCAGAAACACATTTTGGCAAAATTAGTCGTTTGCTTGAGCAAGCAGAAAAAGAAAAAGCAGCGATTGTTTCGGTAACCAACCGTGCTGCGTTGGTGGTGGTGCAGTTGATGATGGTATTTATTGGCATTGTGTGGTTTGTGACCGGTAATCTTTCGCTGGTGGCTACTTTGCTGGTTTTTGGATCTCCCATCGAGTTAACGCTCATTACGCCGCTTGCCATTTTAGCGGCAACAGCAGCTGCTTTTCGTTCCGGCATTTTAATTAAAGGCGGTAGTGCGTTGGAACATTTCTCTGACGTTGATATTCTTATTTTTGACAAAACGGGAACGCTGACTATTGGCCAGCCTGAGGTTGTTTCCATAGAATCGCTCAATCAATCGTATGCGCACGATGATATTTTAACAATTGCAGCAATGATGGAAAAGCGCTCGGGGCATGTGCTTGCCAAGGCAATTTTGCAGCGTGCAAACGAAAATAAGAGAGAAATTCCCGACCCAGACCGTTACGAATCGGTAACTGGGCATGGCATTGAAGTTGAATATGACGGCAAAAAATATTTGTTGGGCAGTCAGCATTTTATTGAAGCACCTGAGCATGCCAACATTCATATTTCTGAATCATTACGTGCGACACAAGATTCGAGTTCTACGTTCTTTTATTTGGCGTGTGATAATCAATTATGCGGCAGAATTGGTGTTGCTGATTCAATTAGACCTGAAGCAAAAAATACCATTGATCAACTCAAAAAATTTGGCATAAAAAAAGTGATGCTGTTGAGTGGCGATCGGCTTGAAGTTGCACAACATGTTGCAGCACAGCTGGGCATAGAAACGGTTTTTGGTCAGGTTGACCCTGATGAAAAGTTGCGTATTATCAAAGACTTGCAACAAAAAGGCCACAAGGTTGCCATGATTGGTGATGGCATTAACGATGCCCCTGCGCTGGTACAAGCAGATGTTGGTATTGCGATGGGTGCCATGGGCATGGAGCCTGCAATTCAGGCAGCAGACATTGTTTTGATGGCAAACAATGTGCAGGGCGTTGTGTTTGTATATGCGCTCTCCCGTAAGGTTTTTCGCTTGATTTTGCAAAATATTTTTGTTGGGCTTGCAGCGGTGCACATTTTTGGTATAGTTCTTGCGTTGTTTAATGTGGTTACGCCCATTGAAGCGGCGTTGTTTCATGCTGTTACAGATCTTTTTATTTTAGTGAATTCAGCACGACTTATTCGATTTAAGCTTGATTAATGAAAATTACCGGATAATCTTCTTAAGTCCAGTTAAAACTAGAAGGGAATGTTATGGAAACTGTGCGAGAAAAAATATCTATTCAAGAATTAAAAAAAATGTCAGCAAAAATGTACGTCCCTCGATACATTTTTTCGCGTTGCTCAAAAACACTCGGGATGAGCGGGTGTGAAGTAGTTTTGATTAAAGAAAATAGAAATTTTAGCAGTTTAAGTAGGTTCCAGCACTCTTCGCTTATCGCGAGTGTTCTGTGTAGCTCGCTCATCCCGAGTGTTTTTCCGGAGGAAAAATGTATCGAGGGAAAGAAGATTGTTAACAAGCTGGTGATTTCATGATTATTCACAAAGAAACCTATGAGTCTGGTCGTTGGTTTAAATTTTCTATCTTTGAACAGATGGCCAATATTGGCAGCGAGGTTGAACGGACGATTCACTGGAAAAAGACTGGGGATCTTGAGTTGAGCCGAAAAGCATTTGAACGTGCTCTCGAGTTGATCGATTTTACGGTGCGTGACCAAAAAAATAAAGGCTGTGGCAGACTCAAAGAGATTTTGCGTACGCGCGAGGCCCTGGTTGACCATTTTGTCTATGACAATGAATACAACACCACCGATGAAGAGTGGCAGCGCTATTTTTACGATTTCACGTACGCAGCGGCATTGCAACGAGGACGGTAGAAATGTACTGCATGGTAACCGGTGGGGCGCAGGGCATTGGCCGCGCAATCACATCACTTTTTTTGCAACGAGGCGACCGTGTTGTGGTGCTTGATTGTCTTGATGCAGCAACGCAACAGGTAAGCTCGCTGCTTCAAGAAGGCGCTGAATATGTTATGTGTGATATCTCTTCTGCTGCGTCGGTGCAGCAAGCATTTTTCTATGTCGATCAACAAAAAATACGTCTCGATGTTTTAGTAAACAACGCGGGCATTTCGCGCGACGCCTTGGCAGTGCGCATGCGCGAGGCCGACTGGGACGCTGTTTTTAACGTGAATCTTAAAGGTGCTTTTTTGTGCTCACAGCAAGCGCTCAAGCGTATGATGGTTGCAAATGATGGTGCTGGGCACCAGCGCAAGCCTGCGTACATTGTGAATATGAGCTCGGTTGTGGCACTCACTGGTAATGCCGGTCAAGCGGCTTATGCTGCCAGCAAGGCAGGTTTAATTGCACTCACCAAATCACTTGCGCACGAATATGCCAATCGCAATATTTTAGTAAATGCCGTAGCACCTGGTTTTATTGAAACGGCAATGACGCAGCGGTTGTCTGATGACGTTCAAAAAAATATCTTTGAGCGTATCCCGCTCAAGCGCTTTGGCACGGTTGAAGACGTTGCGCAGATGGTTGGCTTTTTGACGTCTGGTAGGGCGGATTATGTGACCGCTCAGGTGCTGAGTGTTAATGGTGGGATGTATTAATATGAGGGCTTAAACCTTCATAGCGTCAACTAATTTTTTCATCAAATCATAGTACCGTGGAATTTTGTAAGAGATTTTGATAGCAACTTCTTCGTTGTAGGTATGCACCAGTCTATTGCGGTCATCAACGATATCCAAAAGATGTGCCGTTTCTGTTTTGTTGGTGAAATCTAGTTTGAAACATTCGCGAAAAACGCTTTTGGGGGATTGTTGTTCAATGCCGTGCATGCCCCAAAGATATTCTTTTACGTATTTCCAGAAAAGATCGAAGGATATTTCAAAAAGTTTTGTTACAGAATTGCGATACGTACGTATCAATTTTTCATCGCTCGATTCATTCTTGCAGATTTTGTTTAAGGAATCTATTTCTTCCTTAAGTCCTGAAAGTGCTTGTAACATTGTTGTTTGTTTTACCATTAATTTTTCGATACCGGTTATTTTTTCCATAAAATTCCGTATTTGTTAATTTGTTCAACCATGATTGGTGATGTATTGTGTATGTCAACCACATCAACACAAAATGGAATATTAAGTGTGTCAATGGCGTCGGTAAGTTCAGAAAGATCTCTTGATGGTATTTCCTGTCCACAATCAATTGCCAAATCAATATCTGAGTGTGGGGTATTGGTTTGTGTTGCCCGTGATCCAAAAAGGTAAAGACGGCATGATGGGAAATGTTTAGTAACAAGATCTATGAGGTTTTGATGGTATGGTTCTATTTCTTTATAATTCATAGTTTTTAGGTAATTTTTTAAAAAAATCTTCTATAACAACTATTATAGCATAGAAAAATTCTCAATTTTAGCTATCCTTTAATTCTTTCAAAAGAATAGTTGCTTTAAACAACTCAAAATAAGTTAAAACAAATTTTAAAGGGAGATTAATCTCATGGCATTTTCACGTGAAGACACACTACAAAAAATACAAATTATCATTGCCGACAAATTAAGCATGCCGCAAGAAAACATCAAGCCAGAGGCCACATTCAAAGATCTTGGCGCTGACTCGTTGGACATTGTAGAAATTATTATGAGCTTTGAAGAAACTTTTGGCGTTGAAATTAAAGATGAAGACGCAGAACAAATTAAAACAATCGCTCAAGCGGTTGATTTGATTCATCAAGCTCGTACCAAGTAACGCGCGTTTATTGTGGCGCACAAACATGAAGTCGTTATCACCGGCATTGGTTTAGTAACCCCCGTTGGTAACGACACCGCAACAACCTGGCATGCGCTGAGTAACGGCATTTCGGGTATCACTGCGTATGATTTGAATGATGGCCTCTCGATCGCCCCTTCGAGACAGAACTCTGCGAGTTCCTCCTCAGGGAAGGCGGTAAGGGCTTTTAGCGCTGAGTCTGCCGAAGTGTCAGGGGAAACGGATTTCAGTGTACAGGCAAAAATTTCCCCCGTTCTCCCTGAGGAGCCCGCAGGGCGTCTCGAAGGGGCTAATGTTATTGGCATGCCCGTTGGTTTGGTAAAAAATATTCAACAACAACTCGATGCGTTGCTGCCCGACAAGTTGCAAGGCCGCAGTGAGCGGTTTACGCATTTGGCATTGCTGGCAAGCAGCCAAGCGCTGGCAGACGCCGGTTTTGACAACAATACCCCGCAGAGCCGAGAAAGTTTTGGCGTGTACGTTGGCGTGGGGATTGGTGGCCTGAGCACCATTCAAGAGGCAGCACTGGGTTATGCAGCGCGCGGTGTCAAGGGCGTTTCGCCACTTGTTATTCCCAAAGCAATCAACAACATTGCCGCTTCGTGGGTAGCCATGCAGCATAATTTGCAGGGGCCGGTGCTGGGGTTGACCAGTGCTTGCTCGTCGGGCGCCGACGCTCTGGGCCATGCCTTCAGGGCCGTGCGTGATGGCTATGCCAACATTATGCTTGCAGGCGGGGCAGAAGGGTGTGCAACACCGTTTGCCATGACTGCTTTTGACAACATGCGTGCGCTCTCGCGCTGGCAGGGAAAGCCAGAAGAGGCAAGCAGGCCATTTGATGTGCAGCGAGCCGGTTTTGTGATTGCAGAAGGGGCTGGTATGCTGGTACTTGAGCGCAAAGACCATGCGCTTGCGCGTGGTGCGCACATTTATGCTCAGATTGTTGGGTATGGTGCCAATGCCGATGCGTATCACTTAACGGCCATGCACCCAGAAGGGCGCGGTGCGGTGCTTGCCATCAGGCAGGCGCTGTCCGATGCTGGCATAACGCCTGACCAGATTGATTATATCAATGCCCATGGCACCGGAACGCAGATGAACGATGTTGTTGAAACATTGGCACTTAAAGAGGTTTTTGGTGCGCACGTTGACCCTCAAACTTCTGGCCATGCGCTGATCAGTTCAACAAAGTCGATGACTGGTCACATGATTGCTGCTGCTGGTGGTGTTGAGGCTGGTATTTGTGCGTTAGTACTTGAGCATCAGTTGGTGCCGCCAACTATTAATCTTGACCAACCAGACCCGGCGTGTACGCTTGATTATGTGCCGGGCAAAGCGCGTGAAACGCGCGTGCGTTATGCGCTTTCAAATTCGTTTGGTTTTGGTGGTGGCAATGCAGTATTAGTTTTTAAAGCGGGAGAAACACGGTGAAAGAATCGATTAATCCGGAATATAAAGAAATGATTTTGCGTGCTTTGGAATATCATTTTCCTGGCGCAAGGGTATATCTTTTTGGTTCGCGAGCTACCTTGACGCATAAAGAAGGTGCTGATGTTGATCTTGCTGTTGATGCGGGAACTAAAATTTTGCCCGCTGAAATGTTGCGTGCTCGCGTAACGTTGGAACATCTAAGAATGCCCTTAATGACTGACCTTGTTGATATGAATGCTATTGTTTCTGAGTTGAAAGAAGAAATTTTAAAGAATGGTGTTGTATGGAAAAGCTAGAACTCTCTGTTAGTTTATTAAAAAAGGCATTAGAGACATTGCGCGTTTCTTTTGATGTTTCAAAGTCTCTTTCTATTTTGAATAATGAAGAATATATGCTAACAGCACAAGATTCAACCATTCAGCGCTTTGAATATTGTTATGATTCTTTTTGGAAGGTTTTAAAGCGGTATATTGTTGTTACGTATGATATTCAAGATGCCAATAGCCCTCGAAGTGTTTTTTTTGCGTGTGTCAGAAAAAAAGCTGTTTCAGAGCAAGAAGGCGCTGTGTTAATTGATATGATTGCCGATCGCAATCTGACAACACATAGTTATGACGTGGTAGAAATTAGAGAGATTGTTTCGCGTATTCCCGGTTATTATAAGATTATGCATGAAATTACCGAACGACTTTTAAAATAAATTTTCTCGAGTTATATAAAGCAAAGAGGCGCATTGTTTAATGCGCCTCTTTGCTTTATAAACTTACGTAAAAAAATTTATGAGATAACGCTATGGTGCAGATTAAGCGATTCTGCTTGCGCCATGGCAAGCTCTTGCCTTGGTGAAAGCACTAAGCTCACTTCGCAATCTTTGAGCAACTCTGAATAGGTCAATGTTTTCACGTTGAAGCTTGGATCGTTAAATTTCTGTTCACACGCTTGACGACGCAGTTGTTTAATTGCTGTCAAGTCACCACAACGTGCCTGTTCTTCAAGAGACAAGGTAACCTGTGGGCTGGTGCATATTGAGCGATACAAGTACTTTACTTCTGTTTCAAGGTTGTTTTTCATGCATCGTTTTTTGTTGTCGGCTACGCCGCATCGTGGGTGCATTGTTTCAAGTGCTTGTGCACGTTCAGCCGTGTTTGTTCCTTCAAGGTTGCACACTACTTGTTCTTCTGGTGCTAATGCATTGTCTTGTGCAAGTCTGGTGCATGCTTGTGTGAGGAGATCATGCAGAGCATCGTTAAATTCTGTGTCGGTTGTTGGTTGCTCTTTGCTCACAAAAAGCTTTTGTATCATCTCAAATTGAGTGGCTATCAGTAGTGCTGATGTTGCCAGTACAAGTGTGGCACAGACAGCTTTTTCGGCACGAGCGTTGTAGCTATGAGCGCTGTTTGTGGTCATAGTTGCGGCAAAGGTTGCCAATGCTATGAAGCGAATAAAATTCATCAGAAATATCCTATCTTAGCTCTTGAGCATGTCGTAGATACCAAGTAAACCATAGCGTTGAGTTGTTTCTTGCTTTGAGTCTTGCGGGGTGTTTGTTGTTTCTGTTTCTAGTGTTTCTTCAACTTTTACCAACGCTTCTTCATGTGCTACAAAGTCACTGTCTACACAAACAAGATAGAAATCTGCTGTATCTTCTGTAGTTACTACTGTAGTTACTACAAGGTCATTGCCGTAAATGAGATTGAAATCTTCATCCACAGGTTCTTCTGCTGCAAGCTCATCTTGAGTATTTTTTGAGTCTAGTTGTGGATCAACAAGAAGAAGTTTTCCTTCATTGTCATCTTTAAAGCACATATCAAGAGAAGCTTGGTCCAGCTCATTTTTGCTGAAAAGCTTTTGAACCATTTCAAACGGAACCAAAACTGCAGCTGCGGTAGCAAGAGCAGCGGTACTGATTACACCAATTACTACGTGTTTTGTTGAACAACGAGCAGTGGCAACGTTTCCGGTGAGTGTTGCAGCGCATAAAGCTGCCGCAATAATACGGTTGAATTTCATAGAAAGATCCCCTAAAAAAACCCCAGGACAATTAATAAACTACCAATTGAGTTTAGCTTGGACAAAACTTTTGTCAATTTGTAGGTTGGTTTTATGCTGTTTTCTAGGGCTTTATTTGAATGGTGGGTGTCCCAAATAAAACCAAAGGCCCGCTCGGTTTTATCCAAGCAGGCCTTTTTGTGGGTCCCTCTACCCCCAACCCTCTTGAAATAATCTCTAGGGCGGTGATTTTGGGTGGGTCGGTGTTTAAGGTTTTTATCGCGAAAAAAATTTTATGGGCACCGAAGTTTTAGAAAAAAGGCGCACTGATATCAGTACGCCTTTTTATGTTCTCTTGTTTTTTATGATTAGCTCTTGAGCATGTCATAGAGACCAAGCAAACCATAGCGTTGAGCTGCTGGTTCTTCAACAGCTGGTTCAGCGCTTGGTTGCGTTGAGCTGCTGGTTGACGAGTTGTTGCTATCGTTTTGAGCAGGCGCAGAAACAACTATCAATGCAGCTTTATTACGCTCCATTTCAGCCTTTTGTTGGGAAAAACGTTGATTGAACTCAATTAAATGGTTCATGTCTTCCCTTGTGTGGCATGTATCAAGAATTTCATGAGCTTCGCTCGTTGGTTGTTCTTTAACCAGAATAGCAGCTTGTTCTTGTGCAAGGCGTTCTTTTTCAACACGTTCGTTTTCAAGACGTACTTGTTCTTGTTGTGCAAGAAGAAGTGCGGCCATAGCAGCTTCGCGTAGTGCTGGTTCTGTTGTAACAAACTGATCTCTTAAAACAGTGTCAGTAGCGTTGTGTCGATCAAAACACATTTCATCAGCTTCAAGTTCTATAGCGCTCTTTGGCGTTTCGCTTGAGCTGCTGTTTGTGCTTGTAAGATTAAGATTGTCTTCTGTACCTGTTACCGGCGCTGGAGCATCTGATCTCAACGCGCTTGCCAACATGTCATAAGCACCACCAAGGTAAGCAGCCACAAAACCTGCTGGAACGAACATCCATTTGCTGGTCATAGTGTTCCAAACGCGTTCGAAAGAACAGCGGGATTGCATTACTGGAGCGTCTTCTTGGTCTTGAACTGGAGCTGGTTCGTTTGTAATTCTTGCAGCTTCTTCAGCAGCGTACTGTTCTGCCATTGCTTCAGCGAATGTTCTGGTGTCTACTTCTTCAGTTTCTTCAGTTCCTGAAAACAGACTAGAAACTTTGTTTTTTGCTGTGCTCATGAATCTGTTAAAGCTAAAACCTTGAGCTGCGCGTTCTGCTGCTTCTTGAGCCAAACGAGCTGTTTCTTGTGCTTGTTGTACTTGTTCAAAGGTTGTGTTGAGTTTTGTTCTGAGAGCTTGTGCTTGGGTTATTAGTCCCAAGTCGAGGCTTAACCCGTTAATAACGTTTGTAGCAGCATTCGACTTTATTTGATCAAAGTTTTCTGCTGTACTGTTTAACATTGCCTTGTCGATAAGATCGCTTGCAATTTGAGCAATTGCTTCAAAATTATCTTGAGACAATTGGCTTATTTCCGCCTTCATTGCTCTTGTTGCAACGCGAAAACCAGCAAGTCGTTCTTGTACGTTCGTTGATGTAACATCTTGGGTAAGATTGCGACTTGTAATGATGTCAAGTGTGTTTGCGGCACCAAAAACGTTGCCGGTAAACATGATAGCAAAAGAAAATGCTATCGCTTTGTGTGTGAGTTTCATAATAAATACCTCCGTAAAATAGAAAAAATATAACCTCACTGAAAATGATATAACCTCACCCGCCTTCGCTCTACGAGCTATGGCGCGATGTCCTCCAACAAGGCGGATGTCGCGGCGTAGCTCCTGCCGCGCCGTAGTTTTAACGGAGGCGGGTAGCGTAGACGGATCACAAATGGCTTAAACACCATTTTAACCAGATTACCCATATGGGGTTTTATTGTCAAATGGGGTATAAATGGTTGTTTTTGGCTGTTTTTAGGGCTTTTTTAAATCAGAAAAGATTATTCCTGAGTGGTTTTGGCGATTTTACGAGGTTTTTTGTTATTGGAAAGAGGGTTTTGGGAGAGGCAAGAAAGGGAGGGAAGGCGATAAATAGGTTTAAAAAACTCGAAATTTGCGGTTATTGGGTAGATTAATGAGATGAAGGCCCTATTTAGGAGATAGAGTTATAGATAGAAAAGTAAAGAGGGGCGCCAATCGGCGCCCCTCTTTCTTACTAGTAGTTACTAACTATGGTTTTTGAGCAACACCGGCTGCCGTATAGACTCCTGTAAGATCTCCTGAAGACATTCCTAGGCTAGTGGCAACGGCAGCAATTGCGTCTTGAACTGGTTTGCTATTTAAATCGACTGCTGTTCCATAGCCTCCAATAAGGGTGCTTACGCGTGCCTGTCTTCTGGCAGCACTGAGAGTCGCCGGGAAGTTAAGACTTTGGATTTGCCCTTCTACCAGAGCAATTCTGTTTAGTACTAACAAATGTGCTTCTGCGGCAAGTTGTGGCAATGGGTCAGCTGCGGCGTTGAGAGAGTTTTGCAAAGTAGCTGAGCCAGCGATTATCACACTGAGTAAAACTATTTTTAAATTTTTCATATTAGATCCTTTTTATTTTAGTTTTAAGTTGTAAGAGCTGTCCATACACCATCTAGGTCTGTTTGATCATCAGGGTCTGTAAGTTGGGCGCGTATAGCATCTTTAAGTTGCAATAACTGATCTTTTTGTGCTGGCAAAAGAGCTGTAAAAGCAGCTTTATTGCCTATTGCTATCACACCAGTTCCAGCGTCACGAGTGATTATTTTTACTGCATTATCTGCAGGACTATTAAACAAGTTTACTAAAGCATCCTGTGCTGTGGTATTGTCGTTGACATGTGTTGTGATTTCTACTGCTAAGTTTGCCGCAGCCCAGTTGATGCCGATTACTGTCGGCGTTGGTGCATAATTAACGATCCAATCAATCTTATCATAGTTTTTGCCGCCATTATTATGCAAACCAGTTTGTACTTCTCGTGCTACATCTTGCAAAGCTTTCAATTGCTCTGCAGGCAGGCCCGCACCATCTAACAGTGTTTTCATGGCTGCTTCGTTTGCAACGGTGCCGATAGCCGTCCCAGCAACTACAAGGCTATCTATAAAGGTCTTAGCTTCGGCTATTTCGTTAATAGCTTGTGCTGCGCTTATGTCTGTTTCATTAAGAACTGCTTGTGGAGCTGCTAGAGGATTGTCAGCATTGTGCTTAGTGGCTACATTTATTTTTGTAATTCTGGCTGCCAGTTTATCAATAAGCTTCATAGTCAGTGGTAACACCGTGCCATCTGTATTAGCGACAACAAGCGTAAGATCTTTGCTATGAGCGTTTTTTACAACATGAGTATTCGCTTTCATACCCGTGTCGTTGTCTACAGCATTCACTGCCGCAGCAATAGCATCGGTAGCTTCTTGTGCTGCTTGTGTTGCTGCATTAATAGCTGCCAACACGGCATTATAGCTACCGTTTCCTATTTGAAGGGCGGTTGCAGAAACGTTGTCGACCGCGGCTACAGCAAGCGCACGAGCTGTGTGAGCGGCATGAACTGCAACAACTACTTGAGTGGCTAAGTTGTTGGTAGCTTGCAAGAAGCCGCCTTTACGTACCTTAGTGGCTGCTGTTCGCTTGCTTTCGAGCCAAGTTTTAATATTCTTTGGTTTGTTATTTTTAGGCGCGTCGTTGATTTCTGCTGGTAGTAGGCCTCTGAATATAGCTTCAATATCAGTAGGGAGGCCTGCTATATTACCAGTAATTGCTTGAGTAATGCGTTCAGCATAATCTGCTGGGCCAGTAGTTGCTGGTGTTGGGGCTGGGTTGTAAGCGTTTTTAACTGCTAAAATGCGATTAAAAAGAGTCCCTGTGCCTGCGATTCCAACAATCCAATGACTAGCATCATCTGCATAGCTCGCTGGGTCTGCTAGATTTACGCCAGCAACTTGTACCTGTGCCTCAAGGTGAGCCTTGAGTTGATTTAAGATGGCAACTTGAAGAGCGTCCAAAGCACCTGGGTTATCTTTGAGGTGCGTTAATGCTGCATCTATTGCTCCCCAATTACCACCAATCATGTTAATCCACTCTTGAGCAGCAGCGTTATCAGTGTAGTTGGTGGCAGTTTTTATGAAAGCTGGATCAAGCATTATCTTGCCACTGGTTCCCTTTTTGAGTTCGAGCCATTGACGTAGATCTTTTGCGTCGGCATGCAGTGGATGTACGAGCCTGTTCAATTTTGTGCCTAGCTTTGTAAGCTTGGCCTTGAGTGCTCCCAAGCTTTGTTCTAGTGCTGTCAGCTCTGGGCTAGCGCCTGCGCTGCACAATGGCGCTAAAAATATGCCTGAGAGTGAGAACATGAAAATATATGGAATAAAACGATTTTTCATCAAAACATCTCCTTCTTTAGGTAATTGAATAAGCTTCTCTATTTTTATTATTTCATTTCTTGTGTAATAGCAATTAATTTTATAATAGAAAATATTGCGCACAAAAATCAAGAGTTTTGTTAAAGAATGTAAGATTGCAGGAAGTATTTGGGTTTTCAAAAGCAAAGAGGGGCGCCAATCGGCGCCCCTCTTTCTTACTAGTAGTTACTAACTATGGTTTTTGAGTAACACCGGCTGCCGTATAGACTCCTGTAAGATCTCCTGAAGACATTCCTAGGCTAGTGGCAACGGCAGCAATTGCGTCTTGAACTGGTTTGCTATTTAAATCGACTGCTGTTCCATAGCCTCCAATAAGGGTGCTTACGCGTGCCTGTCTTCTGGCAGCACTGAGAGTCGCCGGGAAGTTAAGACTTTGGATTTGCCCTTCTACCAGAGCAATTCTGTTTAGTACTAACAAATGTGCTTCTGCGGCAAGTTGTGGCAATGGGTCAGCTGCGGCGTTGAGAGAGTTTTGCAAAGTAGCTGAGCCAGCGATTATCACACTGAGTAAAACTATTTTTAAATTTTTCATATTAGATCCTTTTTATTTTAGTTTTAAGTTGTAAGAGCTGTCCATACACCATCTAGGTCTGTTTGATCATCAGGGTCTGTAAGTTGGGCGCGTATAGCATCTTTAAGTTGCAATAACTGAGCTTTTTGTGCTGGCGAAAGAGTTGTAAAAGCAGCTTTATTGCCTATTGCTATCACACCAGTTCCAGCGTTACGAGTGATTATTTTTACTGCATTATCTGCAGGACTATTAAACAATTTTACTAAAGCATCCCGTGCTGTGGTATTGTCGTTGACATGTTTTGTGATTTCTACTGCTAAGTCTGCCGCAGCCCAGTTGATGCCGCCGCCACCACCGCCGCCGCCGCCACCACCGCCGCCGCCGCCACCAGCAACATGAGCCTTTGCTGTTGCAACAGCAGTTATGGCCACTTCAAGTGTTGTATGAGCATCGTTAATCGCATTATGTACAGTTATCTTGGTTGTGCAAGAACCATCGGTGTGAATATTGGCAACTGTGACGTTGGTTGTAATAGCGTTTGCCGCATCAGTGATAATTGTTCGAGCAGCTTGGCAAGCAGTGTGGGCAGCTGTATTTTTAGCGTTGTCACCAGCTGTACCTCTATTCAACCATGTGTCCATGTCGCCACTATTAAATACGTTTGTAATTGTTGCGTGATTAAGTTTGCCAGCACCGGTGAATTGGAAGTCTGCAGCTGGAACAAGAGCTGTGTATGCAGCTACAAGTGCAGCAACAAGCTCTGCTTTAGTCTTGAGGTTATGTACCGCTGTGCCGTAACTTACTGCAGTATCGGTAGCAGCAAAGACTTTGGCTGTTACTTTATGCGTTGCATCGGCTATGTTGAAGGCTGCTGTACGAAGAGCGTTATCAGCTGCTACGCCGTTTTTGTTTGGTGTATCCATTAACCATGCGTCATTGTCGGTTGGTGCTGCGCTGATGTCGCCAGATCTAGTTTTTGCTTTATTTTGCAGTGCAGTTAAGATTGCAGTCTTGATAGCATTGAAGTCAGCGGCTGCGTAGTCGGCTGCTCCTACTGGTGCAGCTGGTGCAGTTGCTTGTATTGCTCCAAAATTACCTGCGCCAATTAAATCCCACCAAACTTGTCCAGCTGCGTTTAAGGAGGCTTTATTCGCATTAATATTGCCCACGAAAGTAACTAGTGCTGCTTTGGTTGTTGCCGTTAATCCGAACCATGTGGCAGCGGCTGTTGCGTGTGGTGTTGCAGAACCAGCAGCAGATGCGGCCATAACTTTGGCATGAAAATCACCAGCCAAGTTGTACAATGCGCCACCAATATTTACAGAAGCAAGGGCTGCTACAGCTTCGGCTTGTGTTATGTGGCCAAGTCCTTTATTAAAGATAGCTTCTGCGGCATCAACGGCTGTTTTTAGTGCGTTAGCTGCTGTTTTTGCCGTGCCTAACTGAACTGCAGCGGTTGCTGCTGCTGCTTGTTTCATAATGTTTTGTTTTGCTGCATCAATAGCAACGGTATCAACGTTACCTGTTGCTGCATTTGGTCCAGTTGTTGCAAACGAAAGCAAGAAGGCGGTAAGGTCGCCAGCAAAGCCAAATTCAGTTCTTAACCAACCAAGGATGTTTACCGTAAAAGCATTTACTGCGGCATCTATTTCTGGTTGCGTTGCGTTAACTACACCACCGCCACCACCACCGCCACCACCACCGCCGCCAGAGACTGTTCCTTTTGATGCTTTTACCTTTGCCAGATCTGCTTTAGCCTCTTTTTTTTGGGCTTTTACTTTAGCTATAACTGCTGGGTTAGTGCTGCCTGCTACCTCTGCTTTAAGCTTATTTAGCGTAGCTTCTTCATTTTCAAGTATTTTTTCTATATCTTTTTTTGCTCCGCTATGAGTTTGTGAGCCAAGTGCAGCTATAACTTCTGCTGTGGGCTTTACTGAAGGAAGGGCTAAAATTGCGGCTTCTTTCTTTGCCGGGTTGGTTTTCTTATAAGCTTTCTCGATTGCCGCTGCTTGTGCTTTTTCTTTATCTAAGTATTCTCTAATAGTTGCTGCTTCTCCACGCGTCCGAGCTGCGGCTCTGTCTTTTAAAATCTGCTCACGTCTACTTGCAGCTGCTTCTACATTACTTCCTACTATTGCCAACAAAGCTAGGCTGAGTAGGGCATGTATAGTTCTTTTCATTCTCATTTCTATCTCCTTGAATTTTAGGGTTTTTCTTCTCTTTTTCTCTAAAATTAACTTAATTTCTATGTGTCAATTTTAATTATAAAATGGTGACACTCATAAAGTCAATATTCTTAGAAGGAAAACCCTGCTTTACCCCACACGGCATACTGTTCAACGGAGCTATTTTTAGGTGCAAATTCGTACGAACCGCCAATGCCAAGTGATGATGGGTAGCTGTTATTGATCTTGTATTTAAAGGCCAAGCCAGCAGACAGTTTGTGGGTGATTTGTGAAGGGGTTTTGGCTGCGTTAATGTCAAGATTGTCGGCTGTGAAAGCAGCTCCGCCTACAAAGCTTGCTGCCGTAATTGCCACGTTTGATACAGCTGTTGGGGAAACAATACCTACTTGGCCAATCAAATCGTCAGTATTCTTGACCCAGATAGATTCTTGATCTTTCCAGTACAAGTTGTAACCAACTTCAACAATAAAGCGTTTGCTTTGGAACGAAAGGTTCAATAAAGCATCGATTTGGCTGTTTGGTTGTACACGCAGGTCGCGGGTTAAAACGTTTGCCAATGGAAAGAAAGGTTTGTCAACTTGGCCGATTCGTGCGCCCATGTTATAAAAACCAAGAAGTTCGGTGTTTCCGGTTGTGATATTTTTGACGCCAATTGTTCTTTGTTCCGTGCCCTCAAACAGGTACGAGTAGTTCAAGCAGCCATCAACGCGCAACTTGCCTTGTTCGCCAGACCATACTTGTGCGCCGGCATAAACGCTTGCGCCAAGTGCTACGTGGTGGCCGTTACCAACAATTGGTTCAAAGAGGTAGGTGCCGCGCACTTTGGAGCCTGTTGGTACGGTTACAAAAACCGAGATAAAGGCATGGGATGTTGCGCTGTGGAAGTATTTGTAGCCAAGTGCCAAGTCAAGGTCGGCAATGCCAGTTTTGCTGCGATCGCCGTTAATTTTGGCAAATTTCAACGATTCTTGTTGGTTTGTGTTGTCCATCGGGTTTTGGCTTACGTTAATATTGCCGGCAAAGAAATCTGCAATGGTGTATTCAGTGTTATTAGGATCATCAAGAATTATTTGTTTAACGCTATCAGCAACACTTATTTCCATGTCGGTTTCAACATGAACAATAGGCATGCTTGCTTTAAAGAACAAGTTTTTGATTGGTGCGTTGATGTCTTGAATGTAGTCTAAACGGAAACCAAATGATTCGCGTTCAGGTTTGAAGGTAATGGTACCTGGAAATGGATCAGACAATCCCCCACCGCCATCTGCGTTGTGAATGAGACGGAAGCTGTTAATTTCCACGCCATCTACCGTTGGATCGCCAACTACAAAACTGTTTTTACCGTTCCCAATACCAAAATACGTACCAAGATCTTCATCATTGGTCGACGCTTGCCAAAAACCAGTTACTTGAAAGTGACTGTTGATACCATGTTTTTCTTGATGCTTTTTGAAAAAGTGTGCATGCCATGTTGTCCATTCCATTGCTTTGTCCACATTTGTTGGACGCGGCATCAAGAACGTTCTGTTGGCATATTGACTATCGTTGTCGGCAAACACGGTGCCAACACAGAGCGCTAAAAGCGCGAGTGTACGAAGACTTACTCTCATGTTCTTCCTTCTCCTTTTGATAGAACCCTTCTTCCTTGCAGCTTTGAATATTTTTTTGAAAATACTCTCGTACTGCTTACTTTGCGACTTCGATTTGAGACTATAGAAAGGTTTTGGTGAGAGCAAGATTTTTGTTAAAAATGTTTTTTTTGTCCCCAAATAAAGTTTTATCTTCTTTTTATTTTTTTTCTTTTTTCTACAATCTCTGCTTTCTTCATAACTAACTCTTTCGTTTTTTTCCAAAGGGGTATTGCGACCCCTTTGGGATGGCGCACCAAAGAGGTATCTTTGGAATCTCTGACGCGCAAACCAGTCGAGACAGCGCTAATCGCGCTGCGTTCGACATTTCCGCTGATTTGGAGCCATTAATTATTCAGCTGCTAGAGACATTTTCTCCGCGCTCATCCCGAGTTTTTTCTCGTAGAGAAAAAGTATCGAGGGATTTTGAAGCGCTTCTTAATTTCTTCGTGCGAAACGCATTCACCCTTTTCTTGCAAAGCAGCTTGAGCCTAAGTATAAATCTTCGATTTCTTCAAGAAGGTTTTGGAAAGTCTTTATATTTCAAGAGCGAATGTTTTGGATAATTGTTGAAGAAATGCCGGCTGTCTTTGCAAGTTCGTGCACTGATGCTGCATCAGTTTTCATGATGGCAATTAACAATTCAGACAGGAGGAGGTCTTGATATTCTTCATCTTCTTGTTCGGTCACAGGATCTGAAAATTTTAGTGTCTTTCTGTTGTTCATTTGTTCTTTTTAAGTTCTTCAATTTGTTCGATTGTTAGATCGGTACAAGCGGCTCCAGATTAAAAAGTTGGTTTTAAATCACTAATTCCCAGTGCCGTAATTTTGTCTGCAAGCGGAAAGGAGTCTTTGTGCGGGTGCACCAAGTACAAATGGTCCAAGTTGAGATCTTCCAGCGCTATCGACATCGATTTAGTAATTTTTGGTGAGTCGGTATATTTAATCTCAAACCCAAGGCGCTTACCATCTTTAATAATTAAAAGATCAAGTTCGGCACCACTTTGCGTTGCCCAAAAAAAGCATTCTTCAGGCTGCGCATGATACGTTTTGATAATTTCTTCCAACGCAAAACCTTCCCATGAGGCGCCAAGGCGCGGATAAACGTGGAGCCCTTCTTCATCTTGAATGCCCAAAAGTGCGTGGAGCAGGCCGCTGTCGCGCAGATAAACTTTGGGCGATTTAACTTGCCGCTTTTGAGTATTTTCAAACCATGGGTTCAAGATGCGCACCATAAATGTGCCGGCCAAAATTTCGACGTACTGACGGACAAGGTAATGTGTAATGCCCAGCGATGTGCCAAGTTGGGAGCCGTTAAAAATATTGCCGTGATTGTGTGCCAACATCATCCACAAGCGTCGCATTTGTGTTGGCGGAATATTAAAGCCAAGGTTGGGGATATCGCGTTCCATAAAAGTTGAAATGTATGCTTGCCGCCAGGCATAGCTCTCTTTGTTTGAGTCGGCAAGGTAAGAAAGAGGAAAGCCCCCGCGCAGCCAGAGCTTGTCATATTCTTTGGTTTCTGAAATATCGAACGGCGTCAGCTCAAGGTACCCAATCCGACCCGCCAGCGTTTCAGATGATTGCTGGAGCAAGTCGCGTGAGGCACTGCCTAAAATTAAAAACTTTCGTGGCTTTTCGTCCACCAGCACCCGCAGCACGGGAAAGAGGTCTGGGCGGCGTTGGATCTCGTCGATCACAATCAGATCGCTGTTAATATTAGAAAGTGTGAGCATTGGGTTTTCTAAGCGCGCCAAGTCGACGGGGTTTTCCAAATCGAGAAAATGAACATTTTGGTACTGTGCGGCGTATTGTTTGGCAAGGGTGGTTTTGCCAACCTGGCGCGGGCCGAGCAGCCCGCAGACCGAGTGGATTTTGTACTGAAAGGCGATTTGGTCAAGAAAATAAGCTCTTTTCATGTTTTTACACTTTCTCAATTTAGCCTTGTCCCTGTAATTTTTAAATCAACATTACAATTTACAAGGATAAAATGAAAATCGCAAGTATTAGTAAATTTTTTCTATAAAATAGCGTTGGCCTGAATAAGTTGATTGGTGTGTTCTTTTAAGGTAGGTTGTGACGATTTTAAGGGACTTTTGACCGCATTGCTCAAAAAAAGAGCCAGGCATGTGGCCCGGCTCTTTTCCGTGAGTGTTTAGAAAGGTTCTTATTTTGAAGTAGGCCCTGGCGGCAGCCCTTGCTCAGTTCTTCTGCGTGATGCTGTTTGTTCTGGTGTTTCTGTTGTTTGAGATGCTGCCATTTGAGCTTGCATTGCAGCCAATTCTTCAGGCGTGAGTGGTGGTAGCTCTTGTGGGTAGGCCTGTGCAGGATCAACCGGCATTGGTTGCTCTGGTGCTGGTGCCATTGGCTGGTCTGGGTATGGTGCTTGTTCAAACTGTTGTTGTGGTGTTGGGGCCATGAGCTGGCCTGGGTACATTGTTTGGTCTGGGTATGGCTGTTCAAGCTGTGGTAGTGGCGCTGGTGGGTAATCCATTGCTTGTTCAGGTGCTATTTCTTGGTAAGCACCTTCTGATGCATATGTTTCATCAGGCATTGCGGCGGATGATTGCTCTTGTTGGTCAGCTGGTAAAGCTTCTTGTTCGGCTGGCATTACCACACCACCGGTTTTTTGTTGTTGCTTCTTCCGATCGCCCTTGATTTTGCCTTTACCTTTTTTACCCCGACTGCCCTGAGCTTGTCGAAGGGTGCCAGCTTGTTTGTGAACGCGTCTGCCTTTATATTTTTTCATGTTAACAAGTTTTTGTTTGCCCGGCTTGGCTTTTTTGCCAACTGTTCCCTTTGCGCGCGCATGCTCAACAAGGAGTTTCTTTTCTTGCGGTGTAAGCGTTTTAGGGTCTTTAAGCAGCAATTCTTTGATCTGTTTTTTTTCAGTTTGTTCTCGTTGTAAGCGTTCAAGTGTTGCCGTTTCTTGTGGTGTTAGCTCGGTGCCGGCAGCTTTTTTAGCTTCAAGTTCTTTGCGATACTGGTTTGCAAGAACATTTTTTTCTACGCGTTCCCGTTGGCGTGCAATTTTTTGTTGAACGCTAACTTTTTTCTGAGCGCCTGCAGGATGCTGCAATTTTCTTTTTTTCTGCCTGCCCTGAGCTTGCCTAAGGGTTGCTTGTTGAGATTGTTTTTGTCGTCTTTCTAGTTCGTGCATGCTTTTTTTTGCTGATACTTTTTTTAAATATTTGGGCCAACGTTTTTGTTTGCTGCGTTCACGAGCTTTTCGTTTTTGGCTACGGCCACCAACGCGTCTATTTTGTGCTTTGCGTCCTGTGTGGTGTCTTCGTTGTCGGCGTTTTCCTGGTGCTTTTTTTTCTTCTTTTTTTGCTTCTTGAACCGTGCGGTTGATTTCTTTGCGCAAAAGTTTGAGAAAGCGTGGTGGTATGGCTTTTGGCTTGGGCTGTTTATCTTTTTGCTTTTCTTTTTTTTCTTGTGGCTGTTGTAGTTGCTGCGGTGGTTGTTCTTGTTGTGGTTGAGTAATTTCTGGCAGCGCTGTTGCCTCAATAGCTTGTTCTGGCGCAAGCTCTTGTTCGGGAGCCAGGTCGGCGGCAAAGGCTGTTGTTGGGCTAGACAAGAGCAGGATTACCAGTACCAGCGAGGTACGCAAACCTGGAGACGGTGTTACGGAACGTGACATTGTTTTATCTCCTTTTTTTTGATTTTTTTTCAAAAACTACGCTACCAGCAAAGCTAACATGATGGATGCTGGGAACGGAAGTATTTTGAAAAAACTAAAACCCAATGCCAGCCTTGGCGCCAATTCCCCAGTTGCTCAGTGCAGCATTATCTGAAGCCCATTCATAATGTGTGTTGATGCCAATGAAGAGTGGCACATCCCAGCCCTGGGCAGCATACGCAAGCCCTGCATAAATTTTATGCGTGAGTTGCGATGGTGTTTCTGCATTTTCGGTGGTGATGTTGTTGTCGACCAGTGGTACTTGAAGTTCGCCGGCTGTGATGCCATTGTTGGCGGTGGCGTTTGGCAATACAATGCCCCACATGTTTACGGTTGTGCCAAATATTGGTGTTTTGCCTTTGCGGTCAACATCTTCTTCAGCGCGATAATAAAGGTTGTAGCCAAGATCGAGTGTGAAGCCGCGGTTGTGGTAGGCAAAACCAAGAATGCCATCAAGCTGGCTGCCTGGCGTAACATCGCATGCAACGGTTAATTTGTTGGCTGCTGGAATTAAGGTTGTTGCGGCACCGGTAACTTGACCCACCAGTTGGTAGTGGCCCCATGGAATTATTTTCCCATCGGCGCCTTTTAAGCCAAGCGTTCTGTATTCGGTATTTTCAAACAAGTAGCGAAAGTTTAATGCTGCGTGCACGCTGAGCTCGTGGTGATTTTTTTGCCACATGGTAGCGCCGCCATCAAGGCCGGCACCAAAGGCCCAATGAGCGCCGTTGCCAACAATTGCTTCAAAAAGTTTGGTACTTTTTACCTCGTCGCCGGTTGGGATAGTGAGACCAAGATTGAGTGCCACGCGTGAGGTGTCTTTGTACCAAAAATAGTAACCAAGTATGAAGTCGATATCTGCCAGGCCGCTTGAGTGGTCTTCACTATTGATTTTTCCAAATTTTAAAAATTGGAGAGCAGCTTGCGCGTTTGCTGCGGTAGTGTTGGCACCCGTGCCATCAAAGTATGTTTTTAATGCGTTGGTAACTGAAGTGGCTGCGACTGGGTTGCCAAAATTGATGGTGGTTGCGTTGTACTTTTCGGTAAATTCTGCATCAACGCCCGTTGCAATGTTAACAAATGGCACGTTGAGTTTGAAATAAAGACCTTTGCACAATTTGTCTAAATCTTGATGGTGGTTTAACGTTACGCCAAATGCGCGGTGCTTTGGATTGAACGCGAGTCTGACCAGCTCGGTGTCAGCGCCGGTTATGTTGGCACTTTGATGGACAAAGTTGCGGTAGTTTAATGTTTCGTTGGCGGTTGCGGTGTTGGCAGCGTTTGAACCAAAGTTGAAGTGATTATCTTTGAGTGGGTTGGCAGGCGCTGTTGTTGGGAATTGTGCTGGTGCAAAGTATTCACCAATTTCTTCACTATCGCTTGACGCTTGGTAATAACCAATTACCTGCAAATTACCATTAAATGCGTTGTTAGCACCGGTGCGATGTACCATTTTTTGCCAACCGTTTACATTTTCGAGCGCAAGATTAACGCCATGCGAGCGCGGGTTTAAATACGTTTGGTTGTGTGCGTCACCATCTGCTTGTGCGTTGGTGATTACTGCCAGAGCCGTAATCAAAAGACTGTTTCTGATTAAGTTCTTCATACTATCTTCTCCAAAATTTGAATGACCTTCACTCAACTACGCTATTTGCAAAGCTAGCATGGTGGGGGTGGAGAAGGGAAGGATTTTTTGAATAAGCCTGCGGCGGGCCCTTCGAGACGCCAACTCTGCGAGTTGTTCCTCCCGCTTTCTTTTACTTTAGATTTTTTATCTGATCAACGTCCAGGCCAGTGATTTCTGCAATAACTGTCAGATCAAACCCTTTTGACAACATTGCACGTGCGGTTTTCTCAATACCAATTTCCAAGCCTTCTTCTCGGCCTTTTTCAATGCCTGTATCAATCGCACTTTGCCAGCAGCGTAGATTGTCCAGCTCTTTTTCATAAATTTCAAGCTCAAGCTTGGTCCAGTTGTGGCGGCTCACTATTTCAAATGCATCAGCAATAGCTTTGTTGCCGCGGGCTATTTTTTGAGGCAGATCAAGATATCTACTTGCATCTTTTAAAAAGAAGATCCATTTGTCTAACTCGGAGGTAAGTTCATCTTCATTTTTTTTAAATTTGGTTAGTTCAATGAAATGCATTTCAATCAAATCAAGGTCTTGTTTGCTGTCGACCGTGTCAGTCAGCACATGATGCGTTACACAGCGGTTGTGTCGTGTGAACAAGGTAAAATCAAGAATTCCTACAAGAATGACTGGCGTAAGTTCTGAAAATTTACTCCCAGCACTCAGCTGGTCTGCAAGAACACGTGAAACGTAGTATTGGCTACGCATGCCAAAATCTTTTTGTGCTTCAACTTGTACTTCAATTATGTACGTTTTCTTTTCCTGGTCCGTGCAACGAATATCAAGAATACTTTGTCGGTCATCGGGGTATTTAGGTTGATTGTAGGTATCCAAAAACTCAACATCAACAATAAGTCGGCCCTCTGGTCGATCCAAAACGTTATTGAGAAAGTCGATACAAACGTTTTTATGGGCTTTGTTGCCAAATGTGCGTTTAAACACCGTGTCGGCTGTTGGCAGTAAAAATTTTGCGCTTGCCACGAGGTTGGTCCTTTCGATATTTTTTGGCTCCTTGTCTTCTTACCAGTGTAGTAAAATTGGTTATTTTTGGAAGAGCCAGAGATTGTAACTACTCAGATAGGAGCTAGGCAGGGCCTCAGGTCCTTCCCGACTGCCCTCTAGGGTGTTTCGAGGGAGGCAATAAAAAAAGCCGGTCGAGAAGACCGGCTTTTTTTTAATTGACTGAGTTTGGAGTGCGTTAGAACGCTACGCCAGCCTTGCCGCCAATTCCCCAGTTGCTAATACCGGAGTTGTCTGAAGCCCATTCATAGTGACCATGAAGGCCAATGAACAGAGGAACATCCCAATCGTAGGTTGCGTATGAAAGACCTGCGTAGATTTTGTGTGTGAGTTGGTCTGGAGTTTCTGCGTTGTCGGTGGTGATGTTTTTGTCTTGAAGACCTGTTGCAAGAACAAAGTTACCAGCTGCTTGTTGAATGTCGCCAGCTACAAGACCGCCTGCTGGATCTGCGTTTGGATTTACAATACCCCAAATGCTTGCGGTGCTGCCAAAGATTGCTGCAGAACCTTTGCGGTCAACATCTTCTTCTTCACGGAAGAACAAGTTGTAACCAAGATCAAAGGTAAAGCCACAGTAGTGATACGCAAACGCAACAATCATGTCAAGTTGGCTGCCTGGTGTAACATCGCAATCAACCGTCAACTTGTTAGCCGCTGGGATTAATGTTACGTCAGCACCAGTTCCTGCTTGACCAACAAGGGCATAATGACCGTAAGGAATGATTTTGCCACTGTCGTCTTTCAAGCCAAGTGTTCTTCTTTCTGTTCCTTCAAACAAATAACGGTAGTTAAGTGCTGAGTGAACGCTGATGCTATGATCGCCGTTGGTCCACACTGTTGCGCCGCCGTCAAGACCGGCACCAAAAGCCCAGTGGTCGCCGTTACCAACAATAGCTTCGAAAAGCTTGTTGCTGTCTGCGTCGTCACCAGTTGGGATTGTAACGCCCATGTTTACTGCCAAGCGATATTTGTTTGTGTACAAGAAGTAGTAACCAAGAATGAAGTCGATGTCTGCAACGCCGGTTGAGCTGTCTTCATTGTTGTTTGCGCCAAACTTGAGGTACTTAAGAGCTTCTTGTGCGTTTTCTGGGGTCGTGTTTGCAAAAGTACCGTTAAAGTAAGCCTTCAAACCGTCTGTTGCGGTAGCCGCTGTGCTAACGTTAGTAAGGTTTACAGCTACTGCACCGGCAGTAAACTCTGGGTCAATGCTGTTTTCAACGTTTACAATTGGCACGTTGATCTTGAAGTAAAGACCTTTAAGTATTTTGTCTAAGTCTTGGTGATAGTTCAAATGTACGCCATAAGCACGTTGTTCTGGTTGAAGATTTACGCGTACCCATTCGGCATTAGCGCCAGCATAATCGTACTGATGTACGAAATGACGGAAGTTCAATGTTTGGTTTGCAACTGCGGTGTTTCCTGCAGCAGTACCAAAGTTGAAGTGATGGTCTCTGAGTGTGTTAGCTGCTGGGAATGTTTCTGGTGCAAAGTATTCGCCCAACTCATCTTCATCAGTTGAAGCCATGTAATAACCAATCACCTGAAAGTTACCGCCAAATGTATCGTCGGCACCTTTGCGGTGAATAAGTTTTTGCCAGCCGTTCACGTTTTCAAGCGCAAGATTTACGCCGTGTGAACGTGGGTTTAAAAATGTTTGATTGTGTGAATCACCGTCTGCTTGTACGTTAGAAACTACTGCCAATGCAGTAATCAAGAGACAATTTCTCATTAATTTGTTCATACTCATCTTCTCCACAAATTTGTTAATTTAACGTTGTAACGTTTTGTTGAACAAGAACGTTTGCGTGAATTGCTTGGTAGAAGTAATTGATGACGTTGGCAAAAACGTTCATCAACAACATTTTTTTCTAGAGCTCCCTCCTTTCTTCATTGACTACCTTCATAAATCTTCTAACTCCAACTCACGTAGAAACTATAGCATGGCGCGTGCGTTTAACGTGTGTGTGTTGACTTAGAGTTTGTGATTTGCTTGACTGGGCCTGTATCTTCTTGCAGTACCCATTTTACTATCTCACAATCTCATGTTGATAGACTAACGATCCTCAACTAATATATCAAGTATTTTTTCATAGAAAGCTCGAATAGGCCTAGTTATCGATATTATTGAAATTAAAATTTGCTCTTTTTTTAATTTCAAACGTACACGGTTTTAAAAAAAATGAGAGCAGTTCGAAGAGTTGTGAAATTTTTTTTGGTCATGATGTGCATGGAAAATTTTTTTAAATTTTTTTTACGCGAGAGGTGATGATGAGTAACTTCATCCATTGGATTATCTTTGTGCAAATTGTGAGCGAATCACTGCCTGTTAGTAGCTCGTCGCATGTGCGAATTTTTTTGTTGTTAGCGTCATTAGTTTATGGCGCACAGGCATTTGTGCAACCGGTTCCTGATTTTTTAGATCACTTGTTGCACGGGCCTACCGTTTTGATTGTGATGATTTTTTTTAGGCATGAATGGATGCCTAGTGCGTGGCGCATGACGCACGTTGCGCGTGCGTATGTGCGTGGCGCGCGCGTGCGTGAGAGCGAGCGTGCGCTTGCGCGTGTGCTCACACGCCTGATTTCTTTTCTTTTTATTTCGAGCGTGATTACGGGAATATTTTTTGGTTTGTTTAAGATACTGTTAAAAAATAATATGCTGCTGGCACATGATGCGACGATGCTTGCTGGTTTGTGTGTGACGGCAGGGGTGCTCTTTTCGCTGCGTTCCCTTCGAGACACCCGACTTCGTCAAGGACTACGCCGGGTTCCTCAGGGCGAACGGGGGAACACACAGGGCGGTGGGCTGTCGTTGAAGCATGGTTTAGTCCAAATTAAAAAACAGATTCATGATATTTTTTTTGAAAATAAGGGCTCACATACTTCCCCCGTTCTCCCTGAGGAGCCTGACGAAGCTTTTAGCGAAGACAGGCGTCTCGAAGGGCCAAATATAAAAACTTATGCCATCTTGGGTCTTGTGCAAGGCCTTGCCCTGTTGCCGGGCATCTCGCGCTTTGCCAGTACGTACGTGGCCGCTCGCTGGCTTGGTTTTACAAATCGACGTGCGTTTCAGGTTTGTTTTTTACTTGAGCTGCCGGTAGTGATAGCAGCATTTGTTGTTTTTGGCGTTGGCGGTGCATGTATGAATCATGGTTGGGGGCTAATTTTGCAACCAAATGTTATGCTTTCAGTTGCTGGCGCCACCCTGGCTGGTTACGGAGCCCTTTGGTGTGCCTGGCGGCTGGCAGAGCGGCGGTTATTGTGGCTGTTTTCAGGATATCTACTGTTGCCCATTTTGATTGTGCTATACTTTATTTCTTGATAAACGAAAGGAGCGTTTTATGATTGAAGAACAGTACAAAGATAGGCTTGTTGCCATTATTTCTAAACACCTTCCGGTGTGTTCCATTTATTTGTATGGTCCATGGGCCAAGACTCAGGGTAGCTTGCCCATGCCCATTGAAGTTGCCCTTGATGATCGTGAGCAAGAAATTGACATCGCAGTGTTGGGCAATATTTTAGAAGATCTTCATGAATCAACAATTCCGTATTGTATAGAGTTGGCAGACCTTAACGATGAGTATGATGATGTGGTAAAAGAAGTTAAAAAGGGTTTTGTGGTATGGAAACAATAGCATGCCGGCACCAGCAGCGGTTGCATGAAAAACTTAAAGCGTTGGAAGAGGCTTTGTACGATATTAATCATGTGAGCGAGTGGTGTGACAAGAGCGATCAGATGCGCTACAAAAAACTTGCTACTATGATGCATGATTCGTTAACTAAGCGCTTTGAATATTGTGTTGATGAGTTGAATGGCTACCTGGCAGTGCGTGTGCAAAAGCCGGGAACGTTGGTGCGGCCAAAGAGTATGCGCGATGTGGTGCGCTTGGCAGTTCATGGCGGCCTGCTTACACCACAACTTGGCGAACAGGCGCTGTTAATGCTTTCAATAAAAAACAGCATCGGACAGCAAGAGCCTGAAGCTATGGAGCCATTTGTTCAACGGGTTAGTAATTATTGCAATCTGATGAAAACCATCGTTGAAAAGAACAGTCTACAAAAATAATTTTTGTTAGAAATTTTAAATCATTGAAAAATTTCTAACAAAAGCGGTATGATTAACAACAAGGGAAGTAGGGAATCATTTTTTTGTGGAGAGGGGATGCTATGTGGCGCAAGAAAAAATTTAGACGAGTCAGCATGCGTGATTTTTTGGATCGGCAAAAACAACGGTTTCAAACTCATGCGGGGAAGAAGGCGACATGGTATCAAAAAGAAGTGATTGGTGTTGGCCTAACCGGCTTATTTATTTTTTTAGCACTGGCACTTTTTTCTCACAATCCACAAGATCCACATTTGTTAAATGCTGGAGCGCGCATTGGGCAAGCTTCAAATTGGGCGGGCATTGTTGGCGCTAACGTGGCGGCGTTGCTCGTCTATTTTTTTGGTTCGGCCGTTTATGTGTTGTTGGCATGCGTTATGATTCCTGCCTATCTCTTTTTGGCGCACGGTTCTGTGTGCACGACACGCATTCGTTGTATCTTTTTGCCCATGATGCTGATCACCAGCGCTGGGTTGTGTAATCGGTATGGTTTTGATATTACCAATAGTTATGCCGGTGGCTTGCTGGGCTATGCTGTGTGCAAGCTGCTTGAGTTTCCTTTTGGTTATGGCGGCACGGCCATTATTTTGTGGTCGCTGTTGTGGGTGAGTGTTTCAACAATTGGGCAAGTTTCGTTGTTGAGTTTATTAAATAATGCAGCGCAGTATGGCTACTGGGCTGTTAAAAATATGATTATTGCTGTCAGTGTTGCAACGCGCTGGGTTGTGGCTAATGCCTACTGGGTTTTTAGTACGCTCTTTGCGCGCGGGAAAAAGTATCGTGAAGAAAACGAAGCGTTTGAACCTGAAGATCTTTTTGCGCCGCAGTATAGTGATGGCTTTGTAGTGCCGTTGGTAGGTTCTTCCGACTTCGACCCTTCGAGACGCCCTACGGGCTCCTCAGGGAGAACGGGGGAGGTCGAAGGGCGACCGGCAAATGCTTCGGATTACGTAAATTCGTATGAGTGGGACGGTGCCGTGCCTGGGCCACGGGCAGACACTTTTCCCGCCTGCCCTGAGGAGCCCGTAGGGCGTCTCGAAGGGTGTAGTTTGTTGGTCAAAAAATTCGCCAACAAAATAGTAAGAACGTTTGTACGCCACGCAGCCGAAGCACCATTGCGTGATCGCTTATTTTTGCCCAATTCTATTACCAAAAAAAATATCTTTTCTGGTCAGCCTTCAGCTTATGTGCGCGTGCTTGACCAAGCAGCGGTATACAAGCAAGCGCAGCTGTTGCAACAAAAAAGGTTTGCACTGCCTGAGCTTGAACTTTTTGATACACAAGCTGACACGCAACTTGAGCAACGTATGCACGATGATGCACTAGCTCGTGGGAAAAAACTTGAAGAAAAGCTTCAGCATTTTGGTGTTAAGGGTCGTGTGACCAACATTAAACCTGGGCCAGTGATTACGTTGTTTGAATATCAGCCGGAAATTGATAGTAAAATTAGTAAAATTACTGCACTTGAAGATGACTTGGCTATGGCACTTTCAGCATTGAGCATTAGAACGATTGCGCCGATACCGGGCAAGAATGCGGTTGGTTTTGAAATTGCCAACCCAACGCGTGAAAATGTTTATTTTTCTGATGTGGTACGCTCGGCAGATTTTGAAAACTTTCAAGGTGAGTTGCCGTTAATTTTAGGTGTGGACGTGGTTAAAACGCCAGTCATTGTTGATTTGGCAAAAATGCCGCACTTGCTGGTTGGTGGAACCACTGGTTCTGGTAAATCGGTTGGTTTAAATGCGATGTTGGCAAGCTTGCTGTGCAAATGTACGCCGGACCAATTGCGCTTAATTTTAGTTGATCCAAAACGTCTTGAGTTTACGCCGTATGCCGATATTCCTCATTTGCTCTTTCCTATTGTTACCAACCCTGCTCGCGCAACGGGCGTTTTAAAATGGGTAGTGCAAGAAATGGAAGAGCGTTATGAGCGCATGGCCGGTATTGGTGTGCGTAATGTGCTTGAGTATCAACGTGCTGTTACGCACGGCATGCGCGACCAAGAAGGGCATCTGCTTAAACCAATGCCGTTTATTGTGGTGATGATTGATGAGTTGGCAGATTTAATGATTGTTGCCGGCAAAGATGTTGAAACTCATATTGTGCGCATTGCACAAATGGCGCGCGCTTCTGGTATTCATATGATTGTTGCAACGCAGCGGCCATCGGTTGATGTGGTGACCGGTTTAATTAAAGTTAACTTTCCAAGTCGTGTTGCCTTTCGTGTTTCTTCAAAAGTTGATTCACGTACTATTTTGGACCAAGGCGGGGCCGAAAAATTACTAGGTCGGGGCGACTTGCTGTTTATGAGTTCTGCTTCGACAAACTTGAAGCGTGTGCATGCGTCGTATATTTCCGATCAAGAGATCCAAAAACTGTCGGCGTTTTTGCGTGAGCAACGTAAAGTACAGTATCTTAATTTGCATGAGGTTTTGGAAGTTGAAAATAGCGATGGGCGTGGTGATGCTGAAGATGAGTTGTTCCCAGAGATTATCGACTTTTTAAAGACAACCAATGAGATTTCAATTTCTATGCTGCAGCGCCGTTATCGCATTGGCTTTAACCGGTCGGCGCGCATTATTGAGCAGCTTGAAATGAGTGGCTTAATTGCGCCGGCGCAGGGTAGTAAGCCGCGCAAAGTAATTCGCTAAAAAAGACTTTCATAGCTGGCGCGTGTTTCTGGTTGATTTTGTAATAAGGCGCCGGCTATGGCGTACAGCGGCCACGACATGATTTTTTCGTGTTGTGAATAGTTGTTGGTTGAAAAGCGAATGCCATAGGGAGATTGTGGGTGGCTGTCTAAAAACATGCGCATACTTTTAAGTGTACTGCCTGTGCCGCTTTTTACTTCAAGCGGAATTATCTGTCCGTTTTCTTGCATGAGATAATCAACTTCGGCTTCGCTTCCTTTTGTGTTGCGCCGCCAATAAAAAAGATTTGATTTTTGAGTTGGGTGGGCATGTGCGAGTAATTCTTGTCCAATAAACGCTTCTACCAAAGGACTTTTGTTAATAAACTCTTGATGTGGATGTAAAAACCACCCTTTGAGGTTGAGCCCCAAAACAGTCTGACACAGTGCTACATCTAAAAATATTGTTTTATAGTCGCTCAGGTCTGCTTCGGCGCCCAGTGGCACTCCGTTGCCAGCACTGTGACAAATGGTATGTGCAATGCCTGCGATACAGAGCAAATCTAGGCATGGTGCGAGTTCTCGTTTGCGGTAGTCGCCCTCGATTAAACTGTATTTAAACTTTGAACCGATCTGGCGAGGGACGGCGTTGAAGACGAGGTTTATGTAGAGAAGCTGAAACTTATTGGCATATTTGTTGAAATCTTGTCGGTAGGTATCAATTAATGCGCGGTGTATTTCGACGCAGGCCTGCGGATCTTGATAATTTGCCCATCGATCCACAGCTTCAGGCATACCGCCAATGGCAAGATAGTGGCCAACGAGAGTCAAAAGTTTTTCGTGAATTGTTTCGCTAAAAGGATTGTCCAGAGAGCTGTTTAAAATTGCTTTGGCCAGAATTGTCTGCTTGGTGGCGCATAAAAACTCGAAAAATGATAAAGGGTGTACGTAAAGGGACGAAACGCGTCCCACTGGAATGCCAACTTCTTTAAGTGCAAAGTCAAGGAGCGAGCCGGCAGCGATAATGTGTTGTTCTGGAAATTTTTCGTAAAAATAACGCAAGGCTGTTAATGCTCGTGGTACTGTCTGAATTTCATCCAAAAAAATCAGTGTCTTGCCGGGCGTTATGGTAGTGCCTAGATGGAGCGCAAGGTCGCGTACAATGCGATGTGGATCTAGGTCATGATCAAAAATACTTTTGAATTGATCATCTGCTTCAAAATTAACCTCAAGAATATTATCGAATGATTTCCCTAGTTGTTGAACAGCATATGTTTTGCCTACTTGGCGAGCGCCGCGGAGCAGCAAGGGCTTGCGGTAGGGAGAAATTTTCCATTCTTTTAAATAGAAATCGATGATACGTTTCATTGGTTTTCCTGAGCAAAATGAGAGTCATGGTTAAAAAAGACGGATACTTTTGGTAGTTTATGGTTAAAAAGTACGCTAGGAGTTATTTGAAGTCAAGGTTTTTGGCGAAAACAGGCACTTTCCTTTGCTAGTGTTCCTGAATTAGCGTATAATCCAAGGCTATTTCGTATAATGCTGATAGGTAGCGGGGTTTTGCTTTTTCTCAAAAAATTTTCAACGGTCAAGAAGTTGTCAGTTTTTTAAGTAAATCTTGACAAACATGAGAAAAAAAGTAAATTTTGCCAGTGTGTGCGTGGTTATTTTGATTGCGCAGGATGATGGAGATACCTGTTCACGAAAGATTTAGGGCATGTGGGTTAGTAAAGATTTTTTATGCGAAACGCTTGGCGATGCATCAGTATATGTTGGTAGGCAGGCTCGTGTTGAAGGAGATATTTCTTTTTCAATTGATAGTCGCACCACGCAAGAAAACCAGTTGTTTGTTGCTTTGACGGGCAATCGTGTTGATGGCCATGATTTTATAGATCAAGCAATCAGTAATGGTGCGTGGGGACTGTTGATCAGCAAGCGTACGGCACTTGAAGCGTTGAGCGAGCGGATTAAAGAGCGTTTGGTTATTATTATTGCTGCCGACACGCAACAGGCCATGATAGCATTGGCAAAAGCATGGCGCGCGCAATTAACTATCCCACTTGTTGGTATTACCGGTTCGGTTGGCAAAACGTCGACCAAAGAGATGTTACGCTCAATGTTGCGTCATGCTGGTGTGCCTGCTGCTGTTTCGTATGGTAATCAAAATACGTTGTTGGGCATTGCGCTCAATTTGTCACACGTGCAACGCGAACACAAGGTAGCCGTTTTTGAGGTGGGCATTAACGACAAGGGCGAGATTGAATCGCAAATTGATTTGCTACGCCCAACTATTGGCGTTATTACGTTTATTGCTCATGCTCATGCCCTGGGCCTTGGCTCATTGCACGACATTGCGTATGAAAAAAAGAAAATGTTTCGCTATTTCTCGCCAACTAACATTGGCATTATTTGTGGCGATCAAGATTTGTTGGCGGATGCTAGTTATGGGCATCCGGTTGCAAAATTTGGTTTTAAAACAAAAAACCAAGTGCAGGCGCGCAAAGTGCGTGTGGTTACTGGTGCCGATGGTGCGTTGGCAACACAGTTCGTTTTAAAATGGTACGGAGCAAAAGTAACCGTTACTATGCCGGGCAATCATTTGGGCATGGTTAATAATGCGTTAGCGGCCAGTACCATTGCTTATTTTTTAGAGATTCCTTTGGATGCGGTGGTCAATGGCATTGAGCAGTACGAAGGCTATGCCCACCGCTTTGAAATTAAAGATATTCGTGGCAAGCGCGGCCGTGTGATTAGTGATTGCTATAATGCTAACCCTGAAAGCATGAAAGCTGCCTTGGTTGCGTTTGACCAAATGCCTACTGCAGGTGCCAAGATTGCGGTGATTGGCAATATGTTGGAATTGGGCGAGAAACAGGTTTATTGGCACCGTCAAATTGGCCGATTAGTTAATCGGCTTTCTTCAATTCAAACCGTTATATTGGTTGGTGAACTTGCTTGGCAGGCGGGCCATTCGCTGGCTCGTGGCGTGCAGGCAACGCAGGTTGCCGACTGGCAAGAAGCTACCGCGGTGCTCAAAGCCATGCTGGGCGGGCATGACCAGTCTCTGGTGTTGGTTAAAGGCTCGCGCGGGGTTAATTTGACCAAAATGGTTGAACAAATAGTTGAATAACCGTCATTTTTGCCCCTTTTGCCTTTTGTTAAAAAGGCAATTATATGTTACTCTGAGTGCATAATTAAGTTATTTTTATGTATTTTGAGCGGGGTTTTTATGTTTTTTAAAAAACTATCACTATCTTTATTTTTATTGTTGCTGGTTTCTGGAATAAGTGACGCCATGCAGCCGCGGCGCAATCCTAAGCGGCATTGCAGAGGCTTGTCGCAGACAGAGCAAGTGTCGCAGGTAGAGCCGGCGGTTATTGATCTTTCTGAAGATTTTGATCAAGAACCTGTGCAAGAAGCTGAAAGTTTGCTTCCGGTTCTAACGCCGTTGCAAGAACTTTTGGCAGTCAGAGATGAATTTTCAATTTCTTTCAGTCCAACCCTAGCTATTAATTATCCAGAAGTTATTGGAGATGCTCCAGCAAGCAGTTCTTCAAGCTCAAGCTCAAGTTCTAGGAGGTCAGATTCTTCAGGCTCAAGCGATGCGCTTCATTTTTATAATTGTTTGCAGCAAAATGAAGCGAGTGCGGTAAGTTATAATCGTTCGCATCGCGTATCGCATAGGCTTCATTGTGGTTATTATGCGTTGTTTTTTGCACAGTCATTTGTGTGTCAGAGCGACAGTGAATGGCCTGGAGCTATTAATAATCGTTCATTGTTGCGCAGTATGATTAAGCCTTGGGAAGTGCTTTTATCTTATAAAAACAATCTGGGTACTTTTGATATTGAGAACATTATTGAGAAGAGTGAGCTGCTTGTACAAATGCCTATTGAAGTTATTCAACATGGTTTAATTGATGGCTGGCTTGAAGGGCAACGATTTGGTTTAACCACAGGGCTGGCTAAACTTGTTGAGCGCTTTGAGCTTGGGCATAAGGTTGCTTTTATTTTTAACATTGGCGGGCATTGGATTACACTTGGGGCGAGAAAAGTTGATGATAATTTAACAATTTATCAATTTGATTCATTAAATGAAGATCAAAATCAGTTGGCCGTAGCGTCTCAATTACGTACTTTTCTTAGGCGTTTTAGTTCAGATTTGCTGTTTGATTTATTAAAAAAACGCTGAAATAGAACATTTTGGGCCTTTTGAAGCCGTTTGCCGTCTGGTCTGTTTTGTGCTATAATTGACACATATAAAATAAAGAATTGAGATTTGGAGGTTTTATGGTTATCAAAAAATTATATGTATACCTATTTTTGTCATTAATAGCATTGCCCGGCGGGCTAATAGCTATGCAACCTGGTCAAGAGCAATCTGGGCAACAGGAATCAGGTTCTATGTTGAGTCGGCTTGTGAGTAGGGTTTTTGGGGGTATTCAGCCTTCGTCATCTTCGAGTTCACCTTCCTCGTCGTCTTCATCAAGTTCGTCGTCGTCTTCTTCCTGTCCTTTAGTGGAAGAAAGTACTGCGTCAACACCTTTTCCCTATGCTTTAGCTCCCTATACCCAAGCATATCATTGTTTAAATCAAATGGAGTTTATGCAAGCTTTACTTGATCACGACGCGCAACTGGCACTTGATCTTGCAAAAGAATTTGATCAGCCAAAGAGTACACCAAGAAGTACTGGTAGAAATCGTAAACGGGGTACGCGTACTTCAAGAGAAACAGAAGATGTGCCAGTAATAAAAGAAGCTCGTACGCGGTTGTCTACTCAAGACAATAACGAAAATATTCCTGTTATAAGCTTGCCTGAAGCGGAACAAGCCTCAACAAGTAGTTCTTCCTCAGGTTCTTCTGCAACAAGCGTTGAACCAGAAGTTCAACAAGAAAAACCAGAAGAAAAACCAGCATTACCCGATCATGGAACGCATTGTGGTTACTACGCGGTATTTAATGCGCTTTCTTTTTTGTTGGCGCCTAATGATGCGCAGTTGCAAGAAGATATTGAAAATAGAGCATTATTTCAAAATGCTTATTTGAATGGCTGGGAAGAAGTTGTTAGAACGCACAATGGTCAAGATTATCTAGGGCCCATTAACAATCTGACTCCTGAGGAATTGGAAGCGGTTGTAGCAACGCTTGAGGAAGATTTAAGAAACCATATTGGTGTTATTGACCAAGCTGACCATGCTTTTACTCAGTGGAGCCAAGGTCAGGTTTTTCAAATTTTGGATGAAATACTCGATAAGGTTGAGCGTTTAAATCAAGGCGAAAAGATTGCTTTATTGCTCAATACCAATGGACATTGGATTACTGTTGGTGCTGAAAAAATAGCTGGGGATTTAAGGCTTCATTATTTTGATTCTATTAAACCTCAGGGTCAAGCGCACGATGCGGCACCTGCTGTTCAAGAATATCGTCAAAACCTTGTTAATAATCTTTATCTCTTTTTACGTGATGCTCATTCACGACGTTTAAGGTTTGCCAGAGAGCTTCATGAATCGTTCAATATTATTAATAGAACGTTTAACTGTGGCATACGTTATTCTGATGAATATTGTGCGCGCTTGCGCGGAATTGCCTTGGAGCAGTTAAATACCATTGAAGCAGGTGCTCAAACAGATGAGCAAGGTCTTCGTTTTTGTCCTGTAACTCGAATCGATGGTACTCAAACGGTTATATATTTTGTTGATCGCGTTAACCCAGAAACGGGCGCAAGATCTGCCCGTTTAACATCACTTCGTCGTAGCGTTGAAGATCGCTTTGTTTTTAACAGGCAAACAGGTCTTACTGATCAGGAGATGGATAATGAGGCGTACGGAAAATTTTTAGAAAATTTAATACGTCTTTTTTCTAGGCATATTGGGCCTAATCTAATATTACAAGAAGCTATGGCGGACCGATGGAACAATTTTGAAGTTGCATTTAATAACGCCCTTGAGCGTTTACAAGCTCTTTGGGAGCAGTATTCTGTACAACTTTCTATGGAACAATTTATAGCATTAGCTCAGGCAAATAGTGTGCACGATGACTTGCTCGATGCTTTTGAAGCGCGGAATATTCAAGCAGAACAATAAATCTTTGTTTGAAAACTTGCTCATTCTGAGTAATTAAATTTTTAAAAGCGTCAGCAGAACATGTTGGCGCTTTTTTCTTTTGGGGTGGTATGTGTAAGATTCGCTTGTTTTCCCCCTTTATTTTTCCTTTCTTGTTTGATCCATTTTTATTGAGTTAGAATGGTTGCAAAGGTATCATTAAACCTAATGCATGAAGGGAGAGAGCCATGAAGAATCATGCGCCAGATTTGTGGTCAAACGAAGATCTTCGTAATGTAATGTTGAAGTTGCCGCACAAAATATTGCACAACCGAGAAGTGGCAGGTCTTGCTCAAATGATTTTGCACGAGCTTGGGCCGCAGCTGGGCTTTAAGCGTGCAACGTACCTCATTGATAACCCTGACTTTTCTTGTTTGAAGGGCGTTGCTGGTTTTTGTCGCGATGAATGTAAATTTCATCAGCAAGATTTATGGCAAAATCCGCATGCGTTTGGGGCCGACATGGAGCAGGCTGCATTTCATTCACAAGTCCAAAAATTTTATCACGAAAATGTAGCACGTAAAGATGGTACGTGTTGTTCTGATGCACTGACTGAGCTTGGTCAAAAAATTGGGATTGCAAATCCTCATGTGTTTACGTGGCCAATGCGGCACGAAAATACTGGTATTTTATTGTACGAGCCAGATGAAGCAGGTATTTGTAAAAAACATCCTGAGGTGTTGGATCACGCAAGTGCTTTGTTGGGTTTGTGCTCAGTTTAAAATAAGCAGCTGATAACGGTTGTTTGTTTGGAGGTTGTCATTTGTTCTGCCGTAAGCTTATGGCTTGCAAGGCGCACACCATATTCGGGCGCAAAAAAAGTATCATTTTTTTGTAGATCCAGCGTACTTGTTATCATTGCCATTGGTTTCTCATTTTTCTCAAAAAACCATGCTTTCTGATCTTTTCTGGTGAGGGTGATTTCTGGATGCGCTATAAAGTTCCAGCAGCCGGTTACTGGCGTTGTTGACTCAAACCAATCTTCGATTATAAGCTTATTGTCTGTTGTATCAAGTGTGAGTGTGCGGTTGAGTGTTGCGTTAGTATGAGTGCAAGTTTGGTATAAATCGTGCACCATTATTCTGTTATTAATGGTTTGTATTTTTGGCGCCTGTGGTGCTGGCTTTCGTGCGAGTTGGAACAAATCTCGTTGATTGGGCTTGCAGGTAGTGCAACGCGCAAAAAAGGTGGTGTGCGCAGGTGCCCAGCGAAATTGGTTACGCCAGGCAGCATTAGCAGTATACAAATAGCTGCCGGGGTCGGTAAGTAGTTGTGTATCGCTTAAACTGAGCGTGATGGCAAGTTGATCGTAATGAAAGTGACCAGTTGGTTGTGTTTGCGCAAAAGTGGGGTGGCGAAAGGTTATGTGCCACTGGTTGTGTTTAATAATACTCAAACCAAAATTTGGGTAGGTTGTTGCGTGATTATTGGTGGTTGGTGGCACGTGCAAGCCGGTTACCAGCTTACCGCTGTCATCATCACCAATTTTTATCAGTGTGCCCGTTGGTGTGGTGCTGTTGGCAATAAAGCTTACGAGTGCTGGAGTTTTATTGCTGCCCAGCGTGTGGGCAATGCTTGCAAAGTGTAGGTACATTTCACTGTCTAGGCGATGGTAGGCTGTTGAGCCTTCGTAGCTTGTGCCGTCAGGTTGAATTTGTTTGTCAAATTCTTGTTCAAGCTTTTGTGTGTAAAATTCTATTTTTTGTTCAAATGCTGGTATCGATTTAAAAAATAAACAAAGATAAAGTGATCCCAAAAGCTCTGCGAGATAATGATTGTTTGCTTTGTCTGAGGCGGTGCTGTTGGCGGCCAAGTAAATTGCATGATCGTACAACGAACAAATGAGTTGTTCTGCTTGTGGTGCTGTTGGCTGGCATAGCAAAAAACCCCAGATTAAGTTGATAGCGCGGATTGCAATGTCCATGGCGCAGACCCAATTAACGCCGAGCAAAAATTGATTGGCGGTTATCCACGAGTTTGCTTGTTCAAAAAAAGCAGTCGAATAGTGCTGATCATGAGTAAGTTGGTACGCTTTGCCCAGAAAAAAAGCATGATGAAAGCGCGAAAGATCCCACGGCACTTTGATGTCGGCCTGATAATGTTGTGGTGTTGTTGGTTGGGTTGGGATTACGATGTCTGCATAAAAAAGTTGTGCGCTGTTTTTATAAACATTTGAAGAGCTGGTAAATTCTTTTTGGTTGAGCGTATCAAGTTTGATATCGTGCTGCCACGGGATGGTAGTAAATGTTTGCGGGACTGAGCCCAAGATAGAAAATGTTTTTTTGAGGGCCAGGTCTGCCTGGCGGATGACTTCTGCTGGGTCGGAGTGGGAGGTTGGGAGCAGGCCCGTGAATGTTGGGTTGGCAAGTACGGCGTGTATAACATTGTCGCTTTGGAGCTGAGTAATAAATTTATCGAGTGCAGGAAGGCGGTGGCGGTGCTGAATATCCTGCCAGGTGCTGTGCACGGTGCTTGCCAAGGCCATTTGCCTGAGTTTTCTCGTAAAATGGTAGGTAATCAGGCGTCGTTGCACTGTTGCGTGTAGGCCGCGGGGGCCAAGTTCATGCAGGCGGCGGGCAAGGTAACAAAGTTTTTGCAGCATGGTACTCCTTTTTGTTTGCTGGCAAAATGGTAGCACAAGCTTGAATGGTTGTCATTTTTGGGTACACTAAAGCTGGACAATGAGAATTTTAAGAAATCAAAGAAAGTACTTTTATGAATAAAAAAATAGTTTTGACGGGTGACAGGCCAACTGGACCGCTGCATTTGGGACATTACGTTGGTTCATTGCGCAATCGTTTGGTGTTGCAAGAAACCTGCAATCAGTTTGTTATGCTTGCCGACGTGCAAGGCCTGACGGACAATGTTGAAAATCCAGAAAAGATTGCCAACAATATTTTGGAAGTGGCACTCGATTATTTGGCTATTGGTATTGATCCGACCAAAACTACTATTTTTATTCAATCAATGATTCCTGAAATTGCTGAGTTGACGGTGTATTATCTTAACTTGGTAACCGTTGCGCGTTTAGAACGCAACCCCACCGTTAAAAATGAGATTCATCAAAAAGGTATGGAAAAAAATGTTTCGGTTGGTTTTCTTGCCTATCCGGTTAGCCAGGCTGCCGACATTACTTTTTTGAATGCTGAGTTGGTGCCGGTAGGGCATGATCAGCTGCCGGTTATTGAACAGACCGTTGAAATTGTGCGTCGCTTTAACCGTATTTATGGTGAGGTTTTTGTTGAGCCGCAAGCAATGATGCCATCAAACGAAGAAGTGGGGCGTTTGCCGGGTATTGATGGCAAAGCAAAAATGAGTAAGTCGCTGGGCAATGCTATTTATTTGTCAGACGAGCCTGATGAGCTGCTGAAAAAAGTGATGGCAATGTACACCGATCCTGAGCACATTCATGTTGAAGATCCGGGCAAGATTGAAGGCAATACCGTGTTTATGTATCTTGACATATTTGGCACCGACAAAGAGCAGATTGTGCAGCTCAAGGAGCATTATCAGCGCGGCGGGCTTGGCGATGTTAAAGTTAAAAGATATTTGAATGAAGTTTTGCAAGCGTTTTTAGAACCTATTCGTACGCGCCGTAAAGAGCTTGCCAAAGATCCTGCTGCGGTGATGGATATTCTGAAAAAAGGAACAGCGGCAACGCGTGAACGTGCCGCTGTGATGATGCAAAAAATTCGTCAAGCAATGAAGATTAACTATTTTTAGTTTTTATCTTCAGTGTTATTCAGAAAGACTTGACTCAAGCTCTTCAGTTGAATAACCGTCGTCTTCGGTTGTTTCGCCACCGGCAAGAGTCCATTTACTGATTATTGCGGGATTTAATATGACAATGGTTGCAGTAACATTATCGTGGTTCCAGAGCGTAATAGCTTTATCAACTAAAAATGTTGCGCACGTGATGGGGTGGCATTCTTTGCTCAGCCATTCCTTTACCAAATCGACGGCTGCTTGGTTGCTCATAACGTCCCACAGGCCGTCGCTGGCGATAATTAAAAAATCTTCAGAGCCGTTAAGTTCTTGTTCGTGAATGTATGGTTTTGCAGAAACTATTGTTTCTAAGTCGGTATCGCCAAGAGCGCGACTAACTGCTAAACCGTTGTACATGTTTTTACGCATATACACCGTTTGTACTTTGTGGCTGATTATTTCGTCAATATTTTGAAGAAATGGAAAATCACTTCTTGATATACGAGTTTCTAAGTATCCGTCACATGATTCAATGCGGGCTTTTTCTTCTTCGGCATCTGGCTTGTGATCAACTGATACTTGGTATGCTGTGCCTTGTGCGCATAAAACTGCTCGAGAGTCGCCCACGTTGGCAACATAAAGTTTTCCTGATCGAACTAAAGCAACGGTTGCTGTGGTGCCATACAGAATAGCACTCGATTTTAATTCTGCGTGAGTATTAAGAAAGCCTTGCTTAAGAGCTTGCTTTGTGCTGAGTGTTTTTTCACAAGAAAAAATATTGAGGTGGAGGTTATTTTGAGCGGAGAGTGCGGCAAGGTGAGAGCCATGGCCATCGTAAACTCCCCAAAATTTTTTCTTGTTGTTGTTGTAAAACGTGTCTTCCATTGTTTTGCGTGCGCCTTGTCTTGCTGCTGTAGCAGCGATTGGATTCAGTTGCGTTGGTAGACTTGGGAGCGCTGAGTGTGACCGTTCAATGCGAGGGAGTTGTTTTGGACTTGTTGGAAGAGCGCTTGCTGATCGCTCTAGTCGCTTGTGTACTCGTTGTTTTGCTGATGCTGGGTCTGATGTTCCCGGTGCTGAGCTTGATGAGCTGGCGGCTGAAAGTAGTGGTGTGCTGCTGGTAACGAGAAAAAGTGAAAAAACGAATAATGTTTTTTTCATGGAAATCCTTTGCTTTATTATTCTTCGTGAACCAAATGATCAAGTTCATTGAGCGGGTGCTTTTCATCGCACAATTGTGCGAGTTTTTGATTGCTGACGTGTGTATAAATTTCTGTTGTTGCAATCGTTTTGTGCCCCAGCAATTCTTGAATAACGCGTAAATTAACCCCTTCGTTGAGCAAGTGTGTTGCAAATGAATGGCGTATTTTGTGCGGGGTAAGCTTGCGGTCTATTTTAAGGAACTTTCTAAACATTTCAAAAATGCGTTGCACTGAGCGTGAGGTGATGGGTGTGCCTTTGCAGTTTACCAATAAAAAGTCATGCTTTTGGTTGTGCAGCATGGCAGGGCGCTCTTCTTCGATATACTGTTGAACTGCTTGTTGAGCTTTATTGCCAAAAAGGACCATGCGCTCGCGTCGGCCCTTGCCCATAATTCTGATTGTTTGTTCGTGGTGGTTGATATCGAGAAGCTTGATATTAATGAGTTCTGAGCAGCGCACGCCTGTTGCATAAATGAGCTCAAAAATTGCTTTGTCTCGATAGGGATATTTAGTTGGCAGTTCTTTGATATCAACTGAATCGAGTAGGTAAAAAATTTCGTCAACAGAGAGGGTGGTTGGCAGTTTTTTGTCTAGGCGGGGTGATTTGAAGGTAAAGGTAACGGGGACCCCTTGTGTTTTAAGATACGCAATAAATGAGCGCATGCTCGAAAGTTTGCGTGCAAGCGATGTTTTGCTAATCTTTTTATAAAAAAGTGCGAGCGCATAGCGTTGCATTATTTTGTCAAAACTGTGCGGCACATTCTTTTCTTTGCTAGAAATTGTTTCCCAAAAGTTTGCAAGTTGTTGCAAATCAGATTCATAGGCACGTAAGGTATTTTCTGAGACATTTTTTTCTACATCAAGAAAGGTGATAAAGTCACTCATTTTTTCTTTAAACGTTGAAAGTTCCAAGTACGTACTCCTATGGTTTTTTGAATGGCCCGGATATACAGACAAGCATCCGTCATGATAAACTAGGCCGGCGTGTAGCAGACAAGTATATGGAAAAAAAGTATATTCGTTAACAGTTTTCTCGCGTTTAGTGCGATTGGGGTTTTTTGATAATGACGAATCATGAAAAAATTATAAAAATTATAAAAATTTTGAAAAAAGCTACCAGCTCCATGACGTTGCCATTAATCGATATTTTGACTAATGAATATGGCAAAGATCCCTTTCTTATTTTAATTGCGTGCTTGCTAAGCCTGCGCGCCAAAGACACTACTACGGTGCATGTGTGCAGAGCGCTGTTTGCTGTTGCCACAACGCCACAAGTGTTGTGTGCCATGGACCGAGCTCGTTTAGAAAAAATTGTTTTTAAGACTGGTTTTTATAAAAATAAAGCACGTATTTTGCAAGAAGTAAGTCAGGCATTACTTGATAGGTTTGAAGGCAGAGTGCCCGATACGTTTGAAGAATTGATTTCAATTAAAGGGGTTGGTCTGAAAACGGCCAACTTGGTTTTGGGTCTTGCGTTTGACAAGCCTGCCATTTGTGTGGACACGCACGTCCACCGTATTTCAAACCGATTGGGGCTAATTGCTACCAAAACGGTTGAGCAGACTGAGCAGACGTTACAGAAAAAATTGCCGCAACGGTATTGGACCGTGTGGAACAAATTGTTGGTAATGTGGGGACAAAATATTTGTGTGCCGCTGAGCCCAAAGTGCAGCCAGTGTGCCATAAAATCTGAGTGTAAGCGCGTGGGAGTTACGCGTAGCCGATGATAGTAGTTTGTTTATGAACAAATAAAAAAGGGATCAACCGCGCAGATTGATCCCTTTTTTGAAATTCGTGCTTTGTATTTAACTAAGCAACAACTTCAGTTTCTTCTTTGCACAAAGCTTTTCTGATGCTTTTTGCAAGTTTCTTAAGTTGTGACTTGTCTGCATCACGGGTAAGGTCATAAGCAGCCAAACCAGCAACAGCTACAATTGAAGTAACTACTGCGCCGGTGATATATGGATGTGCTTTAATTGATGTCCAGCTTGCATCTCTCTTTTCTGTTGCAGATTTTTTTGCAGATTCATATTTTTCTTTTACTTTTTCAAGCTTAGGTTTCATGAATTCTGTATCTTTAGCAAGGTAAACACCTGCTGCAGATCCTGCAACAATAATGCTTGCAATAAGCACGGTTGCTTTTTTAGGATTTGCCTTCATCCAAGCAATAACTTGATTATTGTTGGTTGCTTCTGGTGCTTGTTCAGCTGGTGCTGCTGCAAAAGTAGCATTAACCAAACCAAGAGAAAGAACGAGTGTAAGAGCTAACTTTTTCATGAGGAGACCCCCTAATAAAAAAAACTATAATAAAACAAAATACTGTCAAACTAACAATGATGCTTAGAACATAGTTGCGCGCTACTCTGTTTTTTTATCTGATTTTGGCTTAGGAACCGACCCACCCAAAATCAAAATAACGTTTACTAAGCGGGATGATCGTACCATAATATTTTTAAAAATCAAATATATTTATAGTGCGGCAGTTTCTAAGCAATAATATTTTATTTGATTTATTTTCTTGTAGAAAATTTCTGATGAACGGCTTATGCGTTATTTGTTAAATCCCACAACAAATCAAACGCTTGTTTTGGCGTGAGTTCGTTCATGTTAATTGTTTTTATTTTGTTGAGCAAATTTTCTGTGGCGTGTGGTGTTTGTGGTGGGTGTTGGCACGCGCATGGTTCTTGTGTAAGTAGCTGTGTGGTGCCGGTAGTATGCATGCGTAAATCTTGTTGAATTTTTCCTGCGCGTTCAATAATTGATTGTGGTAAGCGTGCAAGTTGTGCAACATCTAAACCAAAGCTGCTGTGTGCAATGCCCGGTTCAATGGTGTGTAAAAAATGTAAGCGTGAACCAATTTTTTTACACTGCATGCTATAATTTTTTATTGTAGGAAACTGTGTGCTTAAGGCCGTGAGCTCGTGGTAATGCGTTGCAAATAAACATTTGGCGCCAACGTTTTGTACCAAATGTTCAATAATGGCTTGCGCCAGTGCAATGCCGTCAAAGGTGCTGGTACCGCGACCAACTTCATCTAAAATTACCAAGCTGTTTTTGGTTGCTTGTGTGCAGATAGTTGCCGTCTCTTCCATTTCAACAAGAAACGTACTTTTACCTTCGGCTACATTGTCGCCAGAACCAATGCGCGTAAAAATGCGATCGAGCATTGGTAAACTTGCATTGTCGGCCGGTACTAGGCTGCCGCATTGTGCCATAATGCAGATCAGGGCGACTTGGCGCAGGTAGGTAGATTTACCGCCCATGTTGGGGCCGGTGATGATTAATAACGATTGTTCGTTGTTGAGTACCGTGTTATTTTTTACAAAAGTACCTTCACGGGTGGTTTCAACCACCGGGTGTCTGCCGCCGTTAATAATAATGTTATGGTGGTCGTTAAACTGCGGTACAACATAATGATTGTGGTACGCGCACTCGGCCAAGCCAAACAGGCTGTCCAAATAAGCAAGTGCTTGGGCGGTGTGGCGCAGTTGTGTTAAATATTTTTCAACTTCGTTTTTAATACGTTGGTATACATCGGCTTGAACAACATCAATTTCGCTTTGTGCGGTGTTAATGTCGCGTTCTAAATTTTGAAGCTCTGGCGTGGTAAAGCGAACGCGGTTGACCAGCTTTTGCTGATAAATATAGTCGGCTGGTACTTGTGCCAAATTTGGGTTGGTAATTTCAAGATAATAGCCGGTTATGTTGTTGTAGCGAATTTTTAAGCTGCCAATACCGGTACGTTCAATTTCTTGTCGCTCAAGTTTAAGAATTTCTTGTTGGCCGTTTTCAATTAAATTACGAAAGTGGTCGAGTTGGTGGTCAAAGCCTTTTTTTATTGCGTATGTGCTGCTGGTGTCTTCGTTTAGGCTTTGTGCAAGCAGTTGGACTAAATCATAAAAGTCATAAATTTTTTCAGCAATTGCTTGTGCTAAACTGCTATTGGCAAGTGTTGCTAAAAGATCTTTAATGTCTGGGGTAATGCCCAGCGAATTTTTAAGTGCAAGATAGTCGTGGAGCGATGCTTTGCGTAGCGCAATGCGACCAATAATGCGCTCAAGGTCTGCCAGTTGGCTCAATAAGTTTTCTGTTTTTTGCATGGTGCCAATGTTGCTGATCAAACTAATAACAACCTCTTGGCGCTGTACAATAGCATCTTTTTGTACCAGCGGGCGTTGCAACCATTTTTTAAGCGTACGTGAGCCCATGGCCGTTTTTGCCTGATCCATAACGGCAAAGAGTGAGTTTTTGCGACTGCCGTCCTGGCTGTTTTCTATAATTTCTAAATTTTTTTGTGTTGCGTGGTCCAATATTACGTAATCATCTGGCTGGTAAAAATTGATCGATTTAAACTGTGAAAGGGAAGCGGCTTGGTTTTTGTTGAGATAGCGGTATAAAATGTCAAGCGAATGCGCCAGTTCTTTTTGTTGTGCCAGTTGCTGCTGTGTTTTGGCATTAAACTGCTGTTCAAACCAGCCAGATCCGGCCAGTGGGCTGTAAATATCGTCAGTGATTTCTTCAATCTGGTAAGGAGCAAAGCTGGCGCAATAGCCAAGCTTTTTAAAATAAACGTTAAATGGTTTTATGCGGTTGCCTTGCGACAAAATAACTTCGTCGGGAAAAAATCTGATCAGTTCGGCTTCAATCATTTTGTATGCGCCGGCAGGTATGCTGGTAGCAAAAAGTTGTGCGGTCAACAGTTCTGAAAAGACCATGCCCCAGGCATGCTGGCCAGGGGAAAATGACATTAAGTACGATGCAGATTTTTCATCAAGCATTGAAGAATCAGTGAGTGTGCCTGGTGTTAAAACCTGCGTAACGCCGCGCTGCACAACGGTGCCTGGCTGCGGTTTAGTGAGTTGATCGCAAATGGCAACTTTAAAGCCGCCTGCAATTAATTTTTTAAGATAATGATTCAGTGCGTGCACCGGAACGCCGCACAACGGAATATCTTTGCCTTGGTTTTTGCCGCGCTTGGTCAACGCAATGGCAAGGAATGCTGAGGCTTTAACGGCATCATCAAAGAAGAGTTCATAAAAATCACCGACTTGAAAAAACACAAGCGCGTCGTCATATTCTCTTTTAATGGCAAAATATTGTTGCATTAAAGGGGTAATTTTATCTTGAATCATTGTTCTTAACAGGTTAAAATTTTGCGAGGCTTTTGGAGTGGTAGTATAGCGGTTTTAGTTGATTATTGCCATTTTTTAAAAAGCGCGTAGCATGAAAAAACTTCTGGAATAAATTTTCTAAAATCTAATGCGAGGATGCGCCTTATGAAAAAACAAACATTTATTTTTTTGACTGCAGTGGTGTTTTTGGCAACGCCTGCGCGTGTTATGCCTGCTGCTGAGTTTTCAGTCAAAGCTCCTGCAGGCTGTGCGATGATAGTTATGCAGCTGAATCTTAGAAAAGCACCCGATCGCTATGGTAAAGCTAAAAAAATTAAATCTGGCGATGTTATAACTGAGCAAATGATTTTGGATGCATATGCCGTCGCAAACGATAAAGAAAGGGAGGGCTGTGCTAGTCCAAATAAGTTATTTGGTACGCCGAGTAGGCTTGGTACTCCGGGGAGGTCTAGCACAGTGGGCATCTCAGAAGCGGCACGCGATTATTTCTTGGAGTATATCTATCTTGCTTTGCTGGGTATTGATCCGGCTGCGCAAGAAGAAGAAGAGTTGACCGATGAGGCCATCGCAAAAAAGATTGAAGAAGAAAAAGAAAAAGCAGCAGATGATCATGTTCGCATGGAACTTTTGAGTCGTGCTGAACTGTTTTTTAAGAGAACGAAAAAAAAGTAATAGAAGATTGTAAAAAAGGGAGTGAGATGATTATTACTATCGATGGCCCTGCAGCAAGCGGCAAAAGCTCGGTCGCGCAAGCTTTGGCCAGCCGGTTGGGGTGCTATTATTTGTATACCGGCCTGCTGTACCGCGCATTTGCTTATTTATTAAAAAATAAATATGGTGTTCAAATAAGCCAAATTGTAACCTGCATTGGCCCGTGTGTTGTGCAAGAAGATGACTTGACGATGATTGAGAGTATTGATTATTCGTATGATGATGGTAAACCACAAATTACGATTGATGGTCGCAAGGTGACTGAAGAGTTGTATCAGAGCGATATTGATCAACTGGCATCAATTATTAGTGCCAACAAAATGGTACGTGAGCGCTTGTTGCCGCTGCAACGTCGTGTTGGAAAAAAATATGACATTGTTGCTGATGGCCGCGATTGTGGTTCGGTGGTGTTTCCTGATGCTGACTATAAATTTTACTTAACCGCTTCGTTGGATGTGCGGGCCAAGCGTTTGGTGAGCGATGCAAAACGTAAAAATGGCGACATGAATGTAGAAAAAATTCGCGAAGAGCTTGAAGTGCGCGACCAGCGTGATACACAAAGAGAAGTGGCCCCGCTCAGAGTTCCTGAGGGAGCCACCGTTATCGACAATTCTGCGTTAACCAAAGACGATACGTTGCAAGAGTTTTTGCATTATATTAATGATTTATGAGCGTGCGTGTTACAAAACATCTGCAGCCAATTGTGCCAATTCACTGCGTTCGCTCTTTTCTAAAAATGCCGTACCAAATAAGCTAGAGCCTTTAAGTTTGTCGGTAGTGACGGTCAGGCCGTTGCTGGTAAAATCTAAATAGGGCGAGTCAATTTGAAATGGGTCGCCAGCCAAAATAACTTTGGTTCCTTGTCCTGCGCGGCTGACTAATGTTTTAACTTCATGCGGCGTTAAATTTTGTACTTCATCGATAAACACATATTGGTAGGGAATAGAGCGCCCACGCATATACGTAATGGCTTCAAGGCTCAAGATGCCTTTTTGTACCAGTTTTTCAACAAAGTGCATGTCTTGATAGCGTTTTTGTTGGTGGTTTTGCTCGCGCTCGCGTTCGTGATGTTTACCTTTGCGCCAGCGAGGTTTTCGTTCTCGTTCTCGCTCTCGTCCCATTTGCAAATCTTCTTCGTTGCCGCGCATGAGTTCACTTGAAATAAATTCAAGATTGTCGTGTACTGGTTGCATCCACATATGAAGCTTTTCTTGAATGTCGCCAGGCAGGTACCCAACGTCGGCGCCCAAAGCAACAATAGGTCGTGCTACCATGAGTTTGCGATACTCTTTTTCATAAGCAACTTTAAACAAACCAGCAAGCAGCGTAAGAAATGTTTTACCGGTACCTGCAGGCCCGAGCAGGCTGACAATTTTAATGTTGTCGTCCATGAGTAGATCAAGCGCCATGAGTTGCTGAATATTGCGAGCTTGAAAGCTGTGCAAAATGGTTATGGGTGCTATTTCTTTGCATTGTTTACCGCCCAAATAGCGGAAGAGGCGGTTGTTTTCTGGATTATTTTCACTTTCTAAAATGATGTATTCGTTAGGGCTTAAATCTTTGCCGGAAACAAGGCTTAAGACTTTGTTGGTAGTCATATCTTTTAAATCTTTTGCTGGCAAAAGCATTTCGATCCAGCCTTTGTAGTAGCTATCGTACGTAATTTGGCCGCGAGTATAATCTTCGGCATCAAGGCCCAAAACATCTGCTTTAACGCGTGAGTTGATATCTTTGGTAACCAGGGTTACTTCGCAATTTTGGTTGCTGAGATCCTGGACCGTTTGAATAATTAGATTGTCTTTAAAGGTTTGCTCGCTCAAGCTGGAAAGGGCTTGTGAAAAATCAACTTTTTCAGGTGTAGGGAATACGCGTAAAATAGCCCCTTCGGTGCCGTTTTTAAGCTCAACGCCTTCCAGTAGGCTGCCTTGAGAACGCAAGTTGTCGAGTGTTCTAATGACTTCGCGGGCATTGTGGCCTTTTTCTCCGATCTCTTTTTTGAAGCCGTCGAGTTCTTCAAGCACCACAAACGGGATGCCAATGACCACTCCTTTGAAGGCAAAAATTGCCTTTGGATCATGCAACAAAACGTTGGTATCAAGGACAAAAATGCGATTCAAGCGGATGGGGCATTCCTTGCCATTTCCGTTGCCGATTGGCCTTTGGATACTCTTTTTTGTTTCTTCCACAAAGTCTCCTTTTCTGATGTATAAGAGGTTTGCTGCGGCTGGCTTCTTTTCATTACGATGAGCTCGTGCTACACTAATGCTCAATCATTGGCCGCAATGAAAAATAGTATACGTGCCTTGTTGGTGAGTTTGCAATACATTGGCTGATTTGCATAAAATAAGAAAGGGTCTTATGAGCGAAATGAATGAACAACTACACAATCTGCGACATTCCGCGGCGCATTTGCTCGCGCATGCAGTTACTGAATTATTTCCTGATACTAAAATGACTATAGGCCCCGTAACTGAGACCGGCTTTTTTTATGACTTTTTGCCAACGACTAATTTTAAAGAAGAAGATTTGCCGCGTATTGAAGCGAGAATGCGCGAATTAGCCAAAAAAAATTATAAAATTGTTGGCGGTCAAGTGCCAAAGAGTGAAGCGCGAGAGCGTTTTAAAGGTAATCAATTTAAGCTTGAACTGATTGATGAAATTCCTGGTGAGACGGTGGGGATTTATAGTCAGGGCGATTTTCATGATTTATGTCGCGGTGGGCATACTGCTTCAACCGGGCAAGTTAAACACTTTCAATTGACCAGCATTTCAGGTTCTTACTGGCGTGCTAATCGCGAAGGCGTTGCATTACAAAGAATTTCTGGTATTGCATTTGAAACTAAAGAAGATTTAGATGCTTATTTGCAGCGCCTTGAAGAAGTTAAAATGTACGATCATCGTCGCTTGGGTAAAGAACTTGATCTTTTCTCATTTCATGAAGAAGCCCCGGGGATGCCATTTTTCCATCATAAAGGACTTTTGGTTTACAACAAGTTGATCGAATTTATTCGCTCGCTTTTGAGCAAAGATAACCAAGAAATTCGTACGCCGCTCATGATGGCTGAGGATTTGTGGAAGACTTCTGGGCACTATGATTTTTATAAAGATAAGATGTATTTTTGCACGATTGATGAACAAACTGATTGCGTGCGTCCTATGAACTGTCCTGGTTCTATCTTGATTTACAAAGAGCGCCCACGTTCATATCGCGAGTTGCCACTGCGCTTGGCCGAGTTTGGTTATGTGCATCGTTATGAACTTTCTGGTGTGTTGCACGGCTTGTTCAGAGTGCGTGCGTTTACCATTGATGATGGTCATATTTACTGCACTATCGACCAAGTTGGGGACGAAGTGTTAAAAGTGTTGGCACTGGCCGACAAAGTGTACCGTGCCTTTAACTTCTCAAAAATCAAAATAGCAATTTCTACGCGCCCAGAAAAATATATGGGTGATGATCAAGATTTTGAAAAAGCAACTAATGCACTGAAAAGTGCGCTTGACCGTAACGGTGTGGCGTACACAATTCAAGAAGGCGAGGGCGCTTTTTACGGTCCAAAAATAGAAATTGTGATTGAAGATAGCATGGGCCGGGAATGGCAGTGTGGCACCGTGCAAGTCGACTTTACCTTGCCGACCAACTTTGATCTTGACTACATTGCTTCCGACCAATCAAAGAAACGTCCGGTTATTGTGCATCGCGCTATTTTGGGTTCCATTGAACGCTTTTTAGGAATGGTGCTGGAGCACAGCAAAGGGCGTTTGCCATTTTGGATTGCGCCGGTTCAAGCACGTATTTTAATGATTACCGATCATCAAAGTGCTTACGCAACAAGCTTGTCCGACCAATTAACGGCGCATGGTTTGCGTGTTGAAATTGATACTTCGGGCGATAAAATATCAGCGCAAATTCGACGTGCACAAATGGACAAAGTGCCGTGGATGTTGGTACTTGGCAAGAAAGAGCAAGAGCAACAAACGGTGACGCTGCGCTTGGCAGATGGTCAGCAGCAGGGTGATTTAACCGTGCATGATCTTTGTGCAAAAGCAGATGCGCTTAATGCCCAGCAGTCTGAATAATCTTTTTTTAGGATAACTAATGAGTGATTGGTCATTACCAAATATCGTTAGAAAGAGCAAAAGTAATGCGTTGAAAAAATTGCGTGCGATAACGTACGAGGATTTTGATGAGGCTGCCAAAACATTTGTGCGGCAGTCGGCATTGCGCTTAAAAGCGGGCAATTGGCTTTATGACAACATGCCAGGTGAAGACTTTTTAGATGGCGAGATTGGTGATTTTAAAATCTTGGAAGAAGCAAAAGCGCATAAGATTTTTGCGCCTTTTGTAGTTAAGCAAGTTTTTGAACCTGGTACGCGCATTACCGTGATTGGCGATGTGCATGGTGATCTTGAATCATTAGTAGTTATTTTGCAAGATTTGCAACGGCAAGGTTATCTTGATGAAGAGTTTCGCATTGTTGCACAAGATTTTGTGATCATGTTTCTTGGTGATTATAGTAATTATATGCCGCACAGTGTTGAAGTTGTGCGGCTTCTTTTTTATCTTCATCGCGTTAATTTTGGCAAAGTTTTTTTGACTCGTGGTAATCATGAGTATGCGATTGCCAATAAAGCTTTATATGAGCAGCACGCCACAATTGGTCAGCAAGATTTGGGAGAGCGTTATTCTTTAATTGAAGAATTTGCTGAAAAGTTTGATATTTATTACTATCCAGACTTGTTGTACTGGTACGATTATGTGCCGCTTACTTATTATGTTGGTTGTGCTGATGAAAAAACCAACGTTACCAATTTTATTAAGTTTTCACATGGTGGCATTGAGATTGGCTTTAATCCACAACAGCTTTTAGTGACGCGTGATGTGCGTTTTGAATTAATTGAAAACATTAATCGTTACAATGCGCTACAAAAAATTTTGACCGATAAATCGTTGAGCCATCTTCACAAAAAAATTAAAGAAGTTTTTTCTTATTTAAAACAAACGCCACTCAAGAGCTTGTCAGAAACGTATACAAAAAAGGGCTTAATAGAATTTGATAGCCCTGAAGCGCTCATTATGAGTAAGCTTGGGATGCAGTGGAATAACTTTTTGCCAGAAGATCAAGATTGTGGCTTTGCGGCCTCGCTTAAACATAAAAGTTTCTATTTTGGTAAGGCAATTACGGAGTATTTTTTACAGGATTTATCTGAAGGTCCTGGTATTAATATTGCCGCAATTATCAGTAGTCATCAGCATTTTAATGACGAAGATCCTGCGATTAATTTTAAAAGTTCTATGCTGGACAAACTTATTGAAAACAAAGGTTATGTTCGTCAGTGGCAGGGCATTGTGCACACGCTTGGTGATGTTGGTTTTACCAGTGGCTATAACAGTTATCTTGTAGTGCAGCTTGAGCAGGCATTGCCAGAATGGACGGTAACGCATTTTTCTAAAAAAATTGGCGATGCCGCGTTTAAGCAAGTTACACAAGCGATGCTTGGCTAAAGCAGTGCTTTGAGCCCCGGTAGCGATTGTTCTGCAAAGTCGGTTGCTAAAAATGCAAGCGTTGCTCCGCCACCTGTTGAGAGAAAACCAATTGAATCTTGTAATGCGCACGCAAAAGTTGCAGCAACTGCGTCGCCGCCGCCAATTATGCTGAGCGCATCACTGGCAGCAATAGCTTGGAGTATTTGAGTGGTGCCTTGTGCATAAACTGGATTTTCATAAATGCCCATGGTGCCGTTGGCAAAGATTGTTTTTGCCTTGGCAATGTCTTGTGCAAACATTTCTACGGTTCCTGGTCCAATATCAACGATAGTGCCATTTGTTGGAATGGCGTCGATATTACAATATTCCATGGGATATGCGTCGCCAAATGTTACCAAAGCGTCGTGTGGTAAGTTGATGCTCAACTGCAATTCATCAGCTTTGTGTAAAAAATCTCGAGCAAAATCAACTGCACTTCCATCAACTACGCTTTGTCCAATGTGATAGCCTTGTGCGTGTAAAAAAGCATGCGCCATAGCCCCGCCAATCAAAAATGATTGTGGCATTGCGTAGCGTGGTCGCTTTAAAATATTTTTTAACAAATCGATTTTGTCTTTTACTTTATTACCACCAAGAACCATAACATACGGCTGTTGCGGCTTTTCTTTAATTTTGGTCAGCATGGTAAGCTCTTTTTGGGCCAAAAGCCCTATCGAGCGATTGTCGGGTGCAAATTGCTGTGCCAAAAGGGTGGTTGAGGTATCGTGCCGGTGCATGAGCGCAAAGGCGTCGTTCACGTAACAGTCGGCTAAGTTTTTGAGCAGGTCTGCAAAAACTAAGGCAGACTTGGGTTCTTTTTCGCCATGAAAGAAGCGTAGGTTTTCAATTAAAAGTATGGCATGGCGGTCCGCATGACTTTTTGCTTCTGCTTTTAATAAGTCAATTTCGTAGATTATGTGGTAACCGCGTTCTTTAAACCAGTCTACCAGCAGGGCGGTTGAAAGGTTTTCGTCAAAATAGTTGCTGCGGCTCAAAGATTCTGGGTTGCCCAAATGGGTAGCCAAGACTATTTTGGCGTCGTTTTCAAGTAAATAATCGATTGTTGGAAGCAGAGCGGTAAGCCGGTAGTCGTTGACAATGGTCTTATTGTGCAAAGGAACATTGAGGTCTGCTCGTAAGAAAACACGCTTTTGGGCCACACTTAGTTGATCTAATTGTTTAAAATTCATATATTCCCCTGTTATTTCAAAATAGTGACTTTTTAACGTTTTTGGGCGTTTTTGCCTTTTGACAATGTCTATGCTCTATGTTAATATAATTTCATAGTTGTAATTTTAAGTAATAATGGAGGTTATTCTTTAAATTCAATAAGTACCTGAAGAGGGTAGTAAAGATCAATACTTTTGAGAAGTGCCACCAGTTAGGCGCTCATCGAGTTGTTTTTAGGAGGTTTTATGAAACGTATAAGAAATATAATGCTTTTAGCGCTTTTTGCCGCTTTTAGTAATCAAAATTTAGTTTTTTCCGCTGCTAATAATGAGCAGGGCCAGGACGGCCAAACGCCGCCGGTAAGAATCGTAGGTGGTCTTGATCTTACGAGCATTCAAGATTGGTTGAGAGATTTGCCTCAGTTGCCTCAACAGGTTCAAGACCAAGAGCACGATCAACCGGTGCACGATCAAGAGCTGAACCAAGATCAACCAGCTTTGGCTGCCACAGGTAGAATAGCACGAGTTCGTCAGTTTACTGCAGAACACAAAAAAGCTGTTATGGCCGTACTTGCAACATTGTTTTTGATCTTTAGAAAGAACACCGTTCCCGTTATAAAGTGGTTTGGTAGTAGAGGCATTGACCTTGTTAGCTATCTTGCCAATCAGGGGCTTGTTGGTGGTGGTTATCTCTTGAATGAGTGTATTTTAGGTTACGATCCGCGAGATACGTTAACAGCGATAGATCTGCCATGTTGGTTTGCAGGATCTGAAACTAATCGCTTTATTTGTCAAAGTTTGCCTGTATCAACGAGTGTAGGGATTGTAGTAGAAGGTCTTTTCCTTCCAATAATGATAGCAGTTATGATCTACCATATCTATCACCGTATTTATGTTCCTCGCAGAGGGTAATTCTCAATACTCAAGAAATAAATTTCAAATAAGCAAAAAGGAGCGATCAAGTCGCTCCTTTTTGCTTATTTACCCTCTTTTAAGGCGTTTGAAAAATATGCCCCCTCTGATAAACTTAACACATGATAGATAGTGAATCTGTCAGAGTTTTAGCAACTTTTTAGCAAGGGGGGAGCCTGCTATGAAAAAAAGTATGACGTTCTTATTTGTTGCGCTTTTAAGCGGAACATACTCACTCAGTCTTTTGAGTAACAATGAAGTTGGTCCAACGGTATTTCCTGTTGTTTCTATGCCTGAAGATGAACAACCTTCATCAGAAAAGAACATGCAAGCAGCTTTGTTGCAAGAGCAAAAGCTTAACGAAAAGCGCATGCAACAAATAGTTATGTTGGAGCAATTGAAGTATTTGCAAGAGCAAAAAGCGCTTTTGGAAAAGCTTGCTCCTAAAAAAGAAGAAAAGAAAGATGACAAGAAATCAGCAAGCATTCAAGATGCTGCGTTGAAAATGGCAAAAGATACCCTACTCAAGGGTGTTGATTTGAGCCGAACAGCATTTATTTATACGGGTGGTGCTCTTATTGCAGCATTTGCTCTTGCTGGTGGCGTAAAGTTACTTGTAGAATTTGAAGTTCTCAAGAACGTTTTAACATGGCCAGGATCTGTTGCACGCGATGCAGGACTTCAGATGTGTGATGGTGCCATGTCATGGTGGGACGAGGATGTTTGTACTAACAAATATTTGAAATCAAAACGAGAAGTTCATCTTGCACCAAATGAATATGTAGTTCGTGCGCAAGACCAACAAATGCCATGTCAGCAATCGACAACAGAACAACAAGTAAAACAAGCAATGTGCGTAGAAGATGCTTACTGGGCAGAAAAAGCAGGCCTTCCTGTCTGCGCTAACTAAATCTTCTCAAATAAATCTGAATAATAAAAAAGGCCTCACGCGGCAAAGCATGGGGCCTTTTTTTATGAAAGCTTTTTAAAAATTGTCGAGCATTTCAAGTCGCTTTTGATATTGCTCGCCTTTAAACTCTGCGCTCAGCCAGGCTTTAACAAGAGCAACTGCTTGTTCGGGTGTGGTAAAATCTGCTGCTAGCACCAGTACATTGGCCCCATCATCGCTGCGGGCCATGCGTGCTACCTCTTCGTTCCAGCACAGTGCGGCATAAATACCTTTAAAGCGGTTGGCTGCTATTGCCATGCCCACGCCAGAGCCACACAGCACAATCCCTACGTCTGCTTGGCCTGACAAAATTTCTTGGCATACTCGTTTGGCGTACAACGGATAGTCGGTCCGTTCGTCGGTGTGAGTGCCTTGGTCTGACCAGGCGTACTCTTGAAAATGGTTGATCAGATGTTTTTTAAGTGCAAATCCGCGATGATCAGCACCAATAGAAATCTTTATCACTCAATAACTCCGCATGTTTTTTATAATCTTTACGGTCCCAAACCAAAGGAAGTTCTTTTGTTGGCGATGCAATAACCAAAGTTATCGGATCGTTTGGATTGATTAAGTTTTTGTTATCAAGATCTTGTTGCGGAAACTTGACCAAATACACAGTTTTGTGTGCGGTAAATCGATGGTTAAAGAATGTTTGGTACTCTGGTTCGATATCTACTTCTTCAATGCTTGTCGGCTCAATGCGGTTGCCGCTTGGTGTTTGGAGTGAGAGAGTCCAGTACGAGTTTTCTTCGTTCAAAGAAGGGTTGCTGTTATCACGAATTTCGGCCAATACATAGAATGAGACCCAGTGTTTATTTTCTTCGAATTCGCGGTCAAGTAATTGTTGATAACCTTCTTGATTTTTTCCGCGACGTTGGGCAAAGTTTTTGACATACGCAGTGCGCGTTTGGTCAGACAGCAGCAAGACGTCAAACAGTGCTTCTGTTTTGAATTCGTTATAAATTTTTTGTGAGCGTACGTTGTTGTGAGTTATTTCGCGGCAATCTTGATTCTCGTTGCCTTGAGGGAATTCACTTTTAATGACTTTGTGATACTTAATGCACGATGAGAACAAGCACAGGCCACCCACTAAACTTATCAAGTATCCAAGCTTTTTGATGATCATACAGGTATCTTTCTTTGCTAAGGTCTTCACTCACTATCTTTTTAAGGTATAACTCTATGCCAGAAAATATACCAGATTTTTATAAGAAAAAGCATTGTTTAAAAAAAACAAGGACTGATAAAAATGAAAATAATTTAAAAAAATGCTGTAAAAACCGCAATAAATGATTGATGAGGCGTTGACTGGGTTCAGATACATATGAGACTAAAATCTTGAATTTTTGAATTCTATTAAAATAGAATAAAGGCCTCCAAT